>JBBSEJ010000033.1:0-31561 GCA_038239825.1 Gaiellales bacterium
GTGAAGCCGATCGCCGAGCAGATGATCACGCTCGGCCGGCGAGGCGACCTGCACGCTCGCCGGCAGGCGACGGCGTTCCTGCGCTCGCGCGACGTGGTGCACAAGCTGTTCGCCGAGGTCGCTCCGCGGTTCAAGGACCGGCCGGGCGGATACGCGCGGATCATCAAGATCGGCCCGCGTCCCGGCGACGCCGCCGAGATGGTGTATCTCGAGCTCGTCGACGAGGAGTACGTGGCGACCAAGCGCGAGGAGCGCACGCCGGAGCGGGTGGTGGCAGTGCGCGTTGTTGCAGAGCCTGGTGTGGCAGAGCCCGTTGCTGCAGAGCTTGGTGTGGCAGAGCCTGTTGCTGCAGAGCCTGTTGCCGAGGTTCCCGCCGAGGCGACGGAGGAGGCTCCGGTGACTGAGATCGACGAACGGCCGGCGGCGGGCGAGTCGACCCCCGCCGACCCGTCTTAGGACTGGGCGACTACACACCCGCGCCGACGACGGCGCCGACGATCGCGATCACCGCGCCGGCGGCACTGACGAGTGCGAGCGACTTGACGAAGCTTGTGCCGAAGAAGCGCCAGCGAATCCACGCGAGGGCAACGAGCTCCACGCCGACGACGATCGCAGCCACGACCAGGGCCTCGCGATAGTGCGGTAGGAGGAACGGCAGCGTGTGCAGGATTCCACCGAAGAACGTGCCCGCGCCGGTGATCGAGCCTCGCGCCAGTGGGCCTCCGCGGCCGGTGAGCTCACCGGTGTCGGAGAGGCCCTCCGAGAACGCCATCGAGATCGCTGCGCCGATCGACGTCGCGAGCCCGGCGGCGAAGGCGTACAGCGGCTTATGGCTGACGATCGCGACCGAGAAGATCGGTGCCAATGTCGAGAGCGACCCGTCGATCAGGCCGACCATCGCAGGTTGGACACGCTGGAGCAGGAAGTGGTGGTCGTCGCCCACGTATAGAGTATAGCGAACGGAAAGCAAGTGAGCAGAGCATCAGGCAGACCATACAAGCGAGGTCAGGAGTGCCTGACGTGCGTCTGAGACTGACGATCTCTTACGACGGCACCGGGTTCAGCGGCTGGGCGCCCCAGCCGCACCGGCGGACGGTGCACGGCGTGCTCCTCGGCGCCATCTCGAGGATGTACGGGGCCGTCGACGATCTCGCGGTCGCCGGACGCACCGACGCAGGCGTTCACGCGCTTGCAAACGTCGTCTCGGCGGACGTTCGCCGCGGGCCGCCGGCCGACAAGGCGGCGGTGGCCTTGAACAACCTTCTCCCACCCGACATCGCGGTGCTCTCCGCCGACGTGGCGCCGGCCGGCTTCAGCGCTCGCTATGACGCGCGTTCTCGCGGCTATCGATACCGCGTCTGGAACAGCCCCGTCCCCTCCGCGCTCGAGGCGCGGCGCTCGCTCTGGGTCACCCGCCGGCTCGACGTCGCCGCGCTGAATGCGAACGCAGCCGCGCTCATCGGCAGACACGAGTTCACCGCCTTCACTCCGGCCGACACGAAGCACACCGTGTTCGTGCGCGAGGTGAGCGAGGCGCGCTGGGTCAGGCTCGACGAGCACGAGCTGGCATTCGAGATCACCGCGAACTCGTTCCTGCGGCACATGGTGCGAACCGCGATCGGGTCGATGCTCGCGGGCTACGACCTCGCCCCGCTGGTCGACGCCCGCCCACGCGCCGAAGCAGGCCCGACAGCCCCCGCCCACGGTCTGTACCTCGTCCGCGTGTCCTACTGAGTCCACTTTCCGAAGGGTCAAGCCGCTGCGAGCCCTGACCCTTGGTCAGACCACGTGCGCCGCCGCCGGTTGCTCGGCCGGGGCGGTGAATGCGCTCAGGCTACGATCGGCGCCGTGCGCTTTCCGGTTGTTCTGTTCGATCTCGACGGGACCGTGATCGACTCGGGCGCGATCATCCTTGCCTCGATGCGCCATGCCGCCGAGACGGTGGTCGGAGGAGTTTTCAGCGATGCCGAGCTGATGAAGGCTGTCGGTGGCCCGGGGCTCGAGGCTCAGATGGTCGCGCTCGACCCGGACCGCGTCGAGGAGCTCGTGGGCGTCTACCGCGCTCACAACGAGCCGCTGCACGACACGCTCGAATGCTGCGCCGGCATGGACTCGGTGCTCGCGACGCTGAAGGACGAAGGGCGACGGCTCGGCATCGTCACGGCCAAGCGTCGCCTCACCGTCGACCTTGCGTTCGCTCGTCTCCCGATCGAGCAGCTCTTCGACGTCGTCGTCGGGGGCGACGAGACCGACCGGCACAAGCCCGACCCCGAGCCGCTCCTCCTCGCACTCGATCGGCTCGGGGCCGACGTGAAGGACGCAGCGTACGTCGGCGACTCGCCGTTCGACATGCAGGCAGCGCGGGCAGCAGGGCTCTACGCGGTCGGCGTCAGCTGGGGACGAATCCATCACCGCGACGCACTCACGGATGCCGACGTGATCGTCGATCGCGCGGAGGAGCTCCTTGACCTCCTCTGAGGCGCCCAGTGCAGCCCGACAGCGTGCAGCCGAGTTGCGCGCACTTCTCAACCGCCTGCTGCACGAGTATCACGTCCTCGACGATCCGTCGGTCGACG
Source organism: Gaiellales bacterium (assembly GCA_038239825.1). Lineage (GTDB taxonomy): Bacteria > Actinomycetota > Thermoleophilia > Gaiellales > Gaiellaceae > PALSA-600. The sequence goes on from JBBSEJ010000033.1 coordinate 2,577, forward strand.
ACGCCACCTACGACCGCTACTACGACGAGCTCTCCGAGTTGGAGCGTTCACACCCCGGGCTCGCGAGCGACGATTCGCCGACCCGCCGCGTGGGTGCTCCCCTATCGGGCAAGTTCCAGAAGGTCAGGCACCTCGAGCCGATGGGATCGCTCGAGAAGGTCACCACCGCGGACGCACTCGCGAAGTGGGCCGATGACGTTGCGAAGCGCCTCGCGAGCGACGAGCCGGTGGCGTTCGTGATCGAGCCGAAGATCGACGGGCTCGCGATCAACCTCACGTACGACGACGGTGTATTCAGCCGCGGTGCGACTCGCGGTGACGGCCAGATCGGCGAGGACGTCACCACCAACCTGCGCACCATCCCATCGATTCCTCTACGGATGCTCGGCGACCATTCGACAGCGGTGCTCGAGGTCCGAGGCGAGGTGTACATGCCGCTCTCAGGCTTCCGTGCCCTGAACGAGCGGCTCGTCGCCGAGGACAAGAAGCCGACCCCGAATCCTCGCAACGCTTCCGCCGGCTCCCTGCGCCAGAAGGATCCTTCGATCACGGCGGGACGGCCTCTCGGGTTCTGGGCGTACGGCCTCGGAGCCCGCGCTGGGGTCGATCTACGCTCACACTCGCAGACACTCGACTGGCTCCGAACGCAGGGCTTCCCGATCAACCCGTTCGCCGAGCGGCTCGAGACGATCGAGGCTGTCGCGGAGGCGTGCCGCGATTGGGAACGAAGGCGCTCAGAGCTCGACTACGAGATCGACGGCATCGTGATCAAGATCGACGACTACCTGCAGCAGCAGACGCTCGGAGCGCTGCACCAGAGGCCACGCTGGGCGCGAGCGTACAAGTGGGCGCCGATGACCGCGACGACCCGCCTGCACCGAATCGCGATTCGCGTCGGCCGCACCGGGGCGCTGAACCCGTGGGCGATGCTCGAACCGGTCGAAGTTGGCGGCGTCACGGTGTCGCGCGCGACCCTCCACAACGAGGAGGACATCAACCGCAAGGGGATTCGCGAGGGTGACGACGTGATCATCCAGCGCGCCGGCGACGTGATCCCGCAGATCGTCGGCCCCGCCGGGCCGCATCGCCGCGGCACGAAGCGGTTCGCGATGCCGACCCATTGCCCACTCTGCGAAACGGAGATCGTGAAGCCCGAGGGTGAGGTGATGCATCGCTGCCCCAATCGTGCGTGCCCCTCGCGCGGTCTCGAGTCGCTGATCAACTGGGTGCAGACCGCTGCCGACATCGACGGAGTGGGTGAGCAGCTCGTCCGCAGGCTGTGGGACCTCGGCCTCGTGCGATCGCTGCCGGAGCTCTACCGGCTGAGAAAGCAACAACTGCTCGAACTCGACGGTTTCGCCGAGGTGTCCGCGACGAATGCGATCGCGTCGATCGAGGCATCGAAGGCTATCCCGTTCCGTCGGGTTCTGTTCGGACTCAACATCCCGGATGTCGGGTGGGTCACCGCTCAGAATCTTGCGCGGCACTTCGGAAGTATCGAGCGTCTCGCAGGCGCCCTACCGGAGGAGATCATGGACTGCGAGGGCATCGGCCCCGAGCGCGCCGATGCGATCGCCGAGTGGTTCGCCGACGACGACAACGTGCGGCTCGTGGACGACCTGCGGGCGCTCGGTCTGCGATTCGAGGCAGACGAGGACGACCGTCCCGTCGAGGGGCCGCTGACGGGCAAGCAGTACGTGATCACCGGAACCCTCGCATCGATGTCGCGTGACGAGGCGCGCGCCGCGCTCGAGGCGCTCGGTGCCAAGGTCTCCGACAATGTCTCGAAGAAGACCACGGCGGTGTTCGTCGGCGAGAGCCCGGGCTCGAAGGTGGTGAAGGCTCAGAAGGCGGGTGTCCCGTTGCTCGCCGACGACGCGTTGACGGCACTGCTGGCCGATCCCGCGTCAGAGAGTTGACGCGAGCATGGTCGCGAACCGATCCTGTGCCTTGCGTGCAGCCGAGGCCGCGACGGGCCGGCCGTTCTCGATCACCGCGAACGCGTAGCGGTCGCGGACGTACCCCGACAGCGCGGAGGCCCGGTTCGTCGTGCCGGTCTTCGCTCGGACGGCGCCGCGCGCGGGTGCGTGCTGCATTCGACGTTCGAGCGTCCCGTTGATCCCCGCGACCGGGAGCGCGGCCGAGAACGGGAGTCGTGTGTCGGAGTCGTCCCACAGGAACGTGAGCAGTTGCACGAGGGCGCGCGCCGTCAGCCGGTCGTCGCGTGAGAGCCCCGAGCCGTCGACGATGCGGACGCCGGCGAGCGGGATGCCCGCGGCTGCGAGGTCGCGCCGGACGATTGCCGCGCCGTCGGCGGTCGTCCCGCTCCCCGCTTCGGCGCCGATCGTCTTCAGCAGTTCCTCGGCGACAAAATTGTCGCTGTCGCGATCCATCGTCCGGAGAACGTCCGGCAACGGGTCGGACTCGATCTGCGCCAGGCCGTAGGCATCGGCAGGCGCACGGCCCACGCCGACCGGGCCGGTGAGGATCCCGTGCGTGCGCAGGATTTGACGGAACCGGCCGGCAGCGGCGAGCGCGGGCTCGTGCGCGACATGGTTTTGGTAGAGCCCGCGATCGACCGCGAGCGCGGAGAGGGGCGCGCACTCGTTGATGTAGAAGGACGCCTTCCAGCCGGGTGCGGTGCGCTTTTCGTCGAACCACGATTCGTCACCGAGCACGCGGCCGTCGACGCGCGTGATTCCCGCACGCGTCAGCTGCACCGCGAGCCGCTCGAGGCCGAGCGATGTGAGAGTCGGGTCACCGAAGCCCTTCAGATAGAGGTCGCCGACCCAGGCCGGGCCGTCCTCGTGACCACGGGCGAGAACCTCCGTCCGGAAGCGATACGTCACGCCCAGCTCCTGCAGCGCAGCAAGGGTGACCGGGAGCTTCTCGTTGGAGGCGGGCACGAGAGTCGCATCGGGGTTCCGCGCGAAGAGCACCTGTCCCGTGGCGAGGTCGACCGCCACCGCACCGGACGACGCGACGGTGATGCCGGGCACGTCGAGCGCGCGGGCAAGCCGCGTCGTGAGCGGCGGCGAATCCGCGCGGGCGATCGGTGCGAGCGCGAGCACGGCGAGTGCAGCGGTGACGATCGACCGACCCACTCGAACAGTGTGAACGAGCCACCGACCGGCGCCGGGTCGCGTTTGGGCCTCGTGGGCGACCGAAATGGGCCGCCCGGCCCTTGCCCGCCGGTGGGGCGCAGGGGACAATCCTCGGGGCAGCAGATGACAGACCTCATGACGAAGATCAGCTCGATGATCGACGCGTCGAACGGCGATCTCGACCAGATCGAGCACACGCTCACAGACGGCTATGCGCAGGCTCTGTCGCTCGAGGCGGAGCAGTGGCGGATCGGGCGGCGGATCGCCGAGACCGCCCAGTCGATCGAGGTGGGTGACGTGCCGAAGAAAGCCCAGGAGATCAGCACACTCGCGAAGCTGCGCGACCGCAACGCCGGTGATCTCCTGAAGCTGCGGTCGCTCCTCGTGCAGCTTCGCCGGCATGCGGACGAGGTCCGCGTTGCCGCCCTCCTGCGTTAGTCGCGCTCTTAGACGATGCCGGAGCGGACGGCGTAGACGGCCGCCTGGATGCGGTTGTCGATCTGCAGTTTCATCAGGATGTTCGAGATGTGGTTCTTGACGGTCTTCGGGCTGATGTGGAGCTCGCCGGCGATCATCGCGTTGTCGTTGCCGTTGGCGATCAGCTTCAGCACCTGGATCTCGCGGTCGGAGAGCTCCGACTGGATCGTGTCGGCCCCGCGATGCGACGCGCTCGTCGCGCGTACTCGCTGCAAGACTTTCGTGGCGATGGTGGGAGATACGAGGGACTCTCCGATCGCGGCTGCTTGGATGCCCTGCATGAGCTCGGCGATCGATGCGTCCTTGAGCAGGTATCCGCACGCGCCTGCAAGGATTGCATCCATGACGTCGCTGTCCTGATCGGAGATCGTCAGGACGAGCACCCGGGTGAGAGGCGCGATCATCGAAATCTGCCGCGTTGCCTCGACGCCGCTGATGCCCGGCATGTTCAGATCCATCACGACGACGTCGGGCGCGAGCTCGCGCACGGCGCGCAACGCATCGGTGCCGTTGTCGCATTCTCCGACGACCTGCACGTTCTGTTCCTCGAGCAGGTTGCGGAGCCCCGTCCGGAACAGGTCGTGGTCGTCGACGAGCACGACGCGTGGGGAAGCGGGCTCTGAAGTGTTGACTGGGTCGTTCAGCACGGCCTACCTGGGCAACTGACCGGGTCGCCCATTCTACCGGCGCATCTCTCTACCGAACGAGGATCGCGACCGTGCGACGGCCCCAAGCGTGCGCGCGAGCGACCGTCGGGAACCACAGGTCGACCTTCGCCCCTACGACGGAGCCGCCGGTGTCGGCAGCGAGAGCCTTGCCGTAGCCGGGGATCGTCAGGTGCGAGCCGAGAGGGATCACCGCGGGGTCGACGGCGACGGTGCCCCAGCCGGCTCGCAGCCCCGACGCGGTTTTCCCGCCGAGGGAGTACCCGGTTGCACTGACCGTGATCGTTCGGCCGAGACCAGCCGACGACTCCGCGCCGCCGGCCGCGGGAGCGAGGAGTGCGAGGGCTGCGAACGGCAAAAAGCGCCGAAGCGGCGTGTGAACCTGCCCGAGCAAGAGACGCCGACCGTACCACAGGTTCGAGGAAGGACATCCCCTGTCGGCGAAGAATGCGGGAGGTTCTGGCGGAAGTTTCCGCGTCCGCGGGGATTGACGCACGGCCGAGAGCCCTGATAACCTTGCCTACTCGTGACGCACCGGCCCCACCCGGTGCGCCTGCCCTGCCCCCGAACCGGGGGTAGTCATTCGTAGGTTGGGTCAGGCGCCGTACGTTCTTGCAGGGATCTGCATCTGCCTGGTGGCAGCAGTCCCGGCTACGGCCGACCCCTCGGTCAGCACCAAGCGCGCCGAAGCGCAGCAGGTGCTCGGCCAGTTGCAGCAGCTCTCCGATTCGCTGGAGCGCGCCCGCTCGCAGTACGACGCAGCGACGTCGCAACTGGCGAAGATCAAGGGCGATCTCCGCGAGAACCGTCGCGAGCTGCGGATCGCGAAACGAAATCTGAGGATCAGCGAGAGAGTGATCGAGCGCCGGCTGGTGACGCTCTACACGACCGAGCAGACCTCCACGCTCGAGGTGATTCTCGGAGCGCGCAGCCTCGACGACATGATCACCCGCATGGACGGGGCGAAGAGCGTCACGTCGCTCGACGCGCAGGTTCTCGGCCAGGTGAAGTACTTCAAACGGATCGTGAAGAGAAACGGCGGGCTGCTCGCGAAGGAACGCGCTTCGCAGCAACGGCTGGTGGCCGAGCGCGCAGCGGCCAAGCAGTCGATCGAGTCGAAGATCTCGCAGGGACAGAGCCTGCTCGCGTCGATCAAGGGTCAGATCGCACGCATCCAGGCGGCCGAGGCAGCCCGTCAGCTGCAGATCGCGGCGGCAGCCCAGGCTCGGCTCGCGGTGATCCATCGAGCGTCTCAGCAGCAGGCCGCCGACACGGTGGTCGGCATCTCGGCGATCGTTCCCACCACCGACACGGTCGTCGCTCCTCCCCCCACGCATTCCGGCGTCGTCGGAGTCGCGCTCTCGCAACTCGGCACGCAGTACGTGTGGGCCGGCGCCGCCCCGGGCGGGTTCGACTGCTCCGGCCTCGTCATGTGGGCGTACTCGCAGGTCGGCGTGTCGCTGCCCCACTCGACGTACGCCATGTACAGCATGGGCGTTCCCGTCTCGCGTGACCAGCTCCAGCCAGGAGATCTGGTCTTCTTCGACGGACTCGGTCACATGGGCATCTACATCGGTGGCGGTCAGTTCGTCCACGCTCCGCACACCGGTGACGTCGTCAAGATCTCGAGCCTCGACGAGAGCTGGTACGCGGCGACCTACGTCGGCGCCCGCCGCATCCTCTGACGATGGGGGGTACGGCGCCGATCGCGGGCTGCCGACGCACCGCCACGCCGGTGTGGCTCGCAGGTGTTCGTCCTCACGGCGGCCGCCGGCTCCGGGAAGCACGTCTACCTCAGCCGGTGGGCGGCGAGGCAAGACGCGTCATGCCCTCGATCGCCGCAGCGAGCCCCTGCTCGTCGAAGACGTACGGCGTGGCGTTCCTGACGTCATGGAGCGGCGCATCGAGACTCTCCGAGCCGAGCGCTGCGTTGAGCGCGTATCTGACAGGGATCTCGTGACACACGATGAGAACGGCTCGTTCCGGCTGCGTGAGCCGAGCGCTGAAAGCACCGGCAAAGCGCGCTGCGGCGGCGTCGAGGGTCTCGCCGCCGGGAAACGGCTCGCTGCGCGAACGATCGCGCTTCCACGCGCGGTAGTCGTCGATCGTGAGGCCTTCGAGCTCGCCGATCTGCACGTCATCGAGCGCTGCGTCGACGAGGGACTGCACGTGCCGTCCTGCGAGAGCCAGTCGGGCGGTCTCCTGCGCACGCGGGAACCGCGATGTCACGACCAGGTCGAGCTCGACCGCGGCGATCTGCCGCCCGAGGTCCCGCGCCTGCTCCTCGCCTCGCTCCGACAGGCCGGGATCACGGGCCGGGTCGGCGTTCACGATCCCCGCGACATTGAGCAGCGACTCGCCGTGGCGGACGAGGATGAAGATCCGCATCCCGGCCGAGCTTAGAATATGAGCCCTCAGCCGGGGAAGGCAGCGAGGACGCGGTTAGCCGGGGCGCTCGAGGCGCAGCATGACGAGGAGCCGATGTCCTCGGGGGCCGCTGGTCGGACTCGGATACGTGCCTTCAGCGGGCGTCGAGACCAGCGTGAGCCGGGGCGATGAAGCTTGGCTCGCTCGAGCTCATGAGTCGTACAGCGCCGCGGCGTCGTCCGCGAAGTGCTCGAGAACGACCTTTCGACGCACCTTCAGCGTTGGGGTGAGCTCTTCGGCTGCCAGCGTGAACTCACGCGGGAGGATCCGGAAGCGCTTGATTTGCTCGAAGCGACTGCGCTCCTCGTTCACCGCATCGATCGCGCGCTGCACCTGCTCGCTCGCCTCGGCGGGCGAGAGGAGCGCGGCCGACTCGGGATCGAGCGTGATCAGCGCAGCGATGTACGGCTTGCGGTCTCCGAGCACGAGCGCCTGCGACACGACCTGATGCGATTTCAGCTCGTTCTCGAGGTTTTGCGGCGCCACGTTCTTGCCGCCGGCGGTGACGATGATGTCTTTCTTGCGGTCGGTGATGACGAGGAACCCGTCGGCGTCGATGTGCCCGACGTCGCCGGTGTGCACGAACCCTTCGCTGTCCAGTGTCTCGCGCGTCGCGTCGTCGTCCCGGTAGTAGCCGGCGAAGACGGTATTCGAGCGCAGCAGGATCTCGCCGTCGTCTGCCACGACGACCTCGACGCCCGGCAGAGGCTTACCGACCGTGCCGAACTTGAAGTCCTCCTGCCGGTTCACCGTCGCGGCCGTCGTCACCTCGGACAGGCCATAGCCCTCGAGGATCAGGATGTCGATCGCGTGGAAGAACTCGGCGATCTCGCGTGAGAGCGGCGCGCCGCCGGAGTTGGCGACTCGCAGCCGCCCGCCGAGCCGCGCCTTCACCTTCGCGTACACGAGGCGATCTGCGAGTCGATGCTGAAGCGCCAGGGTGCGGGGCACGGGTTGCTTCGCCTGGCGCAGCTTCGAGACGCGCCGCCCGACGGCCAGCGCCCAGTCGACGAGCGCCTTGCGCACTCCGGTCTGCGACTCGAAGCCCGCGACGACGGCGGTGTGGAGCTTCTCGTAGACGCGCGGCACGCTCGGGAAGAGCGTCGGGCGAACCCGGACGAGCTCCTCCGCCACTCGAAGCGGGTCCGGGAGGAACGCGAGCGTGTAGCCGGTGTAGGGCGCAGACAGGTGGAGCAACCGGCCGTAGTTGTGCGCGAGGGGGAGGTAGAGCAGCATCACGTCGCCGGGCTCGGTCAGCGGGTGCTCCATCTCGTCGGCCTTCGCGACCATCGCGTAGTAGTTGCGGTGGCGGATCATGCAGGCCTTCGGCGGCCCCGTCGTGCCCGAGGTGTAGATGAAGGTGAAGAGGTCGTCCTCCTCGATCGAGTCGGCACGCTCGTCGAGCGCGCGCGGCCGGTCGGCGGCGAAGGCACGTCCACGCTCGCGCAGCTCACCGAGCTCGGCGAACGACACGACGTGATCGAGGGTCGCTCCGAGCTTCGCGCGCTGCTCTTCGTCCTCGACGAACGCCGCTACGCACTCGGAGTGCTCGAGCAGGTACTGGACGTCGCGCGGGGAGCTCGAGGAATAGACAGGAGCGCCGACCGCACCGACGAGTGCCAGCGCGAAATCGACCATGGACCACTCGAGGCCCGTCCGGGCGATGATCGCGACGGCGTCTCCAAGCCTGATCCCGAGCGCGAGGAGCCCGTTTGCGATCTCGTCGACGACCAGGGCTGCCTCCTGCCACGAGACCTCCTGCCATTCGCCCGCGACCTCGTGCAGGTAGGCGGGGCCGGGATGGTCGGCCGCCACCGCGTCTCGCCACAGGTTCGCGATCGTGCGGGCGCGGGTCACTCCTCGCAATCTAATGGCAGGAAGTCGCACGAGCGAGGCGAATCCACCCCGTCCTCTCTACAATTACCCCTGCAGATGCGCACAACCTGGAACGGCTCAGTCAGCTTCGGACTCGTCAACATCCCCGTCGGCCTCGCGCCGGCGACGAAGGCGGTCGCCCGCCAGTCGGATGTGTCGTTCCGGATGCTGCACCGCGAGTGCGGTACGCCGATCAAGCAGAAGCGCTGGTGCTCCGTGCACGATCGGGACGTCGAATCCGACGAGCTCGTGCGCGGCTGGGAGGTGTCGAAGGGCCAGTTCGTGATGGTCGAGGACGCTGACCTCGAGGCGATCGAGCAGCGGGACACGAGCCGGTCGATCGAGATCAGCCGCTTCGTGCGGCTCGAGGAGGTCGACCCCGTCTACTACGACCGCACCTACTTCCTCGTGCCCGCCGGCGCCGAAGCCGCGCGCCGCCCCTACGTCCTCCTGCTCGAGGCGATGAAGGCGGCCGGGGTCGCAGCACTCGGCCGGTTCGTGCTCGCGGGCAAGGAGAAGCTCTGCCTCATCCGGCCGATGGGTGAGGCGCTTGCACTCGAGACGCTCTTCGTGCACGAGGACGTGAAGGATCACGCCGAGATCGACGACGCGGTCGCGAGCGCGGAGGTGCGAACGCCGGAGCTCGAGCTCGCAAAGCAGATCATCGCGTCGCTCGAGGCGCCGTTCGACCCGCAGGAGCTGCGCAGCGAGTATCGCGAGTCATTGCGGGAGTTGCTGGAGGCGAAGCTCGAGGGGCACGAGATCGAGGCTCCCGCACCGGAGGCCCCGACGCCGGTGATCGACCTGATGGAAGCGCTGAAGGCATCGGTCGCGGCCGCGAGCAAGGAGCCGGCTTCGGCCAAGAAGAAGGCGGCGCCGCGCAAGCGCGCCGCCTCCAAGTAGGGCTTCTCTAGTGCGGGGTGGGAACGGCGCCGAGCGCCTGCAGCTGCGCCTGGAAGAGGAACTTGTCGATCTTGCCGTGGTAGATCGGCACGCTCTCCTCGAGACAGATGCGGATTACTTCGTCGCGCTCGATCCCGACTTCCCTCGACAATTCCTCCGGCGTCAGGTGGTTGGCCATGTTCGCTCCTTCCGTCTTGTGTCCTCCACGAACGAAAAAGCCCGCCGCGCGAAGGCGCGAGCGGGCTAGGACTTCAGCTCCTCTGGGCGCAAGGCCGGGGATCAAAGGATGCCCCGCCCTGTCGCCTGCAAGCTCATCAGTCGAAGAATAATCGATCCACGTGACGGATGCGACCATTCTGCTCCCGGGCTTCTCGGAACGGCGCCACGAGCGGCGTGGGGCCACTGTCCGGCTCTTCACCGCCGGCGAGGGCCCGCCCCTCCTGCTCATCCACGGGTTCGGCGGCGCGGCCTGGAACTTCGACGAGCTCGCTCCGCTCCTGCCGGAGCGACGGCTGCTGATTCCCGATCTGCCGGGGCACGGCGGCTCGGCCCCGCTTCCCGCTCCGACCCTTGCGGGCTTTGCAGACGTGCTGGCCGACGTGCTCGACGCGGAGGGCATCGAGGCGTCCGACGTCCTCGGTCACTCACTCGGCGGAGTGGTGGCGCTTCGCCTCGCGGTTCGCAAACCCGAGCGCGTTCGCCGTCTGATCCTTGCCGCGCCCGCGGGAATCTCGAGCGCGACGCGGCGGGCGAAGCTGACGATCGGACTCATCGGCGTCGTGCAACCGGGGCGGCTCGCCGGGCGTGCCGCAGACCGGATCGCGCGCTCGCGCCGCCTTCGCCGGCTCGTGTTCGGGTCGTTCGAGGTCTCGAATCCCGATGCGCTCTCCGAGCGCGCCGTGCACGGCTTCCTGCGGGGCCCGGCCCTGCACACCGACGCTCTCGGGGCAGGCCTCGCACTCAGCGCCGACGACCCACGACGAGATCTCGATCGCGTGCGCTGCCCCGTGCTCGTGCTCTTTGGTGGCCGCGACCGGCAGGTTCCGATCGAGGACGGGTACGAGTACGCACGCCGGCTGGGAGCGCCGTTCCGTGCCATTGCCGACTGCGGGCACCTCCTGATCGCAGAGCGGCCCGATGCCTGCGCGCGGGCCGTCCTCGAGTTCCTTGCGTGAGAGATGAAGAGGCGCGGGTCGCCCCGCGCCTCTCGCAGCTCATCGGGGTGCGGAGATTCGAACTCCGGACCTCTCCGACCCGAACGGAGCGCGCTACCAGGCTGCGCCACACCCCGAACGGGCGTAAGGGTAGCGCTTCTTCGCAGCCGCGCCATTTGCCGCGCGGTCGGTCGATTTCCGGGTGCCAGGCTATCGTCGGCATCGTGACGCGAGCGGTCATCTTCGACGTCGACTTCACGATCGCGAAGCCGGGGCCCGACCTCGGGCCCGAGGGCTACGTCCGCCTCGGGGTACGGCACGGCCTCGAGCTCGCTGCAGCCCGGTACGACGACGCCCGCCGCGCCGCGTTCCTGACGTTGAAGCGTCATCCCGAGCTCGACCACGACCAGGAGTCATGGATCCTCTTCACCGAGCAGATCATCCGCGGGATGGGAGGAACCGGGGCGACCTACCCGGCGGCGGCGGAGATGACCGCCAACTGGGAGCACGCGCATCATTTCGAGCTCTTCGACGATGCGCGCCCGGCGCTCGTCGCTTTGCGGGCGTGCGGCGTGAAGCTCGGATTGCTGTCGAACACCGACCGTGACCTCGGGCTCTTCGTCACCCACCACCAGCTCGACGTCGACGCAGTGCTGACCTCGCGCCTGCACGGGAAGACGAAGCCGCACGAGACGATCTTCAGGCGGATGCTCGGCCTGCTCGGAGTCGACGCCGCGGACGCCGTGATGGTGGGCGATACGGTCGAGGACGACGTCGAAGGCGCCCGGGCGGTCGGCATGAGAGCGATCCTCGTCGATCGCGCAGGCGCCTATCCCGGCGCGATCGACCGGCTCGACGACCTCGGTGGGCTTCCCGAGGCTCTCGGGCTGGTCTAGTGTCCAGCCGTGGGCTGGCTCCTATGGGCGCTGCTGGCGGTGGCACTGGCTGTCGGCGAGCTGCTGACGCCCGGTCTCTTCTTCCTCGGCCCTGTCGCGCTCGCGGCGACGGCGGCGGCGTTCGCGTCTGCGCTCGGCGCAGGCGCGGTCGCGACGCTTCTCGTCTTCATCGGTAGCTCGCTCGCATCGCTCGGCGTTCTCCGGCCGATCGCTCGACGGCATCTCCGCCTGCCGGCTCTGTCGCGCACCGGTACAGACGCGCTCGTCGGTCGCAAGGCGCTCGTCACGCAGCGCGTCGACCTGCACGGCGGGCGTGTCCGCATCGGTGGCGATGAGTGGAGTGCGCGTGCCTACCTCGACGACCAGGTGCTCGTCGAAGGGCAGACTGTCGACATCATCCAGATCGAGGGCGCGACCGCCCTCGTTGCCGAATAGGAGGGTCTGCACATGGCTGCCCTGATCGTGCTCGGCGTCATTGCGCTACTCGTGCTCGTCGTGCTCGCGAAGACGGTGCGCGTGATTCCCCAGGCTCGCGCGGGTGTGGTCGAGCGGTTCGGCCGCTACTCCCGCACCCTGACCCCGGGCCTGACGATCGTGATCCCGTTCATCGACCGTGTGCGCCCGTTGCTGGACCTCCGTGAGCAGGCGGTGTCGTTCGAGCCGCAGCCCGTGATCACGGAGGACAATCTCGTCGTCTCGATCGACACGGTCATCTACTTCCAGGTGACGGATCCGAAGTCGGCGACCTACGAGATCGCGAATCCCGTGAACGCGATCGACCTGCTCACCGTGACGACGTTGCGCAACGTGATCGGCGGCATGACGCTCGAACAGACGCTCACCTCGCGGGAGACGATCAACGACCAGTTGCGAGGCATCCTCGACGACGCGACCGGTAAGTGGGGGATCCGCGTGCATCGCGTCGAGCTGAAGTCCGTCGACCCACCGCCTTCGATCAAGGACACGATGGAGAAGCAGATGCGCGCCGACCGGGAGAAGCGCGCCGCGATCCTCCAGGCGGAAGGCATCAAGCAGGCCCAGATCCTGACGGCCGAGGGCGAGAAGCAATCGGCGATTCTCAAGGCCGAAGGCCAGAAGCAGGCGGCGATCCTCGCGTCCGAGGGCCAGTCGAAGGCGATCGAGACCGTCTTCGCAGCGATCCACGCCGGCAATCCCGATCCTCAGCTGCTGGCCTACCAGTATCTGCAGGTACTGCCTCAGATCGCCCAGGGCGACGCGAACAAGCTCTGGGTGATCCCGAGCGAGCTCACCCAGGCGCTCGGACGGATCTCGGAGCGGGTGCTCACCCCACCGGAGGCGAAGTCGGATACAACGTGAGGGATGCAGCGCGGTGAGCTTCCTGCCGATGACCTCTGCAGTTGCTCTCGCCGAAACGCATCCTCAACACCGGATTCGTCCTCGCCGCCGTTGCGGTCGGGTTCCTCGTGGCTCGGCACTTCGCGAGCACGGGCTGGCCGCTACGGCGCGCGAACTCCTGGCTCGTCGCGCTCGCTGCGCTCATCTTCCTCGCCGCGTACGCCGCGAAGGCGTGGGGCTGGCAACGTCTCTTCGTTCGCGGTGAACGCCCCGCTGTCCTGACGCTCGCCGCCGCCGGCGGCGCGGCTTCGGTCGGAGGGATCGCGCTACCGGGTCGCTGTGACGAGGTGATCCGCGTCGCCGTCGTCCGGCGTTGCCGCCGCAAGCGTGCGAGCCTCGGTGCGGTCGCGCTCTCGCTCTTCCTGCTCGGGCTGCTCGACAGCGCGGCTCTTGCGCCGCTCGCTTCGATCGCACTTGCGGTGGCGCATGTCCGCGGATGGATGCAGGCCGGGCTCGTCGTCGTCGCCGTCGCGGGCATCGCGTCTGCGGCAGTCGTTCTCTCACTGCCGCGACTGGCTCGCGCCGAGCGCCTTCAGCGATTCCGACTCGCACGCTGGATCGGCGAGAACGCAACGCCACCGGGTGACGCAGCGCGGGCTTGGGTCGGAGTCGCGACGTCGTGGGTGCTGCGCTCGCTCGCGACCTTCGTGCTGCTCGCTGCGCTCGGGCTCGGTACCGACTTCGCACTCGCTCTCGCCTTCGTGTGTGCGGCGTCCGCGGCGGCGGTGCTGCCGGTCGCACCGGCAGGTGCTGCGATGCAGGCCGGAGCGGGCGCGGCGATCCTCGTCGCGTCCGGCATGCACACCGAACAGGCGGTCGCGTTCGGGATTGCGGCTCAGGCGCTCGTGATCGCGGCGGGCGCAGCGTGTGTTCTCGCGCTGGCGGCGTGGCATGCGCAAGGGCGCTTTCTGCCCTCCCTCAGCAGATAGGCGTCGCGTTGCAGCTGCGCAGGACGCTCACCGTCGGCACGCCGGCTCGCCACACGAGGCGGATGCGGACGCTGGCCGCGTCGTTGTCGTAGCGAAGCTCACGCAACTGCATCGACGCATTCGCGCGGTGGGTCAAGACATAGATGCCTGCGGGAACCGCGCTGATGTCGACGTTCTGGCCATGGAAGAACGCCGGATAGCGATCGGTGTACCCGGGCGTCGTTCCCATCACGACTCGCGTTGCCTCCGGATGAAACTGCTCGCAGTCGCCGAGGAAATGCGGCGTGCGACCCGGCCAGAGACCTGGCGCGGCACCCCAGTGGTCGGCGAGGCAGAAGCCGCTCTTGCGGTCTCGTACCAGTGTCGTGCCGTCGAGCGCGCGCAGCTCGAACGAGTCGAATCGCATCAGATGCCAGTGGTGGTGGGGCGGCGAGTTCGTGTAGCGGAACTGCGCGACGCGGCGGTACACGCGCACCCTGCCGTTGGCGAGCGTCACAGCCTGCGTGCCCGTCATGCGGCTCTCGCCCGGTGCACGCACTCCGACGAGTTGAGCCCGGCCAAGGCCGATGTTGTCGACGAGCGACGTGAATCCGAGCAGCCAGTGGGAGCCGCTCCCGGAGATGACGAGCCCCGACGGCGCGCGCTGGTCGAAGTCTGGCAGGAGCTCGCGCACGCGCCGGGGCGGTCGCCACGCGGGCTGTCCACCGCGGTGAACCGCCCGCATGCCCACGTAGATCGCCCCGTTCCGGACGTAGGCGAGGCGCCCACCGGGCGACCAGGCCGGGGCGCTGCCTTCTGCGACGTCCACGCCGCGCACGACGATCTTGCCGTCGCGCACGACCGCAAGGCGCCCGTCGGGCGCATACGCCGGATCGGCTCCGGCGACGACCTCGCGCGCGTCGCCCCCGTACCACCGCGCGCTGAAGACGGTGTCGTCGCGGTCGAATGCCAACCGCACTCCGTCCGGTGACCAGGCGGGATGAGCGCCGACCGCGAGTCGTCGCTCATCGGTCCCGTCGACCCGGACGGTGAAGACCGCCCCGGCGCGGGTGAAGGCAAGCCGGCGCCCGTTCGGAGACCATGCGGGATCGTTCGCCGCGTGGATCAGAATCCCCCGATGCGTGCCGTCGGCATCGGCGATCCAGAGGTTGCCGCGCGACACGTAGGCGATGCGCGCGGCGTCTGGGCTCCAGGTAGGCGCATACCCGACCTCGAGCACCCGTGCCGGGCCGATGTGGATGCCGAACAGGGCGAACGCGAGAGCCGCGAGCGTGGTCACCTCGCCGCCCACGCGGCTTCCTCGAGCGTCGCAACCGGGCCGACGCACGTGTCTTCGTGCTCGAGCAGGGCGAGCCAGTCACGCATCGGCCGGGCGCGGAAGAGCTCTGCGAGCTGCGGCAGCTCGGGCTCGAATGCGCGCTCCACGAGCTCCGGCCGCTCGAGCAGCTCGCAGAGGCGGCGCCAGAACCTCGGCTCGAGTGCGCCGACGGTGATGTGGCGCCCGTCGGAGGTCTCATAGATTCGGTAGCAGGCGACTCCGCCGGTCAGCATGCGCGGGACGGCGTCTCCGTCGGAACGGTGAGAAACGAACCGATGCGAGCCGTGGGTCATCGAGACCACGAGGTGCGCACCGCGTCCTGTTCGCGCCCGTTCCAGCAACGCGGCGAGAACCTCGATCACGGCGCCCTGGCCACCCGCCGCGAGGTCGGCGATCTGCACGGGCGGGAGCATCGGGGCCGTATCGGCGAGTGCTCCCGCATAGCCCAGGTAGTTCAGGTCGTGCCCGGCCTGCAGCGCGTGCGGTCCCTCGGCGCCGAAGCCGGTGATCGAGCAGAGAATCGCCGTCGAGGGGAGGTCGACGGCGAGTCGGTCCCAGACGTCGGGCCGGAACCCTTCCAGGACGACGTCGGCCTCGAGCAGGGCGGCCGGCGGAGGCTCGGCTCGGGCGTCCCAGACAAGAATGTCCTTGCCCTCGTTCAACGCGCGGTACCACTCGGGTGAAGACGCGCTGAGTGGGTCCCCGTCGGGCGGCTCGATCTTCACGACCCGGGCGCCCAGGCGCAGGAGCTCGCGGCTCGCGAACGGGCCGGGCAGGTAGCGAGAGAGGTCGGCGACGGTCATGCCGGTGAGCGGCTGCATCGGGCCGATTATGCTGGCCGCCATGGTCGAGCGGACGGGCGACAGGAGGAGGGAGCTCGTGGACGCCGCGGTGCGGGTCTTCGCCCGCGACGGGTTCCATGGTTCACGGGTGGGCGACATCGCGGAAGAAGCCGGCGTCGCACACGGTCTCCTCTACCACTACTTCCGTTCGAAGGACGAGGTTCTCGAGACGATCTTTCGCGAGACGTGGTCGGAGCTCGTGGCCGATACGACGCGCATCGAGGCCTCCGGTGTCCCTCTCCGTGAGCAGCTCCGCCGCTTCGCGCGCATCTATCTCGGATCGTGGCTCGTCACGCCGGAGGTGATCCGCGTGCTCGTGCGTGAGGTCGGGCGCAGCCCGGATGTCGGGCGGCGCGTCGAGGAGATTCGCGAGTTGTTCGTCGTGCTGGAGCGGATGATCGAGGCTGCCCGCGAGCGGGGCGAGGTGCGGGCGGGCTGCGAGCCGCAGCTGGCGGCGTGGGCCGTGTACGGCGCGCTCGAGGAGATCCTCACGGGCTGGGTGCTCGGCCAGCTGCCCTCGGAGGAGGAGGACGTCGAGCGCGCGGTGGTCACGGTGGTCGATGTCGCCTATGCGGGACTCGCCGCATGACGGAGATCTTCAACCTGCTCGACGGCGGGCTCGGCGAGGACGAGCGCGCACGTGACGGCAATCGGTTCCGGAGGTCGATGATCGGTCGGGCCGTCGCCGCGAAGCTGACCGGGCTCAGCGCGTACGAGTTGCCGCCCGGCGAGAGCACATGGGCCTACCACTACGAATTGCACCGCGAGGAGTGGTTGATCGTCGTCTCGGGTGAGGTGGTCGTCCGGACACCGGCCGGCGACCACACGATGCGGGCCGGCGACGTCGTGTGCTTCCCGCCCGGAGCGGCCGGTGGGCATCAGGTTCGAAACGACTCGGAGGCTCCCGCCCGATTCGCGATGCCTTCCTCGTGGGCGGGGAACGGGTACGTGGCGATCCGGCCGGACAGCAACACCGCGCTGATCGTCGGCCCGGGCTACCGGCGCATCGTTCCGCTCGACGAGGATCTCGGTTACTGGGACCGCGAGCCGTGAGCGAGGTCAATCTCTTTGCGGTCGACGTGACGACCGACGACGACGACCCGGGCGGCTACCACACGTCGTACGCGCGAGTCGGACCGCTTGTCGGCGCCGTCGAGCTCGGGTTGTCGGTGTACGAGCTGCCGCCCGGCCAGAGCATCTGTCCGTACCACTACGAGACGGGTGAGGAGGAATGGCTGATCGCGCTCGTCGGCACGCCGACGCTGCGCACGCCGTCGGGGGAGCGCGACCTCCGTCCGTGGGACATGGTGTTCTTCCCGACGGGCGAAGAAGGTGCGCACAAGGTCACCAACCGCACCGACGAGCCTGTGCGCGTCGTGATCTGGTCGAACCGGGTCAGCCCGAACACGTCGGTGTACCCCGACTCGCACAAGGTGGGCGCGTGGCCGCCGGGAAAGCTCTTCCGCCTCGGCGACGCCGTCGACTACTGGGACGGCGAGCCCTAACCGTCCCAAACGGCCATGACCGGGGACAGTCCCCGGTCATGTCTCGCGGGGGCCTGCCTCGATCGGCCACGTCTGGGGACAGTCCCCGGACGTGTCGGACCCGGGCGCGGCCGGAAGCGCCGATGCGCACCGAGCCTTCGCGCGGTACCGTCGGGCGCCATGGCTCGGCAACCTCGATACGTGCTTCCCGAGATGGGAGCGTTTCACGTCATCAATCGCGGCGTCGACCGCCAACCGATCTTCCGCGACGACGACGATCGTGCCTTCTTTCTCGCTCTCATGCGACGTGCGAGCACGAAGTTCGAGTGGGCGCTTCCGGCTTACGTCCTGATGGGGAACCACTTCCACCTGGTCATGATCGGCGAGCTCGAGCGATTGTCCGACGGGATGCACGACCTCTCGTTTCGTTACGCCATGCACTTCAACGAGCGTCACGCGAGGACGGGGCACCTCTTCCAGGGGCGTTTCATCTCGGTACCGATCGAAGGCGACGATCACCTGGACACGGTCTGCAGTTACGTCCTGAACAACCCGGTTCGCGCGGGCCTGTGCGACCGCTTCGAGGACTACGCCTGGTTCGGCGGGGAGTGGTTCGACGACCTACGCGGACGAGTGGACGGGCGAGAGCGCAGGCGCCCACGAGCAGAGGGGGGAAGACTCACCGCCCCGGCCGTTCAGGCGCCGGTACCCGAGGGCGTGCTCGGCCTGCATCATCTTGTGGATCTGCGTGGTGCCCTCGTAGATGATCGGCGCACGCGCATTGCGGAAGTACCGTTCGATGCCGTATTCCCCGGAATAGCCGTACGAGCCGAACACCTGGATCGCAAGGTGAGCGGCTTCGAACGCCGACTCGGTCGCATGC
The DNA here is from genome assembly GCA_038239825.1 of Gaiellales bacterium. Lineage (GTDB taxonomy): Bacteria > Actinomycetota > Thermoleophilia > Gaiellales > Gaiellaceae > PALSA-600. The sequence continues at coordinate 20,911 of JBBSEJ010000033.1, forward strand.
CACTTCGCGAGCGAGGTCTCGCGCGTGTTGCGCTTGCCCTCGTTCTTCATCCAGGCGGCCTGCATGACGAGCAGTTTCGACGTCTCGTATCCGAGCACCATCTTCGCGATCATGTCCTGAACGAACTGATACTTGCCGATCGGCTGCCCGAAGGTCTGCCGCTCTCGGGCGTATTCGACCGAACGCTCGAGGCAGGCCCGAACGACGCCGACACCGCCGGCAGCGACCGTGAACCGACCCTGGTCGAGCGAGTGCATCGCGATCTCGAAACCCTGTCCCTCCTCGCCGATCAGGTGATCGGCGGGTACCTCGACGTTCTCGAAGAAGAGCTCACCTGTCGAGCCGGCCCAGATGCCGAGTTTGTTCTCCGTGTCTCGTGTCGTGAAGCCCTTCATGCCCTTCTCGAGCACGAACGCGCTGATGCCCTTGTGGCCCGCCGCCGGTTCGGTCTTGGCGAAGACGAGCGCATGATCCGCCACGGACGCATACGAGATCCAGTTCTTCTGGCCGTTGAGAACGAAGACGTCGCCCTCGCGTCGCGCGGTCGAGCGCATCGCCGCAACGTCCGAGCCGGCGTCGGGCTCCGTCAGACCGAAGCATGCGAGCTTCTCGCCTCGAGCCTGCGGCGTCAGCCAGCGCTGCTTTTGCTCCTCGCTGCCGTACTTGAGGATGGAGAGCGAGTTCAGTCCGACGTGCACCGAGATCAGTGTGCGAAACGCAGCCTCGCCGCGTTCGATCTCCTCGCAGGCGAGCGCCTCGGCGACATAGTCGAGGCCCGCGCCGCCGTATTCCTCCGGCACGACGATCCCGAGAATCCCGAGCTCCGCCATCCCCTCGATCAACTCGAGGTCCAGCTTGTGGTCGATGTCGTTCTGGATGGCGACCGGCAGGACGCGCTCGTCGACGAACGCGCGTACGGTGTCCTGGATCAGCCGCTGCTCGTCGGTGAGCTCGAAGTCCACGCGGAGCAGATTACCGGTCTCTACGATGCCCGCCGGTGGACACGGCAGTCGTACTCTTCACGCGCGACCTGCGGCTCCACGACAATCCCGCGCTCGCGGCGGCCCATCGCGAAGCCGAGCGGGTCATCCCGCTCTTCGTGCGCGACCCGGCGTTTCACGTCTCGGCGCGCCGGCTTGCATTTCTCGACCGTCGGTTGAGCGATCTCCCCGGGTTGACGATTGCGCGCGGCGACCCGGTCGAGGAAATTCACCGGTTCTCGCCCGACGTCGTCTACTGCTCAGAGGATGCGAGCCGGTATGCCGTTCGCCGCGAGCGCCGCCTCGCCGAGCACTTCGACCTTCGCCACTATCCCGGGACGACGGTGGTGGGCCTCGGTGACCTCAAGACCTATCGCGTTTTCACGCCCTACTACTCGGCCTGGCGAAGCCGACCACTCCGCGCGGTCGAGGAGCCGCCGGTCGCTGCGCCCGAAACCGACGCTCGACGCGCGCTCGACGCCTGGCTCGGGAGCGATGCGCAAACCGGCTCGCGGCTCAGTCCGTACCTGCACTTCGGCGCGTTGTCCCCGCTCGAATGCGTGGTGCGCGGAGCGCATAAGGCGGAATTCGTGAGACAACTCTGCTGGCGCGACTTCTACGCTCAGCTGCTGCGCGCCTCACCCGAGCTCTTTCGAATCGGCATTCCTCGCACTGACGACGAGCGCTTCGATGCATGGAGGGTAGGACGCACCGGCTATCCGGCGGTCGACGCCGGAATGCGCCAGCTCGCCGAAGAAGGCTGGCTCCCCAACCGTGTTCGCATGATCGTCGCGTCGTTTCTGATCCACGATCTCGAACTCGATTGGCGGCTTGGCGCCGCGCACTTCGAGGAGCTCCTGCTCGACGCCGACGTCGCCTCGAACCGCGGGAACTGGCTGTGGATGGTCAAGAACCGCCATCGCATCTTCAACCCGACGCTCCAGGCCAAGAACCTCGCCGACTACGTGATCCGCTGGGTGACCGTCGACGAGACCTATCCGGCTCCGATCGTCGACCACGACGAGGTGATCAGGCGAAGACGGGGAGCGGGCGCGAACTGACCCTTCGGCTTGCCGGTCGCGGCACTTGAGGCTACGCTGTTGACTGACGAGTCAATCAACAGCAGAAACAGAGTCCAGGAGCTACGAGCATGGCGACCATCGAACAGGCCGTTTCGGGCGGTGTCTCATTCGCCCTCACCGACGAGCAGAGAGAATTGCGAGCGCTCGCCCGCGAGTTCGCGGCGAAGGAGATCCGGCCGAAGGCAGCCGAGTACGACGTCCACATGCGTCATCCCGCCGACGTGATTGCGAAGGCCCACGAGGTTGGCCTGATGAACCTGCATATCCCGGTCGAGCAGGGAGGTCCCGCGCTTTGCACCTTCGACGGCATGCTCGTCGGCGAGGAGGTCAACTGGGGGTGCACCGGCATCGGAACCTCGATCGGAGCAAACGGGCTCGGCGCCGGCCCGGTGATCATCGCCGGCACCGATGAGCAGAAGGCAATCTGGCTGACGCCGCTGCTCGAACAGCCGATCTTGTGCTCGTTCGGGTTGTCGGAGCCCGAGGCCGGGTCGGACGTCGCGCGCCTGAAGACGACAGCCGTGCGCCGTGGCGACGAGTACGTTCTCAACGGATCGAAGACGTTCATCACGAACGCCGGCTACGCCGAATGGACCGTCGTCTTCGCGAAGACCGACGTGTCGAAGGGCCACCGAGGGATCTCCGCCCTCATTGTCCCGATGGCGACACCGGGTGTGACAATCGAGCAGCACCTGGACAAGATGGGTCAACGCGCAACCGACACGTCGGCATTCGCGCTCCAGGACGTCGTCGTCCCCGCGGCGAACCTGCTCGGCGCGGAGGGCCAAGGGTTCAAGCTGGCGATGCAGACGCTCGACTCCACGCGGCCCGGGACGGCGATCGGCGCTGTCGGCGTCGCGCAAGCGGCGTTCGAGCTCGCAGTCGAGTACGCGAAGGAGCGCGTGACGTTCGACGTGCCGATTGCGATGCACCAGGGTGTCAACTTCATGATCGCCGACATGGCGACCGAGATCGAGGCTGCGCGCCTCCTCACCTGGCAGGCGGCATGGATGATCGACCGTGGGGAGCGAGCGACCCTCTACTCGTCGTTCGCGAAACGGTTCGCCGCCGATACCGCGATGAAGGTGACGACCGATGCGGTGCAGGTCTTCGGCGGGTACGGCTACATGAAGGAGTACCCGGTGGAGAAGCTGATGCGCGACGCCAAGCTGTTCCAGATCTACGAGGGCACCTCGCAGATCCAGCGGCTCGTGATCGCGAAAGAGATCTTCATGCCTCGCGAGGCATAGGGATGTCGCTCGAGATCGATCTCTCGGGACGAGTCGCGTTCGTCACCGGCGGCTCGCGTGGTCTCGGGCGTGCGGATGCGCTGACCCTTGCCCGTGCCGGCGCCGACGTCGTCATCGCAGACCTACTGGTCGAGTCGGAGTTGAGCGAGGAAACGGATGCGTACGGGCCTCTGGCGGCGGTCGCGCGTGCGCAGGGCCTCGTGGGCACCGAGTCAGCGGCGAAGGAAATCCGTGCGATGGGGCGCCGCTCGCTCGCAGTTCGATGCGACGTCACCGAGCGCGACCAGGTCGACGCCGCGGTGGCGAAAACGGTCGAGGAGCTCGGCTCGGTCGACATCCTGGTGAACAATGCGGGGACGCTGGATCATGTCGGGCAGTTCCCCGATCAGAGCCCCGATCTCTGGGATCGTGACCTGCGCGTGAACCTCACCGGTGCGTTCAACTGCGCGCAAGCCGTCTGGCCGCACATGAAGGAGCGGAAGTGGGGCCGGATCGTCAACATGGCCTCCGTCGCTGGCACGCTCGGCGGCTTCGGTCAGGCCTCCTACTCGACCACGAAGGCCGGCATTCTCGGCCTCACGAAGACCCTCGCGATGGAGGGGGGGCGCCATGGGATCACGGCGAACGCGGTCGTCCCAGGGATCATCGGCAGCGAAGCGTTCCACATGGCGAACGCGGCGATGAACGAGCGGATCGCCGATCGCACTGTCTTCAAGCGTCCGGGCGAGCCGCAGGACATCGCGAACGCGATCGCCTGGCTCTGCTCCGATCTCGCGTCGTACGTGACGGGGATCGAGTTGAACGTTTCCGGCGGTGTCGAGTTGTTCGTCTTCTGAAGCGCCTCGCTACCATGCAACGGTGGCAGCGTCGTCCGCAGATCGCGCTACCCCTTTCTCGTTACGAATGAGCCTGTGGGCACGACTCGCGGTGCTCGGGATCGTCGCAAGTGGGCTCGCGGTCGTCCTGGGCCTCGTGTTCGCCGGCTCGTCCGACAGGCTCGCGAACGGCACACGCATCGCCGGGGTCGACGTCGGGGGGCTGCGGGCAGCCGACGCCGAGGTGCTCCTGCAGCGGCGCTCCGACCGCCTCACGGCTGTCCCCGTGACGTTCGTCTTCGGAGCGCACCGCTTCCGGCTGACGCCGCGGTCGCTCGGGATCAGGGTCGACTGGCGGCAGGCCGTCAAGGCTGCAGAGCGGCAGGGTGGAGGCTTCGGGGTCGTCCGGGGCTACCGCCGCCTCGAGCTCGAGTTCTTCCCGGAAGATCTGGTGCCGCCGATCCGCGCCTACGACGCGGGCCTCTCCTACGAGATCGGCCTGATCGGGAAGGCCGTCGACAAGCCGCACAGGGAGGCACGCCTCGTACGGCGCGGTCTCCACATCACGATTGCGGCCGGTTCGACAGGGCAGGTTCTCGACCGCGCCTCCGCGCGACAGTCGATCGTGCGCGCCCTCGCCTCGTTCTCGCGTGCTCCGGTCGGCCTACCGGTGCGCGTCGATGCCCCGGCCGTCACCGTGGCTTCGCTGACGGCCGTCCAGCAGAGGGCGTCGCGCATCATCTCGAGCCCGGTGACGCTCGTCGCGGGCCCCACTCGCATTCGGGTTCCTCGCTGGCGACTTGCGAAGCTGCTCGATCTGTCGACCGTGACATTCAGCAGTCCAGTCGCCCATCAGTACTTCGCTCGGCTGGAGCACACGATCGACCGCAAGGCGAAGGACGCGAGCTTCGCCGTCGACGCGCACGGGGAGATCCACGTCGTTCCCGCTTCGCCCGGGGTCGTTCTCGACATTCGACGATCGGCCGCGCGTGTGCTGGCCGCGGCAAGTGGTTTCGGGGATCGCACTGCGCGGCTCTCGGTCTCGATGCGGCGGCCGAAGCGCTCGACCACTGCAGCAGAAGCGATGGGCATCACCGGAATGGTCGGTACCTACGAGACGATCTACGGCGGTGACCCGAATCGAATCCACAACGTCCAGCTCGTCGCGCACCTCGTCGATGACAAGCTCATCGCCCCCGGGGCGACGTTCTCGTTCAACGGCGCCACCGGAGAGCGAACGGCCGACAAGGGTTTCTTGGTGGCACCGGTGATCATCAACGGCGAACTGCAGACGGGCCTTGGCGGCGGCATCTGCCAGGTCTCGACGACCGTGTTCAACGCAGCGTACGAGGCAGGTCTTCCGATCACCGCGCGCACGAATCATGCGCTGTACATCTCGCACTATCCACTCGGCCGCGATGCGACGGTCAACTACCCCGATATCGACCTCAAGTTCGTGAACGACACGGGACACTGGTTGCTGCTTCGAACGTTCGTCGGTTCGTCGTCGCTCACTGTGACGCTCTATGGAACTCCGCAGCACCGCCGCGTCGAGTCCATCGTCGCGCCGCTGACGGTGGTCTCGGCTCCACCTCTTCGGAAGACCGTCGACGCGACCCTCTCTCCGGGCGAGACTGCTGTGGACGATTACGGGGTCGCCGCGCAGACGACGTCTGTGGAGCGAAAGGTGTTTGCGCCGAACGGCAAGCTCGTGTCGGATGCGACCTGGTACTCGAGCTACCGCGCGGAGCCGAAGATCATCCGGGTCGGGCCCGCGAAGGCGAAGAAGCACAAGCCGCCGATCACGACGGCAACGACTGTCACGACCGTGCCGAGCCCTCCGCACTGATCATGTCGGCGACGAGCCAGTCCGGTATGCGTGTCGGACGGAGGGTCGCCGCCTCGACGGTTGCGTGTGCCGTCCAGCCGTCGGCGACGACCTCGCCTTCCCGTTCGACCGCGTACTCGTAGCGGAAGCGCGCCCCCTTCACGTCGACGCAGCGGGCGTGAACGAGCAGCCGGTCATCGAACTTCGCGGGCTGGATGTACCGGACGTACGACTCGAGAACGAGTGCCTCGACACCGGAATCGCGCAGACGTTGATACCCGCCGGCGAAGCGCTCGAGGTAATCGACGCGGGCGACCTCGAACCACACCAGGTAGTTGGAATTGTGCGCGATCCCTTGCGCATCCGTTTCGGCAAAGCGAACGCGCACCTCCGCTGAGAAACTGAATCCGTGCACGACGTCGAGATGCTTGCAGAACTGATCCGGTCGAATCAGCCGTGCATCGCGCTCACCGGCGCGGGGGTCAGCACTGCGAGTGGCATTCCAGATTTCCGGAGCGCCTCCGGCATCTGGGCACAGCACGATCCACATGAGGTCGTGTCGATCGAGGGATTCCTCCGCGACCCGGAGCGAGCGTGGGAGTTCTACGGTCGCCGGCTCCATGCGCTCGATTGCGCAGCGCCGAACGCGGCACATGACGCACTGGCCCGCCTCGAGCAAGACGGGTGGATCGACGCGATCATCACGCAGAACGTCGACCGTCTGCACGAGCGCGCCGGTTCGCGAAACGTGATCGAGATCCACGGCTCGCTGCGAACAGCGAGCTGTTTCGCGTGTGGTACGCGGGAGCCGATGGAGGCCGTGGCCGAACGTCTTCCCGTGCCGCTCTGTGGCCGCTGCGAAACGGTGCTCAAGCCAGACGTCCTCATGTTCGGGGAGCAGTTACCGCCCGGCGGGATCGATCAGGCGACGGAGCTTTCCGAAGGAGCTGCCCTACTGCTCGTGGTCGGCTCTTCCCTCGAGGTGTGGCCTGTCGCGGGTCTGCCTGCAACCACCCTTTCGCGTGGCGGCAAGCTCGCGATCGTGAACCGAGGCGCGACCGACTACGACGTGCGCGCCGACCTCGTGATCCACGATTCCGCCGTGGAGATCTTCGCGGCGGCCGCGTCGGCCTTGTCGTCGGCCTAGCGACGGGGGTCTCGGGCATGCCGTCGACCCTTCTAGCTGGTTGAGACATGGCTGGGGACAGTCCCCGGGCGTGTCCTGTGGAGGCGTCGCTGGTCGAGACATGGCTGGGGACAGTCCCCGGACGTGTCCTGTGGGGGCGTGGCTGGTTGAGTCGTGGCTGGGGACAGTCCCCGGACGTGTCCTGTGGAGCCGTCGAAGTGGGCGCCCGCGCCGACTGAGGCGCACGAACCGATAACGCCGAGACGGCCGGCGGTGCCGGCCCAGGCACCTGCAGCGCTGCGGGCCTAGGCTGCGGCCCGCTTGACCGGCTTCTCGTCGAGAACTCGGCGGCAGTCTGCACAGACCTGCTGCTCGATCTCGTACGGGACACCGGCACGCTGCAGCAGCACGTGAACACGCTCGGCGACGTGCTCGTGGATCTTCGTGGGGTGCTGTGCAGTCATCTACTTCGAGAGTAGTCGGGTGCTCGGCCGACGGGTCGGCCGAAAGGTAAAGAGCCTGCAAACACCCGGTGAAGGGAGTGGGTCAAACTGACCCACTACCCCCGGTGAACGCTTAGACGGCCGAGCCGAGTGAAAGTTGCAGATGCTCTTCGAGCCCGGAGAGGCCTACTCCGACGAGGCGTAGCGGTCCGGGCCGATCGTGGAGCGCACGGTCGAGGAGCGAGCATGCGAGCTCGCCGATTCGACCCGCGTCGTCAGTGCCCACCGGCAGCGAGGTCGACCGCGTGAGGATCCGGAAGTCCGGATAGCGCACCTTCGTGGTCACGGTGCGTGCGACCTGCCCACGGCTCTGCAGATGCGCAGCGAGCTTGCCGGACATGCGGCGAAGCTCGTCGTGGAGGCGCTCCAGATCTGCGATGTCGCGCTCGAACGTCTCCTCCTGCGAGACCGAGACGCGCTCCGTCGAGACCTCGAGGCGCCGCGGATCGATTCCACGAGCGCGGTCGCGCAGCTCTCGGCCGACCTTGCCTCGCAGGACGTGCCCGAGATCATCGTCGCTGACGGCCGCGATGTCGCCGATCGTCGTGATGCCGAGCGCGGCGAGTCGCTCCTCGGCGCGCGGCCCGACCCCCGGCAGCAGACGAATCGGGAACGGCGCGAGGAACGCCGCCTCGCGGCCCGGCCGCACCGCCGTCAGACCGGCGGGCTTGCGCCGGTCGGAGGCAACCTTCGCGACCACTTTGGATGTGGCGACGCCGAGGGAGCACGTCAGCCGCGTCCGCGTCCGGACAACCGCCTGCACCGCTTCGGCGAGCGCGCGCGCGTCATCGAACGCCGGTGCGATCTCGCCGAGATCGAGGTACCCCTCGTCGATCCCGGCCTGCTCCACGGTGGGCACGATCTCGCGGATCGTCGACCAGACCTCACGCGAGTAGTCCCGATAGAGGGAGTGCCGCGGCCGCATGAAGACGGCGCGCGGGCAGCGGCGCAGGGCCTCCGCGCAGGCCATGGCTGAATGGATGCCGAAGCCGCGGGCGACGTAGTTCGCGGTCGCGACGACGCCTCGCCCGTGCGGGTCTCCCCCGACGACCAGCGGCCTCGAGCGCAGGGTGGGGTCTTCGAGTTCCTCGACCGCGGCGAAGAAGGCATCGAGGTCGAGGTGGGCGACGATCACGATCGTTGAAGGGTACGGCCCGCCAGCGGAGAGTAACTCGTCCGGACGCCGTGGATAATCATTCTGTGAGGCGCGTGCTGACAGTGGTCGTTCTCATCGCCCTCGTCGCGGGCGGAACGGCCTGGCGCCTCGCCGACGTGAAACCGGATCCGAACACGCAGGCGATCGCAGACGGCTGCCAGCGCGACACGACGAAGATCTACACCGGCCTCGCGCCCAACTGGAGCTACGTCAACGACCGTGACTTCCCCGCCTCCGGCCCGCCACCGGCGCCGCGCTGGGCGACCGGCACCGTGAAGGGGCCACTCGGGCTCCTTGCCTCGCGAATCGCGAGCTCGGACGACCCGATCACCCATCATTCGTTCGACACGAACATCGATCTGACCGTCGCCGCCGCCGACGACTTCCTCACCGGCGCCTCGCGCGACGCGACGTCGGAGCGGGGAACGATTCACCTGGAGCGCGAGAGCACGTCGTACCCCGAGTGGGCGCGACCGCAGTCGGGCGATTCGATGTCCGTGCTCGGCTCGTGGGTCTGGGACTGCGACCACTACCGTCCGGCTGGCGAGAAGACCGAGTTCCATCCGTTTCGTGCGGCGTGGGTCGTGCGTCGCCCGTCCCCGCGCTCGGCGAGCCTCACGACCGAGGGTGATCTCTACCTCTCGACCGATGCCACTCCCGCAGGAAAAGAGGCCGAGTGCGCGCACGAGACGAAGGGCTCGGACCAGTTCAAGGCCTGCACGCACGCCCACTCGGACTGGCTGCCGGTCAACGGCGGCTACGCCTTCGACCTGCCATCCGCGTCTCCGACCTGCGCCCGGCCGACCGTGAAGTCTGTCGACCGCGGCAGCGTCGGGCTCGGCAAGGTCGCAGCCGCCTGGACGGGCAAGGCATGGCATCTCACGTTCACGATCGGCGCTCCGGCAGGCAGACGCATCGTCGCCGCTCGACAGTTCTTCGCGCTTTGTGCCGACGCGCCAAAGCTCGACCACCTCCGTCTGCACTTCGACGAGCTTCTCGTCCGACGTGCGATGGATCCGAGTTGCGCTCCGGATCAGCCGGCCTGCCCGTTCGCCGGCGAGTCGTCGCTGCTCGGGCAGATCGCGACGAAGCCCGGCGAATGGCAGCTCGCGTGGAGCGTCGACGGGATCTGGGGCCACTGGCCCGGCACGCTCCTCGCCAGGGACGGCTCGACCTTTGCGGGACGGCAGTCGGTCGACTTCTTCGTCGCGAAGGGCCACCGATGGACGCTCGTCACCCTCGCGCGCGAGTGCGACTTCGGAGCGCTCCCGAGCTTCGACGGCACCGGGCATCCGATGGTGCCGTGCCCGCGAACCGACGAGGTCGGCAACTCGAGCGGGGACGACTATCCGGGCGCAATCGCGGTGGTCTTCCGTTCACCTGCGGCGAGCCTCGGGCGCCACCGCACGAATGCGGCGCTCGCAGGCTCGACGTGCCCCCCGTCGAACCTGCACGGGTGCTACCAGCTCACATACACGGTTAGCCGAGTGCGCTGACCGGGAACAGGAACCCCATGACACGGAACCCACTGGATCGGCTCGCCTCCCTCGGCGAGGAAGTGCTCGGCAAGGCCGCGCAGAACCCGACCGCGGCGCGCGTCCTGCAGAGCGCGATGCAGGTGAAGGAGAGCGTCGACGACCTCTCAAAACGCGTCCGCGGGCTCGAGGGGATGGAGAAGCGCCTCGCGATGCTCGAGAAGCGCCTCGCGAAGCTGGAGTACGACGCGAAGAAGAAACCGCCGCCTACCGCGCGCAAGGCAGCTGCTGCGAAGAAGGCTCCGGCACCGGGGAACGAGCGCTGAGAGCCGACTAGGGGCCTGTCCAAGAAGGAGCCGTGAGCGCGGCCGCCCGGCTCAGTTGAGCGAGATCGCGTAGTCGCAGGCGCTGGGGGCGGCGGCGAGGAGTTCGGCGA
>JBBSEJ010000034.1:0-31363 GCA_038239825.1 Gaiellales bacterium
GTCTTCGGACTCGAGGTGCAACAGTTGGGCGATTATCAAGTTCGCGATCTGATCGTCGACCGGGGTGCCGAGGAAGACGATGCGCTCGGCGAGCAGGCGCGAGTAGATGTCGAACGCGCGCTCGCCGCGTGAGGTCTGTTCCACGACCATGGGAATCAAAGGCATCTCGTTACTCCTTGCTGCCGGGGGTCCAAAGTTTCGGGGCGTCTGCCGACTGCTCCTGCTCGGGGGTCCAGATCGCTTCGCGCGCTTCGTGCAGCTCCGGTGCGATGGGCTTGACCTCGGCCGCGACGCGGTCGAGGGCCTTCTTCAGCCGGAGATCCTCGCGAACGCGGTCGGCGCCGCCCTCGGCGACGAATTGCTCGATGTCCTCCTCCTCCTCGCCGGCCGCGCGCAACTCGCCGCGGATCTCGTCGTCAGAGACCTGAAGGCCGAGCTTGTCGGCGACTGCCTCGAGCACGACTTCGCGCGCGACCGACATCGCCGCCTCCGCACGCAGCCGCCCTTCGAGCACATCCGGTGACTGGCCGGTCAGCGAAAGATAGGTCTCCGCGTCGATCCCACGCGCCTGAAGGCTTCGTGCAAGGCCGGTCAGAAGCTCACGTGTCCGAGCCTCGACGAGGGGCCCCGCCGCGGTGAACTTCGTCGCCTTCACGAGCTCGTCGACGGCAGCGGCGCGGAACAGCCCGTCGAGCTCCTCCTCGACCTCCGCGCGCAACCTTCCCTCGATCTCACCGCGCAGCTCGTCGAGCGTGTCGAACTCCGACGCTGCCTTGGCGAGATCGTCGTCGAGCGGCGGAAGCACGCGCTGCCTCAGATCCTTGAGCGTGACGGTTGCATTGCGGCGCGTGCCGTCGGCGAGCTCATAGGCGATCTCGCGGCTCTCGCCGGTAGCGAGGCCCCGAATGCCGTGCTCGACCTCTTCGACGAGACGTGCCGAACCGAGATCGACGACGTAGTCACGTTGCGCCGAGCCGTCGTCGGCGACGAGGTCGACGACGGCCGTGTCGCCGTCCTCGGCGGGGCGATCCTCGACGGGGATGAACTCGCCGACCGTCTTCTGGAGCGCATCGAGCTCCGCCTGCACGGCTTCGGCCGGCACCTCTGCCTCGTGCTTCGGCACCTCGAGCTGCGACCAGTCGGCCGGCTCGGGCTTCGGCTGCACCTCCACGGTCGCGGAGAAGCGCCAGTCCTCGCTCTCGCTCGCGGGCAGCTCGTACTCGTACTCGGGCTGCGCGATCGGATTCACCCGCGCCTGCGTCGCCGCGTTCCAGAACCAGCCGCCGATGTGACTCTCGACCGCTTCCGAGTAGAGCCGCTCCTTGCCGACTCGCTTCAGGAGGATCGGCATCGGCACCTTCCCCGGCCGGAAGCCGGGAATGCGGACACTCGCGGCAAGGTCGTTCGCGGCGTGCTCGACCGCATGGTGCACGTCGTGTGCCGAGACGTCGACGATCAGCTTGACCTTGTCGTCCGAGAGCTGTTCAACGGCAGGATTCATCAGGTCGGGGCATTGAACCAGACCTGTAGCTTGCTGGGCCGTGGACGTCGAGACCGCCATTCGCTCACGAAGGACGCACAAGCAGTTCGGCCGGGAGCCGGTCGACGAGACCCTGCTCCGTGACCTGCTCGACCTCGCCCGGTACGCGCCGAATCACAAGCTGACCCAGCCCTGGCGCTTCCGCCTGCTCGGGCCGGCGACCCGCCGCAACCTGAACGACGCCGTCGGCGAGAAGGAAGCGATGAAACTCGCACGCGCACCGACGCTCGTGCTCGCGACGGTGGTCCTCGGCGGCGATCCGCACACCGACGAGGAGGACCTGCACGCGTCCGCCTGCGCGGTCTACGCCGTGTTGCTCGGGGCCACCTCGCGCGGGCTCGCCTCGTACTGGCGCACGCCGGCGGCCCTCGATGACCGAGCCGTCCGCGAGTTGCTCGGCCTGATCGCCCGCGAGCGCATCATCGGACTGATCCATCTCGGGCCCAAGGTCAGCGACCCGCCCGTGAAGGAGCGCGCGCCACTCGGCGAGGTGCTGCGCCTCTTGCCGTAGACCAGTGCGGGCGAGAGGAGTCGAACCTCCAAGAGCCGAAGCCCACCGGGACCTAAACCCGGCGCGTCTGCCAGTTCCGCCACACCCGCGGGGTGGTTGCAAGCGTACTCCGCGGGGTAGGGGCTCGTCATGAGCGAAAACACGATCGATCCCAGCGAGTCGACGGGTGGTCACCTGACAAGCGGTGATCTGACCGGCGGTGATCTGACCAGCGATGATCTGACGAGTCCCGGCACGATCGCCGATCCCGAGCAAGAGAAGCGCCGGGCGCGAGAAGCCGCCGAGCGCGAAGCCGAAAGCCGCACCTCGGCGGAGACGAAGTTCGACGAGGAGCGCGAGCACCAGGCGGTCGAGCGCTCGCACGCAGCGGAGATCGTTGCCGACGTGCCGGAACTCCGCAGCGACTAGCTCGTCGCGACGCCCGTTCGGCGAGCGCCGCATCACAAGCGGTAAAGGTTTTCCCGCCCGCTCCCGAACATGACCATGTGGAAGCGAGCGAGCGTCCTGAACGGGAAGACCTGAGCCTCCAGCTGAGCCGGCTCGAGTGCGAAGAGGCCGAGATCGAAGACCGTCTGAGCAAGCTCCTTGGTAGGAATGAAGTCGTTGGCGATGCGGTGCGGGAACGCCGAATCTCCGCGCTGACGACAGAACATGTCGGTGTTCGCCGGGCGATCAACGCGATTCGTGCCCGCATGGCGCCGATCATGCGCATCCCCTGATCGGGCTCCCACACGGCTCCCACAAAAGCCGCCTCCATCTTCGCGGATGCGATCGAGCGCCTCGATGCGTTTTTCGCCCTCGGGCGCTGAACGCCGAACGAGCGAGCGGCTAGCGCACCGTCCTGCGACGCTCGACGAAGGTGACGATCGCCCACGCAACGAGAATGAGAATTGCCGCGTACAGCAAGAGCCATGGCCACCAGCCGTGAGTTGCGAGCACCATCGTCGAACCTCCGTGAGTGGGTGAAGGCCCATCGGAGCGGCCAGGTAACGCCAGTATCTCCTCGAACCGAGGAAAAGGGAAGCCGCTCGGTCGGCTCGACGAGGAGGGTTGAGACCTGGATCGTCTCGAACGAAGGACGCGGCATCACTCGATCGAGGGATGGCAGGAACCCGAACGGAAGCGGATAACAACACCGTTGAGATCCGCCCGCTTTGCGGCCGCGGCGTGGAATCTTCAACTGACGGCAGCGGTGACGATCCGCCCGAGGCGTTCAGCCCGAGCGGATCTCCCGCTGCCATACGCCAAGCCTTTCTCGAGCGCGCCCGACACGGCGAACAAACCGTTGATCTGGCTGCTACCCCTGCCATGGCCCCGGGTGGAATCGAACCACCGCACGGAGCTTCGAAGGCTCCCGCTCTGTCCGCTGAGCTACGGGGCCGAACTCGGAGAGCTTACCGCCCGACGATCGGGTCCGAGCGCCATGGCCCGCTCGGACGAGCCGAGGGTGGCGGACGGGACTCGAACCCGCGACCACCGGGACCACAACCCGGGGCTCTACCAACTGAGCTACCGCCACCGTGCGCCGGGCATCGTATCGGCGGCCCATGGCAGACGGCGACCGAGCAAGACAGCGGGATCACCAGGGCACGCGCGTCGAGGCTCCGTTAGCGACGGCGAGCGCCCGCGTGGCGACAGCGGTCGACCCGTCAGCCCAGACCGCGAGCACGGTGAAGTCGTGCGACCCGTTCGCGATGCTCGTCGTATCGAAGCTGCAGCCGTCGCACGGAGCCCCGTACGGCGGAGACTGCTCAGCGTGGTAGAGCGCCCCGTCGAGGAAGAAATAGACCCAGCTGACCGTCGAGCGGGGGGCGGTCGGCCAGGCCGACCAGCTCACCGAGCCGGAAAGAGGCGCCCCGGATCCGTCGCCCAGGCTCTCGGTCACCATCTGATGCTCGGGCTCGTTCACGACGGTGACCGAGGCCGAGCTCGTCGCGGTCGAGCCGTCCGGGAAGCGCGCTTCGACGGCGAACCGGTGGATCCCATCCGCCAGCCGCGTCGTGTCGAACGTGCAGGCGTCACAAGGAGCGCCGTATGGCGCAGCGAGCTCGCTGTGGTAGAGCGCCCCGTCCACGAGGAAATCCATGCGGGAGATGCTCGCTGCAGGCCCGGTCAACCGGGCGCTCCACACGATCGAGCCCGAGACGATCGCGCCGTCGACGACCGACTGCGCGACGGCACCCGGCGCGGAGGACGAACATGGGAGCACCTCGGCGGTCTGCGCCGCCGATCTCGCTGACCGGTTTCCGGCCGCATCGTAGACAGACACCTGAAGCACGTGGCTCGTCCCGCAGCTCAACCCCATCAGGCGAATACCGGGCGAGACCGTCGATCCGGCGATTGCGCTCCCGTCGTACACGTCGTACCCGACCACGCCGACGTCATCCCGGGACGCCGCCCAGGTCAAGCGGATCGAAGATTGGTCGCCGCCCAGCGCTTCCAGGCCGGTCGGGATCGACGGTGGAGACGTGTCGCGGCCCCCACCCGCCGAAGCTCCGGGCTGCGCCGTGTCCGGCCCGTAACCGAGACACGGCGACGAAGGGGAGAGCGTGTAGTCGTGAGCGGCGCCGTCGAGGTAGAGGGGGTCGGCCGTCTTCGAGTCGGCGGCGGTGAAGCCTCCGGCACTGCTGTTGACGTCGCCGTCCTGATTTCCGTGGACGCAGTTGTCGTGGAAGGTGTTGCCGGTTCCGACCGGCGTTTCACCCCACCAGGCGAAGACGCCGTAGGCGTTGCACGCACACCCCGCGTTGGAGTTCGTGACGATGTTGCGGGTCACGACGTTCGTCGAAGCCGAAAGGTCGCCGAAGGCGATGCCGGCGCCGTTGTCGTCGATCGTGTTGTTTGCGACGTAGGCGCCGACGGAGCCACGCAGTAAGATGCCCTTGCCGGACGTGCCGTAGATGTAGTTGTTCGTGATCCTGGCGGCGACACCGGAGACATAGAGGGCGTGCGAGTAGTAACCGGCGGAGGTGTAGCGCGTGACCGGCCGGACGCCGCAGTTGTGGATTCGGTCGTGGTCGATCAGCGTCGAGCGCGCCGTACCCCAGACCTCGTCCGCGAGCAGGTTGACGCAGATCGACGTGTTGCCGTTCTGGATGTCGTCGTAGGTGAGCGAGACATGGTCCGAGGCAAGCGTGATCGACGGCAGGTTGCTGCCCCCCGAGTCCCAGTCGAGGTTGAGGTGGGTGAAGGTGACGTAGCCGGCGCCCGGGTGCGTCACGACGCGGCCGAAGACCGTTGCGGGATTCGCTGGGTCAGTGCTCGTAACGGTGAGGGGAGCCGACGCCGTTCCCCCGTGCGAGAGGTTCACGCCGCCGTTGAACGTCGCCCCCGACTGGAGGCAACCCGTATCGCCCGGACCGAGCGACGCGACGAAGAGTCCGACGTCGCCGCCAGGTGCGAGCGTCCTCGTACAGCGAGCCGCGGCACCCGCTCCGCCGGGCCCGGCGGCGAGAATCGCCGTGGAAAGGAGCGCCGCAGCGGCGATGCCGACTGCCGCGCGCATGATTCGGGAGACCGCCATGACTTCGAACGTAGCGAGCCTTGGCGAAATGTGGAAGCCACCGAAGGGGCTCAACGAGCGGTTTCACACAATTGTCGCGCCTCCGGGGTGCCTTTCTTGACACTTGAGGCGCGTTCCTCGTTCTGACGAGGGATGCGCCCGGGAGGATTCGAACCCCCGACCCGCGGCTTAGAAGGCCGCTGCTCTTCCCCTGAGCTACGGGCGCGCCGCCGCAGCGTATCGGGGCTTGCGGTTAGTGGCGGGCGCCGAAATCGGTCGTGATGATCGTCACCGTCCGGCCGTCGTAGGCGCCGGGTGCCCCGGCCACGTGCACCGCCGCGACCCCGACCTCACGCCAACGCGATGCCAGGATGTTCGCGCGATGCTCCGGTGAGACCATCCACATGTCGAGCGCGCGCGCGGGATCGATGTCAGGCGAGGACCAGAGCAGGTTCTCGCCGACCGACCAGTGGTGGAATGCGCTCTGGGGATACCAGCGGCCGATCCGCTTCCAGAACGCCGTGCCGTCGTGGGAGGTGTGATCGAAGTACCCGTCGGCAGCCATCTCCGCCGAGTGCTGCCGCGAGGCGACCGTCAGGGGAGCACTGAGGGTCAGCGGCACCAGGTGGTGCTGCGCCCGGATCTCGTTCAACTGCGCAAGCACGCCGACCTCGAGCGAGTTCAGAGCGACGACAGGGTGGCTCGCTGAGGACGACGCGGTCGACGGCCCGACGAGCAGGACGAGCGACGCAATGAGCACGACCAGAGGAAGGGCGCGTGTCTTCCTCGTTCCCACGGGCACAGAATTGGTGGTCGACTGGGGTGCGTCATCCACCAGAAGGGGCATCTTGTCATGCTGGTGGAGGCTCGGCCACCGGCTCGACCTCACGTCGGGCGGCCAGTTGGTCGCGGACGATCACCTGGATCGCCCCGGCGACCGGGATCGCCGCCAGCGCCCCGAGAATGCCGGCCAGCTCGGCGCCGACGAGCACGGAGATCAGCACCGCGAGCGGCGAGAGCTGAACCGTGCGCCCGTAGATGACCGGCTGCAGGAAGTGGTTCTCGAGTTGCTGGTAGACGATGAAGAAGACGAGCACGATCACTCCCGCAGGAACCGTGTGCAGGAAGGCGACGCCGGTCACGACCACGCCTGCCACGGTCGCGCCCGCGAGTGGGATCAGATCGAGGACGGCCACGAGCAGCCCGAGCGCCACTGCATACGGCACGCCGAGGACGAGCAGCACGACCGTGCTCGATGCGCCGGCGATCAGGCTGATCAGGATGTTGCCCGTGACGTAGCCCCCGACCGTCTTGTAGATGTCGTGGCCGACCTTCCGGAAGCGCAGTCGCGACTTCTCCGGGAAGAGCGAGTAGCAACGCTCCATCCAGTCGTTCCCTTCGAGCAACATGAAGAACGTGAGGAAGACGATCGTCACGGTCGCGGCGATAATCGTGATCACGCTCTTCGTGACCGAGAGCGCGGCGCCCGAGAGGCCGAGCACCTTCGTTGTCCCCCCTTTCTTCACCTGAGCGCGCACCTTCTCGACGACGTGATACTTGCGCTCGAGGAAACCCAGCCGGCCCCGGCCGTGCGTGAGCTCATGGACGTAGCTCGGCGAGGCCTGCACGAAGCCGTTCACCTCGTCGACGAGCTTCGGCACGAAGCTTACCCCGACACCGGCGATGACGACGATCAGGAGGAGGTAGGCCAGGCTGATCGCGAGACCGCGACCGAGTCGCGAGCGCCGCTGGATCACACCGACGAGAGGATCGAGCGCGAGCGCCAGGAAGAGCGCGATCACGATCCAGGCGACCACATGCCGCGCAATCCACAGCACCTCGAGCGACACCGCGACTCCGATCACGATCGCGAGGAGCCTCAGGATCGTCCGGGCCCGAAGATCGACCACGCGCACAGGCGTCACAGCGAGGAGGATCCCCGCAGGGTCGGACGTTAGCTAGCCTGGGGCCGAATGAGCCTCCTCACCGCGCCGGCGACCGAACATGCCTCCCTTCCCGGCGGCGGCACCGTGACCGTCTGGGTCGGAATCCCCGACGATCCCTATATCGACGACAAGAGCCAGCTCACAACGGTCGACCTCCAGTTGCACGAGGGAAACGGCGTCGTCGCGAGCCTCTCGACCGTGCTGGAAGCCCATCAGGAGAGCGAGGCGCGCGCACTTGCGCGTGAAGTGAAGGCAGCGATCGAGGCCGGCGAGATCGGCCTGCACGCGAACGACCTCGAGCCGTTCGCCGACAAGCTTCGCTAGCCGGGCAAAGCGCACACGCTCCGCCGGGGCGCGGCTACTCTGTTGCAGAAGAAGCTGTGCAGAAGAAGCTGTGCCAACGCGCCCGTAGTGAAGCGGTATCACGCGAGCCTTCCAAGCTCTAGTCGCCGGTTCGATCCCGGCCGGGCGCTTCACCGACTCCCTTGCGGTTCGACCATTTTCGTCATTACAGAAGCCTCGCGCGCCCGGGCGGCTGCAGGGCAGCAGTTGATGGACGAGCGCGGGCCGCGTCCTCGATCGACCCGATAGAACGCGCGCCGCTATCGGGGCTCCCTGCGCCTCGCCCGGCGTGGTTTTCCCCCGCCAGGATCAGCGCGGAGCCTTGGGAGCGGGAGCACTAGGCTGACCGCGTGCTGCTCGCGCATGTGCCCTCGCCGTATGCCTGGCAGGCGGACGTCGACACCACGGTCGTCATCCCCGTGCTCGCACTCTCCTACCTGTTCGCGGTCGGACGGTTCGGTGCGTCTCGCCGCCGCATCGGGTGCTACGCAGGATCGATGGTGCTGCTCGCGGTCGCGTTCTGGTCCCCGCTCCATCACCTCGGCCTCCATTACCTGCTGACCGCGCATCTACTGCAGAACGTGATCCTCGCGGAGTGGGCGCCACTCCTCGCCGTGCTCGGAGTTTCGCGCGGGCTGGCCGAGCATCTGGCGCGCCTGCGCCCGTGGCGGGGCGCGACCCACCCGGCCGTCGCGTTGCCGGTCTGGCTTGCGAACTACTTCGTCTGGCACGCACCCCCGCTTTTCGACGCCGCGCTGAGCCATCAGGACCTGCTCGTGCACCTCGAACACGCGTGTTACTTCGGCACAGGCGTGCTCGTCTGGTGGCCACTGGTGCACGACTCGCCGCGACGACTCGCCTCGGGAGCCCGCGCCGCGTACGCGTTCGCGGCCTTCGTGCTCGCCTCGCCGCTTGGACTTCTCCTCGCACTGCTCCCCCGACCGGCCTACCCCTTCTACGTCGACGCACGACCACGCGTGTGGGGGCTCAGCCCGCTTGCAGACCAGCAGATCGCGGGTGTGACGATGGCGAGCGAGCAGGCGATCGTGCTCTTCGTCGTCTTCGCATTTTGGTTCAGGCGCTTCCTCGCCGAGGAAGGCGCTATTTGAGACAGACGGCGATCGTCGCGATGTTGGCGTCGGTCGGGTGCACGTGCCACAGCAGTACGGCATTCCTGTCCTCGCGCAAGACATCGTCGATGCCGATGTTCTGCGCGCGGAAGCTGCGATAGGCCTGATCGATGTTGTCGGCGTCGGCCACGGTCGCGCCAAAGGCGATCGTCACGAATTCCCGCGGCAGATGAGCACGCAGCGCGCCACCGGTTGCGGTCGTCGCCACGAAGTCCAGCGTGCCCCCGATCCGGATGTGCTTCGCGGTCAGACACTTCTGTGTCTGCTGCAGCGTGTAGAGCTTCGCGCCCGAGCCGCCGCAGCCCGCGAGTACGAGCAGGAGGACGAACGGAATACCGCTTGAGACGATCCGCTTCACGGCGGAGCAAGTCTAGGCTGATTGACGGGTACCTACAGGCAGCACCCGGCCTGTCGCTACTGTTTTCGCGGCGTGACCGCCGCTGACCAAAGACTCGCCGCCTACGCGGGGCTCGCTGTGCAGGTGGGCCTCAACCTCCAGCCGGGCCAGACTCTCGGGATCAACGCGCTCATCGAGCACGCGCCGCTCGTCCGCGCCGTCGCGCGCGAGGCCTACGCCGCCGGAGCCCGGTATGTCGACGTGCTCTACTCGGATCAGCACGTACGACGCGCGCACATCGCACAGGCGCCCGTCGGCGACCTCGGCTACTCGCCGCCCTGGCTCGTGACGAGACTCCGTGACTTCGGCGAGATCGGCGGAGCGCTTCTCGCGATCACGGGCAACCCGGAGCCCGAGCTCTACGCCGACCTCGACGACGAACGTGTCGGCACGTCGCGGATGCGCGACGTGGCCGAGGAGTCGCTGAAGCTGACCGACGGACTCTGCAACTGGACGATCGTCGCCTACCCGAACGAAGGCTGGGCGCAAACGGTGTTCGGGGAGCCCGATGTCGAACGACTCTGGAGCGCCGTCGGGACCGCCGTGCGCCTGGATGAGCCCGACCCGGTCGCCGCCTGGCGCGACCACATCGCGCGGCTCCAGCAGCGCGCCCAATCGCTGAACGAGCGTCGATTCGACCACCTCCGCTACCGCGGCCCTGGAACCGACCTCACGATCGGGCTCCATCCGGACTCCGAGTGGCAAGCCGCCCTCGACGAGTCGCGCGGGATCGAGCACGTCGCGAACATGCCGACCGAAGAGGTCTTCACGACTCCCGACGCGCGGCGCGTGGAGGACACCGTCCGCTCTACCCTGCCGCTGCAGATACAGGGCAACATCATCCGCGGCCTCGAGGTTCGCTTCGAGGCCGGTCGTGTAGCCTCGATCCACGCCGACTCCGGCGAGGACGTGATGCGCACGCACGCGGCGACCGACGACGGCGCGGCGCGGCTCGGCGAGGTCGCGCTCGTGGACGGGCACTCGCGAGTCGGAAAAACGGGTCTCGTCTTCTACGACACGCTGTTCGACGAGAACGCCTCGTCGCACATCGCGCTCGGGGCATCGATCGTGCAGGCGGTTCCCGGCGCGTCCGAGCAGACGGCCGATGAGCGACACGCGCGGGGGGTAAACCATTCGTCGATCCACACGGACTTCATGATCGGCTCCGACGAGCTGGAGGTCGACGGTGTCACCTCCGACGGCGACGCCGTGCCGATCCTGCGGGGCGGCGACTGGCTCTTGTAGCTCGAAAGAGGTCGGGACGGTCGGATTCGAACCGACGGCTTCCGCCTCCCAAAGGCGGCGCTCTGCCAGGCTGAGCTACGTCCCGTGACGTGGAGTGTACGTTCGAGGACGTTCGATGTCTGAGGCTCCTTTCCCCGTCGAGCCGGCTGCCCGGCGCAGCCCGCGGCTCGGGTATGCGATGGCCGCATCGGCCGCCGTCATCTGGGGCGTGAACGGCGCCGTCTCGAAGACGATCCTCTCCACGGGTGTCCCATCCGAGCGGCTCGCCCAGGTGCGATCGCTCGGCGCGGCGCTCGGACTCGTTGCGATTCTGGCCGTGACCGCTCCATCCCGCCTGCGCCTGACCCGACGGGAGGTGCCGTACCTCGTCGCGTTTGGGGTCGCCGGCCTCGCATTCGTTCAGTGGTTCTACTTCCTCGCGATCCACCGGCTCGACATCGGGGTCGCGCTTCTCATCGAGTACCTCGCGCCGCTGCTCGTGGCGCTCTGGGCGCACCTCGCCTACCACGAGCCGGTGCGTCGCCGAATCTGGGCCGCTCTCGCGCTGGCCCTGATCGGCCTCGGATTGATCGTGAACCTCTTCGGCGGCGGCGCGTCGCTCTCCACGGCCGGCGTCGCCTTCGCGCTCGGCGGCGCCTTCGCGTACGCCCTCTACGTTCTGCTCGCCGAGCATGTCGTCGGTGGCCGCGACCCCGTCTCGCTCCTTGCCTGGGGTTTCCTCTTCGCCTCGCTCTTCTGGGCCGTACTCGTCCCATGGTGGTCGTTCCCCGCGCAAGCCTTCACACGCAGCACCTCGCTGCACGGCCATCTGCAGGCGATTCACCTGCCAGTGTGGACGCTCGCCGCGTGGATGATCTTCCTCGGCACGGTCACACCGTTTTTCCTGCTCGTGAGCGCGCTTCGCCACCTGTCGGCGACCCGCGTCGGGATCGTCGCGATGCTCGAGCCCGTCGCGGGCGCGGTCGTCGCGTGGGCCTGGCTCGGTGAGACCTTTGGAGGCGTGCAGCTCGTCGGGGCGGCGGTGGTGCTCGCGGCGATCGTGCTCGCGCAGACCGCGCGCTGAAGCGGAGGCGCAGATTTGCATAGATTTCGCGGCTGAGAATCCCCCAAAAGGGGGAGGCTCGCCGGGGGTGCCTGCTGCGACGGTTGGCGTGTGCTTCGGACGTTGCTCGGGATCGGCGCCGCTCTCGTGCTCGCCCTCCCCGCTCCCGCGCTCGCCGGTCTCTCGCGCAGCGAGGCCTCGGTCTTGCAGGAGATGAACCGGGTCCGCGCCGAGCACGGACTCGAGCCGCTTCGCTACGACGACCACCTGGAGCGCGCCGCCCGGGCTCACACGACGGAGATGCTGCGAACGAACGACTTCGCCCACGGGGCGTTCGGGAGCCGACTCCTTCAGTTCGACGTGACCGCGTCGACGGCCGCCGAGAACCTCGCGTGGGGTGCCGGCCCGCGCGGATCTGCGCGCTTGCTGGTGGCAGCGTGGCTCGCGAGCCCCGAGCACCGGGCGAACCTGCTCGCCCACTCATTCACGCGTGTCGGCGTCGGCGCCCTCGTCGGCCCGTTCCAGCAGGTGTCGTGCGCGAACGTCGTCACTGCCGACTTCGCAGGCTGACGGCTTCTCGCAGGAGGTGCGCTACTCGCGCTCGAGCATGGAGCGCAACTCGGTCAGCTTCTGGCGGCGCAGCTCGTCCCGCTCGCCACGCTCGACCCGTGCGATCAGATCGCGCACGAGCGGCGCGAGCTCGACCGGGTTGAACGGCTTCGTCACGTAGTCGACTCCCCCGAGATCGATCCCGCGCGCGCGGTCGCGCAACTCGGCGCGCGCCGTCAGAAAGACGATCGGGATGCCCTCGGTGCGCTGGTCGTCGAGAAGCTCCTCGGCAACGCGCCAGCCGTCGAGCCCGGGCATCATCACATCGAGCAGGATCACATCGGGCGCCTCTGCCTGCGCCTTCCGAAGCCCGCTCGGCCCGTCGGCAGCCTCGAGCACATCCATTCCCTCCGCCTCGAGGTTGACCCGGCAGAGCAGCCGGATCGGCGCCTCGTCGTCGATCACGAGAACTTTGATGCCCATAGAACGCTTATGCCTCCGCGGACGGAAATCTCACACCTCATGCTCCGAAACCGGCAGGACGAACGCGAACCGGGCACCCTTCCCCTCCTCCGAGTCGACCCAGATCCTGCCGCCCATTTCCTGGACGAGCCCCTGGGCGATGAAGAGGCCAAGACCGGTCCCTCGCGCCTGCGCGTCACCGGCTTTGTAGAACTTCGAGAAGATCCGTTCGCGTTCGACGGCCGCCACGCCCGAACCTTCGTCGGCGACCGCTACCTCGATCGTGTCATCGAGCTTGCGCGCCGAGACGACAACCGTTCCGCCGGCCGGCGAGTATTTCACCGCGTTCGAGAGGAGCTGGTCGAGGACGTCCCGGAGCTTGTCGGGATCCGCCCGCGCAGCGAGCCCACCATCGACGTCCGCGACGAGCCTCAGCCGTCCCGAGCCATCGGCGGCCGCCAGCGCCGCCTCGACGGCCCGGCCGACATCGGTGGCCTCCAGCGAGAGGTCGAGGTCGCCGGTGTCGAGCCTCGCAGCGTTGAGCAGTGCGTCGACGATCGCCGTCAGCCGCTCCGACTCGCGCGCGATGAACTCCAGGAACGTTCGTCGCTCATGCTCGCCGAAGGTCACATCCTCGCGCAGCAAGGTCTGGGCGAAGCCGTAGATCGACGTGAGCGGCGTTCGCAGCTCGACCGAGACGGTCGACACGAAATCGGACTTCATCTGCTCGACCACGTGCTCGGACGAGATGTCCCGGAACGCAAAGATGCGACCGGAAATCGCACCGCTCGGATCGCGCATGACGGCCTCGGACAGCGACAGCCACACCTCGTCGCCGGCCCGGGGGATCGCGATCGAGCGGTTCGCCACGCCGCCGTCGGATTCGAGGTCGCGCTGCAGCACCTGCGCAGTCGTTCGACCGATCGCCTCGACGGCAGGCACGCCCGTTATCTCCTCCGCCGCCCGATTCCACAGGACGACGCGGCCGTCTCGATCGACGGCGACGATCCCGTCTGCGACATTCGCGAGAATCGCCACGCTCTGCTCGCGCTCAACAGCGACTCGCTGGTAGAGCTCGGCGTTCGAGAGTGCGACTGCTGCGCTCGCGGCGAGCGTGACGAGCGCCTGCACCTCCTCGTCACGCCACGCGCGCGGTTCCGTTGCATACACCGAAAGCACGCCGTGCAGGGCACCGTCCCGGACGATCAGCGGCACGCCGACGTAGGCACGGTGGCCGGCGGAGAGCAGCGCGTCCGATTCAGCCAATCCCTCGCCGGTCGCCGTGTCCGCGTACGCCGCCGGGATCCGAGACTGGACGATGTCGCCCGCGATCAATGAGGTCGACGGGAACCGGGCGCCGAGTGCGACATCAGCCCCCTCCCCGGCCGCAGCCGTCACGACGAGCTCGTCGCCGACGAGCTCTGCGAGCGCCGCCGCGGCTGCGTCGAGGAGCTCGACCGCCTCCTCGACGACTGCTTGCAGCACTGCAATCGGATCCAGCTCGGTCGCGAGCAGGCTGACCGTGCGAGCGAGTTGCTGTGAGAGTGCTCGCGCGGTGCGCTCCGACTCGAAGAGGCGGCTGCGGTCGAGCGCGCCGCGGGCGGCTCCCGCCACCTGCTGCGCGAGCTCGAGATCGTCACGCGCGAAATCACGCGGCTCGCGAAAGAGGACGAGCACGACTCCCGAGCCTTCACCCGGGATCGGAATGGCAAGCAGCGAGGCGAAGGAGTTGCGCTGCCAGGCTGCGTCGAACCGGTCGTCGTCTCTCAGGGACGTCGCCGCGAGCAGTTGCCCGTCGACCGCGGCGTCGAGGAGGGCGCGAGGGACGTCCAGTGTGCGCACCGCCTCGGGCAGGGCGTGCCCGCCGACGACGACCAGGCCGGCGCCCACTTTCATGAGCACTGCCGCAGCGTCGCCGCCAAGCGCCTCGGCGGCAGCTTGCGCCGCAACGTCGTAGGTCTCGACGAGCGAGAGCGGCTCTCCGAGCAGCTTCGCAATCCGGTAGAAGCCGCGCTGCACCCGCGCCTGTCGCTCGGAGTCCGCGAAGCTCCCGGCATTCCGAAGCGCGAGTGACGCCAGCGAGGCGAATGCCTCGAGCATCTCGACGTCCGGCTCCGAGAAACGGCGGCTCGCGTCGCGCGTACCGATTCCGAGAACGCCGCGTGTCTGCCCGGCCCAGACCATCGGTGCGACGAGTGCGCGCGTGAAGTCTGCGTAGGCGTAGTGCGGCACGGGCTCGACAATCGCCACATCGTCCGATGTCACCGGCCGGGCCTCACGCAGCGCCGCGCCGGCCAACCCTTGATCCGGCCGGAACTCGAAGCCGACGAGCTCCTGAGCGAACCCGTGCACCGCCGCGCATCGCAGCACGCCGCGCTCGCGATCGAGCAGATAGCAGTCGGCAGCGTCGGCGCCGAGCAACTTCGTCACCTCCTCGACGAGCAGCTTCAACACACTCTCGAGATCGAGCTCGCTCGTCACGACCTGCGCGGCATGCAGCAACGCCGTCTGCTGCTCGAGGCGCCGGCGATTCTCGGCCAGCAGCCATGCCGTCCGGAGGGATGCGCCGATCTCGCCTGCGACCGTATCGACGAGAAAGAGCTCGCCGTCGCCGAGCGGCATCGCGCGCTCGACGACGAGCGCGCCGATCCGTTCGCCCTGCGCCATGATGGGCCTGCCGAGGTCGCGCGCGCCGAGGACGACCTCGGCGTGGTCGAGCTGAAGTGCCGTCGCGAGCTCCGCGCAAGCCACACGCATGACGTTCTCCGGCTCCAGCTCGACACGAATGCGGCGGGTGATCGCAGAGACAGTCTGCTCGCGGCCGAGCGCCTCGGAGAGGGCCGACGAGGATCGCAGCCGCTCGAGCGCGAGTGCTGCCTCGGCGGTCACCGCGCCCAGCAGCGCCAGCTCGTCCGCGGAGAACGCACGCTTTGCGCCGGTCGATACGACGGCGAGCACGCCGATCACGCGCTCCTCCGCGATCATCGGGATCCAGGAGCCACTCTGAGCGCCGACGAGCTTGACGAGCCGCGGGCTCACGAGCGTCGAGCTCGTGACGTCGTACACGGTGACAGGAGCCGCATCGAAGACCGCACTGGAGATTCCGGACGGCTCGTTCCGCAGGTCGACGCTGAGGTCTCGCCACCAGCCGGCCTCTTGACCTGCGAGCTCCGCGTACAGACCTTCGCCGCGGCGCCCATCGTCGGAGACGAGCACGACCCCAGCGAACCCAACGTCGAGCACCTCGGTCACCTGGCGGACGAGCGGTTGGGCAACCGCCGCCGGCGTCGACGCGCGCACGAGCGCCTGGGAGATCTCGGCGACCATCGCGAGCTCGCGGTCGCGCATGGTCACGCGATCCTCGGCCACCTTGGCACGCCCGATCCCGCCGATCAGGAATGCCCGGTCGCGCCACCTCGCCAGCAGCAGCAGGGCCGGCACGAGCGCCGCGAGTGCAGCGGCGAGCGACGTCCAGAGGTGGCCGTCGAAGGCTCGGCGCTCACCGACGACGAGGCCGCCGAAGACGGCCGACGCAGCGGCGATTCCCGGGAAGACCAGAACGACGGCCCGGTCGAGCGGATGTGTATGCGCGCGCTCTCGCCAGAGGGTCGGCACGAGCGCCGCCGCGAGGGCGGCGTACGCGGCCGCATCGGCGAGAAAGGGCACACCGTTCAGGACGACTGCTCTGGTCGCGTCGGACACTGGCAGCGCAGATCGTACGCCGTCACCATGCCGAGGCACCGGCAGAGATGGACCGGTTGTAAAGATGGGCCGCTCGGCCCATGTCCTTGCGCTCGTGGGAGAGATAGCTTCTCCCCACTGGGCGATGCGCATCGCGGCGTGCCCACCATTCGGCTACTGCCGCGGTGTAGCGATCACGAGAGGCCCGCTGCCGACGACCCCCCGAAGCAGCGGGCTTCTCGGTTTTTTTTCAGTTCCCGGCGGCCCGGCTACCATGGCGCCGATGGTGAGAAAGGTGCTCCTCGCCTCGCCCCGCGGCTACTGCGCCGGGGTCGAGCGCGCCGTCGAGACGGTCGAGAAGGCGCTCGAGTTGTACGGACCGCCGGTCTATGTGCGGAAGCAGATCGTCCATAACCTGCATGTCGTCCGCGATCTCGAGGCCCGCGGCGCCGTCTTCGTCGACGAGGAGACCGAAGTCCCCGAGGGCGAGACGGTTGTCTTCTCCGCCCACGGCGTAGCGCCCTCCGTGCACGCGAATGCCGAAGCGCGCGCGCTGAACACCATCGATGCGACCTGCCCGCTCGTCACCAAGGTGCACGTACAGGCGCGTCGATACGCGGCCGACGGCTATACCGTCGTGCTCATCGGGCACGCGGGGCACGAAGAGGTCGTCGGCACGATGGGCGAAGCGCCGGAGGCGATCGTGCTCGTCGAATCCGTCGCCGATGTCGACGCACTCGATCTCCCCTCCGACCAGAAGCTTGCGTATGTGACGCAGACGACGTTGTCGGTCGATGAGACCTCCGAGGTGATCGCCGCTTTGCGCCGCCGCTTTCCGGCGATCTACGCGCCGAAGAAAGAAGACATCTGCTACGCCACGTCGAACCGGCAATGGGCGGTCAAGGAAATGCTCGGCGAGATCGACCTTCTCCTCGTGATCGGATCGCGCAACTCGTCGAACTCGAACCGCCTGGTCGAGACGGCCCGCGCCGGCGGCGTCGACGCGCATCTCATCGACGACGAGACCGAGATCGACGAGAGTTGGATCGACGGTGTCGAGATCGTCGGGGTCACCTCCGGTGCATCGGCACCCGAAAAGCTCGTAGAGCGCGTCTGCGACTGGTTCCGCCTGCGCGGCGTGACGCAGATCGAGCCGTACCGGCTCGTCGACGAGGACGTCGAGTTCCGGCTGCCGGTCGAGCTGCGACGCGAGCTCGCGCTCGCGGCCGCTCAAGACTGAGCGTCGCTCAGCTCTTCTCGAGCCGGAGGTCGCCGACTTCGAGGGCCGATGCGAGTGTCTCCGCCTCGATGCGTTCACCGAAGCGCTCGACCAGGTCGACATCGGGCAGCCAGAGCGTGATTCGATCGGTCACCTCGAGGCCGGAGTCCTTGCGAAGGACGTTCACCTCGTGAATGCGGTCGTTGAGCCGCCCCTCGAGCAGCAACTCGTCATCGAGTGAGTTGTCGAGCGCGACGGTGATTCCGCCGCCGCTCGCGACCGTCCAACCCTCACGACCGACGCGCTCGACGAGCACTTCACCTGCCTCGAGCACCCGACCGTCGACCCGGAAGCGGCCGCCACCCAGATCTTCGAACTCCCCGCGCGCGAGCCGGTCGCGCACCTCGCGGAGGCCCGCACCGAGCTTCGGGCCGAGAACCCGCAGGTTCGGCTTCACGCGCAGCTCGGATGCCTCGACCTCGCCGAACTCGACGTCTTTCACACGAAGCTCCTCCGCGATCTCCTCGACGTGCACACCGGCACGATCGGACGCACCGCCGATGACGAGACGGCGCAGCGGCTGGCGCAACTTGAGGCCCGAGACCGACCGCGCCTGGCGGCCGAGCTCGACGACCTGTCGAACCTCGGCGATCTCGGCGAGCAGCTCGCGGTCGGGCTCGTCGACCTCGGGCCACGCCGCGAGATGCACCGAGGCCGGGCCGTCGGGGACGAGATTGCGCCAGAGGTGCTCGGTGAGGAACGGCATGACGGGCGCGACGACACGGAGAGACTGCACGAGGGCGAACCAGAGCGTCCGAAACGCCGCTTCGTCGAACGAATAGAAGCGCCGCCGCGAGCGGCGGATGTACCAGTTCGACACGTCGTCGACGAATCCGTCGAACGCGCGGATCACGTCGACTGTCAGGGTCGCCTCGTACCCCTCCGTCACCTCGACGACGAGCAGCTTCGTGCGCTCGATCAGCCAGCGGTCGAGCGGGCGCAGGTCGCCCGCGGGCTCGAGCCGCGACCACTCGGGCGCAAAGCCCTCGATGGTCGCGTAGTCGACGAGGAACTTGACCGAGTGCCAGAACGTGAGGAGCTTGCGCTTGATCTCGTGCCCGGGCCCGAAACCGAAGAACAGGTTGCGATCGGGGGGCTGCGCGCAGTACTGCCAGCGCATCACGTCCGCGCCCATCTGCGCGAACGCATCCTCGGCGGGGATCGTGTTTCCCCACGAAGCATGCATCTCGCGGCCCTTCTCGTCGAGCATCTTCTCGTAGCCGAGCACGCGCTTGTACGGCGAGCGGCCGATGAGCACCACCGACATGAAGAACTGCGAGTAGAACCAGAGGCGAATCTGCTCGCGCATCTCGGACACCCAGTCGGCCGGGAACCACTTCTCCCAGTAGGCGTGGTCGGGCAGGTCGGCCTTCGTCAACCCATGCGCCGCGCCGGTCGCGTAGCCCTCGGGGATGCACTCCTCGTTCTCCCAGCCGAGCGTCGAGAACGGGACGATCCCCGCGTCGAGCCAGACGTCGCCGACCTCAGGAATGCGCGTCACCGTCTCACCGCAGCTCACACACGTGATTGGCACGCGGTCGATCCACGGCCGCCGCAGCTCCTCGAGCTGCTCCATCCCGCCAGTCGCTCTGTCACCGAGCTCGGCCTTCGAGCCGATCACGTTCAGATGGCCGCATGCGCACGGATAGAACGGCAGCGGCAGCCCGTAGTAGCGGCGGCGCGAGATGTTCCAGTCCCCCATGTTGCGCAGCCAGTCGTCCATGCGCTTGCCCATGTAGGCGGGCACCCACTCGACCTTGGCGTTCTCCTCGAGCAACTGCGGGCGCACGGCCTCCACCGAGATGAACCAGTCGTCGGAGAGCCGGAAGATCAGCGGCGTGTCGCAGCGCCAGCAGTGCGGATAGGCGTGCGTGTAGAGCCCCGCCTCGACGAGGAAGCCCGTCTCGCCGAGTCGCCCG
Source organism: Gaiellales bacterium (assembly GCA_038239825.1). GTDB lineage: Bacteria > Actinomycetota > Thermoleophilia > Gaiellales > Gaiellaceae > PALSA-600. The sequence goes on from JBBSEJ010000034.1 coordinate 19,546, forward strand.
ATGATCTGGTCGGCGGCGTCGGACGTCGAGAGCCCGTGCAGCCAGCCGTAGTCGGCGTAGAAGCGCCCGGACTCGTCGACCGGCGTCAGCACCGGTAGACCGTGCACCTTCGAGAGCTCGAAGTCCTCACCGCCGGCGCCCGGCGCGATATGCACGACGCCGGTTCCCTGATCCATCGTCACGTCCTCCCAGGGGATGATCCGGTGCTCGACCTGCGACCCGGGGCCGAGCTCGTCGAACGGCCCGCTGTAGCGGAGGCCGACGAGCTTCGAGCCGGAAACGCGCTCGAGAAACGCGTCGGTGGGGAAGCGCTTGACCGCGACCCACTCGCCGTTCTCGCGGCGGCCATACTCCTCGTCGGGATGGACGGCGGCCGCCACGTTCGCCGGCAGCGTCCACGGCGTCGTCGTCCAGATCACGACGGACTGGCCGGGGCGGTCGAGGAGCGGGAAGCGCACAGAGAGCGAGGGATCAGCCCGCTCCTGGTAGACGCCCGATTGCGTCAACTCGTGCTGCGAGAGCGACGTGCCGCAGCGGGGGCACCACTCGGTCGAGCGGTGGCCCATGTAGAGCCAGCCGCGCTCGTGCACCCGCGCGAGGAACTTCCAGATGTACTCGATGTTCGTGTCGCTGAAGGTGAAGTAGTCGTTGCCCCAGTCCATCCACTGCCCGAGGCGGATCGAGCCGCGGGTCAGCGCCTCCGACGACATGACGACGACGTCGCGGCACTTGCGGGCGAATTCCTCCAGGCCGAACTCCTCGATCTCGCGCTTCGAGTTCAGGCCGAGCGAGCGCTCGACGCCGACCTCGATCCACAGGCCCTGACAATCGAAGCCGTTCTGGTAGCGCTGGTCGAACCCGCGCAGGCCCTTGTAGCGCTGGAAGACGTCCTTCAGCGTCCGGCCCCAGGCCGTATGAACCCCGAGCGACGAGCGGTTGGCCGTCACCGGGCCGTCGATGAACGACCAGTGCGGGCCGCCGCGGTTGCGCGCGCGGAGCTGCTCGAAGGTCCGTTCCCGCTCCCAGAGCTCGAGGATCTCGAGCTCCAGGCCGGGGTGATCGGGCTTGTCCGGGAGAGGCGAGAACATGCTTCGATCGTAGCGAGGCGGGAAGAAACGTCTCGCCGCCGTCGTTAGAAATGAGCTGTACGTCAATCGAAAGGAATGAACAGTGGCAACCAATGCAACGAGCGAGACGTTCGACAGCGAGGTCATCAAATCGGACGGGAAGGTGATCGTCGATTTCTGGGCCGAGTGGTGTGGTCCGTGTCACGCCGTCTCGCCGGTGCTCGACCGGATCGCAGACGAGCACAACGTCAAGGTCGTGAAGGTCAACATCGACGAGCACCAGGATCTGGCGCAGCGCTACGGCGTGGCGTCGATCCCGTTCATGGTGTTGTTCGAGAACGGCGAGCCACAAGCATCCGCGATCGGCGCGATGCCGAAGGGCTCGCTCGAAAAGGCTCTCGGGCTCGCGGCGGCGTAGAGCGGGTAGAGAACGGTGCAGGGGCTCGAGCTAGCCGCCCTCTGCGTCCGCCTCATCGGGTGACGGCAGTGGGGCGATCGCCGTCCGTGCAGGCTCGTCGGCGAGCGAAAGCACGCGCATGCCGTGCACGTAGGTGATTGCGCCGCCCAGCCAGCCACCGGCAGCAAGGAGCAAGAAGGCGATCAGCGTCAGCACGAACGGCCCGTTCGTCACCGCGTGATCGACGTAACAGGCGTGACCAAAGATCGCGGCGAGCAGGAAGAACACCGTCCCGGTCAGCATCGCGACCATGTGTGACGTCGCCGTCTTCCAAAGCTCGCTTCCGCGCTCGATCGACAGCCAGTCGAGGAGGCCCGTCAGGGCCGTGAGCGTCGTCGACACGAGCCCGACGACGAGCGCGAGCCACCAGGCCTGTGCAAAGGCGTGGTCGGCGATGCCGACTTTGCTCAGGACTGCGGCCGCGGTCGCGAAGGTGTAGGCGCCGATCGTCGCGTCGGTGAGGGGCGGGTGGAGAGGATGGCCCGGGAAGCCCTTGACGAGATAGCTCGGCTTGAACTCGGCCATGACGACCAAAGTCTCCGAGGAGACACGCCGCGAAACCTGGGAGAGCTACTCCCCTTCGAGGAACGAGAGGAATGCGAGGTGCTTGGCGAGGTAATCCTCGATCGCCTGCACGCCACGTTCCGCCCAGGCTTCGATCCAGTTCCCCGAGAGGTCGTCGTCGATCCGATGGAGGATGCCGCAGTCGTCCATAGGCGGATGATCGGCGTGCGATCGGACGACCGCATGAGCCGATCGGCCCATTTTTGAGAGTAAGAAAGCCCACGCACAGGCATAGTCCGGTTCGTGCGTGCATTTCTGCTCATCAATCCGAGCTCGGGCGACGGCGGCGCCGACGAGCTCGTCGCCGCCGCGCAAGAGCGGGGCATCGCGACGCACGTGCTCGGGGCGGACGACGACCTGGCGGAGTTGGCGCGGTCAGCCGACGCGGAGGCACTCGCGATGGCGGGCGGCGACGGGTCGCTCGCAGTCGTAGCCGACGTGGCGATCGAGCGAAAGCTTCCGTTCGCGTGCATTCCGTTCGGGACCCGCAACCACTTCGCGCGCGACGTGGGTCTCGATCGCGACGACCCGATTGGCGCGCTCGATGCGCTCGTCGACGGCGAAGAGCGCTCGATCGACGTCGGGCGTGCAAACGATCGGCTCTTCCTGAACAACGTCTCGCTCGGGGTCTACGCGCAGCTCGTCCACCGGCGGGAGCACCATCGCCGCCGTGCGAACGCGTTCGCACGGCTGCGGGCGCTCGCGATCGTGGGGACGCACCGGGAGCCCATCGACATCACGGTCGACGGAGAGCCAATCGCGGCGCGCGTCGTTCTCATCTCGAACAATGCATACGCGCTCGAGGTGCTCTCGATCGGCGAGCGAGACCGTATGGATCAAGGCTGCTTGCATCTCTATGCACCAACAGGCCTCCTGCGCACGGGCTGGGAGGAGCGAGAGGGCGAACGGTTCACGATCGACGCGCGTCGTGGGCGGCTGCGTGCCGCGGTCGACGGTGAGCCGGAGGAGCTCGAGACCCCGATCGAGTTCCGCGTCGAGCCGGGCGCGCTACGCGTGCTCTTGCCGCGCGGCCCACGCGCGTAGGGCGAGTTCCTGTCCGGGGAACGCCATCTCCGCGGGCAGGTCGTCGTTGGCGAAGAAGCGCAATTCCTCGACATCGTCCGCCGCCACCGGCTCGCCATCGCCGCGAACGATCCAGGTGACCGAGAAGACATGGCGACCCGCGTACGGCTCGATGTCGATTCGCATCAGCTCGACCGGTTCGATTTCCAGGCCGGTCTCCTCACGGAACTCACGCCGCAGGCCGTCGACGGCCGCTTCCGTCTCGCGCAGGAACCCGCCCGGCAGATCCCAATGGCCGCGGCGTGGCTCGTTCTTCCTGCGTGCGAGCAGCACCTGCCCGTCGCGCTCGAGAATCCCCTGCACACCGGGAATCGAGTTCGCGTAGTACTGCTCCCCACACCTGTCGCAGACGAGCCCTTCTGGGGCGGAGGTGAGGTTTCCGCGGCAACGGGGACAGAAGCGCCAGCCATCGAGCACACTCACATCACCAATCCTAGGGAGAAGCTATGGAGAATCCGGAGCCGACCGAGACCGAGGACGAGCTGGCAGCCTCGGAGCGCCAGCAGGAAGAGGAAGAAATGCGTGGCGTGAACCAGGGCGACGAGCCCAACTTGCCGACCGAGGACGACTGATCGAACGCGTCGTCCTCATTCACTCGGCGCTCGGCGATTCCCGGCTCTGGCAGCGCCAGGTGCCGGCACTCGGCGAGCGCTTCGACGTCGTCGCGCCGGACCTTCCCGGCTGGGGCAGCTCGGCGATGCCAACCGAGCCGTTCTCGTTCGTCGACTTCGTCGCAGCGTTCTTGCCCGGGCACCTGGTCGGCAATTCGTTCGGCGGTGCGGTCGCGTTGCGCACCGCGCTCGCGCACCAGGAGCTCGTGAATCGGCTCGTCCTCGTCGGGGCCGGCCTCCCCGCCTGGGACTGGACGGAGGAGATGCGCGACTACTTCGCGGCCGAGGAGGCCGCGGTCGACGTAGGCGACCTCGCCGCAGCCACGGAGGTGAACCTCGACTTCTGGGTCGCGCCCGCACATCGCGACGAGGTTCGACCACAGCAGCGGCGGGCTCTCGAGCTGCAGACCGCGCACGAGGAGCCGGAGGCGATCTGGCCCGAGCTGCCTGCCCTCTCGTCGCTGCGCGTGCCGACACTCGTGATCGTGGGCGAGGACGACAAGGGTGACTTCCGCGCGATCGCGCAGCACCTGGCCGAGCAGATCCCGGACGCCGATCTCGCGATCGTGCCCGGCGCCGGCCATCTCGTGGGTCTCGACCAACCCGAGGAGCTGAACGCACTCCTGCTCGAGTTCCTGTCCTGACGGGACGGCACTCCGCGCTCGCAGACGGTGTCCCTGACGGACATGACCGGGGACAGTCCCTGGACACGTCCCCCGCAGACATGACCGGGGACAGTCCCTGGACTAGGCCGTTTCGGAGAGGACGGCGTCCGCGAGCCGCGGCCACGCGTCGGCGGCCCAGTCGCCGAAGTCGCGGTCGGTCAGGCAGCCGAGCGCAATGTCCGCCTGCGGGTCGACCCACAGGAACGTGCCGCTCCGCCCGAAATGGCCGAAGGTCGCCGGTGAGTTGCGTGTGCCCGTCCAGTGCGGGGTCTTGCCGTCGCGAAGCTCGAAGCCGAGCCCCCAGTCGTTGGGCTCCTGCCGCCCGAAGCCCGGCACGACCCCGACGAGGCCGGAGAACTGCACCGTCACCGCCTCAGCGAGCGTCTCGGGAGCGATCCGCAGAGGAGCACGCAACTCGCGCGCCAGGTCGAGCAGGTCGCCGATCGTGCCAGACGCGCCGGAGCCCGCGGAGCCCCCGAGCTCGATGCCGGTCGAGGCCCACGTTGCGCGGAAGTAGTCCGTGAACATCATCCCGGCACGCTCCTCGACCAGGGCAGCCGCCACCTCGAAGCCGTAGTTCGAATAGATGCGACGCTGCCCAGGTCGCGCGATCGGCGCACCTCGCTCGAACGGAAGCCCGGAGGCGTGGGCGAGCAGATGCCTGAGCGTCGATCCCGGCGGCCCTGCTTGCTCGTCGAGATCGACGAGCCCTTCTTCTGCGGCAACGAGGATTGCGACCGTCGTCGCGAGCTTCGTCACCGACGCCCAGGGGAATCGCCGGCCCCGATCGCCGTTCGTCGCGTCGACTGCGCCGGTGACGCCGACCGCCGCGTGCTCGGACGGCCAAAGGTCGATCTGACGCAGAGCCTCCACGAACGGCGAGACTAGCGGCGTGGACCGTCAACTCATCTCGTCCGGCGCATCGTTCGAGGATCGCGTCGGCTATTCGCGCGCCGTGCGCGTCGGCGACCGCGTGTGGGTCTCCGGTACGGCGCCGATCATGCCCGGCGACGACGACCCGCCCGCGGGCGCGTACGAGCAGGCACTCGTGTGCCTCGGGACGATCGAGCGCGCGCTTCAGGAAGCCGGCGCGTCGCTCGCGGACGTCGTGCGCACCCGCATCTTCGTGACGGACTCGTCGTTCATCGACGAGGTCGGCCGCGCTCACGGCGAGGCGTTCAAGCTGGTGCGGCCCGCGACGACAGGTCTCGTCGTTCAGCTTCTCGATCCGCGGTGGCTCGTCGAAATCGAGGCCGAAGCGGTGATACTTCACCCATGAAGCAGATCTTTCCGCCGTCGATCACCGGCAAGGGCGCGACGGGAACGGGCGACGCCGAGGCGAGCGTGCTCGACCACGCCTTCGGCAAGAGCGACGCGTACACGCTCGGGGTTGAGGAGGAGTACATGCTCCTCGACCCGGAGACGTGGGACCTCGTGCAGCACATCGACTCGGTGCTCGCCGCTGTCGAGCACGGCGAGCACGAGGAGCAGATCCACGCCGAGCTCATGCAATCGGTGCTGGAGGTGACGACACCCGTCTGCCGCACTGCCGGCGACGTGATGGCGGCGCTCGCGCAACTCCGCGGCTATGTCGCCGAGATCGCCCGATCCGAAGGCTGCCGCTTCGGCTCGGCGGGAACTCACCCGTTCAGCCTCTTCGAACGGCAGCGGATCACGGCGCGCGACCGGTACCGGCAACTCGTCGACCAGCTCCAGTACATCGCTCGGCGCGAGCTGATCTTCGGCATGCACGTGCATGTCGCGGTCGACGACCCCGAAAAGGCGATTCAGGTGATGAACGGGCTCCTCGTGCACCTGCCGCAGATGCTTGCGCTGTCGTCGTCGTCACCGTTCTGGCGGGGTGAGCCGACGGGCCTGTCGTCGAGCCGTCAGATGGTCTTCGCCGCATTCCCACGCTCGGGGCCGCCGCCACGCTTCACGGACTACGCCGACTTCGCGGAGGTCGTGGGCCAGCTCGAGCGCACGGGCTGCATCGCCGACTACACGCACATCTGGTGGGACATCCGCCCGCACCCGCGCCTCGGCACGATCGAGATGCGCGTCTGCGATGCGGTCACACGCCTCGAAGATGTCGTTGCGATCACCGCCCTCTACCAGGCGATCGTGAAGATGTACTGCGAGCTCTACGAAGCCGGAAAGCCGATTCCGACCTGGCACCGGATGCTGACGACGGAGAACAAATGGCTGGCGGCCCGGTACGGCCTCGAAGCGCCGATCATGGATCTCGCCACGGGCCGCCGAAACCGTGTCCCCGTTGCCCAGCTGATCCGTCGCACCCTTCGTGACGTCGAGCCGCACGCCCGCGAGCTCGGATCCGAGCGCGAGCTCGAGGGCGTGCGCGAGATTCTCGCCCGCGGTAACGGCGCCGACCGGCAGCTACGCGTGTGGAACGCGAACCGCGACATCGTCGAAGTCGTGCGCGAGATCTCGATCGCGACCGAAGAGGGGGCGAAGCACTACGAGAGCCTCCAGAGCGTCCCGGTCGGCGAGTAGCCGAGGGCGAGCGCACGCTCGCGATCCCGGTGCAGCACTCGGCGATTCGCGAGGTCGACTTCCGCAACCGTGTCGCCGTCGGCGAGGGCGATCCGATGCCCGTCGGGCGCGAGTGCCGCTGCAGTTCCGGTGCCCCGGTTCCACGACGGCAGTGAGAGCCGGAACGCCTGCGCGACCTTGCGCGAGCGGACGTCGATCGCAACCACACGCCCGTACCCCGGGCTGACGGCCCACAGTGTCCGTTCGCCCTTCGAGAGGGTCAGCGCCCACGAGGTCGCAGAGGCGTAGTCGCCGGTCCCCGGCAGATCGATACACCGCGCCGTCGCGGCCTCGAGGTCGAGCTCGTGGATCATCGCTCCGCCGTTCGAACCGAGATAGAGCGTGAACAGATAGCGACCGTCCTCCGACGGGAGCCGCGAGAACGGCGAGCCCCAGATCGTTCCCGACTCGTGGGGATCCTTGAGTGGCTCTCCGTCGACGTGCCCGGTGCTCGGATGTGCGAGCACGACCTGGTAACCGCCGGTCGGGAGGTAGCGGATCAGGAAGAGGTTGTCGTTACGCAGAGCGTCGAAAGCCCACAGCTTGCCGTCAACGGTGAGAGATCGCGTGTGTGTCCGCGAGACGATGAGGAAATCCGTGTGCCCGTCGCGCACGCGATGCCCGACGGCGACGCTGCCGCTCTGAGAAACGCCGGCGAGCGTGTAGCCGGCATCCGGTAGTGCGACGTCGTAACGCTTCGTGCCGTGGCTTGCGTCGTACCAGGCGAACGAGTTGCCGTGCTGATGAACGAGAGTGTCGCCACCGACGATGCCCGCCGGGAGTACCCACCTTGCCTTCCCGGTCGTCAGGTCGACGACGGTCACGGGCCGATTGACGGCGGTGCGGAACCCGAGCATGGTGCCCTGGGCGAGCGGGAACTGGCTTGCCGCGCACGTGAGCGGCGAGCAGGCGGCGCCTTCGGCGGCGCTCGGGACGGCCGCGGCGACGACGAGCATGAGGACGAGCGCGTATCTCTTCATGGTGGCAATACGCACGAGGGACCCCCCGAGGTCCACAGGACGTATGGACCTGATGAGCACCTGCCGTCGTAGAGTCGACGGGTGGCGGAACGCGCCTGGATCCTGGGTGCACAGCGCGGGTCGGTCGCCGACTTCGAGCGGCTCTTCCGCGAGCACTGGCCGCGCGCCTACCGAGCGGCGCACCTCGTCACGGGCGACGCGGCAGCCGCCGAGGACATCGCGCAGGAGGCCTTTCTCGCGGCCGTCCGGAACCTCGACCGCTTCGACCGCCGCCGGCCGTTCGCCCCGTGGCTCCACCGGATCGTGGTCAATCGCGCGATCGACTGGACACGAGCGCGCAAGCTCCGCGCCGAGGTCGAGCTCGGCGACTGGCTACCCGGAGCGCCCGCACCGGAGCTGGACGGCAGCGCGCTCGGGCACATCGCAGAGCTCGCTCCCGAGCATCGCGCTGTGATCGTTCTCCGCTACATCCTGGAGTACACCCCGGGCGAGATTTCAGACCTGCTGGATCTGCCGCGCGGAACCGTCAACTCTCGCCTGAGGCGGGGCCTCGACCGGATGAAGGAGCAAGCCGAATGAGGGACGCGGAGCATCGCGCGTGGGAGGTCGTGAAGCGCGCGTTCGACGAGCGGATGCCCGCGTCCGTTCCTCGCCGCCCGAGCAGGCATCTCGTCGCTGCGCTCGTGGTCGCCCTCGGCGCCGTCGTCGCAGCGGTGCTCTCGCCGCCGGGTCGCGCGGTCTTCCACCAGGTCCGTGAGGCCGTCGGTGTTCAGCATGCGGCGCCCGCGCTCTTCTCGCTCCCGACACGGGGACGCCTGCTCGTCGTCTCAGCAGCACACGGCGGCGTGTGGCTCGTGCACGACAACGGCCTGAAGCGCCGTCTCGGCTCCTATGACGACGCACAGTGGTCGCCGCACGGCCGGTTCCTCGTCGCGACCAACGCGAGCTCCCTCGTGGCGCTCGACCCGCGCGGTGACGTCCGCTGGTCACTCATCCGTCGCGAGCCACGCTCGCCGCGCTGGGAGGGAACGCTCACCGACACTCGCATCGCCTACATCTCGGCGAGCGGGCTTCGTGTGGTCGCCGGGGACGGCACCGGCGACAAGCTGATCGACCGTCGCGCGAAGGACGCGCCGCCCGCCTGGGACACCGCGAAGGCGCACACGCTCGCCTACGAGTCGTCCGGCACCGTCGTCCTCCGCAACACCGACACCGGCCGCATCGACTGGCGGGCGCCCATCGGTGTCGTGCCGTCCGGCCTCGAGTGGTCGGACGACGGCCACTACCTCGCCGTCGTCTCGGGGCAGCGGATCGTGGTGCTCGACGCCAGGGGTCACGTGCGGCGAACGGTGTCGATGCTCGGTGCATCGCTCACCGAGGGCGCGTTCGCACCCGGTTCGCACCGCTTCGCCGTGGTCGTACGTTCCGGCTCCCGCAGCGAGGTTCGAGTCGTGGACGTCGACCGCCCGGGTCACGCCCGGCTCCTCTTCGCCGGGCCGGGGGCGTTCGGCGACATTGCATGGTCGCCCGATGCACGATGGCTCCTCGTCGCGTGGCCGACCGCCGATCAGTGGCTGTTCCTGCACGGGGCCCACGTTCACGCGGTTGCAAACATCAACGAGCAGTTTCCCCGCAGTGACCACCGCGGCCCGCGGTTGCGCCTCGCGGGCCGCTGGTGCTGCGGCTAAGGTCGTCGGGTGCTCTCGGTCGGTGACCGCGTCCCCGACGCGACGATTTTCCTCGGCCCGAGCGAGCCGATGAAGGTGCTAGAGCTGCTCACGGACGGCCCGAAGCTCCTCGTGTTCTACCTCTTCGACTGGTCGTCGACCTGAACGAACGAGATGGAGCTCCTGCGTGACAGGAGAGCGGAGTTCGACGCAGCCGGCGTCCAGCCGATCGGCATCTCGCGCGACTCACCGTGGACTCACATCGCGTGGACTCAGGCGCTCGATCTCAACTTCGGATTGCTCTCCGACTGGAACGCCGAGGCGGTGCACGCGTTCGGGATCGCGCAGGAGTTCCGCGGCCTGAGGGACGTTGCCGAGCGAAGTGCGTTCCTCCTCGACGAGACGGGCGTCGTGCGGAACGCCTGGAAATACGACTCCGGCGAGGTGCCGGAGATCGAGGAGTGGCTCGCCGCTTGCCGTGAGCTGCGTTCAGCATCTGCCACGCAGGAATGAGAAACGCGCGGCTCTGCGCTGCGGCGCTTCGACGCCGATTCTTCCCGGACAGGTCGGGTCCTCTGCCTCATGACGTCGGGACAGGAGGGAACTACCGTCACCCCCATGAAAACACTCGCTGTCATCGCCACTGCAGTACTTACGGCCGTCGCCACGGTGACCGCCGCGGCAAGCGGTACTTCACGCTCGACGATCAAGCTCGTCGAGCGTGAAGCCCATTTTCAGTTCATCGATGTCGCGCCCAAGGGTGGAGCTCGAAAGCCGCCGTCCCAAGGCGACCAATTCGTGATCGGCGGCGGACTCAAAGAGGGGGGCAAACCGGTTCCGCGGGTTGGAGGTGGTCGTGGAGGCCTCGCCGGACGTGGGGGCTCTGCCTGCCGCGGTCGAGGTCGCGGCGTACCGGATCGTGACGGAGGCCCTCACCAACGTGTCCCGTCACGCTGCAGCGAGTCGATGCACGATCACGATCGGCATCAACGGGCATCTCGACGTCGAGGTGCGCGACGACGGAATCGGGATCGCCGGCGATTTGCGGCCGGGCGTCGGGCTCGCCTCGATTCGCGAGCGGGCAGCTGAGCTCGGCGGCTCGTGCACCGTCGGCGCCGCCGACGGAGGTGGCACACGCGTGCGTGCACGCCTGCCGCTACCGGCAGCGGACTAGAGACCCATGCGCGTCATCGTCGCCGACGACCACCCGCTGTTTCGCGCCGGTCTGCTGACGGCGCTGAAGCTGTACGGCTCGATCGAGATCGTCGCGGAAGTCGCCACGGGCGCGGAAGCTGTCGAGGCGTCCGCCCGGCTGCGTCCCGATGTGGTCGTCATGGACCTCCACATGCCCGACCTGAACGGCATCGAGGCGACCCGCCAGATCCTCGCCCGGAGACCCGAAACCGGGATTCTCGTCCTCACGATGTTCGAAGACGACGAGTCGCTCTTCTCTGCCATGCGCGCCGGCGCGCGCGGCTACCTCCTCAAGGGTGCCGGGCCCGAGGAGCTCGCCAGGGGAATCGAGGCCGTGGGGCGCGGTGAGGCGATCTTCGGCCCGTCGGTCGCCGGGAAGGTCATCTCCGCGGTCACGGCCCCGACGACGCCCGAGCCCTTCCCCGAGCTGACACCCCGGGAGCGGGAGCTGCTCGACCTGATCGCGCGCGGCTGGTCGAACACGCGCATCGCCGAGCACTTCGTCCTCAGCACGAAGACCGTGCGCAACCATGTGTCGAACATCCTCACGAAGCTCCGGCTCCCCGATCGGGCGCAAGCGATCATTCGCGCGCGGCAAGCCGGGCTCGCCCGCTCGGGGGATTGACCCCGCGCCACCTCAAAACCCATCTCACGTTACGGGGCCTGGGAAAACCACCCCAGCCCCCGCCACGCCAATTATCAGAACCAACCCGCGACCGCGCCTCACGCAACTTCAAGGTGCACTTACAACGTTCGCCCAGCGGGCGATCTGCTCTCCGGAGCCGAGCGCGACTGGACACCAGATGACGGCAGGCGGATGATCGCCTCGTGCGAAAGGGTCTTCCGACCGGGACTGTCACCTTCCTCTTCACGGACGTCGAGGGATCGACGAGGCTCCTGCACGAGCTCGGCGCGAAGGAATACGCCGAGGCACTTGCTGAGCACCGTCGCGTGATCCGGGAGGCGTGCGCCGCCGA
>JBBSEJ010000035.1:0-30049 GCA_038239825.1 Gaiellales bacterium
TCCTGGAGGACTGCCTTGCCCGCTGACGTCGTCGTCGAGGGGGCGCGGAAGACCTACGGCGACGTGGTCGCCGTCGACGGCGTCGACCTCCGGGTCGCCGACGGCGAGTTCTTCACGCTGCTCGGCCCGTCGGGCTCGGGCAAGACGACGACGTTGCGCATGATCGCCGGCTTCGAGCAGCCGGACGCGGGCCGCATCTCCCTCGGCGGCGAGGACATCACCCTCGAGCCCCCCTACGCCCGTGACGTCAACACCGTCTTCCAGGACTATGCGCTCTTCCCGCACATGACGGTGGCCGAGAACGTCGGCTACGGCCTGAAGGTCAAGGGGATCGCGCGCAAGGAGCGCGCGTCACAGGTCGCAGAGGTGCTGGGAATGGTGCGCCTCGAGGCCTACGGCGGACGCAAGCCGGTACAGCTCTCGGGCGGGCAGCGTCAGCGCGTCGCACTCGCGCGGTCGATCGTCAATCGCCCGAAAGTGCTGTTGCTCGACGAGCCGCTCGGAGCACTCGACCTGAAGCTGCGCCAGGAGATGCAGGTCTTCCTGAAGGCGCTCCAGCAAGACCTCGGCATGACGTTCCTCTACGTCACCCACGACCAGGAGGAAGCCCTGACGATGAGCGACCACGTTGCGGTCTTCAGCCTCGGCCGCATCGAGCAGGTCGGCACGCCGAGCGAGATCTACGAGCGGCCGGCGACCGAGTTCGTCGCCGGTTTCGTCGGAACCTCGAACATCCTCGAACGCGGGGGCCGCCGCATCAGCGTGCGTCCCGAGCGGATCACCCTCAACGGACACGGCGAGCCGGCGACAGTGGAGGACGTCGTCTTCGTCGGCGCGTTCACGCGCTACCTCGTCGCCACCGATGGCGGCGAGCGTCTGACCGTTGTGCGTCAGAACGACGGTTCGAGCCTCGAGCGCGGGGCTCGGGTGCAACTCGGCTGGCGCGACGATGACGCCTACGAGATCAACCCCCCAATCAAGCAACCCCTTCAGGAGGTCAGATGACAAAGCGCTTGTGGTCGCTGGTCGCGGTGCTCGCGGTCGGCCTTGCGTTCCCGGCTGCCGGCGTCACCGCCGAGCACGGCGGCACGCTGAACATGATCGCGTGGGAGGGCTACACCCAGCCCCAGTGGGTGAAGCCGTTCACGGCCAGCACCGGATGCGCCGTGCACGCCAAGTACGCGGGCTCGTCGGACGAGATGGTCACGCTCATGCGCTCAGGTGGTGGCGGGCAGTACGACATGGTCTCGGCGTCTGGTGACGCGAGTCTCCGGCTGATCTACGGCAAGGACGTCCAGACCGTCGACCCGTCGAAGATCCCCGACTTCAAGAACTTCGGGAAGGCATTCCAGTCGCCCTCGAACAACACGATCGACGGGAAGCACTACGGCATCTCGCTGCAGTGGGGGCCGAACACGCTCCTCTACAACACGAAGCAAGTGAAGCCCGCCCCCACGTCGTGGAGCGCGATCTACTCGCCGAAGTACCGGGGCAAGGTCACGGTTCCGGACAACCCGATTCAGATCGCGGACGCGGCGCTGTACCTCATGAAGCATTCCCCAGCGCTCGGGATCAAGGATCCGTACGAGCTGAACAAGGCCCAGTTCGACGCCGCGATCAACCTGCTGAAGAAGCAGAAGCCGCTGATCAAGAAGTACTGGGCGCTCGCCTCGGACGAGATCGACCTGTTCAAGAACAACGACGCGGTGATCGGTGCGTCGTGGCCGTACCAGACGAACACCCTGATCGCAGCGAAAGCGCCGGTGAAGGACGTCGTGCCAAGTGAAGGCGCGACGGGCTGGCTCGACACGTGGATGGTCTCGTCGCACACGAAGAACCTCGACTGCGCGATGAAGTGGCTGTCGTGGATCTCGACGCCGAAGGTACAGGCCGAGCAGGCCATCTACTTCGGCGAGACGCCCGTAAATTCGAAGGCGTGCCCGATCATGGACAAGCTGTCCAAGGGCTCGTGTGCGCAGTATCACGCGAATGCGCCGCTGAAGTACTTCAAGCAGATCCACTTCTGGAAGACACCGATCGCCGACTGCGGCAACGGTCAGAAGAACTGCATGGACTACACGGCGTGGCAGAGAGCCTGGACGCAACTGAAGGGCTAGCGCAGGACCGGCACGGAGCGCGCCGCCGACTCGGCGGCGCGCTCTGGCGCCGCCCCTGGCTGAAGGGGCTCTCACTCCTCTCGCTGCCCGTTCTCGCCTTTCTCGTCGTCTATCTCGCGGCCCTCGCCGCGCTCTTCGTCTCGTCGCTCTGGTCGGTCGACCCGTTCACGTCCAAGCTGATCCACCACTGGACGCTCGACAACTTTCGCGCCCTCTGGAACGACTCGACCTATCGCACCGTTGCAGTGCGAACGATCTACATCGCGGCCGCGGTGACCGTGACCGACGCGCTGATCGCGTTCCCGTTCGCATACTTCATGGCGCGGGTGGCGTCGAGACGCACGCGAGCCTTGCTCTTCGTGCTCGTGCTGCTGCCCCTCTGGGCCTCGTACCTCGCACGGGTCTATGCGTGGCGGCTCATCCTCTCGAACGACGGCTTGCTCAACTGGTCGCTGCACAAGGTCGGCCTGCCGTCAGCCGGGATCGCCTACTCGAACACCGCGATGTGGATCGTGTTCTCCTACATCTGGCTTCCATTCATGATCCTGCCGGTCTATGCCGCGCTCGAGCGCATTCCCCACTCCTACATCGAGGCGTCGCGAGACCTCGGCGCGAAGGGCACGCGCACGTTGCGGTCGGTGATCCTGCCGCTCGCGCTTCCCGGGATCGTTGCCGGCTCGATCTTCACCTTCTCGCTCACGCTCGGCGACTACATCACGCCGGTCCTGATCGGCGGCGCCTCGAGCCAGTTCATCGGCAACGTCGTGTACGACTCCGTCAACCAGGCCTCAGATCTACCCTTCGCCGCGGCGTTCGCCGTCGTGCCCCTCGCGGTGATGGGCGTCTACCTGACCCTCGCGCGCAAGCTCGGCGCCTTCGAGGCGCTGTAGCCGTGGAATCGCGGGCCACCCGGATCGGGCTCGGCGTCTGGGTGGCGCTCGTGATCGCGTTCCTCTACATCCCGATTGCGGTCATCTGTCTCTACGCGTTCAACTCCTCGAACGTCCAGAGCTGGCCGATCGCAGGGCTGACGGGCAAGTGGTTCTCGCCCGCGATTCACAACGGCGACATGCAACAGGCCCTGTGGCTCTCGCTCGAGGCGGCCGCGCTCGCGACGACGATCGCGCTCGTGCTCGGGTCGGCCGCATCGTTCGGCGTGCATCGGTTCCGCTTCTTCGGGCGCGAGTCGATCTCGTTCTTGCTCGTCCTGCCGATCGCCCTGCCGGGGATCATCACAGGCATGGCGCTGAACTCGTACTTCACGTTCTGGAAGTTCAACTTCGGCCTCTGGACGATCGTCATCGGCCATGCGACGTTCTGCGTCGTCGTCGTTTACAACAACGTGATCGCGCGTCTACGTCGCGTGCCCGGCTCGCTCACCGAGGCGTCGATGGATCTCGGCGCGGACGGGATCCAGACCTTCCGCTACGTCACCTTCCCCACCATCTCGACCGCGCTGATCTCGGGCGGGCTGCTCGCGTTTGCGCTGTCGTTCGACGAGGTGATCGTGACCACGTTCACCGCAGGCGCGCAGAATACGCTGCCGATCTGGATCTTCGGTCAGATCCGCCTGGGCCAGCAACTCCCCCAGGTGAACGTCGTCGTCTTCATCGTCCTCGCCGTCACCATCATCCCCGTCGCGCTCGCACAGCGACTCACCCGCGAGAGCGGGATCCTGCGCACCGAATAAGGAGAAGCCTTATGGCAACCACCACTGAGAGCGCCACCATCGAGGTCGTCAACCCCGCCACCGGCGCGACGATCGCATCAGTGCCGAACGCATCGGCCGAGGATGTCGACGCCGCGGTCGAGCGCGCGGCCAAGGCATTGCCCGACTGGCTCGACGCCACGCCGGGTGAACGGGCGGAGCTGCTGTTGAAGCTCGCCGACGTGATCTCTGACAATGCCGAGGAGCTGGCGCAGGTCGAGTCGCAGAACGTCGGCAAGCCGCTGATGGTGTCGCGTGACGAGATGCCGTTCTCGGCCGACAACCTCCGCTTCTTCGCAGGAGCGGCACGCAATCTCGAGGGCAAGTCGACCGGCGAGTACATCAAGGGCTACACCTCGATGATCCGGCGTGAGCCGCTGGGGATCGTGGCCGGGATCTGCCCATGGAACTACCCGCTGATGATGGCGGTCTGGAAGCTCGGCCCCGCGCTCGCCGCCGGGAACGTGCAGATCCTGAAGCCGGCAGAGCAGACCCCGCTCTCGCTGCTTCGCTTCCTCGAGCTCGCGAAGGACGTGATCCCGGCCGGTGTGCTCCAGGCGATCACGGGCGAGGGCGTCCCGACCGGGGAACGGCTCGTGTCGCATCCCGACATCGCGCTCGTCTCGCTGACCGGCGACATCGAGACCGGCAAGCTGATCGCTCGCAACGCGGCGACGACGCTCAAGCGCGTGCATCTCGAGCTCGGCGGCAAGGCACCCATGGTCGTCTTCGACGACGCCGATCCCGAGCAGGTCGCGGAAGGCATCAAGATCGCCGGCTACTGGAACTCCGGGCAAGACTGCACCGCCGGAACGCGCGTCATCGCGGGCCCGAGGATCTACGACTCGTTGCTCGAGGCGCTCGTGCCCGCGATCGAGTCTCTGAAGGTCGGCGACCCGGCAGAGGGTGACGACGTCGAGATGGGCCCGCTCATCTCACGCGATCAGCAGGATCGCGTGCTCGGCTTCCTCGACCGCGCTCAGGGTGCAACGGTCCTGACGGGCGGCGCCTCGCAGAGCGCGCGCGGCTTCTTCGTGAAACCGACGATCGTCACCGACGTGGGTCAGGACGACGAGATCGTCCAGAACGAGGTCTTCGGGCCGGTCGTGACCGTTCAGCGTTTCTCCGACGACGCCGAGGCGATCTCATGGGCGAACGGCACCCGTTACGGTCTCGCTGCATCGGTGTGGACGCGCGACATCGGGCGCGCTCTGAACGCAGCGCGCAAGCTGCAGTTCGGGACGGTGTGGATCAACGATCACCTCGTTCCGATCGGCTCCGAGATGCCCCACGGCGGCTACAAGCAGTCGGGCTACGGCAAGGACATGTCGGCGTACTCGATGGAGGAGTACACCCAGATCAAGCACGTCGTCGCGAAGCTCTGAGCGGGCCCCTACAGGGACGCGAGCTCGTCGAACTCGGCGGACGTGGGCTCCCAGGCGCCGGCCTGGGCGTTCGCCCGTACCTGCTCGGGCTTGGTCGCGCCCGCGATCACCGATGCGACGGCAAGCTGGGAGAGAAGGCCGCCGATTGCGAGGTCGAGCAGTGAAAGGCCGTGGGCCTCGGCCCACGCGCGAAGTTCCTCGACACGATCGAGTTTCGCCTCCTCGATCTCGCGGCCGTAGAGACGCGTGCCCTCGGACGGCGGGTGCTCGCGGGAGACCTTGCCGGTGAGGAGACCGCTCGCGAGCGGGAAGTACGGGATGAACCCGATGCCCAGGCGCTTGCACACCGGCAACAGCTCCTCCTCGGCGTCGCGCTCGAGCCACGAGTACTCGCTCTGCTCGGACACGTACGGCAGTCCGATCTCAGCCGCCGCCGCGTGGGCGCGCTCGAGGCTCGCGGGCCGGTAGTTCGACGTCCCGACGGCTCTCACGAGGCCTTCGTCGACGAGCTCCTTCAGGGCGCCGAACGTCTCCTCGATCGGCGTCTCCGGATCCTCCTGGTGGTGCTGGTAGAGATCGACATGCTCCACTTGGAGCCGCTGAAGTGACGCGTCCACCGCTGCTCTGACGTACTCGCGCGAGCCGTGGCGCTCGACATCGAGGCCCATGTCGCCGCCGAACTTGGTGGCGAGCACGACCTTGTCACGCCTGCCGGCGAGCGCCCTCCCGAGAAGCGTCTCACTGCCGCCTTTGTCGCCGTACACATCCGCGGTGTCGAAGAAGGTGACGCCAGACTCGATCGCCGCATCGACGACCGCCTGCGTGGCGACCTCGTCGATCCGTCCGCCGAAGTTGTTACAGCCGAGTCCGACGACCGAGACGTCGACCGGCCCGAGCTTGCGAGTGCGCATGGAGGCAACCTACCGATAGGTTGCAGCGAGGTGCGTTACTTCGAGGACTTCCACGTCGGCGAGACGAGCGAGCTCGGCGAGGTCAGCGTCAGTGAGGTGGAGATCGTCGATTTCGCGAAGCGATTCGACCCGCAGCCGTTCCACGTCGACGCCGACGCAGCCGGGGTGAGTCCCTTCGGTGGCCTGATCGCGAGCGGCTGGCACACGACGGCGCTCTTCATGGGCATGTTCGTGCGCGCGATCCTGCTCGACTCGGCCTCGCTCGGCTCACCGGGAGTCGAGGAGATCCGCTGGACGGCTCCCGTCCGGCCCGGCGACATCCTGCACGGCCGCTCGACGATCACCGACGTTCGGCCGTCGTCCAGGGACCCGCGACGAGGAACCGTCATCACGACGAACGAGGTCACGAATCAGCATGGGGTCGTCGTGATGACGCTCAAGGCACGGGGGTTCTTCGCGCGCCGGCCGGTGCCCTAGCTAACCCCAGGTGGCGCGCAACGCACGCAGCCAGTTGCCGTGCGTGATCTTGACGATGGATTCGTCGTCGTAGCCTGCAGCTCGCAGCGCGCCGACGAGCTTCGGCAGCCCGGCGACGCCCCCGAGCTCCCTCGGCACTTCCGCGCCGTCGAAGTCGGAGCCGAAGGCGACGTGGTCGATTCCCATTCGACCGGCGAGGTAATCGATGTGCCGGACGATCTCGGTGATCGGCGTATCGGGGACGAGCGAGCCGTCTTCGCGCAGGAACGTGACCGCGAAGTTGACACCAACGACACCGCCCGACTCGCGAATCGCGTCGAGCTGCGGGTCGGTGAGATTGCGCGACGCGGCGCAGAGAGCATGCGAGTTCGAGTGTGTGGCGACGAGAGGCGCGTCCGAGAGCGCGGCGACGTCCCAGAACCCCGCCTCGTTCAGATGCGAGAGGTCGAGGAGGATGCCGAGCCGGTTGCAGGCGCGAACCAGCTCGCGTCCCGCGTCGGTCAGGCCCGGCCCCGTGTCCGGCGTCGAAGGGAACCGGAACGGGACACCCTCGGCGAAGCTGTTTGCCCGCGACCAGACGATGCCGATCGACCGCAGCCCGCGCTCGTACCACTCGTTGAGGTTCGAGAGGTCGGCCGCGATCGGCTCGGCTCCCTCCATGTGCACGATCGCGGTGATCTCGCCCTCGCGGAAGTCGTCTGCGGAGGTCGCGCGGGCGACCGGGAGGCTGCACAACTCGGCGAAGAGCTCGTTCGCGATCAGTGAGGCCTCCTCGAACGGGATCGGATCCGGCAGCGGCAGGGCATACGGCACCTCGGTGGGATCGAGCCCCTTCGGCGATGGGACGTACATCGCGAAGAAGCCGCCCGAGAAGCCTGCCGCGCGTGCCACCTCGAGATCGAGATGCAACGTGGGCTCGCCTCGCCAACGGTGCAGCAGCAGATCGTTGTGGCCGTCGACGATCATCGGCGCATCCTACGGGGCCGTGTGTCAGGCTCCCGCCCTCGTGCCCGACACACCGATCAGCATCGTGATCTGCGAAGACGATGAGAAGCTCGCGGCGCTCGTACAGGAGATCCTCGAGGGCAACAGCCGCTTCGTGGTCGCCGGGCGCGCAGCCGACGGCGACGAGGCGGTTCGTCTCTGCGAGCAGCATCGACCCGACATCGTTCTGATGGACATCGGCATGCCGGGCCGCGACGGCATCGCGGCGACGCAGGCGATTCATTCGCGTGACCCGGGACAGCACGTCGTGATCTACACCGGCTCGGACGAGTACGACGATGTCGCGCGCGCCGACGCGGCCGGCGCGGTGGGCTTCCTGCACAAGGGCGCGCTGACCTCACCCGATCTCGCCGAGGCTCTGAAGGTGCTGCACACGAACTACCTTCGCGGTGTCCCCGACCCTGACTAGAGGGGCACTGGTGATGCAACCGGCAACGTTCGCCGAGCACCGTCACCGGTCACACCAATGATGCTTCGCGGCGACCGGGTCGCGCTTCGCCTCGCGACGCTTGCAGATGAAGCGGCCTTCGGGTCGATTCTCCGTGAGCCGGAGGTTGCGATGTGGTGGGGTGCCTATTCTGCCGAGCGCGTGCGGCTCGATCTCTTCGCGGACGAGGAGACCGTGACGTTTGCGATCGAGCTGGACGCCGAGGTGATCGGCGTCATCACCTACTGGGAGGAGAGCGACCCCGACTACCGTCACGCAGGCATCGACATCGCGCTTGCGACCGCCCGGCAGGGCGAGGGCCTCGGCAGCGAGTCCGTCGCGCTCCTCGCCCGTCATCTGTTCGAGGAGCTCGGCCATCATCGTCTGACGATCGATCCGGCGGTCGCGAACACGCGCGCGATCGGCGCCTACGAGAAGGTGGGCTTTCGGCCGGTTGGTGTGATGCGACAGTACGAGCGCGGCCCCGACGGGACGTGGCGCGACGGGCTCTTGCTGGATTTGCTCCCGGCCGAGTTGGTCGACCCCGGGTAGCCGCGGATTCAGGACGGCTCCGCGAGCGGGCAGACTGCCAACGATCGGAGCGCTGTGCACGAAACTCCCCGAGGCGTCGTACGTGGTCTGACCAGGGCGAGGTCTCGCCCGCCTCTGTCCTCGAGCGCCGCCGAGGTCAGGCACTCCGAAGCAGCCGCAGCGAGACGAACGGAAAGACGATCACGGTGAGTAGACCTGCCGCGACGAGCGCCACGTAGTTGACCGGCCTGATCAAGCCGAGCGAGACGCCGATCTGGCCGGCGACGACGGGGATCGAGAGCGAAGTCGCCTGCAGCAACCCACCGGCAACGAGCTCGGACGAACGCTCTACGAGCGGCCGGTAGAAGGCGGCAGGCACGGCGCGGACGAGGAGCAATACGCCGAGGAAGAGCGGCACGCGGGCGAGAGCGGCGGGGCTCGCAAAGAGCGTTCCGACGTCGAGCCCGATACCCGTCGCGACGAAGAAGAACGGAACGAAGACGCCGAAGCCTGCCGACTCGAGCTTGTGATGGAAGAACGAGTGCGTCATCTTCTCATCGCGGTCGACGAGCTTCAACGTCGCGCCCGCGAGAAACGCGCCGAGAATCGCCTCGAGCCCGAAGCGCGACGCGAGGACGACGAAGAGCACCAGCAGGAGGAACGCTCCCCGCACGCGGATCGCCGAGGTCGTGTCCTGGAGACGGAGGAGTGCACCGGAGACGCGCGACGAGCGCTCGAGCCCGAGAATCGTCGCACCCACTGCCACAACGAAAACGGCGAAGCCTGCGAGCAGCACGAGCTTCGAGCCGATACCCCCGCTCTGCCCTGAAAAGAAGAGCGAGAGCAGGACGATCGGGGCGATCTCCGCGATCGAGGCCCCCGCCACGATCACCTGCCCGAACGGCGTGGCCGTCTGCCCCGCGTCCTTGAGGATCGGCAACACGATCCCGAGGCCGGTCGCCGACAGGATGATCGCGATCAGGAGCGGTGAGCGAACGAGATCAACCGCTCGCAGCCCGTAGCCGACGGCGAGTGCGAGGGCGAACGAAACGAGCCAACCGAGAGCGGTCAGCCGGAGGAGACGCCCTCGCAGCTGGGCGAAATCGATCTCGAGCCCGGCGAGGAGCAGCAGGAATGCAAGCCCGATCCGGCTGAGCACCGTCACGGGCTCGTCGGCCGAGGCCCAACCGAGCAGCTGCGGGCCGACGACGATGCCGAGGACGATCTCGAGCACGATCGCGGGCAGCGGAAACCGGATCAGCGCCAGGGTGAGCGGGGCAGCGACCGCCACCGCGGCTACGACTGCGACGGAGTCGAACGAGACGTCCATCGCGCTCAGTTTTCCCTACGGAGCGACGAGAGCGGGCAGCCGCTCGGCGTACCAGCTCTCCCACGGGTCGCTCGGCGCTTCTGCGGTGTAGTCGCGGTCGAGCTGAACGAGTGCGTGCACGAGATGCGAGCGGATGGGTTTGCCGGCAAGGAGTTGCGGGAGCTCCGAGAGCTCGGTCAGCCAGTCCGCGTACCAGGACGCCCAATCAGGGTCGTCACCGTCGACGATGCGGTACACGACGTGATGTGTCTCGGCTGCCTCGTGCAGCAGTGAGCTGATGCGTTCGGTGTTTTTCATGCGGGTACGGACGGCTGAGGGACCCAGACGTTACGCGGCGTCGTCGCGAACGACGATTCGCTTGCCTTCGATCCTCACCACGGCGTCCCATGGGACGACGCCATGTTCGTGCGAACCGATTCCGAGATGCGAGAGCCACGCTTTGCGGCCGACGCAGAGTCCCGTCACCACGAGCTTCTCACCACGCAACTCACCACGTAGATCGTGACATCGGCCGAGAGCTCGCCCCGAAACGGTCACGACCCGACGTTGCTGCAACGAGGAGAATGCTCTCATTTCCCCGCCCCCGGGATCTTCTCGAGATACGGCCGAAGCCGATCGTCGCCGCGGCCGAGACCGAGCGTCGTCGCGTCGCGCTTCAGGTGAACCCCCGAATCGATCTTGGCGACATCGCTCCAGTCGATGCGCACCTTCGAGCCGCCTCCGATCCAGCCGGCAAGACGGCCGAGCCATCCGGCGCGCGGCCCCCAGTACCCCGGCCCCACGAGGAGAGCAACCACCTCGGGGACGTCGCCGGCACCCCCTTCGATCGCGAGGTCGTCGACATTGCCACAGCGGCGTCCGTCCTTGTCGAGGATCTGGTGATCCTGAACGCGCAGTCCGATGTCCAGCTCGGTGCCCACCTGCGACGCGCTCAATTCTGGCCCGCGTTCGTCAGCACCATCAGGGGGATCGCCGAGAGCGCGACGATCATGATCACGACGAGATACAGCAGCCCGAGCGTGTTCGCGAGCCTGCCGTTCCCATGCCGGCCCATGTACGCCTTGTCGTTGGCGACGAGCAGGATCGGGACGTACGTCAGTGGGAGAGCGACGACGGAGAAGATCACCGCGTACTCGGTGAGAACGACGGGGTCGACCCCGGTCATCACGATTCCCATCGCGAGCACGAGCAGGACGAGCCATGTGAGCGCGAAGCGCGGCGCCCCCTTCGGATGCCGGTACCGCCCCCACTCCCAGCCGCAGAACTGCGCGAGGTTGTACGCGCCCGAGAACACGGTGTCGATCGACGCACCGCCGACGGCGAAGAGGATGCCGACCAGGGCGAGCAGGAGGCCGACCTTTCCGAGGGGGTCGCTCGCGCCGAGCGCGATTGTGCCGAGATGCTCCGGCGAGATGCCGTGCGCCAGGAACACGGTCGAGCCGACGACCATCAGCGCGAGCGACAGCGTCCCGCCGAGGGCGTACCCGGCGATCGCGTTCGCCTGGTTCATGCGGATGTCCTTCGGCCCCCACTGCTCCTCGACGCCCCCCGACGAGTAGAAGTACACCTCGTACGGCGTCATCGCCGCACCGAGAAGACCGATCACGAAGTACAGATAGAGCGTCGGATTGTTCTGCGTGATGTGCGGGATGAAACCCTTCCCGACCATCGTCCAGTCCGGGCCGAGCTTCACCGCCGCAACGGCGAACACGAGCATGCAGAGCCCGCCATACCCGAAGCCGCGCTCGAGCCAGTTGAACGAGGTGACCCAGATGATCACCGCGAAGCCGACGGTCGCGATCAAGATCAGCCAGCGATAGGGAAGCCCCGACAGCAGTTGCAGCACGATCGCGACGCCGCCGAGCTCACAGGCGAGCGTCATCAGGTTCACGATCTCCGACGAGACGAGGGCGCCGAGCGCCGAGCGGAAGCCGACCCGTTCGCGCACGGCGTCGAACACCGCCTTCCCTGAGACGGCGGCCACGCGGCCGCACATCTCCGAGTAGACGATGATCCCGACGACCCCGATCGGGATCACCCACATCAGCTGGTAGCCGAAGGTCGCACCCGCCGCGGTGTTGAACACGAGGTCGCCGATGTCGACGAACCCGCCGATCGCCGCGAGAATCCCGAGCGCGAGACCGAAGATCTTGCTCACGCGCAGCTGCCGATCGCCTTCAGGTGCTGCTCGACGGTCGTCGCCGCGGCGCGGTCGGAGGGACGGTCGTGCAGGCGCTGCAACGTTGCGGCGAGCCTCGATGCATCTTTCGACTTCGCGCGCACCTTGCCCTCGATCGCCGCGAGCGCGTGCCGCCTGCCGAGCGCGTCGGCGAAGTTCGACGCCTGGATGCGAAGCTCCTCGGCCTGCTCACGCGCGTAGTAGCCCGTGGTCTTGCCGTGCGCGACCTCATGCGCGAGGAGCGCACCCTCACAGGCGATCGAGTCCACTGTCGCAGCGTCGTTCGTCAGCGCGTGGCGGTCGACTGTGCCGCCGTTGCAACCGGCGAGCAGGACCATCGAAGCGGCAACGGCGAAGACGCGGGACAGCACGGACAACCCTTATTGCCCGACCCGGCGGATGTGAATCCTCCCGTTTCCGGAGCGTCAGCGAGCTCGCACGAGCCGCTCGACGGCGCTCATCAGCTCACCGATCTTCTCGTCGCCGCCTTCGCGGACGCAATGCTGGATGTGATCTTCCATGACCCCGAGGGCCACGCTGTCGAGCGCCGCGGAGGTCGCGGACACCTGCGTGAGAATGTCGATGCAGTAGCGCTCGTCCTCGATCATCCGCTGGAGACCGCGAACCTGACCCTCGACCCGCTTCAGGCGCTTGACGAGCGCTTCCTTGTGGTCGCTGCGCACGTAGCCATGACTCATGTATAGGCCTCCGGATCGCTGTCGAAGGAATGCCTGCAGTGCTCGCCGCAGAACACGTAGTAGTGGCCGCGGTAGGTCGAGGTCGGGTTGCCGGCGTGCCGGTCGACGGTCATGCCGCAGACCGGATCCTTCGCGCCCCGACGCAGTGTGAGGCTGATCAACGCGACGAAGACGAGGGCGAACGCGACGTCGAGCACAGAGGTGTAGTTCCACGTCACGGGTCGCTCGGCGATCGATGCAATCGAGGGGCGCTTCGAGGGCACGAGCCGAACGAGAGAGAAAATCCCGTCGACGGCGAGCGCCGCGACGACCATCGCGCCGAACATCACGGCGGTGAGCAGCGCCGCAAAGCGCGCACCGTAGTACTTGCGATAGGCGTTGATGATCGGGACGATGATGAGGTCGGCGAAGATGAACGCGATCACGCCTCCGAAGGAGATGCCTCCCGACCAGAGCACGGCCGCAAGCGGAATGTTTCCGATCGAGCAGACGAATGCGAGCGCTGCGACCACGGGCCCGACGATCACGTTCTCGACCAGCCGAACCGGCGCGGGCGCATCCGTGATGAAGAGGCCGTTGAAGAAGCTCTTCGGCAGCAACGACACGTAGCCGGCGATCAAGAACCCGCCGAGGAGCTCCTTCCAGAGCATCTGCCAGTCGCCGCGAAAGTTGTGGGCCACATCCGACCATGCCTGCACCGAAGTCAGCTTTCGCCGGATCGGCAGATCCGTGCCCGCGGTGTGATGCGCATGGCCGGTCTCCGCAGCCTCGGCATGGCGACGTACTTCCGTCTCACGCTCGCGCGAGACGAGAACGTTCAGCGCCTGCCACATCAGGAGGATGAGCAGAACCCCACCGACGAACTCGGCGAGTGAGAAGCGCCATCCCAGGAAGAGCCAGAGCACGAGCCCCAGCTCGAAGACGAGATTCGTCGAGGCGAACTGGAACGCCATCGCCGAGACGAGGCTCGCGCCCTTCTGAAAGAGCGACTTCGCGATGGCGACCGCTGCGTACGAGCACGACGACGAGGCCGCACCGAGGCCGGTCGCAAGGGCGATCTCCCGACTGCCCCGGCCGCCGAGCGCACGCTCGAGCCTGCCCCGCGGCGCCCACGCCTGCACCACACCCGAGAGTGCGAAGCCGAGCACGAGGGCCCACCAGACTTCCCACGCCATCCGCGCGGCGTTCAGGATCCCGTCGATGATCCACATACCCCCATAGGGTATATGGACGACAGGCACCCGTGAAGCGGGACGTGACCGTCAAGGAGTGAGACGGGGCCCAGAAGAACCTCACGCCGTTACTCCCGCCCCAGAAGCCGGCGCTCGCCGCGGAGATGCCCCCCGTAGCCACGCAGCGGCAAGCCAGTCGGAGCGGCCAGGGTTCGAGGGCCGAAACACACCCTGTGCGGCTTCTCTTTCGTCAGCGCGCTGACGATTTCATGGCGGCTGCGCAGGAGTGCGCCGGTAGCGCGGAAACGTTATCGAGTGCCGTTCTGCCCTGGTACTTCCAGCGGGCTCCGCTCACCGCCGCAGAGCTTGCCGGGCGGAAGGCCCACCGCTCGAATCGGCCGAGGCCGTGCAGACGACCGCCAGCGCCCCGACGAGGATCATGAGCAGGAGATACGTCACGTGGTTTGCTTCCTGCTGGTCCACGGCGAACGTCCTTTTTCCAAGGATTGACGGTCGCTGATGGTCGAGGGCTGATAACCGCCCGCGTTGCTCACGTGCGCTTGGGAAGCCATTCGAAGATGCCGCCCTTGGCGGTCGTGCATTGCCCGAGCTTCGCCAGAGCGCTGTAGTCACCAATCGCCGAGCAATGCCAACCCGACGGCACCGGCTTGAGATCGAAACTCGCTCGATCCCGTGTCCACCTCGGCATGTACTTGAGGCCCGTCGCGCAGCTCGCTCCGTTCACACCGACGACGCTGTAGAGAGAGCCTTTGTGGCCCTGGTAGCTCCAAGGGGCTCCTTTGGCTGTCCCCCCACACGGCGCCGCCGCGGACGCCTGGGGCTCGGCCGGGGCAACGCCGGCGAAAGCGAGAACCGCAGCCGACGCGGCCAGGCCGGCAAGCGCTCCCGCAACCCATGCGTTTCTAGTACGACGAATCATCGGAGCTCCTCTCGGGAATTGATGAGTATTCGGTGAAGCGCGGGCGTGACCCGGCCAGGTGGACGATTTCGAGAATTCGTTCAGACGGAACCCCGGCCCGCTGCGCGATCTCCGTCGCCGCGTCGATCGAGCCTGCCTCCAGGAGAACGAGTGCGATCTCGTCGGTCGGGACGAGAATGGCCCCGAAATAGCGGGCGAAGCGGTTGTCGGAGCCCATCGTCCGAGACGCTTGCCGGAGCCGCTCCCCGACGTCTGCGACGTTCTGCGCAGTCACCCCCGGCCAGAAGCACTCGGCCATGAACGCATTCCTCGCACCACGATCTGCTGATCTGATCTCCACCATCCCGACGGTAGGCGCACCGAGGTAGAGGCGCAGGAGGCGTTTCCCTCGATAACTGGCGTTCTCTTACCCTGCTCGCGTCGAAGGTCTCGGGCCCTACTGCGCAGGCAGATCCTGGGGCTCCGACGAGTGCACGTCCACGGGCGTCACCGCGACGTGCGCACCCAACTGCGCGCGAGAACGGATGTCCAGCTTGCGGTACACACGGGCCAGTGTGGACTCGACGGTCTTCGGGCTGATGTACAGCGCCGCCGCCACCTCACGGTTGGTCAGCCCGCTTCCTGCGAGATCGGCGACGCGCTGCTCTGCATGAGTCAGCTCTCCGTGGCTCGTCGGCCGGCCGCCGAGAGGACGCAATTCGCGTTGTGCCCGCGCCGTCCAGAGTGATGCGCCGAGGTCGTCGAACATCGCAGCCGCCTGAGTGAGCACGTCGTGTGCGCGTCGTCGCTCGTTGCGGCGTCGGTGGAGCAGGCCGAGCACGAGCAGCGTGCGGGCCCGCTCGAACGGCATCGGTAGGTGCTCGTGCTCGCGAAGCGCGCGCTCGAGCGAGCCTTCGGCGGCATCGAGGTCTCCGTGAGCGGCGAACAGCAGTCCTCGGCAGCGCGCGCTGGTAGCCAGTGACCATGGCACTCGGCTCGCGCGCGCTCGTCGTTCCAGCGTTCCGAGCACGTCCTCGGCGCCGTCGAGCATGCCGGTCGTGACCAAGGATTCGATCAGATCGGCGTGCACCCGGTACACGCCTGGCTCTCGGATCCCGAAGCTCTCCGCACTCTCGACCGCCCGCGACAAAAGCGGCACGGCGTCCGGCGCGTTTTCGAGCGACAGCTCGAGAAAGCCGAGTGCACGCAGATAGAGGGGGACGGCGGTCGGCTGCGCGACCCCCAAGCGCGACTCGATCGTGACGCGCGCCCGCTCCACATTCCCGAGATGCGCGTCAACGAGCGCGCGAACGGCCGGCGCTCCACCAAAACTCTGGCCAACCTGTTCAGCGAGCTCGAAACTCTCATCGGCGTAGGAAGCAGCGAGCGACCAGTTGCCACTCCAGCATTCGAGCTGCGCGAGATGCAACAGCACGTTTGGGAGCGAGCTCTCGTCGCCTTCATGACCCGCCTGAGCGAGTGCTTCCTCGAGCATTCTCCGGGAGCCGGCGAAGTCGTCGATGTACTTCAGCCACTGACCGAGCTGGCCGCCGACGCGCGAGAGGCGGATGCTGGGTGCCGCCCGCGATTCGGCCACGAATGCCCGATCGACCAACTCGCGCGACAGCCCGCGCCCGAGCACCAGGCTCGCCCGTGTCGCGCCGAGAAGCGCATCGATCTGAGTGTCAGGGTCGGCTTCGTCGCCCGCGGCGTCGAGCAAGCCAAGCGCGAGCCGTGCGTGCCGTTCACTGCGGACGGCGTCGAAATCGCAGTAGACCGCCAGCTCCGCATGACACGCCGCCGCCAGCGCACCGTCGCCGGAAGCTGCTGCCAGAGCCTCCTCGCACCGTGCGACGGCCGGTCCGCTGCCCTCGCCCCAGTAATCGAGGCCCGCGAGATCGAGGAGAGCCCTCCCCCGTAGCCGGCCGGGACGATCGGTGAGCCGATGAAGGACGACCCGAGCACGTTCGGTGTCGCCTGCCTCAGCGAGGAAGTAGCCGAGTTCGAGAGTCGAGCGGTCGAGTGCTTCAGGCTCATCGGCCGGCGTCAGGCGGATCGCGAGCTCAGCGAGCTCAGCGGCGGCGTCAGGCGCGCCACGGCGGCGTACGTCGACTGCGGCGGCCGCGACGATCGCCGCAATGGCGCCGTCGGGCCGCTCCGTGCACAGCGCGAGATGTCGCGCGCGCTCCTCCGGGTTCGAGCTCAACGACGCGAGGCGTCGATGCACTCCTTGGCGCTCGTCGGACGACGCCGCCGCTTCGATCGCGGAGGCAAACAGCGGATGACTGAACCGCACCGACTCTCCGTCGACCTCGATCATCCCCGCCGCTTCGCCGTCTGCCAACCGAGCGCGCATCTCCTTCGCCGAGACCCCGAGCGCGTCCCGCAACGCCCTGAGAGTGGGATTCGGCAACGCCGCCGCGAACAGCAACGCCTTCCGAGTCGAGCCGGGCAGTCGTCTCAGTCGGGTGACGACCAACTCGCGTACGTCCTCGGGCACCGGCAACGCCTCTCCCGCTGCCGGCTCGCCCGCCCTCAGAAGCGACGCGGCGAGCTCGAGCGCGAAGAACGGGTTGCCGCCGGTCGCACGACGAAGCCGGAGCAGCGCCGCCCGGCTGAACGTGCCACCGAGCCTCTCTTTGATCAACTGATGCAACGCGCCCGCGCTCAGCCCCCCCAAGCGAACACGCTCCAATCGGTCGACCCCGAGCGCTCGATCAAGGCCCAATGGCACCACGCCGCCTGTGGGCGTACGGAGCGAGAGCAGGAAGCCGACCGAACGCCCGCTGAGCCTCCGAGCCGCAAATGCCAAGACCCGTGCCGACGGACGGTCGAGCCATTGGGCATCATCGACGGCGAGCAGAAGCGTCGTCGAGGTCGCAATCAGATCGAACACCGAGACCGTCGCCGTCGCGATCGCACGCTGTGCCGCGACGGCGTCCCCACGATCGGCTCGCAACAGCGCGACCTCGAGCGCCTCCCGCTGCACACCCGGAAGCGCGGCCAGGACATCGGGCTCCAGTCCTTCGAGCAAGTCAGCCAGAGACGAGTACGAAAGCGCAGCCTCCGCCTCGGCCGGCGCACACGTGAGCACGCGACACGAGGATGTCCGCGCGCTCGCAACCCCTTCACGCCAGAGCGCTGTCTTCCCGATCCCGGCCTCGCCCTCGAGCACATACCCCGCCGGTCCGCCGTTCAGCGACTCGAGAAAGTAACCGAGACCCAACCTCTCTCGTTCCCGACCGAGAACGACGCCAGCCATCCAATGACCCTAGAGAAACGAAGAGAAGGAATGGGCGGAGGCATCGCGCCTGTCCGAAGGCGGCTTGCGCGGCTACCGAGCTCCCACGGAGGATTCCGAAGGGAGGGGTTTGCCCATCTGACAACAAAAAGCCCCCGTTTCCGGGGGCTTTGAGAGCGGATGAAGAGACTCGAACTCTCGACCTTCTGCATGGCAAGCAGACGCTCTAGCCAACTGAGCTACATCCGCGTACCGCGATTATAGCCGCGGTCAGCCCGGGCCGAAACGGGCCTGCATCGCCGTCGCGAGCGCCTGGAGACCCGACAGCGGCCGGATCATGACCGTGAACGTGGCGATCTTGCCGTCATCGTCAACCTCAAGGAGGTCGATGCCCTGCAGGTCGCGGTCGCCGACCGATGCCTCGAAGAAGAGGATCGTCGTCGTGCCGTCGCGCCACTCGTTGGTGTAGCGAAAGTTCTCGAACACGGTCGCGACGGCGCGCAGGAGCGCCTCGACCATTGCCTTACCTTCGTAGGCCCGGTGCACGGCCGGGCTGCGAAAGACGACGTTCTCGGCGATCGTCGCGAGCGCTGCTTCCTCGTCCCCCGCCATGATCGCGACCCCGAACGGATGCGTCACGGTCATGCTGCGTCGAGCGCTTCGTTCACGAGCCGGTCTGCTTCCTCGTTGTGCGCGCGCTTCACGTGCCGATAGTGCACGGTTCCGACGGCGCGGGCGAGCCGGTCGGCCTCGGCGAAGAGTGCACGCAACGCGGCGTTCTTGACGCGATATTCGCCGCGCATCTGCTTCACCATCAGCTCTGAGTCGGACACGACCTCGACCTCGGGCACCTGGAGCTCGAGCGCCTTGCGCAGCCCGGCGACGAGGCCGCTGTACTCGGCGACGTTGTTGGTCGCCGAGCCGATGTGCTCGCCGTGGGATGCGAGCACCGTGCCGTCCTCGGCCTCGAGCACATAACCGTAGGCGGCCGGGCCTGGGTTGCCACGAGCGCCGCCGTCCGTGTGTAGCCGTGCCTTCACGGAGCTATTCGACGTTGTCGATCTGGGCGCGCTGCAGCTTGCCGCTGTAGTCGACGTACACGGACTTCCACTCGGTGAAGACATCGAGTGCAGCCTGCCCCGCCTCGCGATGGCCGTTGCCCGTCTGCTTCATCCCGCCGAACGGGAGGTGCACCTCGGCACCGGTCGTGCCTGCGTTGATGTACGTGATCCCCGTCTGGAGGTCGCGCATCGCAGCGAATGCCTTGTTGACATCGCGCGTGAAGATCGACGACGACAGACCGTACTTGACGCCGTTCGCAGCCCTCACCGCCTCCTCGAACGTGTCGACCGGGATCAGCGCGGTCGTCGGTCCGAAGATCTCTTCCTGGGCGATGCGCATGCTGGGCTCGACATCGCCGAACACGGTCGGCCTGTAATAGAACCCGTCCCCGTCGACGCGCTCGCCACCAGTGAGCAGCTTGGCCCCCTCGCCCTTACCGATCTCGGTGTACGAATGGATCTTCTCGACCGCCGTCTCGTTGATCACCGGGCCGATGTCGGTGTCGTCCTCCCACGGCGACCCGATCCGCATCTTCTCCGCCCGGGCGACGAGCTTCGACTGCAGCTGCTCGTACACCGAGCGATGCACGATCACACGCGACGCGGCGGTGCAGCGCTGGCC
This sequence comes from Gaiellales bacterium, assembly GCA_038239825.1. Taxonomy (GTDB): domain Bacteria; phylum Actinomycetota; class Thermoleophilia; order Gaiellales; family Gaiellaceae; genus PALSA-600. Next base: position 19,784 of record JBBSEJ010000035.1, read on the forward strand.
CGCGGTGCCGAACGCCGACCAGACGATGCCGTCGACCGCCAGGTCGACGTCGGCGTCGTCCATGACGATGATTGCGTTCTTGCCACCGAGCTCCAGGTGCACGTGCTTCAGCTCGTCGGCCGCGGTCTTCGTGACGACGATTCCTGTCTCGCGCGAGCCCGTGAACGTGATCACGGGCACGTCGGGATGGCGCACGAGCGCGTCGCCGGCTTCCTCGCCGAATCCGTGAACGATCTGAACGACGCCCTCGGGCACCCCCGCCTCGTGCAACACGTCCACGAAACGCTGAGCGAGAAGCGGAGTGTCCTCCGCCGGCTTCAGCACAACGGTGTTGCCGCAGACGAGCGCCGGCATCAACTTCCACGCCGGGATCGCGATCGGGAAGTTCCATGGGGTGATCGCACCCACGACGCCGACCGGCATCCGGATGCTCATCATGAACTTGTCGCGCAGCTCCGACGGCGTCGTCTGGCCGAACAGGCGGCGGCCCTCGCCGCCCATGTAGTAGGCCATGTCGATCGCCTCCTGCACGTCGCCACCCGCCTCCGCCTTCACCTTCCCCATCTCGCGGGTCATCAGCTCGGAGAGCTCCGGCTTGTGCTGCTCGAGGAGCTGTGCGAAGCGGAAGAGGATGTTGCCCCGCTCGGGCGCCGGAACGAGGCGCCAGTCCTCCCAGGCGGCGCGTGCCGTGACGACGGCGCGGTCCACATCGGCCGCGGAGGAACGCGGGAACGAGTCGATCACCTCTCCCGTCGAGGGGTTGAGGGATTCGAAGGTCTCGGCCGTCGACATCCTGGCGATCCTACCCGGGCGGCAAAACGGCGACCGCACGAGGGCGGCTCCAGCAATCGCCTCGCTGGGCGCGGTCGAGAACGCGCCGCGGCCCTAGAGCGTATGGAGTGCGCGCGGGCGCGGTATCGAAGGCATCGCCCTTGCGTGTAAACCGACCACTCCCGGGAACAGGTGGCGAAAGCCAACGTGAGGGGGAAGCGCAATGCCGAAGGTCGAAGAGTCCGTCGAGGTGAACGTGCCGGTCTCGACCGCGTACAACCAGTGGACGCAGTTCGAGGAGTTCCCGCAGTTCATGGACGGCGTCAAGGAAGTCCGCCAGCTCGACGCGACGCACCTGCATTGGGTCGCTGAGATCGGGGGGCACACGGAGGAGTGGGACGCCGAGGTCACGGAGCAGAAGCCGGACGAGCGGATCGCCTGGAAGGCGACGACGGGCAAGGACAACGCAGGCGTCGTGACCTTCCACCGGCTCGACGATTCGAAGTCGAAGATCATGCTCCAGCTGGACTGGGAGTCCGAAGGAATGGTCGAGAAGATCGGGGCGGCCATCGGCCAGGACGACCGTCAGATCAAGGGAGACCTCAACCGCTTCAAGGAGCTGATCGAGAAGCGCGGCACCGAGTCGGGTGCCTGGCGGGGCGAGGTCGACCAGCCGGCTTCCTGAGCCCGCGAAGCGCGGCTCGAACCTGCGCAGGGAGACCCGCCTTCAGGGCGGGCCTCCCCTCGCGCGCGCCGTCAGCCGATCGCGACGGCGCGCTCGTCTTCACACCTTGTTCGCCTGCAGCTGTCCGATCACGAGGCCGGAGAACGGAAACCACGTGCGGCCGTCATCGGCCTCCTCGAAGGAGAACACGTTCGTGCCGCCTGCGAGCGCCCGTGCAGCCGCCGAGGTGAGCATCTGATCGCTCGCGAGCCGTTCGTCGTGCTCGACCTGTGCAAAGGTCACTTTCCCGCCGTTCTGTTTGGCGACGAGGAGCAGGCGGGCCGTCACCTCGTCGAAGGTCAGCGGATGAATATCATTCTGCATGCCCATAGCCTAAAGGTCCGCCCGGTCGCCGTGACGCACCTCCCCGCGGCTGACGCGGGCGAACGGCCACCTGTTCGGCAGAGCGGAGGGCGGTCGCTTCTAGCTCGCGGCCGGTGATTGCGCAGGCATCGGCGAGAATCGTCGTCTTGAAGCCGCTCTCGCGTGCGTCGATCGCTGTCTGCACGATGCATCCTTCGATCGCCGCTCCGATGCGGAGCAGCCGCTCGGCCTCGGCTGCTCCCGCAGGAGGTCGAGCGCGGTGTGGTCGAACGCGGAGTAGCGATGCTTGAGGAGCACGTGAGCGCCCGCGGTGGGTGCGAGCTTAGAGACCACGTCGATTGCCCGACCAGTCTCGGCGACCGCGCGCACCAGCCCGGGGCGTCGCTGTCCCAACGGTCCTGGTCGTCAAGCACGTCCCGCTCTCGAAGCCACCCTGCATGCTTACGCTGGCGGCTGACTTTCACCGCGAAGACGGATCCGGGCGGCGTCTCGGCGACACCGGCCGAAGGTTCCTCCAAACGCACGGACGATCCACTCCCTGTAAACGGGCTAGGATCGGGATCGCCGAGGTGGTCTCCTTGAGTGCCCCTCTTCTCGCCTGGACTCCGCTTTTTGCGGTGTGCGCGAGGTCTCCTTCCCCGGTGGCCTGATCCCTGCCACTGCGAAGGAGGACTCCGTGTCCGACCTGTCCGAGCTTGACCTGGAACGCCAGCGGGCGGCGAAGAACCAGAGCCTGTTCCGTGAGGTCAACGAGCGGATCGAGGAGCTCGCACCGCCGGGGCTGCCTGTCGGCTTCATCTGCGAGTGCCTGAACACCGCATGTGACGACCAGCTTTCGTTGACGGTCGCCGAGTATGAGCGCGTTCGTTCCGACTCGAACAGGTTCGTGGTCGTGCCGGGTCACGAAGTGGAGGGGGTCGAGGAGGTCGTCTCGAGGACCGACCGGTACCTCGTCATCAGCAAGCTCGGCACCGGCGGACGGTTTGCCGAGAAGCTCGACCCCCGCAACCGCGCGACCGGCGCCTCGTGACCGTCGCCCACGATGACACGGTCGAGGGGCTTCGAGAGCGCATCGCAGGCCTGGAGGCAGAGAATGCGCATCTTCGGATCGCGTTGTCGTCCCGGATCGTGGTCGAGCAGGCAAAAGGCGTGCTGATCGAGCGTCTCGACCTTCCCGCCGAGCAGGTGTTCGAGCTGCTGCGAACCGCGGCTCGCAGATCGCGACTGAAGCTCCATGTCCTCGCCGGGGAGATCTTGAGGTCGCGGGTCAGCCCGGAGTACATCGAGCGCGAGATTCGCCATCTGACGCGTGGGCAGAGACGGGCATCGAACACGATGACCTGACGATGGTGCGGATCGCCGAGAAGCAAGTCGAGTTCCGTGAGGCGAACGGTCAGATCGAGGTGGCCGCAGACCGAATGGATCTCGCCGGCCAGGTGCCGTTCATCTATGAGTGCGCCGAGGAGAGCTGCACGGAGATCGTCCAGCTGAGCATCGAAGCCTATGAGGAGGTGCGTCAGCATCCGCGCCGCTTCTTCAACGCCCTCGGCTACGACGCGCTCTCGGTCGCAAGCGGGGCGGCGGTCGTCGTCGCCGGCCGGTCTGGGTACGTACTGGTCGAGAAGATCGATCTCGCCGGCGAGATCGCCGAAGAGCAGTATGAGAAGCTCGACGAGAGGGACGCCGATGAGTGAGCGTGTCCGCCGTGCCGCCGCGAACGAGGTGGTCTTCCGAGCAAGGCGACGTCGACAAGGGGCCGGTACCGGGTCGTGCGGGCCGGCGAAGACGCTTCGATCGCGATCGAGACCAGACCACGGACTGCGTAGCCTCGAGTGATCCAGGTCGACTCGAACTACCAGCGACCTGCTCGTCGAAGCGATCGCCGGCAGCGACGCCGAACGGAGCCTCGGGGATGCCTTGCGCGACGCCTCGGCTGAGGAGTTCGCCGCGCCGCGACGAGTGTCTGCCTCTCGAAGGCGCCAAGGAGCTCGTAGTCGAGCTGAACCGTCGGAGATTCGTGGTGGTGATGGCATCCTCGGCCGGCCCGGACGACCTGGAGTTTTCCTCGAGCGAATCGGAGTGAAGGAGATCGTCGATTCCTGGACGACCGACGAGGACGTCGAGCGCACCAAGCCTCATCCCGACGTGGTGCACGCGGCGCTCGAACAGGCGGGCACCGAGGGCGCCGTGCTGTCGGCGACTCACGGTAGGCAATCGAGGCAGCGCGAAACGCCGGCCTCGACACCCTCTGTGTGCTCACAGGCGGCTGGCCGGAAGCGAAGCTCCGACAACACGGTGCACGCGAGGTTTACGAGTCGCTGATCGGGCTACGAAAGGCACTGGACGAGACAGTGCTCGCACGCGCCTGAATCCGCCGACGACCAGGCGCCGTTCGACAAGCCAATTCACCCCGCCCCGAAACGGAGAACCGATGGCAGACATGACCGATCCGCGCGACCTGTTCTTGCACGAGCTCGGCGATGTGCTCTACGCGGAGCGCGTTCTCGTCAAGGCGCTTCCGACGTTGCAGAAGGAAGCGTCCGATCCTGAGCTCGCCCGCGCGTTCAAAAACCACCTCGCGCAGACCAGGCAGCACGTCACGAACGTTGAGCGGGCTTTCAAGGCTCTCGGCAAGAGGCCCAAGGCCGAGAAGTGCCCCGGGATCGAAGGGATCAAGCAAGAGCACGACGAGTTCGTCGCGAAGGAATCGCCTTCACCCGAGGTTCTCAATGCGTTCCTCACCGGTGCGGGCGCGCGTACCGAGCACTACGAGATCGCCGCCTACGAGGGTCTGATCACCTCAGCACGGGCGATGGGCGAGCGCGACGTCGCCAACCTGCTCGCCGAGAACCTCGGCCAAGAGAAGGAAGCTCTGAAGCTCGTCAAATCGATTGCGAAGCGCCTCGCGACGCAGAGCGCAAAGGATGCCAAAGCAGCCGCCCGCTAAGAACGGTGCCGGAATGAATACGTCACCTATCGATACGTGACGATCGTTCGGGCCAAACGGTCGCCGACGCGTCGGCGGCGACACACCGAGGGCTCTCCCGGCGCAGAGCCGTCGTCCCAGATCGCGATCGCTCCGAGCAAGTACGGAACGACGTATGGGAACGCAGCAACGACCCGCAGAAGGTTTCGGGCGAGTGCAGCTCGCACCGTCGGCTTGGCCCCGCTGGTATCTCGAACGCGAAGACCGAGTAGGAGCTTGCCCGGCGTTGCGCCGATCGTCGACTCGAAGACGACGTAGTAGGCGATCCCGAGCGTGACCCACGATGCGAGCACCTTCGGGTCGCTCGACGAATAGGTCGTCGATGTCCCTCCAGCACCGCTCGTGGTCGACTTCTTCCCGAACAGATACAGGAGAGGAACACCGATCGCGACGAAGCCGACAACGCCGTCGATCACCGTGGCGATTGCCCGCGGCGCGACTCCCGGAAATCTCGTCGCCGGCGCCGGGAGCGTCACGTCGACGGTCGGCATGGCTCGACGGTAGACATGGCTCGACGCTAGACGAGGCGAAACAGGTCGGCAAGCGCCGTCGGCTGCTGGTCGGCTGAGGCAACGGCTGCACTCGCATCTTCCAAGAAGCTGAGCTGAGCTAAGGGATCGAGCGGTACAGCCGCAGGAAGCAGCGGCGAAAGCCCCGCGCCGGCCAGAACCGCGAGGAGAGGAGATTCGTCTCTCGCCAGTCGGGCACCATCGTGGCGTAGCCCCGCTCGCGCGCCCACGCCGACGCCGCTTCGGTCAGGGCGACTCCGGCACCCGAGCCACGTACGTCCGGCAGGCTCGCCGCCCAGCCGAGGTAGGCTGCGCCCTCGGGCTCTGCAAGACCGTGCTGCATCGATCCCTTCTCGACGGGGACGATCTCGAAGCTCGCGACGACACGGCCGTCGCGTTCGTAGACGAGCTCGCCGAGCTCGCCGAGCTCGTCGTTTGCGATGTCCTCGGCGAGCATGACGCGCAGCTCCGCCTCATCCTTGTTCCATTCGACGCCGCTGAAGACGGGAGCCAGCCACTGGTGGCGGGAGATCAGCGGGGAAAGCTCGGCCAGCGCGTCGATGTCGCGGTCCTCTGCGCGCCGTGCGCCGGGCGGCCACGTCGCCTCCTCCACCTCCTTGATGCCGTGGGCGTGCTGCGCGCCGAAGCTCAGCCGGAACCACGCTCCGACGTGATCGTCGAGTGCCGGTACGACGGCGTAGTGGCGGGTGCGGCCTTCGTCGACCCACCGCTGCGCCGAGAACGCGTACAGGTCCGGACGAGCTCGGGGTCGTCCACTGCGTACCCGGCCGCCTCGACCCAGACGTTTGCTCCCCACGTCCGATCGTCTTTTCGCGTCCCGAGAAGAAAGCCGACCACCTCTCCCCCGCGCAGCGCAACACCACCTGAGGCGTGTTGCTGCGCCCACAGCAACGCAACCTGCTCGCGGGCGGCTTCGGCATCCTCGAAGTCCTTCGAGAGCAGCGGTTCGGCAGCACGGTGCTCCCGGTGCCGGGCCGCCAGCAGTGCTCCGGCCCCGCCGAGATGATCCTCTGCAAACGCGCTGATCTCTGGCCGCCGACCGATTCGCGTGGCAAGACTCAATGCTGTGAGATCTCCTGCAACGACGAGAAGCTACCGTCGGATCGGGGAACGTTGCGCTTTTGACGCCTTCGAGGTCTTCGATCTCGCTCAGCTCGACTCGGCGGCCAAGCGTTTTTCTTCGTTCGAGTCGCCCGGTTGAGTCGCGACGGTGACCTCTCGGGGGCTTCGCCTCGGGCGCATAAGGTCTGGTTGGTGACGCTCCTCGCGGTGAAGCTCTTTCTCGCGCCGAGCTTCATCGTTGCCACCTCGGTTCTCGCCCGCCGCGTCGGCGTTCGTGTGGCCGGCGTCGTGGGCGGCTTGCCGATGATCGCGGGGCCGATCCTGCTCGTGCTCGCCCTGGATCGCGGCCGCACGTTCGCGGGCGATGCTGCGACGGGCACCCTCCTCGGCATCGTGGCGTTGATCGTGTTCGTTCTGGTCTACGTGGCCGTGAGCAGCCGCTTCGCCTGGCCGTGGGCACTCATCGGTGGCTGGACTTCGTTCCTCCTCGCCGTCCTCGCGCTCCGCCCGGTGCACGTCGCCCCGCTCGGCGCGCTCGGTCTTTCGTGCGCCGCTTGCGCAGCTGCACTCGTGGTGCTGCCGCGCGGGTATCCGGGATCGTTCTCAGCTCGGCCGTACCCGCGCTGGGATCTGCCCCTGCGGGGGGCGTGCGCGGTCATCCCGATCGTTGCGGTCACGAGCACTGCCCGCCTGCTCGGGCCGCACCTGACGGGGCTACTGGCTGCGTTCCCGATCATCACACCGGTGCTGGCGGCGTTCACACACGCGCAGCACGGAAGGAGCGAGGTCGCTCGGCTTCTTCACGGGATGACCGTCGGCTTCTTCGCATACGCATTGTTCTGCTTCACCGTGAGCGTCACCGTCTCCGGCCGCGGCATCGCCCTCTCCTTCGCACTCGCCACTGCCTTGGCGCTCGCAGTCCAGGGAATCGCGATCCCGTTGAGCCGCCGACGCGAGCGGCTTATCTCCGCACAGGCAGCTTCGTAGAGTGCAGGCGTCCGTCGCCGGTTTCTCTGCGCGATCACGGGAGAGGCCCACCGCGATGAGATCCTGCTCCGGCTGGAACGCGTGCGACTTTCGGCCGACGGACGCTCGGACAGCGGTCCGTAGATGTCCCCGCGGATATGCGAGTGGTGCGAGGCAGCCGCTGGTATATCTGGCGCGAGGATCTCATCTCGGAGCTTCTGTCTCGCGACGACGGCGCGGCACTCTATGTCTCTGGAACCGTCTCGAATCAGGGGCGGTTCTACTCGCATTTCGACGCCGTCGCCTCAGCGTCCCGGCCGACCTCCTCGGACGCCGTCTCGAGATTCGGACGAGCAACCCGTACGGCAAGGCGGCCGAGGGAACGCGCGCTCATCCTCAGCGAGATTGCGCAGGTCGAGCCGTTGCTGCGTGCCACGTGCATGCACGCGAGCTGAATGGCAACCGGGTCATCGGCATCAACGGCGGTGTCCGGTCAGCTTCAGCGAGGCGATCTCGCTCCAGGTCGTCTGCGACAACCAGGACGAGGTCGACTACTACTGGAAGAAGCTCGGCGAGAACGGCGAGGAAGGCCCGTGCGGCTGCCTGAAAGACCGCTTCGGCGTCTCATGGCAGGTGACGCCCAAGGGACTGGACGAGCTTTTCACCGATAACGATAACGAGCGCGCCCGCCGTGCGATGGAAGCGATGTTCGAGATGAAGACGCTCGACCTCGCCGCGCTGCAGGCGGCCGATGCGGAGGTGCGCTGAGAAGCACGGGAGCCGCCTCTTGGCGCGATGAGTTCGACCCGTCGTCTGACGCTGCGATGAGTTTCGCCGTCTCGATCGGTCGAAGAAATGCAACAAGCGACGAGGAGGTTTCATGCGCAAGCTCATTCTGCAGACGGGCGTATCGATCGACGGATATGTCGCCGCGCTGGACGGGTCGCACCCATGGGGTGTCGACGACAGGGAGGACGACGGAGTCAAGCGCTGGATCCTCGAATCGGTGTCAGCCGCGGGTGCTCACCTGATGGGGCGGGTGACCTACGAGGAAATGGCATCCTTCTGGCCCACGTCGACGAGCGACTACGCGCGGCCCATGAACGAGATTCCCAAGGTCGTTTTCTCGAAGACCTTGCGCCATGCCGACTGGCCCGAGACCAGTATCGCCCGTGGCGACCTCGGTGAAGAGATCGATCGGCTCAAGCGCGAACCCGGAGGAGACCTGATCGCGTACGGGGGCGCCACGTTCGACCAGGCGCTTTCACGACTGGGGCTCGTTGATGAATACCGGCTCATGATCCAGCCGGCTGCACTCGGCGCCGGGCTCCCGCTCTTCAAGGGTCTTCCCACTCCGCTGCACCTCGAGCTCGTCGAGGCGACGCCGTATCCGACGGGCATCGCAGTCCACGTCTACCGTCCGCGGTGACGGTCGACGAGGCGATGTTGCTGCAATTGAAGAAGCCTCCAACAAGTCCGGTGCTCGAGCGGATGATTGCGACCGCGAAGTGCTGTGGCCGCCCCGGACTCCCCCCAGCGTCCCTTGAAGGCGGTATCCGTCGCGACGCGCCTGGAGCTTTGGTGGTGGTGCTCGGTCCTCGCCGATCCGACTGCGCACCGAGGTCGCTGCAGGAGCAGTCTCGGTATGACTGGAAGAGAATCATGGATCCGTCGGGCGACCAGTTCGCGCCGTCGGCATCGAGCCTCCATCGCGTGATTCGACGTGGCGTCCCGCCGTTGCTCGCAACGGCGAACAAGGCCTGATGGTTCCGTGGGGCGGCGGTGTCGTCGAGGCGCATGAAGACGATGTCTTCACCGTCAGGCGACCACGCAGGTTCGTGGTCTTCAGAGCTGGGAGGGCTCGAGAGCTGAGTGATCTGCTCGGCATTGCTCCCGTCGGAGTCCAACACGCATCAGTCGCGTGTAAACGATCCGACGACCGTCGGGAGAGTACTGCGGGGGGTCGTTCACGACGCAAGCGCCGGTACAGGTGGCGATCTGGCGCAGTCCGCGCCCGTCGGCGTTGACGCGCATGATCTCGTCGGCGGGTGTCGGCAAGGCGCTCGCGCCCGGCCGGAAGATCCGCTCGAACAGGATGAGCGAACCGTCGGGCAACCAATCGGGACGATCGTCCTCGACACCGGCGCCGGGATGTGTCAGCCCCCGCGTTCTTGAATCTCGGCGTACGCAGCATCGGCGTCGGACACACGGATGTAGACGTTCCACATGTTCTCGAGGGTTCGCCAGTTCGGGACGATCAGTTCGGGCTTGTCCGTCAGGGCGAGCAAGATCATCGCGTCGTCCCTCTTAGCCGTCACGAAATCGGGTGGGTCCCCGTAGATGTCGCACGTAAAGCCGAGAAGGTCACGGTAGTACGCAACGGACTCTTCCACGTCCGAGACCAGCAGGACAGGCGAGATTCCGGTAATCGACAAACCGCCGTCGATCCTATGCAATAGAACCGCCATTCTCGCCTGCCCCAGCGTTTCGGAGTGCACCCTGAGCGGAAGCAATCGCGAGGTTGGCTGGCTCCGAACGATTAAGCGTCGCTCGGTGGTTCGTCCCAGGGGACGACTCGCAGACCGCTGACGTCGATTGGGCCTGCGACGCGAATATGCGGGATGTGGACGAACATGAGCGGTCGCTCGCCACGATTCTTCATTCGTTCGAGATAGGAGAGGTGGGCCGGTGTCGCGGCAGGCAGCGGTTGGTAGCGCTCCGGATCGAACCGCTCGAACTCCTCCAGCGGAGGTGTTAGAGGCACATCTTCGTTCGGAGCCCCTCTCTGCCAACATCGTGTGAGACGTTCTTGTTCATGGAAGTAATGAGCCCTGAGGGCGAGATCGGAGTACACGATGTTGGAGTTGGAGCAGGAGCGTGCCGCCGGCCGTGGAGTGGAGCGA
>JBBSEJ010000036.1:0-30014 GCA_038239825.1 Gaiellales bacterium
ATCATCTGCTCGGCGATCGGCTTCACCGCCTTCGCCTTCGTGACGGTCGTCTTGATGCGCCCATGCTCGATCAGCGCACCCGCAAGGTTCGAATAGAGCGCCTTGCGGTGCGCCGAATCGCGACCGAGCTTCTTTCCGGAGCGCGCGTGCCGCATCGAGCCGCTATGCCTCCAGACCGTTGACGGACGCGCCGCCACGGAGGTTGAGACCGTGCTGCTGCAGGGTCTCCTTCACTTCCTCGATCGACTTCTTGCCGAAGTTGGGAATCGCAGCGAGCTCGGACTCCGACTTCGTGACGAGGTCGCCGATCGTCTCGATCCCCACCCGCTTCAGGCAGTTGTACGAGCGAACGCCGAGCTCCAATTCCTCGATGGGGAAGTTCTCCATCCCGCCCGCGAGTGAGACGCCCACCGACTCGCCGCCGTCGGCCGCGGCCTGGGCAGCCTCGCCGAAGCCCTCCATCTTCTCGAGATCGGTGAAGATCGCCAGCTGGCGAATCAGGATCTCGGCAGCCTGCGCAATCGCATCCTTCGGGTCGATCGAGCCGTTCGTGGTGACGTCGAGGATGAGCTTGTCGTAGTCCGTGCGCTGACCAACGCGCGCCGCCTCCACGTCGTAAGCGACGCGATTGATGGGCGAGAACATCGAGTCGACCGGGATGACCCCGATCGTGTGCGCCTGGCCGCGGTTGCCTTCCGCGGGGAGATAGCCCCGGCCGCGGCCGATCGTGACCGTGATCTCGAGCCGGCCCTTCGACGAGAGGTTCGCGATCTCGAGCTCCGGATTGAGGATCTCGAGGTCGGCCGGAGCCTCGATGTCTGCGGCCGTCACGACTCCTTCACCACGCTTGGTCAGGCGAACCTCGACCTCGGGCGACTCGCCGTGCAGGATGCACACCAGCTGCTTCAGGTTGAGGATGATGTCGGTGACGTCCTCGCGAACGCCGGGGAGAGTGGTGAACTCGTGCGCGACGCCCTCGAGCTTGACGGAGGTCACGGCGGCACCCTCGAGCGAGGAGAGGAGCACCCGGCGCAGCGAGTTCCCGAACGTGTAGCCAAAGCCGCGATCGAGCGGCTCGATCACGAAAACGCCGCGGTTCTCGTTCACTTCCTCGTGCGTGATTCTCGGGGTCTGGAAATCCTGTGCGCGTACGGCCATCTGTTCCTTTCCTAAGGCGAGCGCTACTTGGAGTAGAGCTCGACGATCAACTGTTCGGAAACCGGGGTGTCGATCTCGGCACGCTCCGGCCACTTCAGCACCTTGCCGGTCAGGCCCTCATGGTCTGCCTGCAGCCACGGGGCAACCGCGGCAGTGAGATCGGTCGCGTCGCGGACGATCTGCTCGGCGCTCGACCCACTCTTCAGCGTCACCACGTCGTCCGGCTTGACCTGGTAGCTCGGAATGTTCACGCGACGGCCGTTCACCGAGAAATGCCCGTGGCGCACGAGCTGGCGCGCCTGCGCACGCGAGGCGGCGAAACCGAGGCGGTAGACGACATTGTCGAGCCGCGTCTCGAGCATCTGCAAGAGGTTCTCGCCGGTGATCCCCCCACGCTGGTTGGCCTTCTCGTAGTAGGTACGGAACTGCGTCTCGAGCAGGCCGTAGTACCGGCGCGCCTTCTGCTTCTCGCGCAACTGGAGCAGGTACTCGCTCTGCTTGATGCGCCCGCGGCCGTGCTCGCCCGGTGGATACGAGCGACGCTCGATCGCACACTTCTCGGTCAGGCAACGCTCGCCCTTCAGGAAGAGCTTGATGCCCTCACGGCGGCACTGCTTGCATTTCGGCGAACGATCGCGAGCCACTAACGGTCTCCCTTTGTCTGGATCGTGCTCGTCTGGATCGTGCTCGTCTGGATCGCGCTCGGCAGCCGCGAAACGCCCGTCTCGCAAGGACGCAGGGAGTGTTCGTAGCGATGTTCTATGGGCACGACCGAGGACGCGGCAAGACGGAGCGTTGCTGCGCCCTGGCGGGTGCGAGACAGGCGAAGGGGGGCCGGTATCACACGCGCCTCCGCTTCTTCTGACGAACACCGTTGTGTGCCTGGGGCGAGACGTCCTTCACCCCGAGGATCTCGAGCCCCGCCGCCTGCAGCGAACGGATCGCCGTCTCTCGACCGGAGCCGGGGCCCTTGACGAAGACCTCGACCTTTTGCAGGCCGTGCTCCATCCCCTTGCGGGCCGCCGAGTCGGCCGTGACCTGCGCGGCGAACGGCGTCGACTTGCGCGAGCCCTTAAACCCGGCCGAGCCGGCCGACTCCCACACGATCAGGTTGCCTTCCTTGTCGGTGAGGGCGACGATCGTGTTGTTGAACGAGGTCTTGATGTGCGCCTGCCCGATCGCGATGTTCTTGCGGACACGGCGGCGGGTGCGACCCCGGGTCGCAGCTCTACGGGGAGGCGCCATCTACTTCGCCTTCTTACCGCGGCCGACGGTCTTCTTGGGGCCTTTGCGTGTGCGCGCGTTCGTCTTGGTGCGCTGGCCGCGGAGCGGCAGATTGCGCCGGTGGCGTAGTCCACGGTAGGAACCGATCTCCTGCAGCCGCTTGATCGCCTGGGTGCGCTCGCGGCGGAGGTCGCCCTCGACCTCCACATTCGAGTCGATGTGCTCGCGCAGCTTCGCGACCTCTTCCTCGGTCAGGTCGCGCACCTTCGTGTCGGGCGAGAGGCCGAGCGCGGCGCAGATTCTCTGCGCGGTCGGCTGCCCGATCCCGAAGATGTAGGTGAGACCGATCTCGAGCCGCTTCTGATTCGGCAGGTTCACACCTGCGATGCGTGCCATAGGTCCTGGCTACCCCTGACGCTGCTTGTGACGTGGATTGGTGCAAATGACCATGGTGCGACCATGCCGCTTGATCACACGGCAGCGCTCGCACATGGGTTTGACGGAAGGGCGGACTTTCATGAAGGGTATTTCCTCAAGCGAATGACGCGCGCGGGCAAAAGCCTCGCATCGCGGGTGCTCATCGTACCAGGACCCCTACGCCGTCGGTCAGGATCCTCGGGCCGTTCGCGGTGACGGCCACGGTGTGCTCGAAGTGGGCCGCGAGCGAGCCGTCGGAGGTCGAGATCGACCAGTCGTCGTCGTGAATGTAGACGTCCGGGCCGCCGGCCGTGATCATCGGCTCGATCGCGATCGTCATACCCGCCTGGAGCTTCGGCCCGACGGTGGACGAGACGAAGTTCGGCACCTGCGGGTCCTCGTGCATCGAGCGTCCGACACCGTGGCCGACGAGGCTGCGGATGACGCTGAAGCCCGCGGCTTCGGTGACCGTCTGGACGGCACGCGAGATGTCGCCGACCGCGTTCCCGACCCGCGCCTCGGCGATACCCGCCTCGAGCGCCGCCTTGCAGGCATCGAGCAGCCGCTCGGTCTCCCGAGCGATCGAGCCGACCGGGAACGTCCAGGCGGAGTCGGCGACGAAGCCCTCGAGCGTGACGCCCACGTCGACCGACAGGATGTCTCCGTCGGCGAGCCTGACGGTGCCCGGGATCCCGTGCACGACCATGCTGTTCGGCGAGAGGCACGTCGCAGCCGGATAGCCCTTGTAGCCCTTGAACGTCGGCTCGCCGCCGTGCGAGCGGATGAACTCCTCCGCGAGCGCATCGAGCTCAGCCGTCGAGACCCCCGGCGCGATCCGCTCTTCGAGCAAGGCGAGCGTGCCCGCGACGACGTCCCCGGCGCGGGCCATCGTGTCGATCTCCTGGTCGGACTTCCGGATGATCACGCGGGCGCCACCTGATGCAGCGCGGAGGAGATCTCCGTCCACACCTCGTCGATCGTCCGGCCGGCGTGAACCAGCACGAGCTTCCCCGTCGTCCGGTAATGCTCGATCGTCGGCTCGGTCTCGGAGTGATACGTGGCCAGCCGCCGCGCAATCACCTCCTCCGTGTCGTCCGTCCGGTTCTCGACGTGCGCACGGCTCAGTGCCCGCTCCATCCCGATCGAATCCGTGACGTCGAAGAAGAGGATCGCATCGAGCACGCGTCCGATGCCGCCGAGCATCTCGTCGAGCGCTTCGGCCTGGGCGAGGTTGCGAGGAAACCCGTCGAGCACGAACCCGGAGCGTGCATCCTCCTCGGACAGGCGCTCGCGGATCATCGCGATCGTGATCTCGTCGGGCACGAGCGTGCCGGTGTCGAGCAGCGGCTTCACCTTGCGTCCGAGCTCGGTGCCGGCAGCCGTCGCGGCGCGGAACATGTCGCCGGTCGAGACGTGTGGAATCCCGAATTCGTCCGAGATGCGCTTTGCCTGCGTTCCCTTGCCGGCTCCCTGCGGGCCGAGGACGAGAAGGTTCACAGCTATTTCAAGAAGCCTTCGTAGGAGCGCATCATCATCTGCGACTCCATCTGTCTCATCGTGTCGAGCGCCACACCCACCACGATCAGCACGGAGGTCCCGCCGAGCGCGCGCGATGTCGCCTGCGAGAAGCCGAAGTGCGCGATGAAGAGGGACGGGAGGACGGCGACGACAGCCAGGAAGAGCGAGCCCGGCAACGTCAGCCGCGTCAGCACGCGGTCGAGATACTGGGCGGTGGGCGGCCCCGGACGGATGCCCGGGATGTACCCGCCGTACTTGCGAAGGTTGTCCGCCTGGTCGACCGGATTGAATTGCACGGCCGTGTAGAAGTACGTGAAGACGATGATCAGGATCGCCTCCGTGAGCAGGTAGATCGTCGATGCCGGCGCGAAGTGAGCGTTGATCCACGACTGCGTCTGCGGGAAGAACTGCGCGACGGTCGGCGGGAATGCGAGCAGCGCTGCCGCGAAGATCACCGGGATGACACCCGCCATGTTGACGCGGAGCGGCATGTACGTCGCGCCACCCGCCGTCTGGCGGCGGCCGACCATGCGCTTGGCGTACTGGATCGGAATGCGGCGCTGGCCCTCCTGCACGAAGACGACCGCGACGACGATGGCGACCGCGATCAGCGGGAAGAACAATCGCTCCATCGGGCCGCCGTTGATCCAGGCGTTGATGCCCTGCGGCGCCGACGTGAGGATCGAGGCGAAGATCAGCAGCGAGATCCCGTTGCCGATGCCGCGCTTCGTGATCAGCTCGCCGAGCCACATCAGCAGCACGGTGCCGGCTGTCAGCGTGACCACGATCAGCACCAGGCGCCCGGTGTTCACGTTGAGCGCACCCGAGCGCTTGAAGAGATAGGCGTACCCGGTCGACTGCGCCGCGGCGAGCGCGACGGTGAGGTAGCGCGTGTACTGGTTGATCTTGGCCGTCCCCGCTTCGCCTTCCTTCTGCAGCTGCTCGAGCTGCGGGATGACGACCGTCATCAGCTGCAGGATGATCGACGCCGTGACGTACGGCATGATCCCGAGCGCGAAGATCGAGAATCGTGAGAGCGCAGATCCCGAGAACAGGTTCAGCAGGCCGAGCACCGACCCGCCCTTGCCGTTGAAGTAGTTCTGGATCTGGCTCGAGTCGACACCCGGCGCGGGCATCCATGATCCGAGCCGGTACGCGGCGAGGACGACCGCCGTGAACAGGATGCGGCGCCGGAGCTCCGGGACCCGCCAGGCATTGGCGAGCCAGCTCAGCACGGGGCTACTCGCCGCCTTCCGTCGGCTCGGCCGCCTGCGGCTCGCCCGTTTCGGAGTCGTTGTCCTTCGTCCTGCCTTCGGGCCGCCGCTTCAGGTTCTTCTTCTTGCGCACCTTCGGCTCCCTGAGGAGGGTCAAGGTACCGCCGGCCGCTTCGACCTTCTCCCGCGCAGTTGCCGACGCCGCGTGCACGGTGATGGTGAGCGACTTTGAGAGCTCACCCACCCCGAGCAGCTTCACATCCTTGCGGATCGAGCGAATCAGCCCGTGCGCCTTCAACGACTCGGGCGTCACTTCGTCGCCCGCGTCGAAGCGCTCGAGATCGCGCAGGTTGACCGGCTGCGTGTAGGTACGGAACGGACCGACCGGCATCGCGTCTTTCGACGTATTGCCGCGAAGCTTCGCCGTGCGCATGACGAGCGGCATCTGGCCGCCCTCGAAGCCTGCGCGCATCGCGTGGGAGCCGGCGCGCGACTTCTGGCCCTTGATCCCGCGGCCGGAGTAACGACCTTTGCCCGAGCCGAGACCGCGGCCCACGCGCTTGCGCTCCTTCCGCGGCTGCGCAGGCTGCAGGTTCGAGAGGTTGAGCTCACCGGCCATTTACTGCTCCTCCACGTTCACGAGATGGCGGACCTTGCGAAGCATGCCTGAGAGCACAGGCCCCTCGGTGTGCTCCGCCGTCTTACCGATCCTGCCGAGCCCGAGGGCCCGCAGCGTGCCACGGTGACGCTGCGTCTGCCCGATCGCGCTACGTACCTGCGTCAGCTTCACTTTCGCCATCCGCTCCCACCTCCCCGACCGCCGTCTCGATCTGGGCTCGAGGCTCGGGCACCGGCTCGACCTCGGGCTCGATCGCCGCCTGGTGGGGCAGTACGTCTCGGATCGACTTGCCGCGTGCCCTCGCGACGTCCTCGGGCCTGCGCAGCTGGCGCAGGGCCGTCTCGGCCGCCTTCAGCATGTTGATGGGGTTCGTCGTGCCGAGCGACTTCGCGAGAACGTCACGGATTCCCGCGAGCTCCAGCACGGCGCGCACGCCGCCGCCCGCGATCACGCCGGTGCCGGGCGAGGCCGGCCGCAGGAGCACGCGGGCAGCGTCGAAGCGGCCGAGCGACTCGTGCGTGATCGTCTGCCCGTGCTTCGCGACCGTGAAGAGGTTCTTCTTCGCGTCGTCGACCGCCTTCGAGATCGCGAGCGGGACCTCGCGGGCCTTGCCGTAGCCGACGCCGACGCGGTCGACCTCGTCGCCGATCACGACGAGCGCCGTGAACGAGAAGCGCCGCCCGCCCTTGACCACCTTGGCGACACGGTTGATCTCGACGACCCGCTCCTTCAGCTCTCTCGATTCGTGCACGTCAACTGCCACTAGAAGCTCAGTCCTCCTTCACGGGCGCCCTCCGCGAGCGCCTTGACGCGACCGTGGAACAGGTAGCCCCCGCGGTCGAAAACGACGGTTTCGACTCCGGCCTTCTTCGCAGCCTGGGCGAGGGTCTTGCCGACCTCGGCCGCCTGTTCCGATTTGTCGCCCTTGAACGACTTCTCGAGGCCGAGCCACGACGCAGCCGCGACGGTCGTGCCGGCGTCGTCGTCGACCAACTGGGCAAAGATGCCGCGATTCGAGCGGAACACAGCGAGGCGGGGGCGCTCGGCGGTGCCGCGGACCTTGCCGCGAACACGCCGGTGCCGCCGAAGCCGCGCCTCGCGTGTCGAGAGCTGCGTCATGCGCGCTTCCCGACCTTCCGGCGCACGAACTCGCCCTCGTAACGGATGCCCTTGCCCTTGTAGGGCTCGGGCGGGCGGACGCTGCGGATCTCGGCAGCGGTCTGGCCGACCATCTGCTTGTCGATCCCGCGCACGACCACCTGGGTCGGCACCGGCACCTCGAACTCGATGCCCTGCCGCGGCTTGATCTTCACCGAGTGCGAATAGCCGACCTGCAGCTCGAGATCGGTTCCGGCAAGGGCCGCCCGGTAGCCGACGCCCTGGAGCTCGAGCTTCTTCTCGAAGCCCGACGTGACGCCTTCGACCATGTTCGCAATCAGCGTGCGCGTGAGGCCGTGGAGCGCGCGATCGTCGCCGCGCTCGGTCGGACGCGAGACGAGGATCGTGCCCTCGTCCTCGACGATCTTCATCCGCTGCGGCACGACCTGGCGCAGCTCGCCCTTCGGCCCCGACACCGTGACGCGCCCAGGATCGACCGAGACGATCACGCCGGCGGGCACTTCAATGGGCCTTTTCCCGATGCGGCTCATAGCTCAGCTCGACATCGGGTAGACGGGAAACCGCCGCCCAGGGGTGAGGTGTGGTGGTGAGGTGTCATTGTTCTTTGTTTTCCTGGCCATTGCGCGAAGCACATGGCACTTACCAGACGTAGCAGATGACTTCGCCGCCAATACCTTCGGCTTCGGCGGTGCGGCTCGTGACGACGCCGCGGGAGGTGGACATGATCGCGATGCCCATGCCGCCGAGAACCCGCTGGCGGCGATCCTTGCCGGCGTAGATCCGCCGGCCCGGCTTGGACACACGCTTCAGGTCGGTGATGATCCGCTCGCGGCTGCGCCCGTACTTCAGCTCGACGACGAGCGTCTTGTGGGGGCGGTCCTCGCTCTCCGCAACGTGATAGTCGCGGATGTAGCCCTCCTCCTTGAGGATGCGGGCGATCTCGACCTTCAATTTCGAGTTCGGCATCTCTGCGCGGTCGTGCAGCGCCTTGTTGGCGTTCCGGATACGCGTGAGCATGTCGGCGACGGGGTCAGTAAGCACGTTTAACTCTTCCTCTCCTACCAGGAGCTCTTGGTCATGCCCGGGATGACGCCCTGATGGGCGAGCTCCCGCAGGCAGATACGGCAGAGCCCGAACTTCTTGAAGACGGCGCGCGGCCGCCCGCAGCGGTTGCAGCGGGTGTAGTTGCGCACCTTGAACTTCGCCGGACGAGCGGCCTTCACGACAAGCGACTTCTTCGCCACTTACAGCTCCCTCCGTCCGTCGGTACCGAACGGCAGGCCGAGGCCTCGTAAGAGGGCGTGTGCCTGCTCGTCGTTCCCGCCGGTCGTCGTGATCGTGACGTCGAGTCCACGGATCAGGTTGATGCTGTCGTAATCGATCTCGGGAAAGATGATCTGCTCGCGAATACCGAGCGAGTAGTTGCCGCGGCCGTCGAAGGACGCGGGGCTCAGGCCGCGGAAGTCACGAATCCGCGGCAACGCGATGGACACGAGCCGGTCGAGGAACTCCCACATGCGATCGCCGCGCAGCGTCACCTTGACGCCGATCGGCATGCCCTCGCGAATCTTGAACTGCGCGATCGACTTGCGGGCCCGGCGGACCTGCGCGCGCTGGCCGGCGATGATCGTCAGCTCCTCCTGCGCGGCGTCGATCTGCTTGGCGTCGTTCTTGCCCTCGCCGACGCCCATGTTCAGGGTGATCTTCGCGATGCGTGGCACCTGCATGACCGACTCGAGGCCGAGCTGCTCCTGCAGCTGGCCGCGCAGCTCGTCGTTGTACTGCTCCTTGAGGCGCGGGCTATAAGTCTCGGTGGTCGCCATCAGCGATCGATCTCCTGGCCGCAGCCGTCGCGCTTGCACACGCGCACCTTGACCTGCTCGCCACCCTTCGCTTCCTTGAACTTGAAGCCGATGCGAGTCGGGACCCGACACGTCGGACACACGAGCATCACGTTCGACACCGACACTGCGGAAGGGCGGTCGATGATCCCGCCCGGCGCCATCTGCGTGCCGCCCATCCGATTCGCGTCGCGGATCGGGCGTGGCTTCTGGTGACGTTTCATCATGTTCAGGTTCTCGACGAGCACCTTGCCGGCGCGCGGGCGTGCCTCGAGGACCCGCCCCTGCTTCCCGCGGTCCTTGCCCGAGAGCATCTGGACGGTGTCGCCCTTCTTGATTTTCATTGCAGTCGCCATTTCCGAAGCACCATTCCCTTTACAGGACCTCTGGGGCCAGGCTCACGATCTTCATGAAGTTCTTCTCTCGCAACTCGCGGGCGACCGGCCCGAAGATGCGCGTCCCGCGCGGATTCCGTGCGTTGTCGATGAGCACCGCCGCGTTCTCGTCGAACGCGATCAGCGTGCCGTCGTCACGGCCGAAGGGTTTCTTCGTCCGCACGACGACGGCCTTCACCACTTCGCCCTTCTTGACCGCGCCTTGTGGGGCGGCAGACTTGACGGTCGCAGTGATGATGTCGCCGACACGTGCGTAGCGGCGCCTCGAGCCACCGGCAACGCGGATGCACAGTAGCTCACGCGCACCTGTGTTGTCGGCCACCTTCAGACGTGTTTCCTGCTGGATCATGGGGTCATCTCGTTACTTCGCCTTCTCGACGATCTCGGCGAGGCGCCAGTGCTTCAGCTTCGACAGGGGACGGGTCTCGACGATGCGCACCTTGTCGCCCACGCCCGCAGTGTTGGCCTCGTCGTGCGCATGGAACTTGACCGTCGAGCGGATCACCTTCTTGTACTTCGGGTGGCTCTTGATCACGTCGACCTTCACGATGATCGTCTTGTCGGCCTTGTCGGAGACGACAACGCCACGGCGTTCCTGGCGCCGGCCCCGCTCGTAGCCCGGCTTCTCGGTGCGTGTGATCGGCTTGCGCGTTGCGGGCTTCTCGCGCACGACCTTCGAGCGGGTGCGCCGCTCCGAGCGCGGCACGTGCCGCTGCGACCGCGTCGGTTTGCCTGCCGGCGCCGGGGCGTCCTCCTGCATTTCCGCAGACGAAGCTGCTTCCGGAACCGGAGCCGCTTGCGGAACCGGAGCCGCCTCCGCGTCGGTGACCTGGGTCTCGTCGACCTCGGCCACGGGAGCCGCCTCGGCCGCGGTTTCTTCGGTCACGGTTTCTTTGGCCGCGGCCTCGTCGGGCACGGCCTCGTCGGGCACGGTTCCTTCGACGACAGCCTCGTCGGCCACGGCCTCGTCGGCGAGGGTCTCTTCAGGTGTCTCGTCTGCCATCTCTAACTCTCGACCTTCTGCTTCTTGGTTTGTGATGTGCGCTCGTGTTGCGTCGTCAGGATGCGCGCGATCTCGCGCTTTGCCAGTCGCAGGCGGGTCGAGTTCTCGAGCGCGCCGGTGGCCGCCTGAAACCGGAGGTTGAAGAGCTCCTGCCGGGTGTCCGCAAGCTTGTGATCCAGATCGTCGTCGGTGAGATCACGCAGGTCTCTAGCCCGCAAAGAGATCACCCCCGTCGTCTCGGCGCACGAACTTGGTCTTCAAGGGCAGCTTCTGGCCGGCCAGGCGCAACGCTTCCTTGGCGAGCGGCTCCGGGACGCCGGCAAGCTCGAACATCACGCGACCCGGCTTCACGACCGCGACCCAGCCCTCGGGTGACCCTTTGCCCTTGCCCATGCGCGTCTCGGCCGGCTTCTTCGTGAACGGCTTGTCAGGAAAGACGTTGATCCAGACCTTGCCACCGCGCTTGATCTTGCGGGTCATCGCGATGCGGGCGGCCTCGATCTGGCGGTTGGTGATCCAACCCGCCTCGAGTGCCTTGATCCCGTACTCCCCGAAATGCACGGTCGTCTGCCCGCGCGACTCGCCTCGGCGCCGGCCACGATGGTGCTTCCGGAATTTGGTCTTCTTCGGGAGCAGCATCAGCCGGCGTCCTTCTTCGGCGCCGGCTTCCTCGCGGCGGTCTTTCTCGCAGCCGGCTTCTTGGCCGCCGGCTTGGGCGTCGCCTCGCCGGTCGCTTCGAGCTTCGTCGGGTCTTCGGTCTGCACCTTTTGGGTGGTGGAATCGGGCGCGTCGGCCACCACCGGCGCAGGCGCCGTCTCGACCGCGGGCTCGATCACCGGCTGCTCGCGTACTTCGGCCGAAGCACCGGTGTCGTCCGTCCGTGGCTTCTCGACGTTCGTCTCGGGACGCTGCGAGCGGCCCTCGCCGGCAGGGCGGGTCGCCCCACCCCGATTGCGCGGTGCGCCGGCACGATTGCCCGGCCCGCCACCCCCCGGACGCTGAGGCTGCCCGCCGCGCTGGCCCGGACGACCACGGCGCACCGGGCCGAGACCCTCGCGATCCTGGCTCCTGTTGCGGCCGGACTCACGCGAGGCACCGAGGCCCTCGGTGATGCCGCCGCGGCGGCGCGCCGTGTCCTGATCGCCCAGGCGCGTCTCCTTCTTCTCGGCCATGCCCGAATAACCCTGGGGCATGATCTCGCCCTTGTTGATCCAGACCTTGACGCCGATGCGGCCCGTGGGGGTCTTCGCCTCGACGAACCCATAGTCGATGTCGGCGCGGATCGTGTGCAGCGGCACGCGACCCTCGGAGTACTGCTCCGAGCGGCTCATCTCGGAGCCGCCGAGGCGGCCCGAGCACTTGACCTTCACCCCGGCCGCACCCGAGCGAATGGCAGACGCGAGCGAGCGCTTCATCGCCCGGCGGAAGGAAACCCGGTTTTGCAGCTGCTCGGCGATCGACTGGGCGACGAGCTTTGCGTCGAGCTCCGGCCGCTTGATCTCGTTGATGTTGATGTGCACGTTCTTCTGGGTCATCGCGTGCACTTCTTTGCGCAGCGCGTCGACCTCGACGCCGGACTTTCCGATCACGATGCCTGGGCGAGCCGTATAGATGTCGATCGTGATCCGCTGCTTGTCCTTACGGATCAGGATGTCCGACAGCCCGGCATGCGAAAGCTTGCCGAGGATGTGCTCGCGAATCTTGATGTCCTCGATGAGCGCGCCTGCGAATTCTTTGTCGCCGACCATCCAGTTCGACTTCCAATCGTGGATGACGCCGACGCGCAGGCCGCCCGGGTGAATTTTCTGACCCATTCAGCTCCCCTTCTTCTCGGTCGGCTTGCCATTGGTCGTCGCGCCGCGCGGACGCCTGCGGGACTTCGTGGCAGGCTTCTCGACCGTTGTTGAGACGGCCGTCTGCGCGACCTGGATCGTGATGTGGCACGTGCGCTTCTTGATGCGGGCGACGCGGCCACGAGCACGAGCACGCCAGCGCTTGATCGTGGGACCGCCGTCGACGTAGACGGCCGCGACGACGAGATCGTCGCCACGCCATTGGAGCGACGGATTCGACTCGGCATTCGCAACAGCGGAGCTCAGCACCTTCTCGATCTCGATCGCGGCGGCGCGCTCGGTGAATGCGAGAATGGTGCGCGCCTCGGGCACGCTGCGGCCACGGATGTTGTCCGTGACGAGACGGGCCTTGCGCGGCGAGATGCGTACGAACTTCGCGACCGCCTGCACGGTCTTCTGCTCGGTGGCGAGGGCGGCCATCAGCGCTTCTTCACCTGCGTCTTCTGATCGCCGGCGTGTCCACGGAAGTGGCGAGTGGGCGCGAACTCGCCGAGCTTGTGCCCGACCATCTGCTCGGAGATGAACACCGGCACATGCTTGCGGCCGTCGTGCACCGCGATCGTGTGGCCGACCATGTCGGGAAAAACCGTGGACGTCCGCGACCAGGTGCGGATCATGTTCTTGGAGCCCGAGTCGTTCATCTTCTGGATGCGCGCGAGCAGCCGCTCCTCGACGAAAGGCCCCTTCTTGGAACTACGCGACATGGTTGCTCTCCTCGTGACGGTTTCGCGTCCCTGCCGTGCGAGACGCAAGCGGTGCAAGGACGCAGGCCTCGTTCGGGCTGGTCTGCCCGGATGAGGCGGAGGACGCGGCGATGCGCCGTGGATCGCGCGTCAGAGACGCACTCGGTGGTACGTGGGGAGCCACTACCGCTTGTCCTTCCCGCGGCGGCGCCCGCGCACGATCAGCTTGTTGGATTCCTTGTGCTTGGAGCGGGTGCGCTTGCCGAGCGTCGGCACGCCCCACGGGGTGACCGGATGACGGCCGCCCTTCGACTTGCCCTCCCCACCGCCGTGCGGATGGTCGACCGGGTTCATGGCCGAGCCGCGCACGCCGGGACGAATGCCCTTCCAGCGACTGCGCCCTGCCTTGCCGCCCGTGATGTTGCCGTGCTCGACGTTCCCGACCTGGCCGACGGTGGCGCGACAGGTCATGAGCACGCGGCGCATCTCCCCCGAGGGGAGGCGCAGCGTCGCGTGGCCGCCATCCTTTGCGACGAGCTGGATGCCGGAGCCTGCCGAGCGTGCCATCTGCCCGCCCTTCCCCGGCTTCAACTCGACGTTGTGCACGAGCGTGCCGGTGGGGATGTTCTCGAGCGGCAGCGCGTTTCCGGGCTTGATGTCGGCACCGGGGCCTGACTGCACGAGCGAGCCGACGCGCAGCCCGGCAGGGGCGAGGATGTAGGCCTTCGCCCCGTCTGCGTAGTGCAGCAGCGCGATGCGCGCCGAGCGATTCGGGTCGTACTCGATCGCGGCGACCTTCGCCGGGACGCCGTCCTTCGTGCGCTTGAAGTCGACGAGGCGGTAGCGGCGCTTGTGGCCGCCCCCCTGATGGCGTGTCGTGATGCGGCCCGTGTTGTTGCGGCCGCCTTTCTTCGTCAGCTTCTCGGTGAGAGCCTTCTCGGGCTTCGACTTCGTGATCTCGGCGAAGTCGGAGACCGTCATGTGGCGGCGGCCCGGGCTCGTCGGCTTGAAGCGACGCACCGGCATTAGTGGCTCACCTCGTGGCACGAGTGGATGCCCGAGGTGCTAGCACCAAGCCAGGCAAGGACGCAGGCCTTGTTCGGGCTGGTTTGCCCGGACAAGGCCGAGGACGCAGCATGGTGCAGCGTGATTGGGCGCCGGGCGCCGCTCGTTGTCGCGTGGTGGGGCACTAAAGCTGCGCTCCTTCGAAGATCTCGATCGTGTCGCCCGCCCGCAGCTGCACGATCGCCTTCTTCCACCCCTGGCGGGTGCCGCGAATCGCTCCGCGCCGTTTGGGCTTGGGTTGCACCTTGATCACGTTGACGCGCTCGACCTTCACGTCGAACATCTGCTCGACGGCCTGGCGGATCTGCGTCTTGTGTGCGTCGGAGTGCACCTTGAAGGTGTACTGGCCGACCGTCGAGGCGGCGTAGCTCTTCTCACTGACGATCGGCGCCAGCAGAACCTGGCTCGCGTGCAGAGCCATTACTGCGCCCTCCCCTCGACGAGCGGCAAAGCCGTCTCCGTCATGAGCAGCGAGCGCGCCCAGACGACGGCGCTCACCTCGAGCTCGCTCGGGGAGATCACGACCACGCGCTGCAGGTTGCGGAAGCTCTTGAGGAGGTTGGTCTCGCCTTCGGTCGCGACGATCACGAGCGGCGTACGCTGACCAGACGCTTCGACGAAGCTCCTCGCTCGCTTGGTCGACGGCACGTCGAACTCACTCGCCGAGACGATCGCGAGCGAGCCCTCGTTGACGTGACTCGCGAGGGCCGACCGAAGGGCGGCTTTGGCCGCCTTGCGGTTCACTTTCTGGACGAAGTCACGAGGCGACTTCGCGAACGCGTGACCGCCGCCCGAGAAGTGCGGGGCGCGTGTGGTGCCCTGGCGGGCGCGGCCGGTGCCTTTCTGGCGCCACGGCTTCGCGCGGCCGCCGGCCACGAGCCCACGGCTCTTCGTGGCAGACGTCCCCGCCCGCTGCGCGTTCAACTCCGAGCGCACCGCCTCGTGCACGAGATGGGCCTTGACCTCGGCGCCGAAGACCTCCTCGCCGAGCGAGACGTCCTTCGAGCGCTTGCCTTCCCCGTCGAGCAGCGGGGCTGTCGGCGTGCCAGCCATCAGCTGCGCACCTCCACGAGTCCGCTCTTCGGGCCGGGGACGGCGCCCTTCACGAGCAGCAGGTGCTTCTCCACATCGACGCTGTGCACCGTCAGGCCGAGCTGCGTAACGCGCTTACCGCCCATGCGGCCGGCCATCTTGATGCCCTTGCGGACGCGCGACGGGGTCGCCGAGGCGCCGATCGACCCGGGCTTGCGAATGTTGTGTGAGCCGTGCGAGCGCGGGCCAGAGCTGAAGTTATGGCGCTTGATCGTGCCCTGGAACCCCTTGCCGATGCCGATACCCGCAACCTTCACCTTGTCCCCGGCCTCGAAGAGCTCGACGGTCACCTGCTCGCCCTCGACGGCGCCGTCGATGCCGCCGCGGAACTCGACGAGCTTGCGATGGCCGCCGACCTTGAACTTCGCGAGGTGCCCGAGCTCGGGCTTCGAGAGCTTGCGGTCGGGAACGGCATCGAAGGCGAGCTGGACGGCGTCGTAGCCGTCCTCGGCCTCGAACTTCACCTGCACGACGGGACACGGCCCCGCCTGGATGACCGTCACTGGCGTGACGCCGCCGGTCTCCGGGTCGAAGACCTGCGTCATGCCGAGCTTCCTGCCGAGAATGCCTTTGGCCATCAGAGCTTGATCTCGATGTCGACGCCCGCCGGGAGATCGAGCCGCATCAGCTGGTCGATCGTCTTCGGCGTCGGGCTGAGGATGTCGATGAGCCGCTTGTGGGTGCGGATCTCGAAGTGCTCGCGCGAGTCCTTGTCCTTGAACGGGCTGCGGATCACGCAGTACACGTTCTTCTCCGTCGGCAAGGGAACCGGCCCAGTGATGGTCGCACCGCTTCGCTGCGCGGTGTCGACGATCTGCTGGGCCGACCGGTCCAGCTGCTGGTGGTCGTAGCCCTTCAAGCGGATCCGGATTTTTCCCTGTGCCATGTCTGCCTACGACCCCTTACTTGACGATCTCGGTGACGACGCCGGCCCCGACGGTGCGGCCGCCTTCGCGGATCGCGAAGCGAAGACCCTGATCCATGGCGATCGGCTGGATCAGCTCGATCTCCATGTTCGTGTTGTCGCCCGGCATGACCATCTCCTGGCCCTCCGGCAGGCTGACCGCACCCGTCACGTCGGTCGTGCGGAAGTAGAACTGCGGGCGGTAGTTGTTGAAGAACGGGGTGTGACGGCCGCCTTCGTCCTTCGACAGCACGTAGACCTCGGCCTTGAAGTGCGTGTGGGGTGTGATCGACCCGGGCTTCGCGAGCACCTGGCCGCGCTCGACGTCCTCGCGCTTGATACCGCGGAGCAGTGCGCCTGCGTTGTCGCCTGCATGCGCGTAGTCGAGCGACTTCTGGAACATCTCGAGGCCCGTGACGACCGTCTTCTCCACCTTCTCGTGGATGCCGACGATCTCGATCTCGTTCCCGACCTCGATCTTGCCCTGCTCGACGCGGCCGGTGACGACGGTGCCACGGCCCGTGATCGTGAAGACATCTTCGATCGGCATGAGGAACGGCTTGTCGGACTCGCGCTGCGGCTCCGGGATGTAGGAGTCGACCGCTTCCATCAGCTCGACGATCTTCTCCTCCCACGCCTCGTCGCCCTCGAGCGCCTTCAGCGCCGAGACGCGAACGATCGGGATGTCGTCGCCGGGGAAGTCGTACTTGGAGAGAAGCTCCTGAACCTCGAGCTCGACGAGCTCGAGCAGCTCCTCGTCGTCGACCATGTCGGCCTTGTTCAGGGCGACGACGATGTAGGGCACGCCGACCTGGCGGGCAAGCAGGATGTGCTCGCGCGTCTGGGGCATGGGACCGTCGGCGGCGCTGACGACGAGGATCGCCCCGTCCATCTGCGCGGCGCCCGTGATCATGTTCTTGATGTAGTCGGCGTGCCCGGGGCAGTCGACGTGCGCGTAATGACGGTTCGCCGTCTCGTACTCCACGTGCGAGGTGTTGATCGTGATGCCGCGCTGGCGCTCCTCGGGGGCGTTGTCGATCTCGGCGAAGCTCCTCGCCGTGCCGCCGCCCTTCTTCGCCAGCACGTTCGTGATCGCGGCGGTCAGCGTCGTCTTCCCGTGGTCGATGTGCCCGATGGTGCCGACGTTGAGGTGCGGCTTCGTGCGCTCGAACTTCTGCTTGGCCATTCCTTCCCTTCCTTTACTTGGTCGACGAGGTTTTAGAGGTGCTGTCCTGATCGGTGATCTCGGCAGCGATCGACGCCGGCACCTCTTCGTACCGGTCGAACTGCATGGTGAAATCGGCGCGGCCCTGTGACATCGACCGCAGGTCGGTGGCGTATCCGAACATCTCGCTCAGCGGGACGCTGGCCGTGATGACCTGGGCGTTGCCGACGGGTGACATGTTCTCGACACGCCCCCGGCGCGAGCTCAGGTTGCCCATCACGTCGCCGACGTAGTCCTCGGGCGTCGTGACCTCGACGGCCATCATCGGCTCGAGCAGCTTCGGCTTCGCCCGCCTCATTGCTTCCTTGAACGCCATCGAGCCGGCGATCTTGAACGCGCGCTCGCTCGAGTCGACGTCGTGGTAGGAGCCGTCGATCAGCTCGACCTTCACGTCGACCACCGGGTAGCCGGCGAGGATGCCCGACCCCATGGCTTCGCGAATGCCCTCGTCGATCGGCTTGATGTACTCCTTGGGGATCTTGCCGCCGACGATCCTGTCGACGAACTCGTAGCCCTTGCCCGGCTCCTGGGGCAGGAGATTGATGACGGCGTCGCCGTACTGGCCGGAGCCGCCGGTCTGGCGGACGAACTTCCCCTGGATCCGCTCGGCAGGCTTGGAGATCGTCTCCCGGTAGGCGACCTGCGGTCGACCGACATTGGCGTCGACGTTGAACTCGCGCTTCAGGCGGTCGACGATGATCTCGAGGTGCAACTCGCCCATGCCGGCGATCAGCGTCTGCCCCGTCTCCTCGTCGGAGGTGACGCGGAACGTCGGATCCTCGTCCGAGAGGCGGGCGAGCCCATTACCGAGCTTGTCCTGGTCGGCCTTGGACTTCGGCTCGACCGCAACGGAGATCACGGGATCGGGGAAGGTCATCGACTCGAGCACGATCGGCGCGCTCTCGATCGCAAGCGTGTCGCCCGTCGTCGTCGACTTCAGGCCGACACCGGCGGCGATGTCGCCCGCGCCGATCTCCTCGCGCTCCTCGCGATGGTTCGCGTGCATCTGCAGGATGCGGCCGATCCGCTCGGTCTTGCCGGTGATCGTGTTCAGCACGCGGTCCCCGGCCTTGACCTTGCCGGAGTAGACGCGAAAGTAGGTCAGCTTGCCGACGAACGGGTCGGACATCACCTTGAAGGCGAGCGCCGAGAACGGCTCCTCGATCGACGGCTCGCGTGTGATCTCGGCGCCGGACTTCGGGTCGAGCCCGACCATCGGCGGCACGTCGAGCGGGCTCGGCAGGTAGTCGATGACGGCATCGAGGAGCGGCTGGACGCCCTTGTTCTTGAACGCCGAGCCAAGGATGACCGGTGTGAGTGCGTCGGCGATCGTCGCGGCGCGGAGCGCGCGCCTGATCATCTCCGGCGTGACGAGAGACTCGTCGGTGAGATAGGTCTCGGTCAGCTCGTCGTCGTGCTCGGCGACAGCGTCGATCAGCTGGTGGTGGTAGGCGTGGGCCTGTTCGGCGAGCTCGGCCGGGATGTCCGTGACGTCGAAGTCCTCGCCGAGATCGTCCTTGTAGACGATCGCCTTCATCTCGACGAGGTCGACGACCCCGACGTGCTTCTCCTCCTGTCCGATCGGCAGCTGGATCGGCACGGGGTTCGCACCCAGGCGGTCGATCATCGACTGCACGGACTTGAAGAAGTCGGCGCCGGTGCGGTCCATCTTGTTGATGAACGCGATCCGCGGCACGCGATACTTGTCGGCCTGGCGCCAGACGGTCTCGGACTGTGGCTGAACACCGGCGACCGCGTCGAAGACGGCCACGGCACCGTCGAGCACGCGTAGGCTGCGCTCGACCTCGGCGGTAAAGTCCACGTGCCCGGGCGTATCGATAATGTTGATGCGATGGTCGCGCCACGTCGCCGTCGTCGCAGCCGAGGTGATGGTGATCCCACGCTCCTGCTCCTGGGCCATCCAGTCCATCGTCGCGGCACCCTCGTGCACCTCACCCATCTTGTGGGTGCGGCCCGTGTAATAGAGGATCCGCTCCGTCGTCGTGGTCTTGCCCGCATCGATGTGGGCCATGATCCCGATGTTGCGGACGCGGTCCAGCGCCACGCGTGTCTCTGTTACAGCCAACGTTCTCCCTTACCAGCGGTAGTGCGCAAAGGCCTTGTTGGCCTGCGCCATCCGGTACATGTCGTCTTTGCGTTTGTAGGCGTTCCCCTGCTGCTCGAGGGCATCGAGGATCTCACCGGCCAGCTTGTCCGCCATGTGCTTCTCGCGGCGATCGCGCGAGAACGTGACGAGCCAGCGGAGGGCGAGCGTGCGCCCGCGGCGCTGCGGCACCTCGATGGGGACCTGGTAGTTCGCACCGCCCACGCGGCGCGAGCGAACCTCGAGCACCGGCGTGACGGTCTTGACGGCCTGCTCTAGCACCTCGACCGGGGGGCGGCCGGTCTTCTCGCCGACCTTGTCGAGCGCGGAGTAGACGATCGCCTCGGCAGTCGACTTCTTGCCGTCGCGCATCACGCGATTCATCAACTGCGTGACGAGCTGGCTCGAGTAGACCGGGTCGGAGATGACCGGGCGCGGGGTGATCTCGGCGCGCCGCGGCACTACGACGAGCCCTTCTTGGCGCCGTACTTCGACCGGCCCTGCTTGCGGTCTGCGACGCCGGAGGCATCGAGCGCCGCGCGGATCACCTTGTACCGGAAGCCCGGGAGGTCGCTCGTTCGGCCGCCGCGGACGAGCACGACCGAGTGCTCCTGGAGGTTGTGGCCCTCGCCGGGGATGTAGGTGCCGACCTCTTGGCCGTTCGTGAGCCGCACGCGTGCGATCTTCCGCAGCGCCGAGTTCGGCTTACGAGGAGTGGTAGTGGAGACGCGCGTGCAGACGCCACGCTTCTGCGGGGCACCCGCGAGCGCAGGGGTCTTCACCTTGGCGCGCTTCTTCACGCGGCCCTTGCGAATCAGCTGATTGACGGTCGGCATGCTGAGACTGGGTCTCCTAAAAGGGTCGTATTCAGACAGAAAGCCGGGGGAGCACGCGGCACCCTCCGACGGCGAGGCATGGTACCGAAACCGCCACGGGGCCGCAAACGCCTCGGAGCCGCTTCGTTCCTCGCTCTGCGAGCAGGGTAGCGGAAGCTCTGCCGGGCCGGCTCTCACCATTTCGTGTCATAGCCTTCGGGCGCATCCCTCACTACAGTGAGACGACTGCGGTGAACGTCTATATCGCCATCGGGGCTCTCTGTCTCGCGTTTCTGACTGCCCTCGTGGCAGCAGTTGCGGTCTGGCGCGCGCGCACGGGCGCCGAGGATCGCGTCGTCGACGCGGTGCAGAACCTCGCAGCCGGGATGCAGGCGACGATGCGCGACCTCGCCGGAGCCTTCGAGGGCTCGCTGCTTGCCAGAGGCGATCAGGCGAGCCGCCCCGACCGCTTCGTGCCCGAGCTCGCCTCGACGCTCGATCTCGACCTCGTGTCCGAGCGAACGCTCGAGGCAGTTGCCGCGGTCTCGGGCGTCGAAGCCGCCTCGCTCGAGGCGGCGGGGCCCGCGGGGGCTCGTCTGCTCGCGACGAAAGGCATGGCCGACGACGAGGCCTCGAGAACCGCCCTCGCGATCCCGGAGAACGACGACCTGCGCGCGATCGAGATCTCCTACCGCTACCGGCTCGACGCCGGCGGCTCCCCCACCCCGATCCGCTCCGGCGTCGTCCTCCCGCTGCGGGCGGACGGATTCGCCATCGGAGCGCTGAGTGCATTCACCCGCTCGGAAGACCGGCAGATCTCCGACAGCGACATCGACGAGCTCGAGCGGGTGGCCACGACCGCAGGCGCGGCACTCGAGAACGCCCGTCGCTACACGGAAGCCCGTGCCCTCGCCGATCTGGACGCGCTGACCGGGCTGCACAACCGCCGCTACTTCCACGAGACGCTCGCGCGGGAAGTTGCGCGCGCGGCGCGCTACGACCGGCGGCTGGCCGTGATCGTCATCGATCTGGACGACTTCAAGGGGATCAACGACCGGATCGGCCATCTGGCAGGTGATGCCGTGCTCGCCGAAGCCGCGGAGAGGATGCTCACGGTCATGCGGGAGGCGGACGTCCCGTGTCGCGTCGGCGGCGACGAGTTCGCTGTCGTCCTGCCGGAGAGTGGCATCGAGGACGGCGAGCTCCTGGCCGGCCGGATCGCGGCGGCGATCGCCGCCCGTCCGATTGCCGCCGCCGGCACACTCGAGCTCTCGGCGGGAGTCGCCGAGCTGCGCATGGGCGACCAACCGAACGACCTCTTCCAGCGGGCCGACCGAGCGCTGTACCGGGCGAAGGAGCTCGGCAAGGGCCGGGCGGTCGCCGTCGAGGGTGGCTAGGGCGTACGTTCGCCGGTTTCTCAGCCGAGGCTGAGGAACGGAAGCCACTGTGTCAGGTCGACGGTCGCGGGCTGCGGGTTCTCGTCGTGCGCGCAGGTCAGGCTCCCGAGCGACTGGTTCTGCCTGCGGCGCGACCAGAGGGCGAAGGCACCATCCTTCTGCTGCGCGACGAACGCGGCTCGAACCGCACGCGCAGCCTGGGCGTAGGGGAACGACCCGAGCGGCTCCACCCCGCCGAGGACGGTCAGCTTCACGCCGTCGACGACCGTGGTGGCGCCGTCGGCCAAGCCGAAGAGACGTCCCGGAGCCTGTTGGCTGAGCGCGAGTCCCGAGCGGGCGTCTCCGAGCCACCGCTCGGCCGCCGAGGCACGCACGACCCGCGCGTGCGCCGGTGCGTAGGTGTCATACCACTCACGCAGCTGTGCAGCGCTCGGCGGGGCGACGTGCAGCGTCGCCTCGACGGCGCGGCGCCTCAACTCGTCGGCGAGGATCGTCCGCGCAAGCGTCGGCGTCGCTCGCGCCCGTGCGAGCGCTGCGAGGTACGCCGCACGGGCGCCGCCGAAGTGGTCGAGGATCACGCCACGCTCGGCACTCGCAACCTCGGCCGCGGCGACCGGCCGCCTGTCGGCGAGCACGGCGTGCTGGAACGCCGCGGAGTACGCGAGATCGCGGTCGCCGGTCAGAAGTCCGAGCGCCGCGACGTCACTCGCCAGGATCATGGTCGTGTCGAAGAGACAGAGCGTCCCCGCGGAGAGGGTCGCGCCGACGTCCAGCGACGGGTTGAGGTTCTCGCCCGCAAGGGCCGGGGCGTCGCAGAGGGAATGGTCGCGCACCCAGAGCCAGGTGCAGGCGACCGTCGGCTTGTCGGGATCGGCTCCCGCCGGGTTGAACGCAGCCCACCCCCACGACCACACGCTTGCGAGGCTCAGCTCCGCCGCAACCTGCTTCGCAGCGAGCGCCTCCCACTTCGTCACGTCGAGCCACTTCGAGAGTGGCTGCAGGCCCTCGCGACCGCCTGCCTTCGGCGTCGAGCTGAACGTCAGCATCATCCCGAGCCGGTTCGGCGGCACGCCGATCTCGATCAGCTGCTCGAGGCGGTTGCGCATCGTCGCGCGCAGGCGGCGGCTGCCCCGCACCGCGCCCTGCTTGGAGATGGCCGGGCCGGAGAAGTAGATCTCGGGCACGAGGTCTGCGACCTGCGAAGCCTGGAGCCACCACTCATCGGCGGTCGGGTCGTGGGTGTAGGGGTTGCTCGAAAGGAGCAGGAACGGACGCGCTCCACGCTCGGCGAGCCGCTGCAGGAAGGCGAGCACGTTCGCGCGATACTGCGCGGTCGTCGGCGTCCAGGGCGTGGGCAGCTGGGCGCCGAAGAGCTCGTTCTCCGCCAGCAGAGGGTGGTCGCAGCCCGATGAAGCGACGGCCGCGTCGAACAGCCTGTCCGCGCGCTCCCGCATCGTCGAAGGGTCGGCCGGCTTCGACGGGGTGCCCACGCGATTGGTCAGATGGAGGTCGAAGTAGACGGTCTGGGCGCCCTTCTCGCGCAGCTGCGGTGGGACCAGGAGGTTCGACGCCGCTCCGACGACCCCCGGTCGGGCGAAGATCGTCGACCAGAACGGCACGCCGCCGTCGGCGTAGTCGACCCAGAGTGGCTGGGCCTGCGGAAGCCCGCAGGGAAGCGGCAGCGGCGCAGCCGGCCCGTCACCGCGAGCGGCAGCCGCCGTCAGCGCGAGCAGGCAAACGCCGAGCACGAGGATCCGTCTCACGGCCGACGTTGTAGCAGGGCTTTCGGAGGCGCCACGTCTTCACGCCGGGACGTGACCCGAGCGGGCCACGTCCCGTGTCAGACACGCGCACAGCGCGCCGCACGGCCCGCGGCAGCCGTCGTGACGAAAGTGGAAAGAGAGTGAAGCGAGGGTGCTTCCTGGGCTGGCGGATCGAGACGATGTTCGACAGGGCTCGAGCTGCGAATCCGCTTCGGATTCATGGTCCCCGGCGGCCGCTGCCCCCTGCTTGCCGCCCTGCGTGTTGCCCGGCCGCACGCCCCTGCGTGCGGCAGCCGCCGCACCGAAACGGTGTCACCGCCGTGACGAAAGGGGTTCGACCGCAGGGTCACGAGCGGAGAACGCAGCGAGGCCCGGCAAACGCCGGGCCTCGCAAAAGAGCACACCGCCTGAGTGATCAGACTCAGTCGTCGAGTGGGCTTTCGACCTCCGGGGCCTCCGTCGCCTCACCCGACTCGTGCGTCGAGGACGCGTCCGCGCCCGGCTCCCCGCCGAACGTGGCGTCGAGCGCACCGAAGTCGATCGTGCTTCCGTCCTGGCCGATCTCCTCCAGCGCCTGGAGGAGCGTATCCCGCTCGTAGGCCTCGCGCACGATCGGCTCGGCCGGCGCGATGTCGATCGTCCGGTACCGCTTGAGGCCCGTGGCAGCCGGGATCAGCTTCCCGATGATCACGTTCTCCTTCAACCCGAGCAGCCGGTCGATCTTCCCCTCGATCGACGCGTCCGTCAGCACCTTCGTGGTCTCCTGGAACGAGGCCGCCGAGAGGAACGACTCGGTCGCGAGAGATGCCTTGGTGATGCCGAGGATGAGCGGTTCGTAGGACGCCTTCTCACCCTTCACCTTCACCTTGCCGTTCTCACGCTCGAGCACGACGCGGTCGACGAGCTGGCCCGGCAGCAGGTCGGTGTCACCGTTCGACTCGACCCGCACCTTCTTCAGCATCTGACGGACGATCAGCTCGATGTGCTTGTCGTGGATCTCGACGCCCTGGCTCTTGTAGACCTTCTGCACCTCACCGACGAGGTACAGCTCGGTCGAGGTCGAGCCCGTCAGCGCCAGCTTGTCCGCCGGGTTCTGCGAACCCTCGTTGAGGGCTTCGCCAGGTTCCAGCATCTGGCCGTTTGCGACGAGCAGTCGCGTGCGCCGCGGCAACTGGTACTCGATCGGATCCGCCAGCTCTCCGTCCTTCCCGACCTCGGTCGGATGGATGGAGATCTTCGGGCCACGCTCGGCCGGCTCGATCTCGACCCGGCCGGCGAGCTCCGCGAGGACGGCTGCCCCCTTCGGGTTCCTCGCCTCGAAGATCTCGACGACACGCGGCAGGCCATGCGTGATGTCCGCACCGGCGACGCCGCCCGTGTGGAAGGTTCGCATCGTCAGCTGCGTGCCCGGCTCGCCGATCGACTGCGCGGCGATGATGCCGACCGCGTCGCCGATCTCGCACATCTCGCCCGTGGCCGGGAAGATGCCGTAGCAGACCTTGCACACCCCGGTCTCGGCGCGGCACTTCAGCACCGACCGCACCGGCAGCAGATGCTCTTCGCCGAGCTCCTTGACGAGCTCCTCGAGCAACTCGACCGTGACCGTGTCGCCCTTCTCCGCGAAGACCGTCTTGCCGGGTTTGCCCGACGCGAGCGGCTTGTGGACGTCGTCATGGAGGATGCGCCCGAGGAGCGCCTTGTTCAGGCCGTCCTGCGTGCGCAGCCGCAGCTCGATGTGGTCTGCGGTACCACAGTCGTGCTCGCGGATGATCACGTCCTGCGAGACGTCGACCAGCCGGCGCGTGAGATACCCCGAGTCGGCTGTCCGGAGGGCGGTGTCTGCGAGACCCTTGCGGGCGCCGTGGGTCGAGATGAAGTACTCGAGCACCGTCAGGCCCTCCATGAAGTTGGCCTTGATCGGGCGCTCGATGATCTCGCCCTTCGGATTGGCCATGAGACCGCGCATCCCTGCGAGCTGGCGGATCTGCTTGAACGAGCCGCGGGCGCCGGAGTTGGCCATCATGAAGACCGGGTTCAGCTCGTCGAAGTGATCCTGCATCGCGTTCGCGACGACGTCTGTCGCCTCGGTCCAGATGTTCACGATCGTCTCGTGCCGCTCGTCCTCGGTGATGAGGCCGCGGTCGTACTGGCCGTGTACCTCCTCGACCCGCTTCTCGTACTCGGCGAGGATCTTCTCCTTCTCGGGCGGGATGATGATGTCGTTCTTCGAGATCGACACTCCGGCACGCGTGGCGTAGCGGAAGCCGAGCGTCTTGATCGTGTCGAGCACCGGCGCCAGCGTGTGCGCGCCGTAGCGATCCGACAACGCGAGGACGTAGCGATCCATGTCGGCTTTCGCGAGCGTGTGGTTCAGGAAGTCGAACTCCAGCTCCTCATCCGGAGGAAGCAACTCGTCGAGCGCCCGATAGACGGCGGAGTTGAAGATCACGCGACCCGCCGTCGTCAGATGCAGCTCGCCGTTCCAGCGGAACTCGATCGGCTCTTGCAGGTCGACGCCGCGCATCTCGATCGCCACCTCGATCTCATCGGCCGAGTCGAAGCGCCGCGGGTGCGGCTTCAGCTTCGACGCCTCCATCGTCTGGAGGTCGTGCCCCGAGTACGTGAGGACATAAATGCCGAGCACCATGTCCTGCGTCGGGGTCGCGAGCGGGCGCCCGGAAGCCGGCGACAGGATGTTGTTCGAGCTGAGCATCAGGATGCGAGCCTCGGCCTGCGCCTCGGCTGAGAGCGGCAGGTGGACGGCCATCTGGTCGCCGTCGAAGTCGGCGTTGAACGCGTGACAGACGAGCGGGTGCACCTGAATGGCCTTGCCCTCGACGAGAATCGGCTCGAAGGCCTGAATGCCGAGGCGGTGCAGCGTCGGAGCGCGGTTCAGCAGAACCGGGTGCTCCGCGATCACCTCTTCGAGCACGTCCCAGACCTCGGGCGTCATCGAGTCGACGTACTTCTTCGCCGCCTTGATGTTCTGGACGGACTTCCGCTCGACGAGCCTGCTCATGATGAACGGCTTGAAGAGCTCGAGCGCCATCAGCTTCGGCAGGCCGCACTGATGCAACTTCAGCGTCGGGCCGGCCACGATCACGGAACGGCCGGAGTAGTCGACGCGCTTGCCGAGCAGGTTCTGACGGAACCGGCCCTGCTTACCCTTCAGCATGTCTGAGAGCGACTTCAGCGGGCGGTTGCCGGGGCCGGTGACGGCGCGGCCGCGGCGGCCGTTGTCGAACAGTGCATCGACGGCCTCCTGCAGCATGCGCTTCTCGTTGTTGACGATGATCTCCGGCGCACCGAGATCCAACAACCTCTTGAGTCGGTTGTTGCGGTTGATCACCCGGCGGTAGAGATCGTTCAGGTCGGAGGTCGCGAAGCGGCCACCGTCGAGCTGCACCATCGGGCGGAGCTCCGGCGGGATCACCGGCACGGCCTCGAGGATCATCCACTCGGGCCGGTTTTCCGACTTGATGAACGCGTTCACGACCTTCAGGCGCTTGATCGCGCGCTGCTGCTTCTGGCCCTTCGACGTCTTGATCGTGTCGCGAAGGAAATTCGCCTCGGCGTTCAGGTCGAGGTCGCGGAGCAGGTCGCGGATCGACTCCGCTCCCATGCCCCCGCGGAAATACACACCGAACCCATACGGCGAGCCGAAGCGATCCTTGAGCTCGCGGAACAGCTGCTCGTCGTTCACGACCATCTTCGGCTCTAGGTCGCGGAAGAGCTGCCACGTCTGCTCGAGGCGACGCACGGAATCGACCGCGGCCTCGCGCGTGTCGTCACGGCGCGACTCGATGTCGAGGTACATCTCGCGAACCTTCAAGGCCCACTGCACGAGCTGGTCGAGGTCTTCCTTCTGGATCTTCCCGTCGGTGCGCAGGCACAGGTCGTTCGTGACCTCGCGGATGTCCTGGCCGTCCGCCCAGGTGTCGACGGCATCCTTCAGGAGGCCGTTCCCCAGGTCGCGTGCTTTCTCGAGGTTCTTCGGGTCGACGTTCTTCGTCAGCTTCTGATCGTCCTCGGGGAGCTCCTCCGCCGTCAGCAGGCCGTCGACGACGCGGTGGAGGTGCTTCGTGATCGCGCCCTTCTTCGAGCCGGTCGCCTTGCCGAGCTCCTTCTCGAGCGGCTGGATGGCGGCGAGGATCTGCTCCGCTGCGGTTGCGACCTGCTCGAGCTCACGTGGGGTGAGCTTCCGGTCGTCACGGATCGCAGCGTTGCGGACGAGCTCGCGGATCTTCTTCGCGTCCTCGGTGGTGATCTGCGGCACGAGCTCGAGGAAGAGCCCGTTAACGAGCTTGCGCGCATCCTCGAGCGGCGGGAGCACCTGCTCCTCGGCCCAGGTCGCGAGCCCACGCGTCCAGAAGTCGTCGTCCTCGTCGAAGCCCTTCTCCTTGCTCTCGGCGAAGAAGGCGCGCCGACGGGCGAGCCGCTTCTCGAGCTCGGCGAGCTGCTCGTCGCGGTCGACGTAGATGCGCTCGGACTCGGCTTTCACCTTGTCCTCGAGGTCGTTCAGGTCCTTCGCGCGCGCCTCATTGTCGACGTTCGTGACGATCGAAGCCGCGAAATAGAGCACCTTCTCGAGCTCGCGCGGGGCGATGTCGAGCAGGTAGCCGATGCGACTCGGCACGCCCTTGAAGAACCAGATGTGCGAGACCGGAGCGGCCAGGTCGATGTGACCCATGCGCTCGCGGCGCACCTTCTGGCGCGTCACCTCGACGCCGCACCGCTCGCAGATGATGCCCTTGTAGCGGACGCGCTTGTACTTGCCGCAGTAGCACTCCCAGTCCTTGGTCGGACCGAAGATGCGCTCGCAGAAGAGCCCGTCACGCTCGGGCTTGAGCGTGCGGTAGTTGATCGTCTCCGGCTTCGTGACCTCACCGGACGACCAGTCACGGATCTGCTTCGATGACGCAAGCCCGATGCGGATCGCGTCGAATTCATTGATGTCGATCAAGTGTGTCTCGCCTCTTTCTTTCCGTGGTCGTCCGGGTCTCAGTCTTCGATCGGGTCGGCGTCGTCGGCTGCACCGACGGGCTCGACCTCGTCGTCATCCACTGCGAGCTCGACGCCGTCGAGGTCCTCGAGCGACTCGTCGGCCGGCAGCGCCAGTTCCCCGTCGTTGTCGATGCGGTCCTGGCCCTCCTCGGCCTCCTGCGCCGTCGGCTGCCGTGCCGCCGCTCGGAGCGATCCGGGAGAGAGATCGATTCCGAGCTCCTCGGCCGCGCGGAGCAGCTCGTCGTCTTCCTCGCGAACCTCCACCTCGTGGCCCTCCTCCGACTCGACGCGGACGTCAAGCGCGAGGGACTGCATCTCCTTCAGCAGCACCTTGAAGGACTCGGGGATCGACGGCTCGGCGATGTTCTCGCCCTTGACGATCGCCTCATACGCCTTCACGCGCCCGACGGTGTCGTCGGACTTGATCGTGAGCATCTCCTGGAGTGTGTAGGCAGCGCCATACGCCTCGAGCGCCCAGACTTCCATCTCGCCGAAGCGCTGGCCGCCGAACTGAGCCTTGCCGCCCAGCGGCTGCTGCGTCACGAGCGAGTACGGGCCGGTCGAGCGGGCGTGGATCTTGTCGTCGACGAGGTGGAGCAGCTTCAGGATGTACATGTAGCCGACGGTGATCTCCTGCTCGAAAGGCTCGCCGGTGCGACCGCTGAAGAGCCGTACCTTGCCGGCGGCCTGACGGCCGGGGACGGCCTTGGTGTCGAGCTCGAACTTGATCGGGCTGTCGGGGTTCTGGGTCGTCCAGTCGACGAGCGCCTGGTCGACGTCGGCGACCGTGGCGCCGTCGAACACCGGCGTCGCGATCGGGGTGGGCTTCGGCGCGTTGATCACCCGGCCCGCTGCGCCGCCCATCGGCAGGACGTCGTCGTCGGCGAAGACGCCGTGCGCCGCAGCCCAGCCGAGGTGCGTCTCGAGGATCTGACCGATGTTCATCCGGCTCGGCACTCCGAGCGGGTTCAGAAGAATGTCGACCGGCCGGCCGTCCTCGAGGAACGGCATGTCCGCCTCGGCGACGATCTTCGAGATGACGCCCTTGTTCCCGTGGCGCCCGGCGAGCTTGTCGCCCTCGGAGATCTTGCGCTTCTTCGCGACATAGACGCGAACGAGCTCGTTCACGCCGGGGCTGAGGTCGTCGCCGTTGTCGCGCGAGAACGTCTTCACGTCGATGACGACGCCGCCCTCGCCATGCGGAACCTTCAGCGAGGTGTCGCGGACTTCACGGGCCTTCTCCTTGAAGATGGCACGGATCAGCTTCTCCTCGGCGGTCAGCTCGGTCTCGCCCTTCGGCGTCACCTTGCCGACGAGCAGGTCACCCGAGCCGACCTCGGCGCCCACGCGCACGATGCCGCGGTCGTCGAGATTACGGAGGGACTCTTCCGAGCGGTTCGGGATGTCGCGGGTGATCTCCTCGTCACCGAGCTTCGTGGAGCGAGCGTCGATCTCGTACTCGTGGATGTGGATCGAGGTGAGCACCTCGTCCTTCACGAGCCGCTCGCTGAGCACGATCGCGTCCTCGAAGTTGTAGCCCTCGAGCGGCATGAACGCGACGAGCAGGTTCGCGCCGAGCGCGAGCTCGCCGTGGTCGGTCG
>JBBSEJ010000037.1:0-28881 GCA_038239825.1 Gaiellales bacterium
GACCATCTCCACCTGCAACGTCGCCGCCTGGCCCTTCACCTGCCCCATCGCCATCCCGCACCCCCTGCTCGACCGACGGACGAGTCGAGCATAGGACCCCGGTCGGACCTCACCCGGCCAGACTTTTTGGACAGGCCCCTAACCCGTCGGAGGTGATTGTGCGGAGGCGTGAGTTTCCGCTAGAGGCGTCCGTGCGGCAGGTGGAAGTGCACGGGCGGAACGGATTGGTGCGGCTGATGGTCGGCTGGAGCCTTCTCGCACCCAGTGATCTCCGACTTCATCCTCAAGGACATCGATCTGCACCCGTTCGTCCGGCAAGCAGCTCGCTCGAGCCACGAGCGGATGGACGGAAGCGGTTACCCGGATGGCTTGCGCGGCGAGCAGATCCCGATGCCCGCCCGGATCGTCTTCGTCGCCGACGCCTGGGACGCCCTCACCACCGACCGCCCCTACCGCGAGGCCCAGACGCCGGCAGCGACCCTCGCCGAGATTCGCCGCCGCGCCGGCACCCAGCTCTGCTCTGTCGTCACCGCCCTGGAAGCGGAGTACGCGGCCGATCCTCCCGTGCTCCGCGAGTCGAGCGCCCCGCTCCTCGCGTAGCCGCCGCAGTTCGCTACCGAGTCAACGCCTAGGAAGATCGATCCCACTCGTGCTAGGCTGAGGAGCGTTCGGGTCGGCCCTATGCCCTCGTCGACGTCGTGATCGGAGAGAATCTCGAAGTGACCGCGACTATGAGTAGAAAGCATCTGTTGCGACGCGCTACGCGCGACGGAGCGGGGGTGTGGCTCGCCGGTTCACTCGCAGGCGCGCTCGCGGGATCGGCCGCTGCTGACACGCTTTCGGACGGCGATCTTGCATATGCACGGCTGCTCGTTGGCGCCGAGCTGCTCGCCGCTGACTTCTACGGCCTAGCGATCGCCGCGAAGCAATTCGACGGGGTCGGGTCGAAGTATCTGAGGTGAGCCCTCTTCAACGAGCAGGAGCACTACCGGTCGGTGGCGGGGATCCTGACCGGTGCCGGCCAGGTGCCGGCGGTGGCGGCCGACTTCGACTTCACGTATCCGCAGGGGACGTTCTCGTCAAAAGGCTCGATCGCCAGACTCGGCGTGAGCCTGGAGACCGTGTTCCTGGGCGCCTACCTCGGGGCGGTCGGAGCCGTGCAGGCGGTGGCGTTGCAGCAGCCCCTCGCGCGGATCGCAGCCAGCGAGGCGCAGCACCTCGGCGTCTTCAGCGAGTTCCACGGCGGCGATCCGGTCGGGGTCTCGTTCCCCGAGCCGCTGTCGGTCGACCAGGCTTCGAACGCGCTGGACGCGTTCGCGAGCTAAGAAGGGAGTGCGCTCGAATGCCTCGGGAGTTCTACAGCGCGAGTGAGGCAGCGCGGACGCTCGGGATCAGCCTCGACACGTTGCGGCGCTGGGACAGCAACGGCCGGATCAAGACGCATCGCGACGGGGGCAACCGCAGGATCGTCGCCGCCGAGGAGATCGAGCGGTTGCGCGGGGACGTGCGAACCGAGCATCAGGTCAGTGCGCGCAACAGGTTCAGCGGGGTCGTCAGCCAGGTGAAGATCGAGGGGCTGATGGCACAGGTGGAGATGGTGATCACCGAGCCGACCGTCCTCACGGCGATCGTGACGGCCGACGCGGTCGCCGAGCTCGGTCTCAAGGCGGGCAATCACGTCGTGGCGGTCATCAAGTCCACGTCGGTCATGGTGGAGCACTGATGAAAGGGGCTCCGTTGCAGCTCACATCCGCACATCGCGCACGCGGAGGGCTCGCGCTCCTCAGCGCGATCGTCGTCTCGTTGTCGGCGGTCGCCGGCGCGGCCGCCGGTGCGGCAGAGCACGCATCGCGTGCGGTCAGCGGCATCACCGTCTTCGCGGCGGCATCGTTGACGGACGTGTTCCCGCGGATCGATCCTGGGCCGAGGTTCTCGTTCGCCGGGTCGAACACGCTCGCGGCGCAGATCACGCAGGGCGCACCGGCCGACGTGTTCGCATCTGCGAACACGACTCTTCCTGCTCAGCTCTATGCCAAGGGGCTGGTGGGAAAGCCGGTGGTGTTCACCCGCAATCGCCTCGTCCTCGTGGTTCCGAGCTCGAATCCCGCGGGCGTGCACAGCGTCTACGACCTGCGCAGGGCGGGGATCAAGCTGGTGGTCGCTTCGCCCGCCGTCCCGGTCGGTGCCTACACGGTTCAGGTGCTCAAGCAGATGGGTCTCTCGAGCGTGCTCGCGAATGTCGTCAGCCGTGAGTCGGATGTGCGCAGCGTCCTCGCGAAAGTCGCGCTGGGAGAGGCTGACGCCGGGTTCGTCTACTCGACGGACGCGAAGACCGTGCCGGGAAAGGTGATCGTGGTGAAGGTGCCGGCCTGGGCGCAGCCGAAGGTCACCTATTCGATGGCGGTCGTCTCGGCGAGCAACAACAAGACGACGGCACAGCGGTTCGTCAACGAGGTGCTCAGCAAGGCGGGGCAGAAGACCATGCTCGACTACGGATTCCTACCGATCCCGAAGTAGGGGAGACCGTGGGCACGAGCAGGCAGGGATGCGCGGCCGATGCGTAGGGCAGCCCTCGCGCTCGTCTACTTCGCGGCGTCTGCCGTGGCGCTCGCGTTCTTGCTGCTACCCATCGTCGCGATCTTCGTGCACGTCTCGCCCGGACGGCTGGTCGGTCAACTCTCGAACCCCGTCGTGACCGACGCGTTGCTCGTCAGCTTCAAGACGACACTGATCGCCCAGGCGC
Organism: Gaiellales bacterium; assembly: GCA_038239825.1. Lineage (GTDB taxonomy): Bacteria > Actinomycetota > Thermoleophilia > Gaiellales > Gaiellaceae > PALSA-600. The sequence goes on from JBBSEJ010000037.1 coordinate 2,744, forward strand.
TCGTGCTGGGCTTCGGCACTCCGACCGCCTACCTGCTCGCCAGCCGGCGCTTCCCCGGCCGCGCGCTCTGCATCACACTCGTCGAGCTGCCGATGGTCCTGCCACCCGCCGTCGCAGGAATCGGGCTGCTTGCCGCCTTCGGGCGCGCGGGGCTGCTCGGCTCGACACTGCGCGCAGCCGGGGTCGAGATCCCGTTCACCCAGACCGCGGTCACGCTTGCGGTCGCGTTCGTCGCGAGCCCGCTCTACATCCGCCAGGCGATCGCCGCCTTCGAGGCGGTCGACCCGAACTTCGTTGCCGCCTCGCGTACGCTCGGTGCCGGTCCGGCACGCACGTTCTTCAGGGTCGTGTTGCCGCTCGCACGAGGCGGGCTCGTGGCGGGTGAGGCACTCGCGTTCGCACGCGGCCTCGGTGAGTTCGGCGCAACGATCATGTTCGCCGGCAGCCTTCAGAACGTGACGCAAACGCTGCCGCTCGCGATCTACGCCGAGTTCGAGGTCGACTTCGATGTCACACTCGCGATCAGCGCCCTCCTCGTCCTGATCAGCGCCGCCTTGCTGATCTCCCTCAAGCTGACCTCGCTATGGCGACCCTCAGAGCAGACTTCACCCTCCCGCTTCGGTCTTTTGAGCTGGAGCTAGCTCTCGAGGTCGGCGACACGGTCGCCCTCGTCGGCCCGTCGGGAGCAGGGAAGACGTCCGTGCTGAGAGCGATCGCCGGGCTCGCACGTCCTTCGCGTGGGCGGGTTGCACTCGGCGACGAGGTGTGGTTCGACAGCCAGCGGAGGCTCCACCGCACGCCCGACGAGCGGCGCGTCGGCCTCGTCTTTCAGGAATATGCGCTCTTCCCGCACCTGAGCGTCCGTCAGAACGTCGCCTTCGCCGGGCAGGAGCGCGCCGACGAGTACCTCGAGCGGTTTCGTATCTCGCACCTCGCGGGCGTGCGTCCGACCGCGCTCTCGGGCGGCGAGCGCCAGCGCGTCGCCCTCGCGCGCGCCCTCGCACGCGGGCCGGGCGTGCTCCTCCTCGACGAGCCGCTCTCGGCCCTCGACGCTCACACGAGAGGAACGGTCCGCGCTGAGCTGCAAGACCTCCTTCGCGAGCTCGGCCTCCCGACGATTCTCGTCACCCACGACTTCGAGGACGCCGCCGCGCTCGCCGACCACGTCGGGGTCATCGTCGACGGGACGATCCGCCAATTCGCCACTCCCGGCGACCTCGTCGACCGGCCGACCGACGCCTTCGTCGCCTCCTTCACCGGCGCCAATCTCCTGCGCGGGAACGCTCGCCGGCTCGACGACGAGCTCACACTCGTTCGACTCGAAACCGGCGAGCTGATCTATTCCACCGACCGGGCTGAGGACAAGGTCGGTGTCGTCGTCTACCCCTGGGAGGTATCGGTCGGCCGCCTGCGCCACCACGATTCCGCGCTGAACGTGATCGAGGGCGATGTGCGGTCGGTCACGGCGCTCGGCAACCGTGTTCGCGTGCGCATCGGGCCGATCACTGCCGAGATCACCCAGGCCTCCGCCGACAAGCTCGAGCTCGATCGCGGCGGCAACGCCTTCGCGACGTTCAAGGCAACAGGAACACGACTCGTTCCGCTCGCCTGAGTCAGCGGCGCGAGACGGCCGGCGCGCGGGGCGGGATGGCGATCGCTCGTGTCGAGCGCTTCGTGTTTCCGGCGGCGTCCTGGAACATCACGTGAAGGTGCGCACTCCGACCCTTCAACTTCGACGGGATCATGACCTTGAGTGTTTGCTCGCCGTGCACCGCAGTCACCGTTCGGCGAGCGAGGGTCTCGCTGCCGCGAACGAGAGCAAGCGTCACCGTCACGGCCTCGACGGCGTTGACGTCGATGTACAGCGCTCGTTTCCCGTGGTGCTTCGAGCGCCACCGAACCCGAGCGAGCGTGGCTTGCACGTGGCGATCGGAGCCTCTCGGGTATCTGCCGAGCGTCTCGGTCGAGACGCCGCGCAGGTTCTCGGTCAAGTCGGGGGGCGTCGATGTGCCACCGGGGGCGCTGTTCTCAGCGGGGCTCCCGTCGGCGCGCTCGGTGGGAACGGGTGCCGGCGACACGGGTAGCGGCGGAACGGGTACCGGCGGGCCTTGGGCGAGCAGGTCTCGAACCCACGGTGATCGGCGGTCGACGGAGGCTCGCGGCCCGCCCTCGAGAAAGAGGGCGTTGTAGATGCTCTCGTCGACCAGGGCGAGCGGCACAACGAGGCACTTGCAGAAAACGTGCGCTCGGTTGGCGCCGGCGTCCGAGACGCTCGCGAAGAGCTTGTTGGTCGCGTGCGAGTGACAGGCGGTGCAACCGCCGCACCCGCACGCCTGTGGGTCACCCCCCCAAGCGGGGTCGAGACCCCAAACCTGAACCGACACGGATGCCGTGGCCCGTTGAGCATAGAGACCGGCGACGGTGGCGGCTGCGACGACGCCCGTCCCGAGGAAGCCGACGCGGGAAAACATCCGCATCGCTGGTGCTCGGCCGGGGGAGCCGCAGCTAACATCACCGTCACGCGCCTGACCGGCTTGCCGGGCGTGCCCCCCACGAACCGAGAAGTCGTGCCCCGGAACGGGGTCGTGTTCCTCGAATGGGAAGTCGTTTCCCGGCTGATCAGACGCTGGCGACGCGCTGCGGCTTCCGCGGCCGAACCAGAGAGACCGTTGCCCGCGCACCGGGTGTCCATCGTCACTGAAACGGGTACCGGACACCCCCCTTTCGGGGCATAAGGATCGCTTCGAGTGTTCGTCGGTCCCGCGCCTTCGTGCTCAGCCCCGGCACCGCTCGCAGACCCCGTACAGCGTGATCTCGTTGTCGCTCAGGGAGTAGCCGCTCGCAGACCTGATGCGCGCACGGAGATCGCCGAGCACGTCATCGTGAACGTGCGCGACCCTCCCGCAGCTCTCACAGACGAGGTGGTGGTGGGCGTGATCGAGGGCGAGCTCGTAGTACGCGCGATCGGCGCCGAGATCGGTGCGCAGCAGGAGCCCTTCTGCCACGAGCAGATCGAGCGTCCGGTACACGGTCGACGGGTTGACCGGGGGCAGCTGCGCGCCGAGGACCTCGATCACGTCCTCGGCGCTCAGGTGGGTGTCGGGCCGCTTCGCGAAGGTCTGCCAGATCAGCTCGCGCTGGCGGGTGACGCGCTTGCCCTTCGCGCGGAGACCACCCGTGCCCGCCGAATGCTCATGGCGGTGTCGATGCTCGTCGGGCATGGCCTGATGATGCCACTCCACCAAGCGGCGAACCGGTCGAGACGTTCTTGCGAACGACTTGCGATAAGGTCAGCCGAGGAGGAGGAGCAAATGCGCCGCTGGACGAACGTTCTCACTCGCGCCGAATGGCTTCGGCTGTCCGGTTTCGGAGGTGCTGTCCTCTTCCTGCACCTGCTCGGCTGGGGTCTCTTCCTGTACTACGCCCGGCACAATCCCGCACTCGCGGGCCTTGGCACACTGGCCTACACCTTCGGTCTTCGCCACGCCTTCGATGCCGACCACATCGCGGCGATCGACAACACGACGCGCAAGCTTCTGCAGGACGGCAAGCGCTCGATGGGTGTCGGCTTCTTCTTCTCGCTCGGGCACTCCACGATCGTCTTCTCGCTCGCCACGGGCCTCGCGATCGCGGCGAAGACGGTCAACTCGAAGATCCCCGGCTTCCAGAATGTCGGCGGCTACATCGGCGCATCGGTCTCCGGGACGTTCCTGATCCTGATCGGGCTGCTCAACCTCGTCGTCCTGCTCGACGTGCTGGGGGTGTTTCGGCAGATGAAGCGAGGCGTCTACAACGAACAGAGGCTCGAGGAAGCGCTTCAGAACCAGGGATTGATGAGCCGTTTCTTCCTCAAGCGCGTCGGCGACCGGATCGACGCGAGCTGGAAGATGTATCCCCTCGGCGTCCTCTTCGGGCTCGGCTTCGACACTGCCACCGAGATCGGCCTGCTCGCGATCGCAGCCGGTGTCGCCACCCACAACGTGCCCTTCCTCGCAATCGTCTCGCTGCCGCTGATCTTCGCAGCCGGCATGAGCCTGATGGACACGGCCGACGGAGCGTTCATGAGTCACGCCTACGGCTGGGCGTTCTCCAACCCGATCCGCAAGGTCTACTACAACCTCACGGTCACGAGTCTGTCCGTCGCCGTCGCGCTCGTCATCGGCATGATCGAGCTGCTCCAGGTCGTCGCGACGAAGTTCTTGTGGACCGGCGGCTTCTGGGCCTTCCTCGACAACCTCGATTTCGGGAAGATCGGCTATGTCGTCGTCGGGCTCTTCCTCTTCACCTGGGCCTCCTCCGTGATCCTCTGGAAGGTCCGCCGGGTCGAGGCTCGGTGGGGCGGCATGATCGGGCGGGGCTGAGAAAGACCGGCGCGGCGGTGGAGCGGCAGCCTACGGCGATGCATACCTCGCGCCGACCGGCAGGATCAGGATCACGGCTGGCCCATGCAACGATTTCGTCAGTAGGTCGAGGCCGACCCGGAGCTCTTCACCGGGAGCTCATTCACGGAAGTGAACCGTCGGCGAGCCGTCCCGCGAGCAGCAGGCGATCGCGTGGTGGGAAGACCTGACCGCCCGCGGCGGCGAGGGAATGGTGAAGCCAAAGTCCTTCACGCGCGAGGCAGCCGCGGTCTCGTCCAGCCCGCCGTGAAATGCCGGGGCGTCGAGTACGTGCAAATCATCTACGGGTCGGAGTCCACGGCACCCGAGAATCTCGAGCGACTCGGCGAACGCGGTCTCGCCACGAAGCGGTCACTGCCGCTTCGCGAGCTCGCGCTCGGCGTCGAAGCCCTCGAGCGACTCCTGCGTGGAGGGGCTACCCGGCGCCGACCGGGTGATGCGGGGCCGCACTCCGGTTCTTGCCGGCGTGTTTGGCGGCGTAAAGGGCGATGTCTGCCGCATGCAGGATCTCAGCGGCGCTACCGCCGTCGTCCGGCCAGGTGGCTTGGCCGATCGAGACGGTGAGGCGCCCGCGGCGGAGCGAGCTCGACTCGCAGGCGTAGCGGATGCGCTCCGCGATTGCGTCGCGATCGTCGTGTGTAAGGTCGGGAAGGAGGATCGCGAACTCGTCGCCGCCGAGTCGTGCGGTCGTGTCTCCGGAGCGGCCGTGCGTGCGCAGCCCGGCGGCGATCGCCTGCAGGGCGCTGTCGCCGAGGGCGTGGCCGCCCAGTTCGTTCAGGTCCTTCAGGTTGTCGCAGTCGATCACGAGCAGGGAGAGGATGGAGCGCTCGGTTTTCGCCCGGGTGAGCTCTGCTGCAAAGCGCTCGTCAAATCCGCGTCGGTTCAGCAGGTTGGTCAGCGGGTCGTGGTTCGCGAGCAGACGCTCACGTTCGAGCGCGAGTGTCGCGTCGAGCAGGGCGGCGAAGTGGGCGGCCAGCAGCATCGCCGTCTCGGTCTGTTCCGCGGCCGGTGCGAGCGAGTGCGCGGCGGCGGTCAGCGTTCCCAGCTCCTCTCCGCCGACTCGGAGGGGAAGCCATGCGACCCGGCGCGGTAGCTCGGGTGACGAGAGTCTTGCCTCCCGCATGTCGATCAGGGTCAGGCTGGCGTTGACGGGCTCGTTCGCTCGCAGCTGCCCGAGCAAGCTCGGGCTGAGCGGTTCAGCGGGCGAGGCTCTGGGGCGCCAGAAGCAGGCCTGTTCCGCGTAGACGGATCCGTCGAGCAGGTTCAACTGGGCGGAGTCGGCGCCGAGGAGCCTGCCGACCGCTCGGACCGCGAGCTCTGCGATGCCCGACACGTCGCGGAGCGAGCTCGCGTAGACGAACAGGCGAGCGAGGCTCGCCATGTCGGCGCCCGCGGGATCGAGGGCCGGGCCGAGTCTGGCTGCGATCTGGGCGGCGAGCGCCTCGAACGGCGCACGTTGCCGCTCGGTCAGCGTGCGCGTTCGTGTCTCGATGTTGAAAACACCTTTGGCCGGTCGTCCTGCGCCGAGCGGTAGCGCGATCTCGGAGCGCAGGAGACTGGTCGCAGCGATGAAGTCGGGGTCAGCCTCGACATCGGGCACGATCTGAGCTCGCCCCTCCCGGACGGCGCGGCCCATCACGCCCTGACCGAGCGCGAATCCGTCCCGTACCTGGTCGTAGCCGCGCTGAGCGACCAGCCAGAGCCGGTCGAGGTCGAGCACATAGACGCTGACCAGTAGATCGGGCCCAAAGGCTCGCCAGAGCACGTCGAGGGCGCGATCGACGGCCTGCTGATCGTCGTCGACGGCCCGGAGAGCCCGCCCGGCCGCCACGCACACGTCCGCCACCGCCGCCGGATCGAGCTCACCGCTGTCGGCGGGGACGTGAAGCACCTGAGAGTCGACCATCGATCTGCCTATCGGCAGCGGGACGGCCGCCCTGAACGCCCAAGTCGGGGCTTCACACCGTTTCCGATCAGGCTCGGTGTGGGTACGACTCGACTTCCGGGTGGGGACGTGTGCCGGACGGGGGCTAGGTTGAGGAGGGTGGTGGGAAGAGCCTTCGTGTGTGGCGGCATGCTGATCGCCGCTTTCGTGCCGGCGGCAACGGGCCGCTCGGCAGCTCTCGTGTCGATTCGCGCCGACGTCGCCGAGTGGAGTGTCATACCCTCGTCAGGCGTCGTCTCGGCTGGAGACGTGCAGATTCGGGTTCGGAACCTGGGTGTGCGGACGCACCAGTTGATGATCGTTCGAACGCGCCGGTTTGCCGATGCGCTGCGCCTCCAGGGAGATCAGGCAGTTGCGGCGCCGGTCGCGGCACCGATCATGCTCGAGCCGGGGCAGACGGGGTCGCTGACCGTGCGTCTGAGGTCGGGCTCGTACGTGCTGCTGGACAATTTGCCGTGGCACTACTGGAAAGGGACGTCGGTCGCGATCTCCGTCCGGTGAGCACTAGTTCGGCTTGCACTGCAGGTCGCCGAGCGCGCGGATGCGGTCGTTCGCCTGGGCGTCGGAGTCCTTGTCGTAGATGCCCGCCGGCAGGCCTTGCCACATGGCGTCGGGCGTCACGCCCGGGCCCTCGACGGTCGCGCGGTACTTCGTCCCGTTGCCGGCGGGACGTTCGCTGCCGTTCTGGTGCGCGAAGAAGCCGTAACAGAATGCGCCCGTGTTCGTGTGCGTGAGGAAGCTGTTCTCTCGCTTCCAGCCGGCACCGTAGGCCGAGTCGAACGTGTCGAGGTAGATGTTGCGACCGTAGGAGTCGAGAGGTTGGCCGGATGCGGTCGAACGGAATCCGTACTGGGGAGCCTCGTTGTAGGTGAGTGTCCCGAAGAGGTGGTCGTAGCGCCGATAGGCCCAGTCGGTCTCGATGTTCAGAACCGGGATGGCGCCTGTCCAGTGCGAGAGTCGCAGCTCCCAGGCCGCCTGAGCGGGGGACGGCGCGAGGCCGACGTCCGGGAGGTCGCGCTGCCAGGACTGCAGTGCCCAGTAGGAGCCGTCGGTCGAGCGGCAGGCTGCGACCGGCCAGGCCAGGGTCGGCCCGTCGTAGGTCTGGCAGACGTTGCCGAACGTCTTCCAGTCGCGGCGATACTTGCCGTAGCCGCCCGAGTAGTCGAGCTTCAGCTTGACCTGGGGACGTGACCGCGTCGGGGCGATCGCGTTCAGCGCTCCCCAGGCGAGCACATGGTTGAGTTTTCCGTCGGCCGTGTAGGTGATGAGTGCCTCGCCGTTTTGGTTCGTGGCGAGCTGGATGTTCTTGGCGTTCCGGTCGATCAGCTGAGATGCCGTCGCGCTCGTTGCGGCGATCGCGCCGAGGAGCGCGATGCCGAGGAGCGCGACGCACACGCCGCGGTACGCGAGATCAGCCGCACGCGCGCGCAGCGGCGACCGCGAGTGGATCGGGTGCGATCGGGGTCCCGGACGGCCGCCCATGACTCTCGTTCTCGGTCGTCAGGAGAGCGTCCAACAGGGTGAAATCCGTGGCCGGCGACGGAACGCCAGGGATCATCGCCCGAAATCCGCCCGACCTCCGCCAAAGGTTCACTCGAATCAGGGATCGCACCGGGTGCCGCTTCGCAACCGAAGGCAACACACATCGACCGAGCGCGGCGCACTCGCCCACTACACTTGCCGGCGTCCCGTGAATGTCGTCGTCACCAATCTCAAAGGCGGGGTCGGAAAGACGACGACGGCCGTGTATCTGGCGGCCGTTGCGGTCGCGAGGGGATACGACCCGGTCTACCTCATCGACGCCGACCGGCAGGCGTCGTCGGCCGAGTGGCTGGAGGAACGCCCTCTCGACGGCGTGAGCGTCGTCGAGGCGCCCTCAGAGCGGACGTTGGCCCGCGCGATGAGCCGTCACGAGGGCGTGGCGATCATCGACACACCTCCCGGCGACGAGCGCCTCGTGCAATCCGCGATCGACTCGGCCGACGCCGTCGTCATCCCGACACGTGCGGGAGGAGTGGAGTACCCACGAGTGGTCGTGACCCTCGGCATGATTCCCACCGGCACACCTCGCGGGATCGTCATCGCCGCTGCACGGCTCGGCACGAACGATCTCGACGAGACGATCGCCTGGTGGAAAGGAGAGAACGTCCCGGTCTGGGGCGTGATCCCTGAACGCGTCGGCATCGCCGCCGGCCCCGAGGCGCGCCTGTACCGGCAGGGCCTCGACGAATACGGCGCCGTCCTGCGGCGTGCTCTGAGAAAGCGCTGAAGGGCCCCCGCGGACTCCGGGCGTGCAGGCTCTAGGCTCGCCGTCCGGCGCGCTTTCGAGCCACGGTGGGACGGGGTGCGCTGTTGGCTCGAGCGGTCAGTTTTCGTCCTTCGCGCAGATGGGCGTAGGCGGCGTTGAGTGCGATCGCAAGCTGGCCGGGGTCTCGCCTCGCCTGCGACAGGATGAGACCCCCTTGGATCGACGCCATCGTGGCGGTCGCCATGGCACCGACGTCTGCGCTTCGTCTCAATGTTCCCCGCGTCTTCATGGCGCGAAGCCCTGCTCGTAACGGCTCCTCCCAGCGGTCGAACGACTGCGCGAGCCTCTTTCGGGCGAACTCGTCGCCTTCGGCGAGCTGCCCGACGAGGGAGCCGACAGGGCACCCCCCGCGACTTCGAGCGGCCTTCTGGAATTCGACCATGGAATCGAACCACGCGCGGATCGCGCGCCAGCTGCCGGTCTCGAGATCGTCGGCGACGCCCGCGAGGACGAGCTCGGTGTTGCGGACGATGACCTCGCGCAGGAGAGCGTCGCGACTGTCGAAGTAGAGGTAGAGCTGGCTCTTGCTGACGGCGGCTCGCTCGATCACATCGTCGAGGCTCGTGTTGACGACGCCTCGGTCGCGCACGAGCTCGGACGTGGCTGCAACGATCCGGGCGCGGGTCTCGTGACCCTTCCTGGTTCTCGGCATCGCGATGCCGATCGTAGCGCCGTCGCCTCGCAGCCGTGTAACGCGGAGTGTCGTTATTGGACTGAATAGTCCATATTCAACTCGTACCTGGTCACGAACGAAGAGAGCGGCAATCACCTTGCGGAACTACCCAGAAAGCGTCGTCCCGGTCGATCACATCGAGCCCGTCCCGCGACGGATTCGTGCGGTTCTGAACGAGTGCACCGTGTTTGACACGACCCGGGCGGTCTATGTGTGGGAGTGGCCGAAATATCCGCACTACTACATCCCGCTGATCGATGTGAACCGGGACGTCCTCGTCGACGAAGACCATCCTGAGAAGCTCCGCCGCGGCAGTGCGACGCGCTACGGATTGCGAGCGGGAGACGTTGCTCGGACGGGCGTCGCTCATCTCTTCACAGGTGACGCGCTCGAAGGGCTGGCCGGGATGTTCAGATTCGACTGGGCTGCTCTCGATGCGTGGTTCGAAGAGGACGAGCAGGTGTTCGTCCATCCCCGTGACCCCTACACGCGCGTCGATGCGATTCGCTCGACTCGCCGGGTACGCATCGAGCTCGACGGCATCGTTCTCGCGGAGTCGCCGTCACCGGTGATGGTCTTCGAGACCGGCCTGCCCACGCGCTACTACCTGAACCGAACCGACGTCCGTTTCGAGCACCTGCGGGAGTCCGACACCGCCTCGGCGTGCCCGTACAAGGGCGAGACCGCCGGGTACTGGTCAGCGCGGCGAGGAGAGAGCACCGACGAGGACATCGCGTGGAGCTACGACTTCCCCACGCGTCAGCTCCTCCCGATCGCCGGCCTCGTCGCGTTCTACAACGAACAGGTCGATGTGTTCCTCGACGGCGAGTTGCTCGAGCGCCCACGCACGCACTTCTCCAAGTAGTTGAGCACCTCGAGCTCGCACCTGAAACGCCCCCGCTGGAGGGGCAGTCAGGTCGGCTACACCGATCGCAGAACGTGTCGGAGCAATGCGAGCCGCTGCGGTCGCGCGCGGTGACGGAGCGAACGCGTTCACGCGCGAGCAATGGTCTTCGCCGCAGCGTGAGTTCCGGACGGCGTACCGGCCGTCGGTTCCCCGCTTCCCGATCCCGCGCTTTGTGAATGCGCACGGCGGCGAGACAACGCGCCGTCCTCCGACGATCAGTCGTGAGCCACGGCTGATCGTCGGGGCCGATCTGCTATTCCGCGCTCGTACTTGTCACGACGGCGACGGCAAGCGAGCAGCCGTATGCGCCGAAGCGGACGGCCGGGTGTCTGTCCTTCGCACCATGTCCTCGCGGTCAGCGTGCAAGGTCATGGCCGCCGCAGATCCATCCGAGCGCGAGCATCTCGCGAACTTCGCCGCTCGTCGGTGGTCAAGAGCTCGAACACCCAACAATCGCGTTCTTCACGACACTCGCAGCCGCCGCGAAAGCGGAAGCCAGCTGGCTCGGGCTCGTACAAGCCGCCGCCAACCGAGTTCAGGGCATTCAACACATAGACGCAAGACCGCTCTTCACGCTGCGGCGAAACGTGGTCGTGGTCTGGTCGAGCATCACGACGCAGGTGCCGACGCGCCGTACGGCGATCGGCTGTCTGACGTAAGCCAGGCGGTCAGCGGCGGTCGCCGGGAGGCCGCGGCTCGAGTCATCGGCAAGAGGAGCTCGCGCGCGTACAAATGCGCTGCATCCCGAACCACTCGGCCTTCCATTCGACATCCTCGAACGCCGGGACGAGGTGACTTGCTTCGTGCGCGAGTACGCCAACCGCAAAAGCGAGGCGCGCGTCGGGCGGCGGATGGTGGCCGTAGCGCAGCAACGCGAGCGGGCGGCAGACCTCCGGCGCGAGATCGGTTTGCCTGTTAGAGGTACCACGCGAAACCGGAGTAATCGAAGGAGACGCTGCGGTGCGTCCTTACTTCGTCGACGATCCTCGGCCAGTCGCCTGCAGACCAGCAGCGCGCACGCACGGGCTGACCCGCGATCGCCGAGGCGACCCTGCCGAGGTTCGGTTCCACGCGGCTGACTTCCGTGACGCCCGTCCGTACCGGAAGTGACCGCGAGCCTTGCCCCGGTCGGTAGCTCGCGACGACCTCCGTGGTCGTCCTGCGGCGCCGACTTCGACGAAGAGGTCGAAGTAGCGGCCGGCGATGCTGAATTTGCGACGCCGAAAAGGTGATGGCCCGGGTTCGACCCCCGACGGCGGAACGCCGAAATCGCGTATGGCGAATGGTGTCGGCGAGCCGGATCTCGTGCGTGGTCGACGGAGACGCCGTCGGGGCCGCCGTGAACGTGATCCACGAGCGCTTCAAGCTGCACTTCGGCGAGCCTGGGGCAGCGCCCGCTTAGGCAGCGGTGATCGAGCCGAGCAGACCGTGAACGCCGAGCTCGGTCTCGCCGCGCCAGTCGTGCGGCCCCGACGTGAAGAACAGCGTGTCTTTCGGCCCGGCGCTGGCGCCGTTCCCGAACGCGAGCCCCCAGAGGCCGTTGACGACGAGCGGATGGCCGTGCGCATCCTGCAGCGTGCCGTCGTGCTTCCAGCCTGAGCCGACGCGCCGGTAGGCGTTGATCCGACCGTCGCCGAAGTTGCCGACTAGGAGGTCGCCACCGAAGCGCCCGAACGACGCCGGCGCAAGCGCCAGGCCCCACGGCGCGTTGAGTGCCCCTTTCCGCGCCACGCGTGCGAGCAGCTTCCCAGCTGGGTCGAACTCGTCGACGTAGCCGCCAGTCGGTGCATCGTTCCCGTTCACCGGCGCTCGCCAGACATAGGTGACGAAGATGTGGCCGCCGATCGCCTGGATGCCGAAGGGCGCGTACCACTCGGGAATCGAGCGATCGACGAGGTTTCCGCGGCGTGCGACACGATGCCAGCGCGCGTCGAACACGTCGACGCGCCCGTTGTGGAAGTCGGTCGCGTAGATTCGCTCGCCGTCGATCGCGATGCCGCGGAAGACTGCGGCTTCGCCGCCCGCGTCGGCCACGACGACGGCATGGGTCGACCAGCCGGTCGGCACCGTGGGCGTCCAGGCACGCAGCATTCCGTCCTCGCAGGCGTAGACGAAGCGTGCGGGATCTGACGCGCCTCCGGCCGTGATGCGGAAGCCCTTGCCGCGGTGGTAGACGACGCCCGTCGGGCCGCCTGCGACGGACACCGTGAGCATCTGCTTGCGGCCCGAACCGTCGTAGAGCGTGCTCGTGGCGCTCGCCTCGTTCGCCGTCCACCAGGGCCCGGTCGGGCTGGCGGCAACGCCCCACGCGTTCACGAGCCGGTGGTCGAGCGTTCGTGCACGCGCGGGCTTGTCGGAGACGAGCCTGTGGACGGTGTACGCGTTTGGCCGTCCGCTGCCCCGCGCGAACGTGGCGGCGACGGCGATGCCGAAGATGAGCGTCGCGCCGATGGCGACGCGCAGGGTCATGTCCGGGGAGGGCCCGTCGAGGCGCGGACGACGAGCTTCGTCGAGAGCTCCATCCGGAGCGCGTCGACACGCTGGCCTTCGATGATACGGATCAGCAGACTGACGCCCATGCGTCCCATCTCGGCCAGCGGCTGGCGCACTGATGTCAGCTGCGGCGTGACGATCATCGCCAGCTCCGTGTCGTCGAAGCCGACAATCGACAGGTCGCCGGGAACGGAGAGACCGCGCGCGCCGGCTGCGTGCAGCGCGCCGATCGCGACGTTGTCATTGAAGCCGAAGATCGCGGTCGGCGGGTCGGAAAGCGACAGGAGCTGCTCCGCCGCTTCGGTGCCGCGTGGCATGCGCCAGTCGGAATACACGATGAGCTCGGGATCGAGCAGGATCCCGGCCCCGGCGAGCGCGGCGCGGAAGCCCAGCAGCCGCTCCTCGGTCGCGTACCAGCGGGGCGCGCCGGCGATCGCGCCAATGCGGCTATGGCCGAGCTCGAGCAGGTGCTCCGTCGCCTGCTTCGCGCCCGACGCGTGCATGGCCGCCACGCACGCGATGCCCTCGGGCGGCGGTTCGCGCGGGTCGACGACGACGAACGGGAACTGCTGGCGCTGGAGCATCCGCAACTCGTCGGCCGACTCCTCGGGGAGCATCAGGATCGCGCCGTCGGTCGTGCCGCGCATCAGGCGCTCGAGCAGCGAGACCTCTCGGTCGTGCTCGTGCAGGGTCGGGGCGAGGACGATGCGCATGTCCCGTTCGTGCAGAGCCTCCGCCGCGCCGCTCAGCATCGGCCCGAAGTACGCGTCCGCGACGAGCGGTAGCGTCAGCCCGATCAGGCCGGTGCGCCCGCTCGAGAGCCCGCGGGCGCCGCGGTTCGTGCTGAACCCGTGGGCGCGGACGACCTGGAGCACGTTCTCGCGCGTATCGGGGGCCACGTCGGGCCGGTCATTCAGGACGCGCGAGACCGTGGCGATCGAGACGCCTGCCAGATCGGCGATGTCGCGGATCGTCGCGCGCCCGCGGAACGGGACATCGAATTGGGTGTCGGCCTGTGCCATTGCTGTCATTGAACCATTCGGAAGCGTTTCCGGCAATTCCCGGCGCAACATTGACACACTCTGGCCGGATCTCGCAGAACCGTTGAGGTGTGTTGCTTGACAATGAGGCCAACGGCGTGGTAACCGTTACCGGTAATTCTCGGAAATAATTCCCGGTCCGACCCTCAGCCGCCCCGCGGCAGGAAAGGAAGGCAGATGTCACGTTCGTTCCGCTCCACCCGCGCCGGCCTCGCCGTCACCGGTGCCGTCGTCCTTGCGGCGCTCGTGATCGTCGCAATCGCCGCGGCGCGCCCCCTCGGTAAGGCCGCCCACGCGGCACCACTCGCCACTACTGCCGCGGCCGCCCACTCCTGCCTCGTCATGGCCGGCGCGGGCGACCCGGCGTTCACGAAGAACTTCAACCCGTTCACCGGCAACGGCCTACCAAGCGGCCAGTTCGTGAGAGGCGCGATCTATGAGGGATTGACGGTCTCTCCCGAGGGCGGTAAGCCGACGCTGCCGTGGCTTGCCCGGACGAGGAAGTGGAGCAACGCGAATAAGACCCTCACCTTGCAGCTCCAGAAGGGCGTGAAGTGGTCGGACGGCAAGGCGCTCACCTCGACCGACGTCGTTTACAGCCTCACCGCCGGCAGGCAGAACAAGGTGATGGACCTGATCGGGCTCACACGTCCCGACACGAACATCGCCTCCGTCAAGACGAAGGGGTCGTACGCCGTTGTGATCACGCTGAAGACGCCCGACTCGCAGTTCATCGCGGCGACGCTGAACGCGCAATACATCATCCCGCGGCACATCTGGTCGAAGGTCGCCGACCCAGCGACGTTCACGAACTCGAATCCCGTGGGATCCGGGCCGTTCAATCGCGTCACCCGCTTCACCACCCAGGACTACGTGCTCTCGAAGAACCAGCACTACTGGCAGACTGGCAAGCCGTTGATCAACTGCCTCGAGTATGTGCAGGCTTCGTCGAACGACGCGTCGCTGGCACTTGCACAGAGCGGGCAGGTCGACTGGACGCACAACTTCGTCCCGAACGTCGACAAGGCGTACATCGCGAAGGACCCCGCGCACTATCACGCGTTCTATGCCACGACGGCCTATCCGGTCTCGCTCGTCTTCGACAACACGGTCTATCCGTATAGCCTCGTCGCCTTCCGGCACGCGATGTCGATGGCGATCGACCGCAATACGGTGTCGAAGCTCGGCGAGTATGGCTACGCGCCGGCAACCGACGCGATCGGTCTCAACGGCCTGTTCCCGCAGTGGGTCACCGATGCATCGGTCAAGGCTCAGTCGAAGCAGCTCTCGTCCTACAACCCGACGGCTGCGAAGAAGCTCCTGACCGACAACGGGTTCACCTACAAGGGCAACAAGCTCTACGACCCGAAGGGCAACCCCGTCTCGCTCGACATCCACGTGATCTCGGGCTGGTCGGACTGGGTCGCATCGAACCAGATCATCACGAAGGACCTCCAGGGGATCGGCATCGACTCGAACGTGAAGCTCGAGCCCGACTGGAACTCCTGGTTCCCTAACGCGTTCGCGACGAAGAACCCGACGCTGCTCTGGCAGACCGGCTCGCAGGCATCGCCGTATGGGTTCTTCAATGCGAACCTCTCGCAGAACTCGGTCGTCCCGCCGGGCACCGATGCGTCGGCGACCGGCAACTGGTCGCACACCTACGACGCGCAGGCGACTGGACTGCTCAACCAGTGGAAGGTCACCCTTGACTCGGCGAAGCAGCATGCGATCGCGACGAAGCTCGAGAAGATCTTCCTCGACGACATGCCAATCGTGCCGCTCTTCATCGGGCCGCGGTGGTCGACCTACAGCACGAAGTACTTCCATTGCTTCAACTCGCCGAAGAACTTCTACGGCGACCCGATCTTCTCGACCTTCCCTGACAACCTCCTCTCGTTCACCCGCATCTGCAACGGCGGACAAGCCGGCGCGTAAGCGGGCCCTGGGGGTCGCCGGGTGGGACTTCGGTCCCGCCCGGCGACATACTCGGCCGTAACGACCTATGCGCTGGTTCCTTCGCAGACTCGTCTTCTACGCGTTCGCCGGGTGGGTGGCGCTCACGCTCAACTTCCTGCTGCCCCGGCTCATGCCCGGCGATCCGATCGGCGGCGTGCTGCAGCGCCTCTCGCCGGCTCAGATCCAGGCGAACCCCGGGATCGTTCAGACCTATCAGGCCTTGCTCGGCGGCGGAAAGGGGTCGATCTGGCACGACTATGTCGTCTACCTGCACCGGCTCGCACATCTGGAGTTCGGGATCTCGACGTCGAACTACCCGGCACCCGTGTCGGAGGTCATCGGTCGTGTCCTTCCGTACTCGATCTTCCTCGTGGGCGTCGCGTTCTTGATCTCGTTCGCGCTCGGCACGACGATCGGGATGGTCGCGGCCTGGCGCCGCGGAGGCGGCGTCGACAGCGTGGTCGTCCCCACGCTGATGGCGCTCAGCGCGTTCCCCGCGTTCTTCACAGCCCTCCTCGGCGTCTACTTCTTCGGCCTCAAGCTCGGCTGGTTTCCGATTCAGCACGCGTACGACACTGGGCTTCTTCCGGCCTTCAACTGGGCGTTCCTCGCGAGCGCGCTTCGGCACTCGGAGCTGCCCATCCTCGTGATCGTGTCCGCCTATACCGGCGGCTGGGTGCTGAACATGCGCACCGTGATGATCAACACGATCAGCGAGGACTACGTGGCGATGGCGCACGCGAAGGGCTTGCCTGACCGCCGCGTGATGACGCGCTATGCCGGCCGAAATGCGATCCTGCCGCCGTTGAACGGATTCGCCGCCCAGTTCGCAGGTGCCGTCGGCGGTCTCGTCTTCGTCGAGTACGTCTTCAGCTATCCGGGCGCCGGGCTGACCCTGCAGCAGGCTGCGCTCGGCAACGACTACCCGTTGACGCAGGCGCTCCTGCTCGTGTTCGCCTTCTGCGTGATCGCGTCGAACTTCGTCATGGACCTGCTCAACTTCCTCCTCGACCCGCGCGTCCGCGCCAGCTGATGTCGCAGCTGCAACCTGTCGGCGAGCAGGAGACCACTCCCCTGAGGGTGATCGCTTCAGGCGAGCACACGCGACGCCGGCTTCCCGGTTGGCTGTCGCTCCTGCTCGCGAATCCGAAGTCGCGCTTTGGCCTCCTGCTCGTCGGCTTCATGATCGTCGTCGCGGTGATCGCGCCCTGGATCTCGGTCAGCAAGCCAACCGACTTCAACATCCTCGCGACGCATCAGGCGCCCTCATGGCACTACCTGTTCGGCACCACCGATCAAGGCAGCGACATCTTCTCGCAGGTCGTCCTCGGCACTCGCCGCTCGCTCATCCTCGGCGCCGCAGCGGCGCTGCTCGCGACGGTCCTCGCCGCAACGCTCGGAATCCTCGCCGCGTATTCGGGCGGAGTCGTCGACGAGGTCGTCAATTTCCTCACAAACGTGTTTCTCGTCATCCCGACGATCCCGCTGCTCATCGTGATCTCGAGCTACCTCAAGGCCCGCGGCATGACGACAATGATCCTGGTGCTCGGTCTGACGCTGTGGTCGTTCGAGGCTCGTATCCTGCGCGGTCAGGCGCTCTCACTGAAGAGCCGCGATTTCGTCCAGGCGGCGAAGGTTGCCGGGGAGTCGACGTGGCGAATCGTCTTCGGTGAGCTGATGCCGAACATGATCAGCCGCATCGCCGCTGCGTTCGTGCTCGTCTTCTACATCGCACTGCTCGTCGACGCGGGTCTCGAGTTCCTCGGCCTCGGCGACACGAGCCACGTCAGTTGGGGCATGGTCCTGTACTGGGCGCAGACGAACTCGACAGTGCTGCAGGGTGAATGGTGGCCCTTCCTGTTCCCGGGCCTCGCCCTCGTTATCACCGTTGTCGGCCTCGTATTCCTGCTCGCCGGGATCGACGAGGTCAGCAACCCGAGACTGCGGAAGCTCGGGCGGTCAAAGTGACGGCCATGGCGCGTGAGACGCAGCAGCAAACGGGCCCGGTCGTCCACGAGACGCTGATCGAGGTGCGCGGCCTGACCGTCGCCTACGGCGACGTCGTCGCGGTCGACGGCATCGACCTGAAGATCGGCGCCGGCGAGATCCTCGGCCTCGCGGGTGAGTCCGGCTGTGGCAAGACGACCGTCGCCAACACCCTGATGCAGATCCTCCGCCCGCCAGCGCGGATCACCGAAGGCGCCATCCTGTTTCGCGGTCAAGAGCTGACAACGTTGAGCGACGAGGAGCTGCGACGCTATCGCTGGCGGAACGTCTCGATGGTCTTCCAGAGCGCCATGAATGCGCTCAATCCCGTGATGCGTGTCGGCGCCCAGTTCGTCGACATGATGCAGGCGCACGAGCGCATCTCGAAGTCGGCGGCCCTCGCGCGTGCGGCGGAGCTGCTGGACCTCGTCGGCATCGACAGGCGCAGGATCCGCGCCTACCCGCATGAGCTCTCCGGTGGCATGCGGCAACGCGTGATTATCGCAATGGCGCTTGCTCTCCAGCCCGAGCTCGTGATCCTTGACGAGCCGACGACCGCGCTCGACGTCGTCGTGCAGCGCGAGATCCTGCAGCAGGTGCGCGATCTCCAGCGCGAGCTCGATTTTGCAGTGCTCTTCATCACGCACGATCTCTCACTGCTCTTCGAGGTCGCGCACCGCGTCGCGATCATGTACGCAGGTGAGATCGTCGAACAGGCGCCGGCCGAAAGGCTGCGCACATCGGCCAGGCATCCGTACACGCTCGGACTGATCCGCTCCTTCCCGTCGGTCACGGGGCCACTCGAACGGATGACCGGCATCCCCGGCTCGCCGCCCGACCTGTCGTCGCCGCCGCCAGGCTGCCGCTTTCATCCGCGCTGCCCGCACTGCACGAGCGAGTCGAGCGCACTGCACACGCTGCAGACGACCGTTGCGCCGCAATTGCGCGAGATCGAGCCCGCGCACGAGGTCGCCTGTCATCTCGTGGAGCAACCGGCGTGACCGTTTCGATCTCCGCGCCGCTCGAAGTCCGCGGTCTGACCAAGCATTTCGCCGCCGACAACCGGCTGCTCGGCCGGCGCAGCCACGTGCACGCGGTCGACGACGTCACGTTCGCCTTGCGCCCGGGCACGATCACGGCACTCGTCGGAGAGAGCGGCAGCGGCAAGAGCACCGTCGCCCGGTTGCTCGCTCGGCTCTACGACCCGACGAGTGGATCTGTTCTATTCGAGGGAAACGACGTCACGGGCGATCGTCGGCGTCGCGACCTCCTGCGGTACCGGTCGCAGGTGCAGATGATCTTCCAGGATCCGTTCGGATCGCTGAACCCGGTGAAGACGGTCCGCTACCACTTGACTCGACCGCTGAAGATCCACGACCGCGTGCCCCGCGCGCGCATCGAGGAACGGCTGCATGAGCTGCTCGAGACGGTCGGCCTCGTCCCGGCGGAGACGTTCACAGAGAAGTACCCGCACGAGCTGTCCGGCGGGCAGCGTCAGCGTGTTGCGATCGCCCGCGCGCTCGCCGCCGAGCCGACCGTCCTCGTCGCCGACGAGCCGACCTCGATGCTCGACGTATCGATTCGTGCCGGGATCCTCAACTTGATGCTCGACCTGAAGGAGCGCGAGCGGCTGGCCTTCCTCTACGTCACGCACGACCTTGCGAGCGCGCGCTACGTGGCGGACACCGTGCTGGTGATGTACGCCGGCCAGATCGTCGAGCAAGGGCCTGCCGAACGCGTGCTCCACGCCCCCTTGCACCCGTACACGAAGCTGCTGCTTGCGTCGGTGCCCGACCCGGCCGCGGGCGCCCGCGAGCGCACCGAGATCCGCAAGGGGCTCGCCGCAGCGGCCGTCGACCCTGCACCCGGCTGCCGCTTCGTCGAGCGCTGCCCACTCCGCATCGGCGTCTGCTCCCACGTCAGCCCGGAGCTCGTCGCTGCCGAGCCGGGCCAGAGCGCGCGCTGCCATGTCACTGCTCCGTCGCCTGCCATCCGAGAGGACAACCATGTCGAGCCAAATCACTAGAGCCTTCCCGGCCGAGTTCGTCTGGGGCGCCGCGACGGCCGCGTACCAGATCGAAGGAGCTTCGAACGAGGACGGTCGCGGCGAAAGCGTCTGGGATCGCTTCTGTGCGACCCCGGGCAAGGTGCGCAACGGCGACAACGGTGCGGTCGCCTGCAACTTCTACCACCGCTACCGCGACGACATCGCGCTGATGCGCGAGCTCGGTCTCGACGCGTTCCGGTTCTCGATCGCCTGGCCCCGGGTGCTGCCCGAAGGACGAGGGAAGGTGAACGCGGCCGGGCTCGATTTCTACGACCGGCTCGTCGACGAGCTGCTCGGCAACGGGATCGCTCCGTACGTGACGCTCTTCCACTGGGATACCCCGCAGGCGCTCGAGGAACTTGGCGGCTGGCCGGTGCGCGACACGGTCGATGCCTACTGCGAGTACGTCGAGGCCGTCTCCGAGCGTCTCGGCGACCGCGTCGGCCACTGGATCACCCACAACGAGCCGTGGGTCGTCTCGTGGATCGGTCACGGATGGGGCCACCACGCACCCGGGCGCGAGTCGGATGCCGATGCGCTCGCGACCGCCCATCATCTGCTCCTCTCGCATGGCCGCGCGGTCGAGATCCTGCGGCGCAACTCCCCCGGGTCGGAGGTGGGAATCACACTGAACCTCGACAATCCCTACGCGGCGAGCGAGTCGGCCGAGGACATCGCGGCGGCCCGCTGGGTCGACGGGCTGCACAACCGGTGGTTCCTTGACCCGCTCTTCCGCGGCTCGTATCCGGAGGACATGCTCGAGGCTTGGGCGGAGATCATGCCCGAGGTGCGCGAAGGCGACCTCGAGACGATCGCGGCGCCGATCGACTTCCTCGGTGTCAACAACTACACGTCGCCGCTCGTCGCGGCGGACGCGAACGGTGGCCGCTCGCAGATCGTGCGGCGCGCCGATGTCGATCGCACCGATATGGGCTGGGAGGTCGTCCCAGAGGGTCTCCAGGATCTGCTGCTGCGCCTCCATCGTGAGTACCAGGTGCCTGCGATCTACGTGACCGAGAACGGCGCGGCGTACGCCGATGTCCGCGGCCACGACGGCAGCGTGCGTGACGTCGAGAGGCAGTCCTACCTCGAGCAGTACCTCGCCGGCGCGTCGCGCGCGGTCACGCTCGGCGTTCCGCTGCGCGGATACTTCGCGTGGTCGCTGCTCGACAACTTCGAGTGGGCGTGGGGCTACTGGAAGCGGTTCGGGCTCATCTACGTCGACTACGCAACCCTCGATCGCGTCCCGAAGGGCAGCTTCTACTGGTATCGCGACTACATCGCCGGGCAGCGGGAGCGTGCAACCGGTACCGAGGAGGCCGCCTGAGCGGAAAGGCGCGGACCTGAGGGTCTCGCTCGCTTGTAGTTGGCCCTTCGAGAACCTGTGAGAGGTGCAACTCCGCAACACCCACTTGTTTTGCAAGTGACCGAAGACTGAGGCCCTACCCCGGCCGCGTCGCTTCCGGTATCGGGATCGCGGGCCGCGGGGTGCATAAACTCGGCCGCGCGGCTGGGCAGGTTTAGGCGGCGCGTGCGGAGGTCGCGGTTAGCGTGGCGGGCCCTGTCTTCTGGAAGTGCTCTTGCTGTGTCGTTTCTATATGTCCTCGCATGCCGTCTGCTCGAGTTGGTGGTGCTGTTCACGGGCCGGGAGCGATCGAAGGAGCTCGAGATTCTGGTGTGTTGCGGCATGAGCTGGTGACCCTGCGGCGGCAGGTGAGCAGGCCGCAGCTCGCGGTGCGCGACCGGCTGCTGCTCGCAGCCTCGGTCGGGTGGTGCAGCGCCGCTAACTGGCATGCCTTGATCGTGAGGCCGGAGACGCTTCTGCGCTGGCACCGGGGATTCGTCGCGCGCCACTGGACCTATCCGAGTCAGCGTCCAGGCCGGCCCCCGATCGACGGCTCGGCGCGCGAGTTGATTCTGCGGCTTGCGCGCGAGAACGCGAACTGGGGCTACGTCCGGATCGTCGGGGAACTGCGCAAACTCGGGATCGACGTGTCGGCGACACTGGTGCACAACGTTCTGAAGGCGGCTGGTGTCCCGCCGGCACCTGAGCGACCGGCTGGACTGACGCTCGTTCCTGCGCGCGCACGCAGCGACCAGCCTCGCCTGCGACTTCCTCACCGTTGACACAGTCCTGCGCCTGAAGGGCGACCAGGACGGCCTCATCCGCCTCGAGAGGCCGAGGCAAAAGAAAAACCGCGAGGCCTGAGAGGGCCTCGCGGTTTGAGTAACGAACAAATAGTGGAGCTAGGCGGGCTCGAACCGCCGACCTCCTGGGTGCGATTTGTACGAGATGCTTCGCCGCGGGAGGCTGTTTGTTGCTATTAGTCGCTTGCGGCGCATGAGCTGTGCCGCCGCTTCGCCGTTGGTCGTGGTCATTGACCATGGGTCTTTGACCAGGATTTGACCACGACGCTCTAGCTTGACAGTCGGCTGCGCGGTTAAGAGCCCTGTCGGGCACCGCCTCGCCGGAGATGATCACTTCCGGGAGGAGAAGGGTGACCTCCGGTGATGTCCGTGGGCCAAAGTGCGATTTGTGCGGAGCTTCGAATTTGTGGCGGATGCGTCGGTCGAGGTTGGCAAGTGTGCCACCGTCGTTCCGGGACCGGTTGCGGTTCTGTTGTGCATCTTCCAGCTTGCGCTCTCGGTCTTACGGAGAGCCGCTCCGGATTTCTATCTGACGCGGTAGGCGTATCCCGGTACCAGCACGGTGGCTAGGAGGGCGCTGCTGAACGAGTATGGGGATGTGGCGTTGCGTCTTCGTCTAACTTGTGGTGTTTGTGCGTTCGCCGCGCTGGTTGTGTGCGCGGCGGGGCTGGTGTTGGATCGGGTTGCCGCGGGCGAGCAGGTTCATGGTTCGAATCGTGTCTGGTTGTACCCGTTCTTGGCCGGGGCTGTTGCGGCTCCGGCCGTACTTGGGGCGTTGATCGTTGGGCGGCGAGATCGTAATCCGATTGGCTGGATTCTGGTGTTGGGAGCGTTGTCGCTCGCGATCTTGTTTGCCGCTACGCCGTATGCGTGGGTTGCGCTCGACGCGCATCCGGGCTCTCTTCCTGGCGGGCGCTGGGCTGCATTGGTTTCTTCGCTTTGGCCGGTGTTCTTCGCCTGGCCTTTGGCGGTGGCGTTCGTGTTTCCGGATGGTCGGCTTCCGTCGCGGAGGTGGCGTTCGTTGGCGTTTTTCGCGGCCGTGTCGATGGTGGTGCTGATGTTCTTCTTGTTGCTGGCCGATCGCCTCGAGGCGCCGTTTTCGGATGTGTCGAATCCGTTTCCGTTGCGGCTGCCGGCGGCGGTCGGGTTCCTGCGTGGGCCAGTTTGGCTCGCGATGTTCGCGAGTCTCTTTGTCGGCGTAGCGGCGGCACGGACTCGATACAGGCGCTCGCGCGGCGTAGAGCGGTTGCAGATGCTTTGGCTGGGTTACGCCGTCACGCTCGTGCCGTTGGGCGTCGTTGGTTTCCTTCTTGGCGGGGCTTTGTTCGGCGCCGGCAATGATGCCGTCGTCCCGTTTCTTCTTGCGATGGAGGCCGCTGTTGCGCTTGCGGTCGGGGTTGCCGTGACGCGCTACCAGTTGTACGAGATCGATTGGCTGATCAATCGCACGCTCGTTTACGGTGTTCTGAGCGCTTCGTTGGGTCTCCTTTACGGCGTCGTCTCTCTGGCGAGCGGAGTCGTTGTCGGTCGCGGCTCGACGTGGGCGACAGCGCTTGCTGTTCTCGTGGTCGCGGTTGCGTTTCGGCCGTTGCAGGGCCGAACGCAGGCTGGCGTGGACTGGCGCTTCGATCGGCGCCGCTACGAGGGGCTGCGGCGCGTTCGCGTGTTCGTGGAGGAGGTGCGCGATGGTCGCCGTGAGCCGGAGGACGTCGGCGCCGTTCTCGCCTCTGTCCTGCGTGACCCGAGCGCCGAGCTGTTCTTTCGTCTGCCGGCGACTGATTCGTATACGGATCGTTTCGGTGTGGTCGCCGAACCGATCGGGGCCGGAGGGACGCTGACGAGGATCGAGCGGCGTGGGCAGGAGATCGGCCTACTCAGGCATAGCCGGGTGTTGCTCGAGCGTCCTGATCTTCTGCGAAGCGTCCTGGCTGCCGCAAGCCTCGCGATCGAGATCAGCCGTCTACGTGTCGGAGTACGACTTCAGCTCGCTGAGGTCGAGCAGTCAAGAGCCCGGGTTGTGCAGGCTGGATACGAAGAGCGGCTGCGGCTGGAACGCGATCTGCACGACGGCGCCCAGCAGCGGCTCGTGGCCTTGGGGATCGTGCTTCGGCGCCTGCAGCGATCGCTTCCGCGCGAGGCGAAGCTACTCGGGCCCGCCCTCGATTCCGCCGTCGATGAAGTGGGCCGCGTCATCGACGACTTGCGGACGATCGCGGCCGGCGTGCGTCCGCCGCGCCTGGACGAGGGGTTGGCGGCCGCCCTCGCCGATCTTGCGCGCGGCTCGCCGATACCGGTCGAGCTCGAGGCGACCACGGATCGGCTGCCAGACCAGCTGGAGGCGGCTGCCTACTTCGTCGTCTGCGAAGCTGTGACGAATTCCGTCAAGCACGGAGCAGCTTCGCGTCTTCGCGTCGAGGCGAAGCTCATGAACCAGACCTTGCGGCTGCTGGTCGCTGACGACGGAGTCGGTGGTGCGAGTCCGTCGAACGGAACTGGCCTGCTCGGTTTGACCGACCGGGTGAGGGCGCAGGGAGGCACGCTGAGGATCGTCAGCCCGCCTGGTCGAGGGACGCGGATCGAGGCGGAGCTGCCGTGCGGATCGTGATCGCCGAAGATGCCGTCTTGCTGCGGGAAGGGCTGGCCGGACTGCTCGAGGACGACGGACACGACGTCGTCGCACGCGTCGGTGACGCAGAAGCGCTGGTCGCCGTTGTCGAGGAGCACGAGCCCGATCTCGCTGTCGTCGATGTACGTATGCCGCCTGATTACAGCGACGAAGGCATGCGGGCCGCGGCGACGATACGGCGGGAATATCCGGGCACGGCCGTGCTTGTTCTCTCGCAGCACGTCGAGACTCGTCACGCCCTTGAGCTCGTCTCGAGCGGAGGCGGATTCGGCTACCTGCTCAAGCATCGGGTGCTGGACGTCGACGACTTCCTTGACGCGGCGCGGCGTGTATCCGACGGAGGCTCGGCGCTCGACCCGGAGGTCGTCGCCACGCTGGTCGCGCCGCGTTCGCGGCAAGAGGCGCTCGCGGAGCTGACCCCGCGCGAACTTGAGGTGCTGGGGTTGATGGCGGAGGGGCTTTCGAACGCGGCGATCGCCAAGCGGCTCTGGCTGACCGCCAGGACCGTCGAGACGCACGTGAGGTCGATCCTCGGCAAGCTCGACCTCTCGCTCAGCGGCGACGACCACCGCCGAGTTCGTGCCGTGTTGGCGTATCTTCAGGCGTCTGGGGTCTGAGATCTCGGTGTTAGCACCGATACGGAACCCGGTGCCTGCTGCCTAGGCGATCGCGTCACCGCCTCCTAGCGTCGGGTGGGGCGGCGCGCAAGCGTGCGCAGACACCTAGACGACGGAGGGACCAATGACACTCAGCCGTTTCGATCGATTTCTCCCGATCGCCGGGGTCCTCGCGGGCCTATTGTTCGTCGGGGCGCTGGTGGTGCTGCGGAACGACCCGCCGAGTGAGTCCGCGGTCGCAGCTACGTTCTCATACTGGCACGCAAACCGCGGCCAACACCAGATCATCGGGCTGATCATCGCGCCGGTGATCGCATTTCTGCTCATCTTCTTCGGGGCCGGATTGCGGCAGCGGCTCGAGGAGGAGAACGGCACCGGCTATGGGCTGGTCGCCTTCGGCGGGACGCTCCTCGCGGCTGCAACATTCGCGATTGTCGGGATGCTCGAAGCGGCAATGACCAACGCGGCCCACGAAGGGAACCGGCAAGCCGTCTACACGCTCAACCAACTGCACTCCTACGACTGGCTGGGCTGGAACGCCGCCTTCGCCGCCGTGCTCCTCGCGACCGGCCTCGGCGCACGCGCCAACCGGATGCTTCCAAAGTGGCTGGCCTTGCTGACGATCGCGATTGGCCTTTCACTCCTGACCCCAGTCGGGTTTTTCGGATTCATACTGCTCCCGTTTTGGCTCATCACCATCGGGCTCTGGCTAAACCACCGCTCAAAGGCCGTCGACCCCTCCAGTCCACTCCCATCAGGTAGGGCTGTCGGCGTGCTGTAATCTAAATAGACAACACGTGAGTCACGTCGTAGCACTCGACCGTTGAGGGCGAGGATCAGCAGTGGCTTAAGGGCCTGTCCAAAAAGTCTGGCCGGGTGAGGTCCGACCGGGGTCCTATGCTCGACTCGTCCGTCGGTCGAGCAGGGGGTGCGGGATGGCGATGGGGCAGGTGAAGGGCCAGGCGGCGACGTTGCAGGTGGAGATGGTC
>JBBSEJ010000038.1:0-27584 GCA_038239825.1 Gaiellales bacterium
CCCCGCCGCCCCCCCCCCCGTCGGGGGCGCGCGCGCGGGGGGGGGGGCCCTCATGGGGCCCGGCCCCCCCGACCGGAGGAGTCGTGTCAGACTTCCGGCCGTGAAACTGAAGATCCTCATCGTCGAGGACGACGAGACCGTTTCGAGCGTGCTCAGTCACTATCTCGACCGGGACGGATTCGCCGTCACCGTGGTCGACGACGGCACCACCGCATTGACTGCGATCGCTGATCTGAAGCCGGATCTCGTGATTCTCGATGTCATGCTCCCGGGTGTCAGCGGCTTCGAGATCTGCAAGAACGTGCGCAAGGCGGGTGTCATGCCGGTGGTGATCCTCTCGGCCCGCGGGGAGGAGAGCGATCGCGTGATGGGGCTCGAGCTGGGCGCCGATGACTACATCGTGAAGCCGTTCTCCAATCGCGAGGTCGCTGCGCGGGTTCGTGCGGTGCTCCGGCGCAGTGAGGGCGCCTCGTCGGGCGAGGATCGTGGCGTGGCGCCACTCGTTCATGGCACACTCGTCGTCGATCCGTTCGGTCGCGAGGCGACCCTCGACGGTGTTCCGGCGCGCCTCACGGCCCGCGAGTTCGACCTGCTCGTCTTCCTGATGCGGCACCCGGGGCAGGCATTCCCGCGCGAGCAGCTGCTCGAGCACGTGTGGGGCTACAGGATCGGCGGCACCGCGACGGTGACCGTGCACATGCAACGGCTGCGCGAGAAGATCGAGCACGATCCCGCAAAACCGGCGCTGATCGAGACGGTCTGGGGTGTCGGCTACCGGTTCGTCGGCTCCGCACCCGTGCCCGCGGCGCCGGGTTCGCGAGGCAGCTCGATCGTGAAGCAGCAGCCCTCGCCGGCGTTCGCCGCCGACAACCGACCCGAGTGAGCCTCGACCATTCCTCGCGCGATGATCAGGCCGAGCCCCGGGTTCGTTGTCGTCATGTGGAGGTCGGTGGGGCGGCGCGTGGGGTCGCTGAGACGCGCCAGCTCGGCCGACGGAATGCCGCCACAGCCGTCCTCGACCAACACCTGGATGTGGTCGGGTGACTCGCCGACGACGACACCGATCTTGCCGCCCGTCGCCGTGTGACGGATCGCGTTGTCGAGCAGATTGCCGAGCGCGCGCTCGATGTGGGACGGTGAGATCCGGCCTCGGGGGCGCGCCTCGACCCTGAGGTCGAGCCGGACGCCTTTCCGATCTGCAACCTCGTGTGCCGAGGCGACGACATCTGAGACGAGCTCGGCGACCGACAGCGACTCGAACTGCAGCTCGAGCGTTCCGGCGCTGATGCGACTGAGCTCGAACAGGTCGTCGATCAGCTTGCTCAGCCGCAGCGTCTCGACGTCGAGCGTCCGGTAGTAGGAGCGGATCGTCTCGGGGTCGTCCGCGATTCGATCCTGGAGCGCCTCGACGACGGCGCGGAGACGTGCGAGCGGAGTCCGTAGATCGTGCGAGACCCAGGCGACGAGCTCGCGGCGCGACCGGTCGAGTGATCGCTCACGCGACTGCGCCTCTGCGAGCTCGGCGGCCATCCGCTCGACCTCGTGAGCGACGTCGGCGAACTCCTCGGTCGCCGGGGTCTCGATCGAGACGGTGTCGCCACGGGCGACCTGATGGGTCGCCTCGATCACCCTACGACGGTCGGCGTCGACGCGCACGCCGAGAGCGAGCGACACCAGAACGGCGACCGTGCCGGACACGATCAGCGTCGCAGCGAGCGCCCCGGTCTCGCTGCTCGCGGAGAACAGCGAGCTGCTGGCCGCGATCATGGAGCCGATCACGGCGACGACCGAGGTGACCGCGACGATCCCGGCCTGCACGGTGATCGTGTGTCCACGAGCACCGTAGAGGACGAGTGCGCCGACGAGTCCGACGCCGACTGCCGCACCGCCGGCGAGCCCGACGATCGTGAGCGAATCGGTCGTCTCGAGCCCGGCCGCACGCGCGGCCAGAAAACTCACCACCGCGCCCACCGCAGAAATGATCGCTGCGATCCGCAGTGGCATACGTCGATGCTGTCCGCGCATTCGCCCAGCAAAACACGGGACTCCCGCCGAGCTGTGCGCGTCGCGTCTCGTTTATCGAATCGTTAGGAGCGTCGCGGCGAGCACACGGAGATTTGCGAAGCTACGCCGTCTGAACTTCCTTCGCCTCGTTCCAGCTCTGGCCGCCGCGACCGTCCTCGTCGCGGGCTGCTCTGCGAGCCGCGCGCGTCCGCTGCCGCAGTCGGGCTCGACACTGCAGGCGACCTACGCGGATCGCAACGGCGACGGCGTTCTCGAGCGCGGCCCAGGCGAGCCGCTGATTGCGCGACGCGATCTGGCGCCGCGCGCACGGCCGCTTCGCCAATTGGCGTTCTTTGCGCAGATCACGGACGCGCACGTGCTCGACGAGGAGTCGCCCGCTCGGCTCGAGCCGCTCGACCGACTCGGGCCGCCGTTCACATCCGCCTTCCGCCCCCAGGAGGCGTTGAGCGGACAGGTTCTGGACGCCACGGTTCGTGCTCTGCGGCTGCTGCGGCCACAGGCGGTCGTGATCACGGGTGACCTGATCGACAACGCACAGTCGAACGAGCTCGCCGAGGCGCTCGGCGTCCTGCACGGCGGCCGGGTGAATCCGGACAGTGGCGCGCGTGGCTATGACGGTGTGCAATCGGCCGCGAACCCGGATCCGTTCTACTACCGCCCGGGAGTCGACCCGCCGGTGCACGCCGGGCTGCTCGCTGCGGCGGAGCGGCCGTTCACCGCAGCAGGGCTCGACGCTCCCTGGTACCCCCTCGTCGGAAACCATGATCTGCTCGTGCAGGGCAACTACGCGCCGACGGCCCGGACACGGGCGATTGCAGTCGGCAACCGGAAGCTCGTGCGCCTCGATGCGTCGGCGAGCGACCTAGCGCGGGCCGAGGTGCTGCCGCCCCGCGCGATCGACCAGCTGCTCGCGCGCGGGCTTCCGGGGACGTCCGTGCACGTGCCGCCCGATCGGCGCCGGCGTGAGCTCGGCGCCGCGGAGGTCCTGCGCCGCCTGCGTGCAGCGAGTGGCCACGGCGGTGCCGGGCCGCTCCTCGACTACACCTTCGACCTCGGGCCGCGCGTCCGGGCGATCGCGCTCGACACGGTTCGTCGTGACGTCGGCGCCGGCGGGGTGTGGCGCCCGGATCAGACCGTCTGGCTGCGCCGGGCGCTGCGGGCGGCCGGGAACCGCTTCGTGATCGTGTTCTCGAGCAACGTCCTACCCGACACGGCCGGTGCCGCTCCGGTACTCGCGCTCCTCGACGCCGACCCGCACGTCGTCGCCGCCGTCACGGGCGACAAGCACCGCAACTCGATCTCCCCGCGCCGTACGGCTGCCGGCGGGTACTGGATGGTCACGACGTCGTCGCTGGTCGACTACCCGCAGCAGGCCCGCGCGTTCCGCCTGCTCGCCACGGCCGGCGGAGGCGTCGTGCTCCAGACATGGCTGATCGACCACGTCGACGACCGCGCGCCACTGGCCCGCGTGTCGCGCGATCTCGCGTTTCTCGACTACCAGGAGCGCGCAAGGGGCGGCGCCGGGTCGCGTCGCGATCGCAACGCCGCGCTCTACCGCTGAGTCAATCTCCCCGCAATCCGAACACGATCTCGCGCCGAACCGTGGCGCGCGCCACCACGGAGCACGCGACGCCGGCGACCGCGAGCACACCGACGACGACGATGAGGGTCTGCAGCAGGGTCGGTGCGAGCGCGAGCGACACGTACGACGCGCTCAGGCGTTGCACCGACGGCCCGACGACGGCTCGCTCGAGCAACAGGCCTATCGGCGCGGCGAGCGCGACGACGATCGCCGCGGCGCCGGCGAACACGAAGGTGACGTCGCGTCGGCTGCCTCCGACGGCACGCAGGATGGCGACGGCGCCGCGGCGCTCCTCCGCAGTCAGCACGAGGGTCTGTGTGAGCACGTAGAGACAGACGAGTGCGACGACTGCCGCGACGCTCCGGAGCAGCAGTGCGATGACACCGAGCAGCCCGCCGGCGCTCGAGGTCGGCCCGCCGGGCGCCGCGCCGGCGAAGCCGGCCGCGGCCAGCTCGCGCTGCACGGTGGCTCCGCGTACTCCCGCCCTCAGCAAGACCGCGATCGTCGGCGTGAGCGAGCGATCGGCACGCAGGAGCGGCGCAGCCGCGACATAGGCGATCCGACCCTCGTTGTCGAGTGCCCGCACGATCCCGACGACGCGGTAGCGAACCTCGGCTCCGGACGTCAGCTGCGCGGCGAGCGTCGCCCCCGGATGGAGATTCAGCGCCTGCGCGAGCCCGAGCCCGACCTCCGCCTCACCGACTCGTGTCGCCCGCCGGCCCTGCGCGAGAACCGGCGCCTCGAATCGAGTGTGATCGCGGGCGTAGGCGATCAGGCGAAACGGCTCCCCGAGCTGAAACGAGTCTGCGGCGTCCGTCTCATAGCGAGCGGTCGCTCCTGCGACTCCCGGCAGTCGCGCGATGTGGGCCGCGGCAGCAGCGGGTGCCTGCACCTCGAGGCCGTAGCGCTTGCCGAGCGTGCCTGCGTCCGTCTCCAGCCGGCCGAGCGTCGAGGCCAGCGTGAGGAGCAGGAGGACGATCGAGATCGCTGCGGCGAGGACGCCCGCGGTCGCGACGCTCCGCACCGGCCGCGAGATCCCGAGTCGCAGCCCGAGACCGAACGCACCGCCCGGCAGCACGAGGCGCCGTGGCGGCGAGACGAGATCCGACTGGCGCAGTGTCTCGACCGGAGGCCGGGAAGCAGCTCGCCAGGCGGGCCAGGCCGACGCGAGGGACACGAGTGCGACGATGCCGACGAGCGCGAGAGCGAGCGGCCCGGCGAGCACGAAGCCGGGGCCGAGCTCGTTCAGGTCGTCGAGCAGCCTGCCCGTCGGGTAGACGACCGCGGCAGCTCCCGCGATCAATCCGAGGACCGCCGCTGTCGCGGCGAGGGCCGCCGCCTCCGCGGCGAACGCCCCGCCCACCGCTGCGCGTCCCACGCCGAGCGCGCGCAAGAGCCCGATCGAGGAGCGGCGACGCTCCACCTCGGCGGTCGCCGACGCTGCGAGCAGCGCCCCGGCCGCGCCGACGACGACGATCGAGAATGCGGTCAGCAGGGAGACGACGATCCCCGCCGCCTGACCGATCTGGATCTCGATCCCGCGCTTGGTCACGAACTGCAGCCCCGTCAGTCCGAAGCTCGCAACGCGCGCCTGGGCCAGCAGCACGTCGACGAGCTTCGGGTCGTGGGCCCAGAGGAGGGCGACGTTGACGGCGCTCGGCGGGGCGGCGGACAGCTCCCGGACGGTCTCGTAGGGAACGTAGAGACGCGGTCCGTTCGTGAGCGGGTAGGCGAGATCGTCGGGCGCGACGGCGACGCCCACCACATGGAGGGATCCGTGGCCGCCGGGATAGACGTAGACGTCGAGGTCGGCGCCGGCACCGATCCCCCACGTGCTTGCGAGCCCACGCTCGATCACGACCTCGCCCGGAGCTCCCGACAGGTCTCGGCCCGCGACGATCGCATAGCCACGACGTCCCGGTCGGATTCCCTCCAGCTTGGCATGCTCATTCTCCCGGCCCTCCGACCGGATCTCCGCCCCGCGCGTCTCGAGTCGGTAGGCGAGGCTCGAGACGTCCGGAAGAGCGCGCGTGCGCGCGTCGACCTGGCCGACGGGTCGCGGGTCGAAGCGCGCCTCGACGTCGGGGAGGTCGGCGGTTCGGGCCGCACGATCGAAGCCGGTCGACAGGCTGAACGCAATCGTCAGAGCCGCGCCGACCATCGCCCCCACGAGCGCGATCCCCGCCGCGCCGAGGAGGGCGCGCCCGCGGCGCCGCCGCAAGCGGGCGAACGCGTGCGCGAGCGCGGCATTCACGCGCTGAGCTGCCCGTCGCGCAACACGATCACACGGTCGGCGCGCGACGTCGCCTCCGTGTCGTGGGTGACGAGAAGCACCGCCCGGCCGTCGTCGGCGATCGTGCGAAGGAGGTCGAGAACGCTCTCGGCCGCCTCCAGATCCAGATTCCCGGTCGGCTCGTCGGCGAGGACGAGATCCGGGTCGTTGACGAGCGCGCGGGCGATCGCGAACCGCTGCTGCTCGCCCCCCGAGATGCTGTGCGGGAGTCGGTCGGCTGCCTCTGCGAGCCCGAGCGATGCGATCAGCTCGCGCGCGCGCGTCTCGCTGCGCCGTCGGTCACCGCCGAGACGCGCGGCCAGCAGGACGTTCTCGCGACCCGACAGCTCGGGGAGGAGGTGGAACATCTGAAAGATGAAGCCGACGTGATGTCTCCGGAATCGTGTCAGACCGGCGTCGCCTTCACGGTCGAGCCTGACGCCAGCGACCTCGATCGTTCCCTCATCGGCGCGGTCGAGCGCTCCGAGCAGGTTGAGGAGCGACGACTTCCCTGACCCGGAGCGCCCGACCACCGCGACGAGCTCACCGCGCGCGAGATCGAGGTCGACGCCGTCCAGCACACGGCGGGCTGCGCCCTCGGAGCCGAACGACTTCACGACGGCGCGCGCCCGCGCGACTTGCGGCTCCATCCGGAGGAGGATAGGTGCGCGCTCTGAGCGCTCGGAGGTTCTTGAACGCGCCGCGCCGGGCGAGGCATAGCAAGCACCGGTGGGCCGGCGGCGCAGGACGTGGCGGTGTGAGGGCGAAGAACGCCGAATGAGCCATCGTGGTCGTCTTTCGTCGCCTGAACCGCTCGAGCGCTCGAGCCGGGAGGCGCGTTTGCGTCAGCGCGTGCTGGCTCTCGCCGGGGTGAGCCTCGTCTTCGGCGGCGTCTTCGTCGCCGTCGGGCTCGGGTGGGTCGTTCTGGCGATCGCCGTCACCGTAGGCGTCGCAGGGGCGCTCGCCCTGCTCGGACGTGAGATTCGGCGCCGTGGTCTCGAGGGGCTCGACCTCGCACACGTGCTCCGGCGAGTGAGTTCGCAGACGGCGAGGCGGCGCATCGTGACCCTGGTGACGCATGCGGGGACGATCGCCCACGAGCAGGGTGTCGTCGCGGTGCGCCGGGCCTACGTGCTGGCGCAGGCCGTCCGGCCTGTCGGCTCGCCGCAGACGCCAGACGTGTCGCACGAAGGGACGAGTGAGTTCTACGGGTGGCCCTACGCCGGCTCCGATCAGGGCGGGATCACGCCTCCCCGAAAGGAGCCGAGGCTCGATGACGAGCGCCGCCGCGCCCTCCAGCTGAACGCGCGAGGCGCCCAGCTTCGCCGCGCAGGAAGCCCTGCGGACGCGGCCGCGCTGCACATCGAGGCGCTCGCGATCTTCGAGTCGATCGACGATCGTCACGCGCAGGCACCGACACTGAACAGCCTCGCGCTCGCGCTCGCGGCGACGGGGGACAACGAGGCTGCGATCGAGCGGTTCGAGCAGTCGCTCCAGATCCTCCGTGAGCGTGAAGCCGATCCGGAGCAGGGACGAGTGATCGCGAATCTCGGTTTCACGCTGCTCAAGCAGGGCGCTGAGACTCGCGGTCGTGAGCTGCTCAGTGAGGCACTCGGAAAGCTGCCCCCGGAGTCCCCGGCCGCCCATCAGGTCGAGGGACTCCTGCGCCGCGCGAGCTAGTGCAACCGGCAACGTTCGCCGGTCCTGTGCAAACGTCACGCCTCGGGTCGCGCCGGTGCCAGGCCCCGGTGCCAGGCACCGTTACCGGTGTGTGACGATCAGCCCACAGCCCTGGCGGAGTCGTGTGGGTGTCGGCATGCTCGGGGTGAGGTCGAAAAGCTTCGGTGCCAGGCACCGTTACAGAGTGTCGTGACGGTTGGGCGCCGGTTGGAGGTGGCACTCCCGGTGGGATGCCGGCGCCGCTCGGATGCGAGCGGCGGTGGCCTCGACCTCCGTGCACAGGAACGATCGGAACCGACCAAACGCAGGAACGCGCAACTCGGGAGCAACGGAGCACCGGGAACGCGGAGGGCCGCACCGCAGGAACGGTGTGAGCCCGCCACCCCGCCCGTGACCGCCGTGACGGCCTCCTCAGCGCCGGCGAACCTGCTCGCAGTTCCTCGCGACGCGGTCGACGCGGTCGGCGAGCACCAGATCGCGACCCGCGCCGCAGTCGACCGTGTCGCGCGACCCGTCTCTCGCGCGCACCGTGTCGCTCCCCGGCCCGGCCTTCAGGATGTCGTTGCCCGACCCGCCGGTCAGGATGTCGTCGCCCCCGCCGCCCTCGAGAACGTCATTGCCACCGAAGCCGTTGAGAACGTCGGCGTACGCCGTGCCCGTCAGACGGTTCGCGCGCGCGTCGCCGTTCAGTGTCTTTCCGCGCTTGACCGTTCCGGGCGAGGTCGGGGACAGCGGCGGCGTCGCGGCCGCCACCTGGACGCTCGCCATCGCCGTGTTGTTGCCGAGGTTCGAGTCCCGATCGGATGACACGGTCGCAGAGATCGTCTGCGCTCCAGGCGCCGAGGCCCGCACCTCGAGGATCACCCTGGTTTCCTGCCCGCCGGGGATGTAGTCGAGGAAACAGTCGATCGACGATGTGCCGACACACCCGGAGCCGCGTTCGAAGAAAGGTGGGCCGAGAAGCGAGAGCGTCGGGGGAAGCTGCACGGCGAGATGGGTTTGGAGCGAGCCCGTGCCGCCCGCATTCCTGACGGAGGCGATCACCTCGTCCGCGTCGCCGGGACCGATCGAACCGAGGCGCGGCACGAGCGTGACGCTCAGGTCGGGCATGGACGAGCTGCTGCCGCCGCTACCCACGTCCGGCGGCGGTGGAGGCACCGGCGAGAGCGTGAACGGCACCGAGGTCACGGCCGTCCCACCGCCCGTCGTCACGCGGATCGGTGCCGTCGCTGCACCGGCCGGCACGGTGGTGTCGATCTCACCGGCTGAGACGAGCGAGAAGGCGGCGGCGACCGTGCCGAACTCGACGGCGGTCGCTCCGCCCAGGTTGGCGCCTCTGATCGCGACCGTGGTGCCGGGCGAACCGGACGCCGGAGCGAAGGAAGCGATCGTGGGCAACGGCGCCGCGCTCGGAACGAATTGGTAGACGTGGACGGCCCACTGCGAGAAGTCGTCGGTAAAGGTGCCGTTCGCGACGGCGATCGAGCGACCCTCGGTGTACACCGTCCCGTTGGTGACTCCCGCCGGCAGGCCGCTCATCGTGACGGCTGCGCTGCCACTGCCCCCGCGTGCCGCAATCACCCACAGGTCAGTACCCGCACCCGCGCGGCTGATCGCCTGCGTCGAGGAGTCGCTGGTCGTCATCGCCTGTGTGGTCGCTCCGTTGACGAGCGCAGGTGCGAGCGGGCTGAGGGAGTTCAGCTCGCCGAGGAGAGGTTTCAGCACTGAGCCCCAGAACGTCCAGTTCCAACCGGCGGTGCGATCCGAAGGGCTGAAGCAGCCCGCGATGTTCCCGCCGTAGAAGGCGAGACTTCGAGCCCCGTTGATGATGGCGTCGTAGGCCATGTACCGCTCCTGCGCGAAGGTCGGCAGGATGAACGTGCCCGATGCGCTGTCGGAGCTCCCGCTGGCGCAGATCTGAATCGTCGTCCAGACGGCCCGGTTCGGCGTGACCTGAGCGAGCGTGCTCGTCCAGCGGCCGACCGCATGCAGGTCGGGTGCAGGAGCGGCGAGCGTGACGGGGTAGACGTCGACGCCGTGCAGGTCGGTGACGCTGCTGTACGGCTCGAGTTGTGGCGCTGTGCCACGGGGCGCCTCGACCGTCACCCACGCGTGGTCGGAGTCGAGCACGGGCTCGCTGCCACACCAGGAGACGCTGCCTCGGCCAGTCGCCCGGCAGTAGGCAAACTGCAGCGCCGCCGGACTGATACCGCTGAAGAGCGGCTCGTCTGCGCCCTTCCACAGCGCGATCGCGCCGGCACCCGGGTCGGCTTTCAGCGATGACACGACCTGCGCAAGCAGCGCGTCGTTCGTCGATCCCGGGGTCGCTTGCGATTCCGTGCTCAGATTCACCCAGGTCGACAGTCCGTGTGCAGCCGCCGCACGATCCAGCCGCTCGGCGTCGGCGATGTCCGCGGACGTCCACGCAGTCGTCGCCGGCCCGATCTTCAGCGTCGTCGCCCCGGCCGATGCGATCTCGGCCAGAGCGTCCGAGCCGCCGGGAGTCGTCGCTCCGGCGTCTGGCCCTTTCGCCAACACGAGCGGGAAGACCTTCGCTCCGTTCTCGATCACCGTTCCTGCGGGGTCCGTTGACGTGACCGCGGCGATCGCGCCGCCGGCACCGACGGCTGCCAGCGTCACAGCGAGAGTCAGGAAACGGCGCACCATCGATCTCCTCGACCCCCTCTGTTCCTTCGTCGCACGACCGCGGCGCCGGCAGGGTAGCGGGATACTGCGTGATCGGGTTCCGCGACGCTGTAACGCCGCACCGGCTTCCGAGTCCGCGTCACATGCGGTTCTTCGTCCTCTCCCGGCTTCTTCATCGTGGCCGTCACTTCTTCGCGGTGCTCTCGGCGTTCTGCATGTTCACGGTCGGCTGAACGGTCGACCGCGCTCCCGTGCGGAGCGGAAAGGCATACGCTGCCGCCCCGGGTGGACGCCGCAGAGCGCGGCCCACGTCGTGAAGCGTCACGAGCTACGAGCCAGGAGCTCGTAGGACCGTCGCCGGGCCGCGTGGTCGTGGATCGCGGCAGCGATGATCAGCTCGTCAGCGCCGGTCTCGGCGACGAACCGCACGAGGTCCCGGTGCACCGTCTGCGGCGCACCGACGAACGAACGGTCGAGCATGGCTGACGCTCGCTCCTTCTCGAAGGGCGTCCAGTACCCCTCGATGTCGTCGATCGGGGGAGGCAGCCGTCCGCGCGCGCCGCGCAGGATGTTCGTGAAGGACTGCTGCACCGAGGTGTGGAGCCTCGTCGCCGTCTCGTCGTCGTCGGCGACGACGACGTTTGCGGCGACCATCGCGTAAGGCTCCAGCAGTTGCTCCGACGGCCGGAACGTCGCTCGATACGTCTCGAGGGCCGGCAGCAGCGCAGCCGGCGCGAAGTGCGAAGCGAAGGCGTAGGGCAACCCGAGCATCGCCGCCAGCTGCGCGCCGAAGATGCTCGACCCGAGGATCCAGAGCGGGACGCGGGAGCCGGCGCCCGGGGTCGCCCGCACCGCCTGGCCCGGCGTGGCGTCGGCGAGGTAGTGCTGAAGCTCGAGGACGTCTTGCGGGAAGCGCTCCGCGCTCATCGGATCGCGGCGAAGCGCACGTACGGTCAATTGATCGGTGCCGGGTGCGCGGCCGAGACCGAGGTCGATGCGACCCGGGTGCAGCGCCTCGAGCGTGCCGAATTGCTCTGCGATCACGATCGGCGCATGGTTCGGCAGCATGATGCCGCCGGCTCCCACCCGAATCGTTCGCGTCCCGCCCGCGACGTGCGCGATCACGACGGCCGTCGCGGCGCTCGCGATTCCGATCGCGTTGTGATGCTCTGCGAGCCAGAACCGGTTGTAGCCGAGGCGCTCGACGTGGAGCGCGAGGTCGAGAGAGTTGCGGAGCGCGTCCCCGGGTGACGCTCCTTCCCCGATGGGGGCGAGATCGAGGACCGAGAGGGGTGGCAACGGCACGAAGCGAAGAGTGCCCGTTGGCCCGTCGCTCCCGAGCAAGAGGGTGGAGTACTCCTCTAAGCGGCGAGCTCGTGCCCGGCGCCGGCGAGCGCGAGGCGGAGCGCATCGACCGCCTCGTGCCAGAGCTTGCCCTCGCGTGCCTCCCGCGTCAGGATCTCGAGCGCCTGCTCGTGCGCGAGTGCGACCCGGTACGGGCGCTCGGCGGTCAGCGCCTCGTAGATGTCCGCGACCGCAAGGATGCGTGCGGCCGGCGAGATGTCGCTGCGGGTGAGACCCCGCCAGTAGCCGCTGCCGTCGAGCTTCTCGTGGTGCGCGCCCGCGACGGCGGCGATGCTCGAGAACGGCGTGAGCCCGGATTTGTCGAGGATCGAGTTCGGGACGGCCCAGCTTGCCGATGTCGTGCAGCAATCCCGCGCGACGGGGGTCGCGAATCGCGATGGCGTCGAAGTCGAGCGCATCGCCGCGAAGTCGCCGTACACCTACCAGCACGCGACGCGTGGCGCGGAGAATCGCGGTCGCGACCGCCGGATCGTCGGAATCCGGCGCCCGAAGTGTGGACCACCCGATTTGGGCACCCCCGGGGCACCACGTGGCCCGGCCGGGGGCGTCGGCTCAGTCGCCGGCAGAGACGAGGCCCGCGAAGTCGAGCTCGAGAAAATCCACCACCTCGAGGTCCCATCGCTCCGTCACGAAGCGGACGTGCGCCGGGTGCCCGTTGTAGCCGTCGTAGGCCGCCTGGTCGGCGAACTCCATCGAGATTCCGAACCGATAGTCGCTTTTCGCGCCGACCTGGCGGAGCAGCTCGAACGCCTCGACCCCGCCGATCGCGTGGAGCGCCCGGGCGGCGGCGAGGAACGACGACTCCTCGGGGGAGCCCGCTCCATGACGCAAGGTGAAGCTGACCGTATGACGGATGCGACCAGGGCTCACGGAGTGTCGATCCTACTTCCTGCGACCGTGTTCGCCGGTTGCCGTCCCTCGAGGAGGAACGTGCGCAGCGCGCCGACCGCCGACAGGCCCATCGCTTCACGCGTCGCCCGCGTCGCGCTGCCGAGATGTGGCGTCACGACGACGTTCTCGAACGACAGCAGCTCCTCCGTCACCGCCGGCTCGTGCTCGAACACATCGAGGGCCGCGCCCGCCAGCGTGCCGGCCCGCAGCGCCGCGACGAGGGCGCGCTCGTCGACAATCGCGCCGCGTGCCGTGTTCACGAGGACGGCACTCGGCCGGAGCAGCGCCAGAGCCTGTGCGTCGATGAGATGTCTCGTCTCAGGCGTCAGCGGACAGTGGAGGCTCACGATGTCGGCGTGGGGGAGGCAGCTTCGGAGCTCACCGCGTCCCACGAAGACGGGCTCCGCACCGAAGGCCTCCGCGAGCCGTGCCGTCGCGCGGCCGATGCGCCCTGGGCCGACGACCGCGAACCGTTTCCCGCGCAGGCCTTCGCCGAGCATGAACTCGAGGCCGAAGCCCCACGCTCGCCTCGCTCGCAGAAAACGGTCGCCCTCGGCGACGCGCCGCAGGAGCGACAGAGCGAGTGCGATTGCGAGTTCCGCCGTGGTGTCGGTCAGCACGTCCGGTGTGTTCGTGACGACGATCCGGTGCTTCGCCGCGGCGGCGAGATCGATGTTGTCCACCCCGACGCCGTAGTTCGCAACGATGCGCAGCTCGGCTCCTGCCGCCGCGAGGAAGCCATCGTCGATCCGTGTGGTGATCAGCGCGAGGACACCGTCCGCCTGGCTCGCGTCGCGGACGATCGCGAAGCTCTCGGCGATCGCCGCTTCGACGGCGGCCGGAACTGCGCCCGTGACGTGGACGCGCGGACGCGACACGTTCAGGCTGCGAGTTGCTGCAGACGAGGCCGCAGGAACGAGGCGCCGTCGCGCGCAAGCTGCTCCTCGTTCGTGAACGTCCGCCGCCAGACCTTGGTCGCCGCGGCGAGGTCGGGCAGCGAATCCCCGAACGCCTCGATCACCACCCAGCCGTCGTAACCGATCTCGGCGAGCGCCTCGAAGGTGGTGTCCCAGTCGACTTGGCCGCTGCCCGGCGTGCCCCGATGGTTCTCGGACGCGTGGAAATGTACGAGCACGTCGGCGCACGACTGCAGCGCCGCCCGCGGATCGGCCTCCTCGATGTGCGCGTGAAACGTGTCGTACATCAGGCGGCAATTCGGGTGGTCGACTTCGCGGACGAGCTCGGCCGCGTCCTCCGCGCAATTCACGAGATACATCTCGAAGCGGTTGAGGTATTCGACGACGAGCGTGACATCGCGCGTCGCCGCGTGCTCGGCGGCCGCGCGCAGGCTCTCGACCGAGCGCGCACGCTCTTCGCGCGTCGGGCCGGTGCCGCTGAACTCGCCGAGGGGCGCTTCGAGCGGGCCGCAGAGGGTGCGCGCGCCGAGCGCCGCGCAGGCGTCGACCGCCGCGTTCGTCGCCGCGAGACCCCGTGCTCTGACCTCGGGGTCGGCGCTGATCGGGCTCGTGTCGGCGGAGCGCGCACCCACCCCGAGCGTCTCGAGCCCGAGTTCCTTCAGGCGCCTGCCCAGACGCTCGTACTTGTCGACTTCCGCGTCGAAGATCGGGATCTCGACTCCGTCGTACCCGATCTCTCGGAGCAACTCGAAGGTGGCGTCGTGCTCGGCGCCCGTCACGTCGGTCGACCAGAGCAGCATGTTCATGCCGAGCTTCGGCGCTCGCTTCTCGTTGGTTGCCATCCGACGATCCTAACCCGAATGCTTGGGTACATTCGAGCGATGAGCTTCGCGCCGCTCGCCGGCATCCGTGTGGTCGATCTCACCTCTTCGCTCGCCGGCCCGACGTGCACCGAGATCCTGGGCGGGCTGGGCGCCGAGGTCGTCAAGGTCGAGCACCCGGGTCGCGGCGACGAGGCCCGGGCGTGGGGGCCGTCCTTCTTCGACGGCGGCAGTGTCATGTTCTTCGCCGCCAACCGCTCGAAGCGCTCGCTCGCGCTCGATTTCAAGGACGAGCGCGGCCACGAGGCGCTGTTGCGACTCGTCGACCGGGCCGATGTGCTCGTCCAGTCGCTGCGCACGGGCGCCGCAGAGCGGCTCGGCTTTGGCAGCGACGCGCTGCGCGCGCGGAACGACAAGCTCGTCTACTGCTCGATCCGCGCGTTCGGGACGCACGGTCCACTGGCGGGCGAGCCCGGTTACGACCCGTTGATGCAGGCGTTCGCCGGCCTGATGAGCATCACCGGGGAGGCAGACCGGCCCGGTGTCCGCGTCGGCGCATCCGTCGTCGACATAGGGACCGGCGTGTGGGCTGCGCTCGGAGTCGTCGCGGCGCTGCTGGAGCGCTCGTCGACAGGTCGCGGCCGGGACGTCGGCGTGGCGCTCTACGACACCGCGCTCTCCCTCGTCGGCTACCAACTTGCCGCCGTGCTGCGCACCGGCGCCGTCCCCGGACGGCACGGCACCGCGTTCCCGCTGATTGCGCCGTACGAGGTCTTCGCGACTTCCGACGGCGAGCTGATGGTTGCCGCCGCGAACGACCGCCTGTTCCGTCTGCTCTGCGAGCGGATCGGGCGTCCCGGCCTCGCCGACGATCCGCGCTTCGGCAGCAATCCCGACCGACTCG
Organism: Gaiellales bacterium; assembly: GCA_038239825.1. Lineage (GTDB taxonomy): Bacteria > Actinomycetota > Thermoleophilia > Gaiellales > Gaiellaceae > PALSA-600. Next base: position 15,104 of record JBBSEJ010000038.1, read on the forward strand.
TGAACCGCGACCTGCTTCTGCCCGAGATCCGCGAGCAGCTGGCCGCACACTCCTCCGCCCACTGGCTGGAGGCGCTCGCCGGGATCCCGGTCGCGCCGGTGCAGGATCTCGCCGAGGTCGGGGAGCATCCGCAGACGCGCGCGAACGGCATGCTGCAGCGAGTCGACGGTCTCGACATCGTCGCCTCGCCGTTGCAGGTCGACGGCGATCGTCTCGCCCACGAGCTGCCGCCGCCGCTCCTCGGCGAGCATTCGATCGAGGTGCTGCGCGAGCTCGGTTACGCGGACGACGACATCGACGCGCTGGTGCGCAGCGGAATAGTAGGCTCGAAGACATGATCAACCTCCCTCAGAAGATCGTCTGCGTCGGTCTCAACTACCGCGACCATGCCGAGGAGCAGGGTGTCGCGCTCCCCGAGCGCCCGCTGCTCTTCGCGAAGTGGCCGAACACGCTGATCGGGAGCGGCGAGGCAATTCGCATCCCTGCGATCTCGCAACAGGTCGACTACGAGGCCGAGCTCGGGATCGTGATCGGTCGGCGCGCGAGCGGTGTCGCCGCCGCCGATGCACTCGACTTCGTACAGGGCTACGTCGTCGCGAACGACGTCTCGGGCCGCGATCTCCAGTTCGCCGACGGCCAGTGGGTCCGCGGCAAGTCACTCGACACGTTCCTGCCCGTCGGCGACCTCGTGCCGGCGGGTGAGGTTCCCGACCCACAGTCGCTGCCGATACGCGCGATCCTGAACGGTGAGGTGATGCAGGACTCATCGACCGCGAACATGATCTTCGGGGTCGCCGAGGTCGTGTCGTTCGTCTCGCAGGCGATCACGCTCGAGCCGGGCGATCTCATCATCACCGGGACGCCCGCTGGTGTCGGCGCGTTCCGCGATCCTCCCGTCTGGCTGAAGGCGGGCGACGAGATCACGATCGAGATCGACGGCGTGGGCTCGATCTCGAACCCGGTCACAGCCGGGTAAAGAAACCCTCGAAACGTCCGGAGAAAGAGAGGCGCGTATGTCGTTCGTACTGGTCGTGCGCATGAAAGCGAAGGAAGGTGAGGATGAGCACGCGGCTCAGGTCGCCGCGGAGCTCGCAGCCGCCACGCGTGAGGAACCTGGCTGTGAGGCCTATGTCCCCTGTCGCGATCCCGAGGACGCGAGGTCATTCCTCTTCTACGAGCAGTATCGCGACAAAGCAGCGTTCGAAGAGCACGGCGCGAGCGAGCATTTCCAGCGCCTGGCGATCGGCGGCCTGTTCGAGCTGATGGAGTCGCGCGAGCGCACGTTCTACGAGACGATCTGAAAACTCGGTGAAGCGCGCGCCGCTGCTCGTCGCGCTCTTCCTGGCCGCGATGGCGCTGCGGCCCCAACTCGTCGGCATCGGCCCGCTCCTGCCCCTGGTCCGGAGCGACCTCGACGTCACGCACGCGGTCGTCGGGCTGCTCGGAACGATCCCCGTGCTCTGCATGGGGCTCTTCGCGCCTCCTGCCTCGTTCCTCTCGGGCCGGATCGGCTCGCGCCGCGCGATCGCTTTCGCGCTCGCGCTCATCGGCGTCTTCGGTGTCGCCCGCGCGATCGCCCCCGGGGCGATCGCCGTGATCTTCCTGACCTTTCCCGTCGGCGTCGGAATGGGGCTCGCGGGCGCGATGCTGCCGGTGGCGGTGAAGGAGCGCTTCGCCGATCGCCCCGGTTTCGCAACCGGGGTCTACACGGCGGGGATCACGATCGGCTCTGCGATCGCCGCCGCGGCGGCGGTGCCGCTCGCACATGTTGCCGGCGGCTGGCGGACGCCGCTCCTCGTCTTCGGCGCGGTCTCGGCGGCGCTCGCCGTCCTGTGGCTCTGGCTGACGCGCACGGAGCCGACTCACGTCAAGGTGGACATTCGGCCGTTGCGGCTCCCGATCCGCCGGTTGCTCGCGTGGCGCCTCGTGGCGGCGTTCTTCTTCATGTCGTCGGTCTTCTACGGGCTCAATGCGTGGCTGCCGGACGCCTACGTCGAGCGTGGCTGGAGTCAGTCCTCGGCCGGCGAGTTGCTGGCCGTTCTCAACACGGTGACGATCCCGTGCGGGTTCTTCGTCGCATGGGCCGCCGACCACTGGGGCTCACGGCGAGGGTGGCTCGCCGGCGCTGCGTCCCTTCAGCTCGGCGCACTCCTCGGGATCGTGCTCTGGCCTGCAGGCGGCTTCGGGTGGGCCGTGCTCCTCGGGATCGCGATCGGCCCGCTCTTCCCGTTGACGATGACACTGCCGCTCGACGCGGCCGAGCGCCCCGCCGAGGTTGCGGCGCTCGCCGGGATGATGCTCGGCGTCGGCTACACCCTCTCGGCGAGCTCGCCGCTGCTCCTCGGTGCGTTACGCGACCTGACCGGTGGGTTCGACGCCGTGCTCTGGGCGATCGCCGGCATGGCGGCGATCCTGATCGTCGTCGACGCGTCGTTCAGCCCCGCGAGGCTCTCAGCAGATCGATCGTCTGGCGAACGCCATCCGCGAGCGGTGTCCAGCTGATCGGCCCCACCGCCCCTTCGAGCGTGCCGTTGTCGAACTCGGTGGGAAACGGGAGCTGCGTGCCCTCGTCGACCGCGCACGTGACGCTCGCCACCTCCTCGATCGCCCTGGCGCAGTCGGCCAGGGTCTCCGCCGGCCCACCGAGGTTGAAGGCGCGCGCGCTTTCGGTCGCGGCGCGCGCGGCGGCGACGAAGGCGCGCGCCACATCGGGGGCGTACTGCAGCTGTGTGCGGCCGCCGAACGCGATCTGCGAGTCGTCGCCGCGCGCGGCGGCCGCCATTGCGAGGCTCGGTGAGGCGGTGAGACCCGCGTCGCGTCCCGGCCCGTAGACCACGAACGGGCGAAGACCGATCGACGGGACCCGTTCCTCCTGCCAGAAGATGCGCGCGAGTCCCTCACACGCCTGCTTGTGCACACCGTAGAACGTGGTCGGGTGGCCAACGGCGTCGTTGGGAACGGGCTCGCCGGTGTCGTCGGACTGCGAGTAGACGGCCGCCGAGCTCGCGTAGGCCACCCGGATGCCGCGAGTCTTCGCTGCATCGAGCACGTTCACTGTCCCGCCGATGTTGATCGCCGTCCCGAGTGGGGGGTTCACCTTGATCTGCGGAATGAGGAGCGCGGCGAGATGGATGACATGTGTGATGGCGTGCTCGTCGAGGGCGCGATCGAGCGCCGCGCGGTCGGTGATGTCGCCACGCCACACATGCACGCTCTCCGCGCCGACGAGACGGAGGCGCCGGTCGTCGGTCCCGAGATCGAAGCCGATGACCGGGACGCCCGACTGGACGAGGACGGCACAGCTCCAGGCGCCGATACAGCCGAGCGCGCCCGTGACGAGGAACCGCTCCTCGCCGGCGCTCATGGATCGACGTAGACGGTGACCGTCTCGGTATAGAACTCCATCGCCGCGCGTCCTTGCTCGTGGGGGCCGAAGCCGCTCGCCTTGATGCCGCCGAACGGCACGTGCACCTCGGCGCCGGCGGTTTGCGAGTTGACGTGGATCAGGCCAGCCTGCGCCTCGTCGGTGAACCGCGCCGCGCTTGCGAGATTCGAGGTGAAGATCGCGGTCGAGAGTCCGAACTCGACTGCGTTTGCGCGGGCGAGCGCCTCGTCGAGGCTCGAGAAGCGATAGAGCGAGACGACGGGCCCGAAGACCTCCTCGCAGGAGAGGAATGCGGTGTCGCCGACGCCCTCGAACACGGTCGGCGGCATGAGATAGCCGCGTTCGTCGGCCCGCTCGCCACCGGCGATCACCGTGCCGCCGTCCGACCGTCCGCGTGCGATCGCTGCGACGATCTCGTCGAACTGGGACTCGTTGACGATCGGCCCCACCTCGACCTCGGGGTCGAGCGGGTCGCCGACCCGCCCGCGCTCGATCCGGGCCAGAAACTGCTCGCGGAACGCGTCGTAGGCCGCGGCCTGCACGTAGATGCGCCGCGTCGCGGTGCACTTCTGGCCGGCCGACCAGAACGCTCCGGCATACGCGGCCTCGACCGAGCGGCCGAGGTCCGCATCGTCCATGACGATCATCGGATTGTGGCCTCCGAGCTCGAGCTGCACCCGCTTGCCCGCCCTCGTTGCGCTGTCACGCACGCCGTGGCCGGTGGCGACCGAGCCGGTGAACGAGATCGCACGGACGTGCGGATCCTCGACGAGCGCTGCCCCGACGGTCGAGCCGCGGCCCGTGAGCACGTTCAGGGCGCCGGCCGGCAGCTCGGCCTCGGCGAACGCCTCGGCGATGTGCAGTCCCGTCGCGGGAGCCTCGTAGGCGAGCTTCAAGACCACCGTGTTGCCGTAGATCAACGCCGGTGCGAGCTTCCAGATGGGAATCGCGATCGGGAAGTTCCACGGCGTGATCAGCCCGACGACACCAACGGCGCGGCGGCGCGTCGAGACCTGCGCGCCTGTCAGCGACTGCTCGAAATGCTCTCCGACCGGACGGAACGCCTCGCCGGCCGCGTAGCGCAGGATCTGCGAGGCGCGAGCCGTCTCGCCCCGGGCCTCCCGCAGCGGCTTGCCCATCTCGGTCGACATGTCGCGGGCAATCTTCTCGGCGCGCGCCTCGAGGGCGGCGGCGGCGGCCGTGAGATATGCCCCACGCCGCGCGGCGGGGAGCCTCGACCACCCGTCGAACGCGGCGGCCGCAGCCGCGACGGCCGCGTCGGCGTCCGCTTCCGTCGACGCGGAGAACTCACCGACGTCTTCGTCGGGTCGCATCGGATTGACCCGTGTGTACGTCGCTCCCGAGGTGGACGGCACCCAGGCGCCGTTCACGTAGTTCAGCCGCGCCGTCCGTGCCGGTGCGTCGAGGATGTCGCTCACTTCGCCACCTTTCGTGGTCTTCGCCGTATCTCGTTCACCGTACCTGCCTTCAAGCGGCAACCGTGCTCACGAGGATGCCAATGCCCTCGATCTCGATCTCGACGACGTGCCCGGGCTCGAGCGTGTAGTCGTCGGGCGGGACGAGGCCGGTGCCCGTGAGCAGCACCGAGCCGGGTGGAACCGGGTTGTCGCGCAGGAGCCACGCCGCGAGTTCGAGCGGGGAGCGCTTCATGTTCCCCGTCGAGGTCTCACCGGCAAAGAGCTCTGCGCCGTACGGCCCCGTGATCCGCAGTCGGATCGAGAGTGGTGCGTGCCAGTCGTCGGGCACCGCAAGCGCCGGGCCGATCGCGCATGCTCCTGCGAAGATCTTCGCCTGCGGGATGTACAGCGGGTTCGCCCCCTCGATGTCGCGGCTCGAGACGTCGTTGCCGATCGTGATCGCAACCGGGCTGCCGTCATCGCCGAGGACGAGACCGAGCTCCGGCTCAGGCACGTTCCAGTGCGCGTCGCTGCGCACGCGGATCGCTCCTCCCGGGCCGACGGTGCGGCGCATCGCTGCGTCCTTGAGGAAGAGCTCGGGCCGGTCGGCGACGTAGACGAGGGCATAGACGTCACGCGCCTCGGTCTGCGCTTCCTCGACGCGCGCGTCGCGACTGCGTTCGTAGGTGACGCCCGCGCACCAGATCTCCGGCGCCTCGACTGGCGGCAAGAGCTCGAGCGAGTCGAGCGCGTGGACTCCTTCGACGGCCCCTTCGCCCCGCAGCGCGGCGAGCGGGTCGTCGTGGTCGAGTAGGTGGACGAGGCCTCCTTCGAGTCGCCCGACTCGCGCCGCGCCTCCGCGCGGACGCGCGCGGACGAACCGGATCAATAGGTCGCCCGCCCGCCGGAGATGTCGTAGCAGGCCCCTGTCGAGAACGACACCTCCTCGCTCGCGAGCCAGCTGACGAGCGCCGCCACCTCCGCGGGATCGCCGACCCTGCCGAGTGGGATTCGCGCGGTCATATAGGCGATGTGCTCCGCGGAGATCTGGCCCAGAATCGGGGTGTCGATCACCGCCGGGGCGATGCAGTTGACGAGGATGCCGGAACCGGCGACGTCCTTGCCGATCGCCTTCGTCAGCGCGATCACCGCGCCCTTCGACGAGGAGTAGGCCCCGGCCATCGGGTTCCCCTCTTTGCCGGCGATCGAGGCGATGTTGACGATGCGGCCGTAGCCGCCGGCTTTCATCTTCGGGATCGCGGCGCGGTTGGCGTAGAAGACGCCGTTCAGGTTGATCGCGTGAACCCGCTCCCACTCCTCGTCGCTCACGTCCTCGGTGTGCTGGGAGTCCCCGCCGACGCCGGCCGCGCAGACGAGCACGTCGAGCCGCGGGAGGCGCGCCACCGCGGCTGCGAGCTGGGCGGAGTCGCGCACGTCGTCTCCGTTCGCGAGGTCGAAGACGTGGACGTCGGCGCCACCCCGGCGCAGGCGCTCGACCGTCGCGGCGCCGATCCCGCTCGCGCCGCCGGTGACGAGCGCGACGCGCTCGGCGAAGTCGTAGTGGTTGCTCATGGAGCATTTGTATACCGTTTTCCCTCATGGCCTTCGACCCGCGTCGGGACTACCCACTCGGCTCGGAGCGGCCGGATCTCGTCTCGACGCCCGGTGGCCTCGCGCTCGAGGCGTTGACCTTCGACCCGGAGCTCGACGCCTCCGAGTTGCGCGCGACGCCGGCGACGCTGCGGCTGCAGGCCGAAGTCGCCGACGCGGCCGGACGCTCGCAGCTCGCCGACAACCTACGGCGCGCGGCCGAGCTCGCGCCGCTACCGGACGACACGATCCTCGAGATCTACACCGCGCTTCGTCCACACCGTTCGTCGGCCGCCGAGCTCGAGTCGTGGGCGGAGCGGCTCGAGGCGCTCGGCGCGCCGCTCAATGCAGCCTTCGTGCGCGACGCGATGCAGGTCTACGGCACGCGGGGCCTGCTTGTCGCCTGACGAGAGCCAGGGGCTCCCTCGGGAACGCTCCGCCCGGTACAGCGCGCGAGAGGAGCGCCCGCTCCGGCGAGAGGTGCTGATCGAGCCACTCGCCGAGCTCGGACTCGTCGCCATGAACGGCCCGAACGACCCCGACCCCTCACTTGTGATCTCCGAGGGAGCGATCGTGGAGATCGATGGGCGCGCCCGTGAGAGCTGGGACGCCCTCGACCACTTCATCGCGCGCTACGGCCTCGACCTCGAGGTCGTCGCAGACGCGTCCGAGCTCGGCGACGGCGAGCTCGCGCGGAAGCTCGTGGACGTCGACGTCGACCGCAGCGAGCTCGTGCGTCTCTCGCGTGGTCTCACGCCGGCCCGGCTCGCGCGGGTGATCGGAATGCTCGATCCGGTCGAGCTGATGTTCGCGCTGAAGAAGCTCCGGGCCCGCCGTGCGCCTGCGAACCAGGCCCACGTCACGAACCTGAAGGAAAATCCGGCACTGCTCGCCGCCGACGCCGCCGAGGCTGCAGCGCGCGGCTTCGCCGAGCTCGAGACGACGGTCGGTGTCTCGCGGTACGCGCCCCTGAACGCGATCGCGCTCCTCATCGGGTCTCAGACGGGCAGGCCGGGAGTGATGACCCAGTGCGCGGTCGAGGAGCGTCTGAACCTGCGGCTCGCGATCCAGGGACTCGTCACCTATGCCGAGACCCTGTCGGTCTACGGGACGGAGCCGGTGTTCGTCGACGGCGACGATACGCCCTGGTCGAAGGCCTTCCTCGCCTCGGCGTACGCATCGCGTGGGGTGAAGGTGCGCTTCACCTCGGGTGGCGGCTCGGAGGCGCTGATGGGAGAGTCCGAGGGGCGCTCGATGCTCTACCTCGAGGCGCGCTGCCTCTCGCTGATCCGTGCCGCCGGCTCCCAGGGTGTGCAGAACGGCTCGATCTCCTGTATCGCGCTCGCTCTCTCGGTGCCCGGCGGCACTCGGGAAGTGCTGGCCGAGAACGTGCTCGCCGCGTGGCTCGATCTCGAGGTCGCGTCGGGAAACGACGCGATCGCAAGTCACTCCGAGATCCGCAAGACCGCCAAGCTGATGGGTCAGTTCCTGCCTGGCACCGACTTCATCACGTCGGGGTACTCGTCGATGCCGCGCTACGACAACATGTTCGGCGGCGGCAACTACGACTCGCACGACTACGACGAGTGGCTCACGCTCCAGCGTGACTGGCAGGTCGATGCCGGTCTCGAACCGCTCGCCGAGGCGGAAGCGCTCGCCGTGCGTGCGCGGGCCGCCGGGGCAGTGCAGGCTGTGTTCGCCGAGTTGGGCTTTCCGCCGATCAGCGATGAGGAGGTGCGGCTCGCGACCACGTGCCTCGACTCGCGCGACCTACCGGATCGTGACCGCGCCGCCGACGTTCTCGCGGGCGACCGCGTGCTCGGCGAGCGGATCAGCGGACTCGCGATCGCGATCGCCCTCGAACGGCGCGGGTTCCCGGAGGTCGCCGCGGCGGTCTTCGGCATGCAGCGGCAACGGGTGTCGGCCGATTACCTCCAGACCGCGGCGATCATCGGTCCCGACGGCGCGGTTGCCTCCGCGGTCAACGACCCGAACCTCTACACCGGGCCGGGCACCGGCTACCGGCTCGAAGGTGAGCGGTGGGAGCGTCTTCGCCGCCTGCCCTACGCCGTCGATGCGCGATTGCTCGGCGGCGCAGCGCCGGTAGAGCCGGTCGTCTCGGCCATCGGCCCCGCGGGTTTGGGGGATCAGGCCGACGAGGTCGTCGTGGCCGTCGGGCCGGCCTTCGGTGACGCCCTCGGTGCGACCATCAATGGGCTTCACCACGTGGACGTGCTCGACGCGATCATCGATGGTGTGCGGAGTGCTGGAGGGATACCGAGGCTCGTGCGCGTTCTCCGCTCCGCCGATGTCGCGTCCATCGGCCATGACGGTGCGCGGCTCTCGGGGTCGGGAATCGCGGTCGGACTGCAATCGAAGGGAACGACGTTGATCCATCGCGCCGACCTGCAGCCGCTCGACAACCTCGAGCTCTTCGGGATGGCACCGTCGCTGACGCTCGCCTCCTACCGCCAGATCGGAGCGAACGCCGCCGGTTACGCGCTCGGACATCCGGTTGCGCCGGTGCCGACGGTGCTCGACAACTATGCGCGTGCGAAGCTGATCGTGCGGACGACGCTCCTCCATGCGCGCGAGGCGGCCGAGGTCGTCCCGGGCGCCGCCCCGGTCGACCTGGTCCTCGTCGCATCGCCGGCGCCCGTCTAGCGTCGCAGGGTCTGGCATCGCAGGGTCTGGCGCGAGTGGCATCGCAGGGTCTGGCGTGAGTGGCGTCGCGATCGGTCTCGCTGAAGAAACGGTGCCCGAGAACGGTGCCAGGCACCGTTTACGAGGGGGGTGACGTCCCGTCCACGCGGCTGGCGTAGCCGCTTGCCTGCAGGGACGAGCCGCGAGGCCCGCCGTCGGCGAACGGTGCCAGGCACCGTCGTAGGAGAGTGACGATTTGTCCACACCCCTAGCGGACGCTTCCCGCCTTCGGCAGGATGAGCTGCCTCGGGTGGGATGCCCGCGACCGGTGCCTTTGGCCGACGATGGCCGGTCGCCGCGTTGGAACTGCCTCCGGCCCGTGGGTGGGATGCCTGCGACGACGGCCGGAGAGAAGCATCAGATCGGAACCACTGCGAGCGAGGAGGGGAGGGGGCAGGGACGAGACGCAGAGGGAGGCATCACGATCCTCGCCACGCGCCGGCGAACAGAGCCCTCTGCCTTTAGGCCCTACCCGCCTGCACGGAGTGCGCGAACTGCGGGAACCGAAGAGTCAGCCTGTCGCCTCGTCCCAGGGCTTGCCGCCGCGGCCCCAACGGTGGGCGTCGTGACCCTCGACGATCACCCAGGTGTGCTCGCGCAGCTCGGGCGCCTCGAGGGTCGCGAGGAGCGCCTCGGTCAGCCGATCGATGAGGCGCGACTCGAGCTCGGGCGTCAGCCGGCGCTCGAACAGCTCGACGCGGACGAGCGGCATGTGCCTAGCCTTCCATGTGCCTAGCGCTCCACGTGCCGAGCGCCGCCGTCGGGTCCGAGCACCAGGTCGAGACCCCGGTCGGGCACGTGGTCGAGCGGGACGGGCGCGAGTGCCTCGATGAACGTGACGCCGTGCTCGGAGTAGAGCTTGTGGTGCAGCCCGCGGTTGACGACGACGACGTCGCCACCCCGCAGCGTGGCCGTCTCGTCCTCGATCGTCATCTCGACCTCACCGTCGAGGACGAACATCACCTGCTCGGTATCGGCGTGGGAATGCCACAGCACCTGCTTTCCCGGTGCGTACTGCACGCGGCAGAGGAGCACCTGCTCGCCGCCGATCGCGTGCAGCCGGACACCGTCGACGAACTCCCAGGAGTCGCGGCCGTTCCAGGTTCGAAACGAGCCGGAGCCCGGGCCTTGATCACTCATGCAGCCCCGATTCAGTCATCGGTACCGAAGAACGCCGCGCCGCCGTCGGCCGACACGGTTCTGATCGACAGCCCCTCGTCGAAGATCACTCGCTTGCCGTCCCGCGTCGGCTCGCGCTTGTCGGCGAGTGCGGCGAGGATCCGGTCAGGGGTGGCCGGCATCTCGGTCACCCAGACGCCGATCGCGTCGTGGATCGCATTCGCGATTGCGGGCGGCTGGGCGTTGTTGGCCATCTCGCCGATCGCCTTCGCTCCGAACGGCCCGTCGGCAGAGGGATTCTCGATGATCACATTGTCGAGCTCCGGGAGGTCGCGCAACGCCGGTCCGAGGTACGCGCCGAACTGACCGCCGCGATGCTCGACGGAGGGGTAATAGGGGTAGCTGTTCTCGAGCAACGCGAGGCCCAGGCCCATGATCGCGCCCCCTTCGATCTGTCCCTCGACGAGCGTCGGATTGATCGCCCGGCCGACGTCGTACACCTGCACCATCTTCTCGACGACGACCTCGCCGGTCTCGTCGTCCACCTCCACCTCGGCGACGCAGGCGGCGTAGGAGATCGCCGAATGCGGTTCGATCTCCACCTGCCCAGTCGCATCGTCGATGTCGGCGAACGGCTTCAGGGCTGTCGATGAGCCGCTGATCAGCTCACCGTAGTTGTACGTTGCTGCGCCGGCGACGTCGGCGACGTTGATCTTCTTCTGAGGGGCCCCGCGCGCGATCACCTCGCCGTCCGAGATGTCGAGATCGGCGGGGTCGATCTCGAGCTCCTTCGACGCGATGTCGAGAATGCGCTCGCGCACCTTCTCGGCCGCAAGGCGAACAGCGTTGCCGCCGATGAACGTGCCACGTGAGGCGAATGTGCCGGTGCACACGGCCGAGGAGTCGGTGTTCGTGTTGTCCATCGTCACCCAGTCGTACGGGACGCCGAGGGCATCGGCGACGATCTGGGTGTGCACCGTCTTCGAGCCCTGGCCGATATCAACCGTGCCCGAGAAGACGTCGACGCGACCGTCCGGCTTCAGCTTGATCCACGCCTGGCTCGGATCGCCGTTCTGGTTCATGCCGGTCGGATACTCGATCGTCGCGAAGCCGCGACCGTGATGCTTCGCCATCAGTCTTCCTCTCCGCTGCGGTTCTGCTGGGCGACGAGATGCTCGGGCAAGAGATCGCCGCTGCGCGCCTCCTGGGTCATGGAACGGTAGGCCGCCGGCAATTCGATCCCGACGCGGTCGGCTGCCGCGAGCGTCACGGCCACCGTCGAGGGATCCTGGAGGACGACGCCGTTGCCGCTCGTGTCCCCGATGCGGTTTGCATTCTTGAGCCGCAGCTCCCACGGATCGATGCCGAGCTCCGATGCGATCCGATTCATGTGCGTCTCGACGGCGAACGACACCGAGGTGACGCCGAAGCCGCGCATGGCGGTGGTCGGCACGCGGTTGGAGAAGCATACGAAGCCGTCGAACCGGAGGTTCGGGATCGTGTATGCGCCGGAGTGATGGAATGCGTGCTTCGTGAGCCCGTACGGTGAGAAGCGCGCGTATGCGCCCGAGTCGTGCAGGGTGAGCGTCCGTCGACCGAGGATCCAGCCGTCTTTCGTCACCGCGTCGGCGAGCTCGATGTGCCACGGAGCACGAGTCGACGATGCGAGGAACTCCTCCTCGCGCGTCCAGCGCCACTTCACGGGTCGATGCGACTTCTGCGCGAGCAGCGCACAGATCGTCTCGGCCGCGGTGTCGACCTTGCCGCCGAAGCCGCCGCCGACGGTACCGCCGACGAACTTCAGCTTGTTCAGCGGCACCTGCAGGTGCGCGGCGACGACGCCCATCGAGAAGTACATCGCCTGCGTGCACGAATAGATGGTGAGCCGGCCACTCGCTTCGGGTACCGCGAGCGCCACCTGAGTCTCGAGCGGCATCTGCTCGATCGCCTGCGGGCGGTAGACACCCTCGACGATCATGTCGGCCTCGTCGAACGCGCGGTCGATGTCGCCCTTGCGTACCCGGCGGTGGTTGTAGGGGCCGTAGTGGGGGTAGACGTTGCCCCACTGATGGATCTGCGGGGCGTCCGGGTCGAGCGCCTGCCGGATGTCGAAGAGCGCGGGGCGCTCGTCGAAGGTGATCTCGATCGCCTCGACCGCCGCCATCGCGGCGGCCTCCGAGTCGGCCGCGACGGCCGCGATCGGCTGGCCCTTGTAGCGAACCTCACCGTCGGCGAGCAGAGGCTCGTCCCCCGGCACACCGAGGCC
>JBBSEJ010000039.1:0-26868 GCA_038239825.1 Gaiellales bacterium
GACCTCGATCCCGCGATCGGCCGCGACGACCGGCGCATTCACATAGTTGACGGGCTGATCGGTGTGTCCCTGGAACGCACCGTTCAGCGCGGCAACCGTCAGGAGCCGCGTGTCGTACTCCGCGAGCTCGCCGTACACCTCGATCTGCAGTTTCCGCACGTCGCCGCCGGCGAGCTCCATCGCGAGATGGCCGAGTTTCGCCGCCAGCGGGATGTAGGGGCCGAGCGCCTCGATGTCATCAGCCCCGACAGACGGGATGTTGACCGCGTTCGTCACGAGCCCACCCTCCAGTGCGGCAGCGACCTGCTCGGCGACGATCACACCAGCGCGATCCTGTGCTTCCTCGGTGGAAGCGGCAAGGTGTGGCGTCACGATGATGTTCGGAGCAGCGAGCAGCGGGCCGTCGTACGGCTCACGTTCGAAGACATCGATCGCAGCGCCCGCGACCTTTCCCGACTCGAGCGCCGCAATGAGTGCCGCCTCGTCGACGAGCTCACCGCGTGCGGCATTCACGATCCGCACGCCGTCACGCATGGTCGCAAACGCCTGGGTGCCGATGGCGCGGCGCGTATCGTCGTTCAACGGCAGGTGAAGGGTGATGAACTCCGCTCGCGCGAGCACCTCGTCGAACGATGCGCTCTCCACGCCGAGCTCTCGGAACCGCTCCGACGAGACGAACGGATCGTAGGCGAGCACCTTCATCTGTAGCCCGACTGCGCGGCGCGCGACCTGGCGCCCGATCCGCCCGAAACCGAGCACCCCGAGCACCTTGTCCGCGAGCTCGACCCCACCCCACTTCGCTCGTTCCCAGCGCCCGGCGATCAACGCGGCGTGCGCTTGCGGGATGTTGCGTGCGAGTGCGACGAGCAACCCGATCGTGTGCTCGGCGGCGGACACGATGTTCGACTCGGGCGCATTGGCGACGACGATGCCGCGCCGGGTGGCCGCGTCGACGTCGACGTTGTCGACGCCCACCCCTGCACGCCCGATCACTTTCAGGCGTGCTCCGCGCTCGATCACTTCCGCGGTCACCTTCGTCGCAGAGCGAACGACGAGCGCGTCGTAGTCACCGACGATCTCCTCGAGCGGCGAGTCGTCGTCGACATCGACGTCGAACTTGGCGCGCAGCAGCTCGAGCCCGGCATCCGCGATCGTCTCGCGGACCAGCACTCTCACGCCGCGACGTGCCCTTCGTAGGCCTCGAAGGCGCGAACGACGGCCGCGCCCCGCTCGATCCCAGCGCCGAGCTCGGTCAGCGAAAGCTCCACGGCCGAGAGCGCGGTTGCGATGTCGAACACGTCGAACCAGCCGATGTGACCGATGCGGAAGATCTTTCCTTTCAGCGCCGCCTGGCCGGGCGCGAGCGTGACGCCGTGGCGGTCGCGGAGGTGGCGGAGCAACTCGTCGCCGTCGATTCCCTCGGGGCAGCGCACGGCGGTGACGACGGCCGAGCTGTCGTCGTCCGGGGAGAAGAGCTCGAGCCCCATGGCCTTCACGCCCGCGCGAGCTGCGCGCCCGAGGCGGATGTGCCGCTCGTACGCGTTTTCCAGGCCGTCGTGGAGGAGGAGGCCGAGTGCGACATCGAGGCTTCGGATGAGCGACACGGCCGGCGTGAACGCCGCGTCGAGTGCGTCCTGCGCGCGCTTGTTCGCCCGCCAGTCGAAATAGAAGCTTCGCGAGCTCGTCGCGCGTGCGAGGACGTGCTCGGGCACCGACACCGTCGCGAGGCCCGGCGGGCTCATCAGCGCCTTTTGCGAGCCGGAGACGACGACATCGATTCCCCACGCATCGGTCTCGAGCGGCACGGCGCCGAGCGACGAGATCGCGTCGACGATGAGCAACGGCTCGCCGATCTCCTCCTTCATCGCGCGCACGTCGGAGACCACGCCGGTGGAGGTGTCCGACTGCTGGCAGAAGACGAGCTCGGCTCCCGACTCGCGCACCGCGGCGCCTACCTCGGCTGGATCGGGCGTCTCGCCCCACTGGTACCGGATCGCCTGGACGTCGAGGCCGTGATGCTCGCAGATCGAGATCCAACGTTCCCCGAACGAGCCGTGGCTGACGACCGCCACGCGATCCCCGGGGCCGCACAGGTTCGCGACCGCAGATTCCATCGCCCCCGTCCCGGACGCGGCGAAGAGCAACACGTCGGACGTGGTGCGATGCACGTCGCGCAGCCGTCCGAGCGTGCGCTCGTAGATCACCCGGAAATCGGCGCCGCGGTGGTGAACGATCGGCTCGGTGCCGGCGGCGAGCACCTCCGGTGGGACGGGCGTCGGCCCGGGCGTGAAGAGGTAGTGCTTCGCCACCCCCTCAGCCTAGCGACGCCTCGGTCCAAGGCGTTCGCATCGCACGAGAAGGAAGACTATCGCCGTGGACATCCTCTTCTCGTTCGGTGCGGCTCTGCTCTCATTGCGGCTCGCCGGGCAGCTCGTGCGCGTGCGACGCCTCGCATGGGCGGGTGGGATCGCATCATTCGCGGCAGCGACCGGTGCGATGGCGTGGGGCGCCGCGCATGGCTGGGATGCGCCTGCCTTCCGCGTGTACTACCTCGCGGGCGCGTTGCTCTCGGCCCCGCTCCTCGGCATCGGATCGTTGACGCTGTGGGGGCGCAGGTGGGCAGGCGTGGTCGGGCTCGTCTACTCGGGGCTCGCGCTCGGCATTGCTGCGGCGATGCGCGTGCATGGTCGCTTCACGTCGACCGCGGTGCCGCGTGCGCAGGATCACGTCGATGCCCTCCCGCGCATCGTCGCGATCGCGGGGAGCTCGCTCGGCGCGGTCGCGGTCGTGGTCGTGGCGGTCGCGACGCTTCGCAGGCGGCCGCGCGGGAACGTGCTCGTCGTCGCATCGGTCGCGGCCGCGGCGGCCGCGTCGGCCCTGACGCAAACCGCGGTCTCCGCTGCCGCTGCCTGCTTCGCAGCCGCTGCCCTCCTGCTCTACATCGCCGTGAAGACCTAGCGCTCGGTTCCGAGAGTCACGCGCGCCCTGGCGGCTGCAAAGCGGCGCCGTGCTGCGTCCTCGGTCACCCCGATAGAACACCGCTTTCGGAGCTCCGTGCGAGCCGTCGGGGCGGTCGCAGCGGTCGACTACGTCTTCGACGGCGCTTCGAGCGAATACCACGCGACGACGCGCGCGGAAAACTCCTCGTCGACGAGCTCGTCCTCGTCGCGGCGCAGCGCGAGGATGCGAACGTTGCCGAGGTAGTTAGCGATCTCGGCCTCGCCCTTGCCGCGCCGCAGCATGCGCCCGACGCGCTCGAGATAGGGGTCGTACGCGTCGGCGTGGGACGGGTCGTCGTAGTAGTGCAGGGGGTCCCAGTGCTCGATCGCCATCAGGCGCAGCTCCGGCAGCCCACGTGAAGCCCACCAGCGGCGCCGGCGGAGGGACCCGATCAATTCAGCGTCACCCAGACCGCCCCCTCGCCCGCGGCGATGCCACGAGGAAGACGCCCGAGGGAGATGGGCGCGGCTGGGACATCGGTCGCCGGGTCGATACGCACGAGACTGTTGTCGCCGCAGGCGACCCACACGGCCCCTTCGCCATATGCAACCGCAAGCGCGTTGCGACAGGCCGGAATCGACGCGACGATTCCGCCGAGGCGCGGCTCGACGCGCAACACCGTCCCGTCGGTCTCACTGATCCACAGCGCGCCGCCGCCCACCGCCACGTCGGTCGGGTTCGGTGGGACGTTGCCGGCGGCGAGGCTCGCGTCGGACGCGAGCGTCATCGAGTTCGTCAGCCGGCCGGTTCGCGTCGAGACACGTGCGACACGGTCGCCGGCCGTCGCGACGTAGTACGCCGCCGCGCCGTCCGCGGCGACGAGGTCGCCGTAGATGCCGATGTCGAGCTTGCTCATCACGCCCGACCGGGCGTTCGACCGGGCGGCCCCTCGGATATGGCCTCCGAGTAAGCCCGTCGACCACAGCGAGCCGCCGCCGGCAGCGAACACCGTCGTCCCGGTCTTGGTCTGGAAGCTGCGATCGATCGCGCCCGTGGACGGGTTGATTCGTTCGAGTGCCGCCAGCTCGAGGCGGCCACTCAGGTCGCGTCGAGGGTGCCCGGCGAGCCACACGCCCCCGGCACCGAGCGTGAGAGCATTCGCTACCGCGTCGGAGGAGATCGTGTCGATCACCTCGTGCGAGTGCGCGTCGATGCGTGTCACCGTCCCGTCGCCCTTGTTCAGAACCCACGCGGCGCCGTAGCCGGCCCGAACCGCTGTCGGTTGCTCGCCGACCGCCACCTGGCCGAGGAGCCGCCCGCGCTCGGGGTCGATCACCGCGACCGTTCCGGCCGGCGCGACCCGCGCGGCCTCGGCCGGGGCCGGGTCGTCGCGGGCGAGGACGAACACGCCTATGTCCGCCGCGAGGACGAGGATCGCGACGGCGGTCACCGCAAGCACCCAGCGAGCGGGGCGCCGCTTCTGCCTCACGAGGGGCACGACTGGAGCATACGACGAGCGGTTTCGCGCGTACAGTTCGTCGGATGCGCAAGGCAGCTCTCATCGCGGTCGCCGTCGCGATCGGCGTGGCGGCCCTCGTCGGAGGCTACGGCTCGACGACCTCGACCGCCGCTGCGACCGTCGCCCCGACGTACTACCACGACGTCGCGCCGATCTTGGATTCGAAGTGCGCGTCGTGCCACAGGCTCGGCGGCATCGCCCCCTTCGCCCTCGTGACGGCGGCCGACGCGAAGGCGCACGCCGCCGGGATCGTCCGCATGACCACCGCCGGCCTGATGCCACCCTGGATGCCCGGGAGCGACTCGGCCGCAATCATCGGCCGCGACCGGCGTCGACTGACGACGCCCGAGCTCGCGACCCTGGCCCGCTGGAGCGCAGCGGGCGGCCCGGCCGGCGATCCCGCCGATCGCCACACGATGCCGTCCCCCGGCGCCGGCCTCTCCGGCCCCGGGCGTACGATCACGCTGACGCCGACGAAGGCATACGCCCCCCATGCGGCGGGCGGCGGCATCGACGACTACCACTGCTTCCTGCTCGACCCGAAGCTGAAGCAGGATGCGTTCGTCACCGCCGCCCTGATCGAGCCCCAACGCACGGGCATCGTCCATCACGTCATCCTCTACGAGGCCGCCGGGCCGCAGGGCGCCGAGGCGACCCAGTTGAACTCGGCCCATCTGGGGCAGGGCTGGCCGTGCTTCGGCGGCCCGAACCTTCCCGTCGACGCCGCTTCTCCCGGGGCGATCGACCGATTGGGTCAACCGCCATGGATCGCCGCCTGGGTCCCCGGCCACACGACGAACGCGCTGCCGAAGGGCACAGGCGTGCTGGTGCACCGAGGGGCGAAGATCGTGATGCAGGTGCACTACAACCTGATCGAGTCATCAGGTCCCGATCGGTCGAGCGCCCAACTGCGGCTCCGGCCGGCCACCGCGAACCTGATCCCGCTCGAGACGCATCTCGTCGCCGCACCGGTCGAGCTGCCGTGCCCGCAAGGCGTCACGGGACCGCAGTGCAATCGCCAGCGGACGCTCCAGGACGAGGTCACGAAGTACGGCGCCGAGGCGGCGTTCATCCCGGCTGCGCTGTTGAAGATCTGCTCGAAAACACTCGCCGACTTCCCGACCGCGGTCGGAACAGGCACATCGATCAGCACGACGTGCGACCGGACCTTCAGCTCGAAGCAGACCATCTACGGCGCTGCAGGGCATATGCATCTTCGCGGCCGGGACGTGTCGATCGTGCTCGACCCCGGGACGCCGAAGGAGCAGACGCTGCTGCACATCCCGGCGTGGGTCTTTCACTGGCAGGACGTGTACTACTTCGAGCATCCGGTCAGTGTCGGGCCGGGTGACACGGTTCGCGTCTCGTGCAGGTTCGACAACTCGACCGCCGACCAGCCCGTGGTCGGCTCCAAGCAGCTGACTCCGCGCTACGTCCTCTGGGGCGAAGGGACGACAGACGAGATGTGCCTCGGCATGCTCTCTGTCGCGAACGGCTGAACCCGGTCAGCCGTCGAGCTTCGCGCGAACGCGCTCGTTGACGATCCGCGGATCGGCTTTGCCTCCGGTCTCCTTCATCACCGCGCCGACGAAGAAGCCGACGAGGCCGCGTTTGCCGCCGCGGTACTGCTCGACCTGGCCGGGGCTCGACGCCAGCACCCCGTCGATCACCGGATCGAGCTCGGAGAGGTCGGAAACCGCTTTCTGCGCAAGGTATGGGTCGGCCCTGAAGCCGGCGTCCCCCACCTTCGCGAGCGCCTCGTCGAACACGGCGCGCGGGATCTCCGAACGCGCGCCGACGAGCTTCGCGAGCTCGCCGGCGTCGGCCTTCTCGGGATCGGTGCCGCCAGCGACGAACTGGTTCGCAAGGACGTTCGCCGCCTCCTTCGCGTCGGCACCCGCTGCGACGAGCGCTGACCACAGCCGGTCGAGGCCGCCCGTGACGAGGACGTCCGCGTCGTAGAACGACAGTGCCGCCGAGATGCGCTCGATGCGCGCGCCGGGGAGCTCGCCGATCTCGCCGCGCAGACGCTCGACCGTCTCGGCCGGCGGGTGCACCGGGACGAGGTCGGGCTCCGGGAAGTATCGGTAGTCCTGCGCCTCCTCCTTGGATCGCATCGGTGGCGACTCCTCGTCGCCGGGGACGAAGTGCAATGTCTCCTGCTGTACGTCCCGGCCCGACTCGTAGATCCCGATCTGCCGTGCGATCTCGCGCTCGATTCCCTTGGCCGCGAAGTTGAACGAGTTCATGTTCTTCAACTCGGTGCGTGTGCGCAGCTCGTCGCTCCCTTCGGGGCGAACCGAGACGTTGACGTCGAACCGCATCGAGCCCTTCTCGAGCTCCGCGTCGGAGAGGTCGAGCTCGACGATCGTCTGACGGAGCAGCTGCAAGAAGCGCTTCGCCGTCTCCGCGTCGTGGATGTCCGGCGTCGTGACGATCTCGACGAGCGGAG
This sequence comes from Gaiellales bacterium, assembly GCA_038239825.1. GTDB lineage: Bacteria > Actinomycetota > Thermoleophilia > Gaiellales > Gaiellaceae > PALSA-600. The sequence continues at coordinate 6,912 of JBBSEJ010000039.1, forward strand.
TACCTCCTCGGTTGAAGTCGACGAGGGTCGCCGTCGCGCCGTGGATGCGGCCCGAGACTGCAACGTGCACATTCTTCGCCGCGTCCTCCTCGAGATGCGCGCGCACGATGCCGATCGTCACACCGCCCGTCGCCGTCGGGACGACCAGCCTGCCGTCCGAGCAGAGCGGCTCGTCGTACTGGCTGATCTGGAACGCCTTCGGCAAATCGGGGTAGAAGTAGTTCTTGCGGTGGAACACGGCGCGCTCCGCGATCGTGCAATCGAGTGCGATGCCGAGCTTGATGCACTCCTCGATCGCCCGGCGGTTCGCGACCGGAAGCGCGCCGGGGAAGGCAAGGCACACCGGGCAGGTCTGCGTGTTCGGCTCGCCGCCGGCACCGTTCGTGCACCGGCAGAACATCTTCGTGCGCGTCTTCAGCGCGACGTGGATCTCGAGACCGATGACCGGCTGCCACGAGCTCACCGCAAACGCTCCGGCACACCGTCGAAGGCGAGGGCACGCTCGAGTGCGTGCCCGACCTTGAAGAGCATGTTCTCCCCGAACTGAGGCCCGACGAGCTGTAAGCCGACGGGCAAGCCGGCCGACAGACCGCACGGAATCGACAGACCGGGCAAGCCTGCCATGCACGACGGGATCGTCAGCAGGTCGTTCAGGTACATCGAGAGCGGATCGGCCGTCTTCGCACCGAGCTCGAAGGCGACGGTGGGGCTTGTCGGTGAGACGATCACGTCGAAGCTCTCGAACACCGAGTCGTGCTCGCGCTTGATCACCGTGCGCACCTTCTGGGCCTTCGCGTAGTACGCGTCGTAGTACCCGGACGAAAGGGCGTAGGTGCCCAGCATGATGCGTCGCTTCGGCTCGTCGCCGAGGCCGTCATTGCGGGTGTTCATCACCATCTCGCGAAAATCGGCGCCTTGGCTGCGCAAGCCGTACCGAACCCCGTCGTACCGCGCAAGATTCGACGATGCCTCCGCCGGCGCCACCAGGTAGTAGCAGGCGAGCCCGTAGTCGACGGAGCGCGGCAGCGAGCACTCGCCGACTTCGGCCCCGAGCTCTGCGGCGCGGTCGATCGCTGCGCGCACCGCAGCGCGCACGCCCGGCTCAATGCCCTCCGCCTCGTTCAACTCGCGTGGAACGCCGATGCGCAACCCCCGCAGGTCTTCGGCGACGGGCAGCTCGACCTGCGGCACGTCGACCGTCGTCGAATCGTTCTCGTCACGCCCGCAGATGATCCCGTACAGGAGCGCGCAATCCCGCACGTTCTTGGTCGTCGGGCCGACCTGATCGAGGCTCGACGCGAATGCGACCACCCCGTACCGGCTGACGGTGCCGTACGTCGGTCGCAGCCCGACGATCCCGCACAGCGCCGCCGGCTGCTTGATCGAACCGCCCGTATCCGAGCCAAGTGCCCAGGGAGCGAGCCCCGCGGAGACCGCGGCTGCGCTGCCTCCCCCCGATCCTCCCGGCACACGGCTCGGGTCCCACGGATTGTGCGTCGGGCCGAACGCCGAGTTCTCGGTCGACGACCCCATCGCAAACTCATCGGTGTTCGTCTTCCCGAGCAACGACAGGTCTGAAGCCTTGCAGCGCGCCGCCACGGTCGCATCGAAGACGGGCACGTAGCTCTCGAGGATCTTCGACCCCGCGGTCGTCGGCACACCCTTCGTCGAGATCACGTCTTTCAACGCGATCGGCACCCCGCTGCCGTTCGGTTCGTCCTGCACGTTCAGGTATGCGTGCAGCTCACCGTCGCGCATTTCGATCGCCGCGCGATAGGCGTCGAAGAGCTCCTCGCCGGTCAGCTCCTTGCGTGCGAGCAGATCGATCGCCGCCTCGGCCGTCAACCGCAGCGTGTCGACGCTCATGCGGGCGGCACCCGAAAGAGATCGTCGTCCCGGTCGGGGGCGTTCGCGAACACCTCGTCTCGCGTCAGCGAAGGGCGCGGCTCGTCGTCGGCCCAGGCGTTTGCGATCTCGAGTGGGTGCGCGGTGGGCGGCACATCCGAGAGATCGAGCTCGGACACTTTCGAGACGGACTCGAGGATCGCCGAGAGCTGTACCTGGAACCGCTCGACCTCGGCGCCCGAGAGGTCCAGCCGCGCGAGCCGCGCGACGTGCAGCACTTCGTCCTTCGAGATCCCGGCCATCAGATCGCATCCTTCCATGCCCGACGAAGAGAGGGCTCCTTTCGGAGCCCTCAGACGACTGGTTCCGAAACGCGAGCTAGAGCGCGACGACGTTCGACGCTTGCAGGCCCTTATCCCCCTGGACGACGTCGAAGGAGACGCGCTGGCCCTCGGTCAGCGACTTGTAGCCCTCACCGCCGATGGCAGAGAAGTGGACGAAGACATCCGCCTCCCCGTTGCCACGCTCGATAAAGCCGTAGCCCTTCTCGTTCGAGAACCACTTGACCGTGCCTTCAGCCAAAGCGAACTACTCCTTGCTCGAGGAAGTACAGCGTGATACCGACAGTGTGATGACCAAACGCCGTGCCGCATTGACGGAGCGCGCGAAAAGATACCACCGAATCAGCCGGGATACGCGAGCTCGCCCCGGCGGTAACGGGCGCACTGCACGGCGTTCTCGAGCAGGCACGCGATGGTCATCGGACCGACACCTCCGGGAACCGGGGTCATGAGCGCCGCGACGTCCACCGCGGCGGGATCGACGTCCCCGACGAGCCCTGACTCGACGCGGTTCATGCCGACGTCGACGACGACCGAGCCCGCCTTCACCATGTCGGCCGTGACGAGGGCGGGCACGCCCACCGCCGCGACGAGCACGTCGGCGTCGAGCGTGTGCCGCGCGAGATCTTGCGTGTGTGAATGGCAGACCGTCACCGTGGCGTTCGCCTGTTGGAGGAGCATCGTGACCGGCTTGCCGACGATCGCGCTGCGGCCGATCACGACCACGCGAGCACCGTCGAGTGCCACGCGGTGCTCGGAGAGGAGCGCGATGATCCCCCGCGGCGTGGCCGAGACGATCGCCGGACGGCCGAGGTAGAGCTCCCCCGCGTTCAGGGGGTGGAAGCCGTCGACGTCCTTCGCCGGCGCGACCGCACGGATGATTCGTGCCTCGTCGATGTGACTCGGAAGTGGCAGCTGCACGAGGATCGCGTCGACCTTGTCGGAGCGATTCAGCTCGGCGATCTTCGCGAGCAGCGTCTGCTCTGTCGTCTCGACCGGCAGCCTGAGGTCGGTCGCGTCGAAGCCTGCCTCGGTCGCGGCCTTGTGCTTCAGGCGGATGTAGACGTCCGACGCGGCGTCGTCGCCGACGAGCACCGTCACGAGCCCGATCCGGCCGATCGCCCTCACCTGCTCCGCCACCTCGGCCCGGATGCGCTCGGCGAGCGGCTTGCCCCTCATCGATGTCGCGCCCACGGCCAGCGAGTCTAGGCTCTCCGGATGCGCTGGCCCCGGAGAAACGATGCGGCGTCGATCGATTCGCGCCGGCAAACGATGCGCATCGCGGACGGTCTCGTCACCTCCGTCGATCTCGAGCCGTTCGCAGCTGCGGCGGAATCCCTCGTGGGCGTCGCGGTCATCCCCGTCTCGGCGGTGCCGGTCGAGATCGATCTCGGCGCGTACGAGCTCAATGACGACGGTGCGGTCGTCGAGACCGGGCGCGCGATCGAGACGGTGCACGTTCCGCTCGCGCATACGGAGGGCGGTCTGACCTCGTCGATGACCCGCGGCGCGCTCGCGGCGGGCGCAGTCCACACCTACGTGCTCCACGACCGCATCACTCGAGCCTCCTGCTTCGTGTGCAAGAACGCAGCGGAGGCGATCGCGCTCGCCCGCTGGGTCGATGCCGAGGTGCCGGCGATGCAGCAGTGGCTCGAGTCGTCAACGGAGCCGTCGCTCTCGCGGCGCGCCTGGCTGCGCGACGTGAAGACGCACGTCGTCGGGCCGATGTGCCACGTGCTCTGGCGCTGGACGACCGGTGATGCCGTCGGCCCGAACATGATGACGCGCAACTCCTACGCCTTGAACATGGCCTACGTCATGCAGCGCTCGCCTGTGAAACCCGAGCGCTCGATCCTCGAGGCGAACATGGGCGGCGACAAGAAGCCGTCTGCCGAGTTCTTCCAGTCCGGCCACGGGAAGACGGTGCTCGCCGAGGCGTTCCTTCCGGACGAGCAGATCCGTCGCGTCCTGCGAACGACCGCCGCGGATCTCGACGCGCTCTCCTGGGCCGGGACTCACGGCTCGGTGGCGAGCGGCATGCAATCGGTTGCGTTCACGCCGGCCTCGGCAATCGCAGCGATCTTCGCCGCCACCGGCCAGGATCTCGGCATGATCGGCACGAGCTCGATGGCTCACGGCACGGCGCGCCGGGTCGAGGGCGGATTGCAGGCAGCGATTCGCTTTGGCGGGCTCGAGGTCGGGACGGTGGGCGGAGGGACGACGCTTCCCTCGGCGCTCGACTGGCTCACGGCGATCGGTTGCGCGGGCAGCGACAAGGTCTACCGCTTCGCTCAGATCGTCGCGGCGGCGGCTCTGTGCCTTGAGATCAGCGCCTCCGCTGCGATGGCGACCGCGGGGAGTGAGAACTTCTTCACCGCGCACCACGAGCGTGGAGGACTGCGCTGATGCCTCCGCGGCCCACGCGCGCGACACCGTCGTACGACGCTGGAGGCTCGGCATGATCGCGCTCGTCTTCCGCTACGACGCCCGCGACCCGGAGGACTTCGAGCGGGCGTACGGCTCCGACGGCGAATGGGCGCAGTTCTTCCGCCGAGGCGCGGGCTACATCGGCACCGAGCTCCTGCGGGACATCGACGAGCCCGACCGCTACATCGTGATCGACCGCTGGGAGTCGCCCGAGGCTTACACGGCGTTCCTGGCCGCGTACGGCGACGAGTACCTCCGCCGCAGCGACGACGCGCGCTTCTACTACCTGCAGGAGCTGCGACTGGGCACGTTCGAGAACGTCTGGGCGGGATGATCCACGCGACGTGGCTGAGTACACGCTCGTCCGGACGCAGACCGTCGCTGCGGGGATCGAGGAGGCATGGGCCTTCTACGCCGATCCACGTAACCTCGAGGCCATCACTCCGCCGTGGCTGCGCTTTCGCATCGATGAGGCGCCGGCATCGCTCGGCGAGGGCTCGCTGCTGCGCTACCGATTGCGCCTCTTCGGCCTGCCCGTTCGCTGGCTGACGCGCATCGCCAGCTGGCAGCCACCGCGAAGCTTCGTCGACCTGCAGCTCGAGGGGCCGTACCGGCTGTGGGAGCACACCCACCGCCTCGTCTCGGTCGCCGGCGGCACCGAGATCCACGATCACGTGCGCTACCGGCTTCCCGGCGGCCCGCTCGCACCTCTTGCCGACCTCGTCGTCCGCCGCTTGCTTGCATCGATCTTCGACCTCCGCGCGCGGCGTACAGCCGAGCTTCTGTCGCCGTGATTGACAGGAGGTGATTGACAACGAGCGGCTACGGGCACGAGCTACCCAAGTGACCCAACCTCCTCCCCCGCCCGACGATGCGTGGCCGACCTCTGACGACCCGACCGTCATCTCGCGACGGGAGACGGTCGTCGGTCCGCCGCCCCCGGTCGGCCCGCCACCCGATCGACGCATCGGCGCGGGTCTCCTGCTCGGTATCGGCGCTGTCGCACTGGTTGCAATCGGGATCCTCCTTGCCTATCTGCTGACGCACCGGCACAAGGATCACCCGGCGACGACGACGGTCACCACCGCCGCGCTCACCACGACTGCGGTCGCCGCGACGGTGTCGGTTCCCCATTTCGTCGGGATGAAAGAGGCCGACGCGCTCGTGCGGATCGGCCAGGTCGGCCTGCAGCCCAAGGAAGTCTTCAAGACCCAGTCGGCGACGCCCGGCGTCGTTCTCTCGCAAGCGCCCCGTGAGTCCGCCGAGGTGGCGAAGGGGTCGGTCATCACCCTCGTGATCGCGAAGTCGCCCGCCGCGACGGTGCCGACCGCGACAGCCGCCACGACCACGAGCGATGCCACTACAACTGCCGCGACGACGACGGCGGCCACCACGACGGCCCCCACGACGACAACACCGCCGACCACGACCGCTCCACCGCCTCAGCCCGCGAATGCGACCGTGCCGGACGTCTCCGGCCTGACGGAGCCGGCCGCGGTCCAGGCGCTCGGTCAGGCGGGAGTTCTCGCCAGTCTCTTCTTCGTTCCCGGATCCGACCCGCTCGGCACCGTCGAGGATCAGGCGAAAGCGGCCGGGACAACCGTGCCCTACCACTCACACCTTCAGATCAACCTCTCGAAGGGCCCGAACGCGGCCACGAACGAACAGGTGCCGGACGTGACGGGCCAGACGCTCACGCACGCCTTGAGCTCGGTGAACGGCGCGAACCTGCGGCTGATCTACCTGAAGCTCCCCGTCTCGTCGAAGTCGCAGGCGGGCAAGATCGTGCAGCAGTCACCGCTCGGTGGGGGCCAGGTGCCGCAGAACGCGCAGGTCCTCGTCTATCTGGGCGCCTACCGGGTTCAGTAACAGACCCGGTCTGCGACTACCAGCCGCGGGTCTCGAGCAGCTGGCTCGGATCGAGCGACTGCGTCGAGATGCCAACCATCGCCTCGCCGAGGCCGGACGACACGCGGGCGAGCACGTCCGCGTCGAGGTAGTGCGTCGTCGCCTCGACGATCGCGCGTGCGCGCTGCGAGGGATTGCCCGACTTGAAGATCCCCGAACCGACGAAGACGCCGTCTGCACCGAGCTGCATGCAGAGCGACGCGTCGGCCGGGGTCGCAATGCCCCCCGCTGTGAACGTCACGACCGGGAGCCGCCCGTTCTCGGCGACCCAGTTGACGAGCTCGTGCGGAGCCTGGAGGTTCTTTGCCTCGGCATAGAGCTCCTCGCCCCGCAGCGACTGAAGCCGACGAATGCCGCCGAAGACGGAGCGCATGTGCGTGACAGCGTTGACGATGTCACCCGTGCCCGCCTCGCCTTTCGTACGGATCATCGACGCGCCCTCGGCAATCCGCCGGAGTGCCTCGCCGAGGTTCGTGCACCCGCAGACGAAGGGGATCGTGAACTGCCACTTGTCGACGTGATGCTCGAGGTCGGCCGGCGTCAGCACCTCTGACTCGTCGATGTAGTCGATCTCGAGCGACTGCAGGATCTGCGCCTCCGCGAAATGGCCGATACGGCACTTCGCCATCACGGGGATCGTGACCGCCTCCTGGATGGCGCGGATCATGTCCGGGTCGGACATGCGAGCGACGCCGCCGTCACGGCGGATATCGGCAGGGACGCGCTCGAGCGCCATCACGGCGCATGCGCCGGCCTCTTCGGCGATCTTCGCCTGCTCCGAATCGACGACGTCCATGATCACGCCGCCCTTCAACATCTCGGCGAGACCACTCTTCACGCGCATCGTCCCGATCTCGTGCATGGGCCTCAGGATAGCTCGCGCGCGAGCCCCGCTGCGACGGCGCGAGGGGCAACCTGCGTGTCTTCCAGCCGTGGCTGCCGCCTCGTCAGGCGCTGCAATGCGAGCCCCAGAAGGAGAAACCCGTGCCAGAAACGATGCGACGCGCGTTGGACGAGCCGCCACACGAGGAACGGCGCTCAGGCTGGAGCGGGGACGGAGAGCAGGCGGCCGATCGCGGGGTCCACGCCCCAGGCATCGCGAAGCTCCGCGTACTCGGCCGCGGCCCTCGCCTCGCGAGCCGGCGACGGCGCTCGTTGCGCGCGCAGCATCACGTTCTTCGCGGTGTGCTCGGCCGAGATGAATTCCATCACCTCGACCCGATACCCGAGCGTCTCGAGCGCCCCGGCGCGCAGCGCGTCGGTGACGAGATCGGCCTGCCGGCCGAGCAGCAGCCCGTGCCGGAGGAGCGCGTTCTTGCCGCCTCGCGCCATCTGCGCGGCCAGCTCGTGATGGCATCACGGTGCGACGACGATCGCCGTTGCCTCGAGCCTCACCCCGGCGGCGATCGCCTCGTCGGTCGCGGTGTCGCATGCGTGCAGGCTGACGAGCAGATCGATCGGCAGCTCGCTCTCGTAGCCGTCGATCGTCGTCGCCTCGAACCGGGCCTCGTCGTAGCCGAGGCCCTCGGCGATCGACCGTACCGTCTCGATCACCCCCGGGTTCGCATCGAGACCGACGAGCTCCACGCGCGTACCGACCTCGCGGCCGTAGGCAACGAGCGCAAGGCTCATGTACGCCTTGCCGCAACCGGCGTCCACCACCCGGATGCGTTCACGCTGCCAGATCGGCAGGGTACGAAGGAGCTCGATGTAGTGCTGAACCTGCCGTTCCTTGTCACGCCCGATTCTCGTCGCCTTGAACAGTGGGTGGCCGGGCGACAGCGCGCGCGCGCGCGCCCGGTCGTGCTCGACCGTCGGCGGCACCGCCGACGACGGCTTCCCCCGGGCCACCAGCCAGCGCCCTTTCTTCGACCGCCGGGCGTGAACATCGCCGTCTGGAGCGAGCAGGTGCACGTTGCGCGCCGTTTCGAGCAGGCCGTCGAGTCGGGCGGGCCACGCATCGCGCGTCACCGTCTCCGTTCGCGGACCGTCCACGAGCTTCACGGCCTGACCGCGGCGAAGTGACACCGGCGTGGCCGTGACGCCGTCGACCACGAGCTTGCGCCAACCGTCGCCGAGTACGGACTCACGCAGCTGCTCCACGGATCCAGTGTAGAAGCGAGATCACCTCCAGCTCCGGGGGCGGTCTGCGCAGGAACGACGCGACGACGAGCAGGTCATCGATCGCCTCGGGTGCAAGGCTCGGCCGAGCGCGCGCGACGGCTGCCAGGCCCGCCTGCCACTCGAGGCCGTGAGAGCCCGCGAACGGCCGGGAGCAGACGACCCGGCCCTTCGCGACGTAGAACGCCCGACGCCGGCCCTCGTTTCCTGCGGGGGCGACCAGGCACACGGCGAGTGCTCGCAGGCGGCGCAGGCGCTCGAGCTCCGCGACGACCTGCTCGAGCGCCTCGATCCGGTCGCGGAGCCGGGCCGCGTCCTCGAATCGCAGCTCCCGCGCAAGGTGCTCGAGCTTCGCACGCAGCTTTGGCAGTGCCTCGGCGGGCGTCTCCCAGTCGACCCCCTGGAGCGCCCGCGCCGCCAGCTGCGCTCTGCGTCGGCTCCTCAGCGGGCCGAGCTCGCTCGGCTGCGACGAGCAGACGACGCCCTCGCCGCGTCGACGCAGGTAGAGGTAGCGGTCCGGCCGCGCCGAGCGGGCGTTCGCGGGTGGTCGCAGCTCGCGGATCAGGCGCAGCTCCTCGAGGGCCGCCTCGAACTCGGAGCCGGTGATGCGCCACTCGATGCGCTCGAGCGCGCCGAGCGCGCTCTCGACGGCTGGGCGTTGCCGGTCTGAGCGGAAATACGAGCGCAACCGCGCCCGTAGGTCGCGCGCCTTGCCGACGTACAGCACCTGATCGTGTGCATCCCGAAAGAGGTAGACGCCGGGCCGTTGCGGCGCCCCGAAGGCCAGGTTGCGCTTGCGATGAACCCGCCGCGGCCGAGTCGCCTGGAGCTCGACGAGATCCTCGACCGTGCGTGCTCCTCGCTCCTGCGCGAGCCCGATCAGGCACAGGAGGATCTCGGCCGTCGCCTCGGCATCCGGCAACGCGCGGTGACACGGCCGCGCCTCGGTGATGAAGCGGTGGGCGAGCGCGCTGAGATTCGCGGGCTGGCGGCCGAGCAGTCGGCGAGCGAGCCCGACCGTGTCGACGACATTCCCTTCGACCCGCCGCCCCGTCAGGCGCATCGTTTCGTTGTCGAGGAACGCCATGTCGAACCGCGCGTTGTGCGCCACGAGCACCGAGTCGCCGGCGAACGCGAGGAACCGCCGGATCCCGGCGGCGACAGGTGGAGCGCGCCGCAGCTCCTCGTCGCGCAGGCCGGTGAGCGCCGCGACGCCGGGCTGCAGGCGGGCGCCGGGATTCGCAAGGGTCTGGAACCGCTCACCGAGCACGAGGCCGGCGACCCGGACCGCGCCGATCTCGCAGGGTCGTGCCGTTCCGGGGCGCAGTCCCGTCGTCTCCAGGTCGAAGACGACGAAGGTGGCATGCTCGAGCAGCACCTCCTCTCGAGGAGCCGAGGCGAGCGCGACCAGGCCGCCGGCCCAGCGAAGTCGCGCATCGTCCCGAACGGCCTCGTCGAGCAAGGATCGTGCGAGACCCACCGAAACCGAGCTGCCGAGCTTGAGCACGAGCCGTGCGGCATCGTCGGCCGCAACCGGTCCGCGCCGCTCCTCGACGAGCTCGACCAGGCGGTCTGCGCAATCCAGGCGAAGCTGCACCAAGACGAGGCTAGTACGAACATGCGTTCGTGTCTACTACCTCCCGCGAGGTTAGGACTGGACGCGGAGGCCGTCGACGAGCATCGCGGTGACCTCACGTTCAGCGGCCGCGACGGCCTCGGCGGTGTCGGGCAACTGCCCGAGCACCCAGCCGGTCAGAATCTCCTCGAGGCCGCCGTAGAGCATCCAGGCGGCGAGCTGCGGGTCGAGGTCTACCCGGAAGCTCCCCTCTGCCTGGCCGCGGACGACGATTCGCTGCAGGCTTGCAAACGCTTGGCCGATCTCGTCGAGCTCGTCCTGGATGTGAGGGCTGCGGGTGATCTCCCGGACGAGCAGTCGAACGAGATCGGGATCGTCCCGCCAGGCTCGCAGAACGATCTTCACGACCAGCCCCAGCTGCTCCGGTGCCGTCTTGCCGGTCTCCTCGGCGAGCGCGACAGCTGCGAGCAGACGTCCCCATTGCTCGCGGAATACCGCTTCGAGCACGGCGTCCTTGGACCCGAAGTAGTGGTAGACGAGCCCATAGGCGACGCCAGCCTCCTTCGCGACGTCCGAGACCCGCGAAGCGTCATATCCCTTCAGCGCGAACACGCGAACGGCAGCGTCGAGGATCAAGCGCCTCTTCGCGTCGGCGGCCATCGGTCACTCTAGTGGAGGAGTCGGGAAGACCGCGCCCGGCGAGAGCGCGAGCGCTGCGACCTCGGCGATCACGAGGGAGGGTCGATTCGAGATCCCGCGCACGACGATCTCGGCGAGCACCACGACCCACGCCGCGAGACACGCGTACGTGGCGGCCTTCCCGAGAGCGACCGAGGCGAGCCTGGCGCCAGGTCTCAAGCCAGCGCCCCTCGGTGGCGCCGTAACAGCTTCCTCGGCTCCCTGGCCGGCAAGGAGAAGCTGCCTGACGCCCGGGAGGACGTCCCCCGGTGAAAGCAGCTGCAAGGTCTCGCCTCGAAACGACCGGAGCTGCTCGCCGAGCTCAGTGCGCCTCGATTCGACGTCCCGCATCAGACGCCAGCTCAGGTGCCGCCGGATCGTTCTGGAGCGCGCCTCGACCCGCGCGGTCGCCTCCTCGAAACTCGCCGCTGCGAGCAGCAGGTCGTACTGGGCTCGAAAGGCGCGCCGTGTCCGATAGGCCACGAGCGGAAGTTCGCGGCTCGTCCGCCGACTCCTCGGGGAAGGCAGGAAGGGCGGCGACCCCAGGGGAGAGAAATCGGGCCGCCGCCCCGCCAACTTGTGTTCGAGTGAGGCAGGCGAAGTCCTCGGACGAATCTCTCCGTCGTGCTGCTCCCCCCGCGCAGCGCCGAGGCCGCCGCCCCCCTTATCCTCGAGGCCACTCATGGGACGATCGGTCATCGGGCTCTGTGCTGCGTTCGGGCTCTTCATCGGCGGCTATGTCCCGGTGGCCTGGGGCGCATCGGCCTTCTCGCTCGCGTCGCTCGTCGCGAGCGCCGTCGGGGGAGCTGCCGGAATCTGGGTCGGCGTTCGCCTCTCCGACGACTAGTGCTCCGTTCCGGAGGTTCCGTGGTGATCCTGGCGAGCGAAAAGCAAGCCGGGCAAGGACGCAGGGAGCCCCGATAGCGGTGTTCTATCGGAGCGACCGAGGACACAGCACGGCGCCGCTCTCAGCCGCCAGGGCACGCGATGCTTTCGGAACAGAGCACTGGATCGGTCACGGATCCCGGTCGGGCCTTTTGAGAATGCTCTGCCCACTCTTCGCAATTTGCGCGCTCGAGTTGCGTCGTCCACGTTTTTTGCTCGCCGTCGCGAGAGATACTCCTCCCGCGGCGCGCGGGCTGCGGATTGGCGGCCAATTCCCTTTCCGTGCGCCGCCTTTTTGCCCTCAACCCGCACCGTCCTCACTCACTGGCTTTTCGGGCCGTGTCCAGATGAGCAACTAGCCGGCGGCACGCGACCGGCGTAGCGTGGAGGCCGGGCCGGGCCGGTGTCAGCGCGACAGCGTTCGGATCGCCGTCCGGCCCGCTTTCACCCCGCCGCCCCCGCGCGAGGCCGAGCGTGCGGCGTCACTCGAACGAGCCACGACGGACGGTCATGAAAGCCCGGCGGAAAGACCGGCGCCCAAGACGCCGCTCGCGATCACGCTCGTGGGTATGCACGGAGGGATCACCCGGAACTCGACGAGCCGGCCGGCACTCGCGTTCACGGATGCTGCTTGCGTCGAGCGGGAGCTCGGCGCCGGGGGCGGCTGACAAGAAACGAATGCAGCCGCTGCATCGTGCTGCCGGGGCGGTTGGAGGCACACCAACGGACGAGGTCGCGCTGAGGTGCCAAGCGGCCCGTCGACCAAGCCGGACAGCACCGAATCGCAGGTGATGTCGACCCGGCGCGCGCAAGCCGTTCGGGCCGCCGTGCGGCTCATTCATGAAAGGCCGTAGGCTCGTCCGGCATGAGCCTGCGGCGGCAGTCGTCGGCCCTCGTCTTGGGAGGCACAGATGAAGGTCACAGACTCCGGCACGACCCTCCACCACACCTGCTTCGTCGTACGAGATGTGGAGGCCTCCGCAGTGGCGCTGGCGGAGTCAGGGATCGGCCCGTGGGGTGTCTGGACGATCGAGCCGGCGGCCACGACGGTACGGGGGCGCGAGGTTCCCTTCTCGTTCCGCATCGCGTTCGCGTTCGCGTCCGTGGGCGGCTCGAGCTTCGAGCTGCTGACCCCACTCGAGGGCGAGAGCATCTACGTGGGCCACCTGGAGGCAAACGGCGAGGGGTTTCACCACACCTGTGTCGCATATCCGACCCGTGAGGCGATGCGAGAAGCGAAGGGCGGAGCTCGTGCGCCAGGGACGCGAGGATGTCCAGAGCGCAACATGGGTGAGCTCGGCGAGTTCTGCTACTTCGACATCCCCGAGCTTGGCGCGTTGCTCGAGCTTCTCTACGTGACTGAGCTGCCCCCGCCCGAGAGGACAATCGGCTAGCAGCGTCGCGCTCTCGCGAGCCGAAGCGCTGTTACGCGGAGAGGCGATACGTTCGCCTTGTGCCCGGCGCGCCGTTCGGGAATTCCTAGAGGGCCCGCCTGGACTCGAACCAGGGACCAACGAATTATGAGTTCGCTGCTCTAACCAACTGAGCTACGGGCCCGCAAGCGATCTCCATCGATCGCTCTCGGTCGCAGCGTAAACGCTCTGCCCAGTCGAGTGAAGCTCGGCGCGGAACCTCCGCGGAGCACGAAGTCTGCTCGTTACACTCGTCCGTGTGAAGGTCTTCCAGGCCGAGCGGCACTTTCAGACGACCGGGGGCCTCCACGTCACGGACATCACCGGCGAAGTCTCCGAGATCGTGCGCGAGTCTGGTGTCGTCGACGGAATCTGCTGCGTCTACTCGCCCCATACGACTTGCTGCGTGCGCGTGAACGAGTACGAGCGCGGTATGTTCGAGGACTTCGGGGCATTGTTGCGCCGGTTGATCCCCGAGGAGACCTATTACGCCCACGACGACTGGGACCGCCGAACCGAGAACATCTGCCCGGAGGACATGGAGGTCGGCAACGGGCACGCCCATTGCATGTCGATGATCCTCGGTTCGGCGGGTGAGTCGATCCCGGTCGGGGACGGCGAGCTCTGCATGGGCCAGTGGCAACGTGTGCTCTTCATCGAGCTCGACCGTTCGCGCCCGCGCCGCTGGATCTGCAAAGTCGTCGGCTCCTGACCGCCCCGGCCCGTCGCCGTTCTCGCTCCGTCAGGCGTGCGTCTCCGCGTCCAGCTCGAAGACCCAGAACTCTCGGCCCGTCACGTGGACGGCGACGTTGTAGACCGGCACGCCCTCGACGTCCCCCTCGAACGAACCATGGTGCGCGTGCCCGTGCACGACGAGATCGGGACGATGTTGACGGATCGGTCCCGCCAGTCGGTCGGCGCCGAGCACGAGCCAGAGCCGTTCAGGCTCACCGTGCAAGGTCGCCTCGATCGGCGAATAGTGCAGGAGCCCGATGCGCACGGCGCAGCTCTCGATCGCGCGTAGGCCCGCGTCGAGGCCGTCGACGTCCTTCGTCGTCTCCGCGTACGCCTCCCGGAAGATCGGCTCGCCGAAGTTCGCCCACTGCTGCCCGAAGCCGCCGATGAATCCCTTCACACCGGCGATCCCGACACTCATGCCGATCACCGTCAGGATCGTGTGCGAACGGTCGAGGACGACGACGCCGGCCTCCGCGAGTGCTCGCGCGAGGTCGGCCGGCCGGTCGGACTGCCAGTCATGGTTCCCGAGGACCGCCACGACCGGGATGTCGAGTCCGCGGCACGCGTCGGCGACGACAGCCGCCTCGTCGAGTTGCCCGTGGACGGTCAGATCGCCGGCGAGGAGGACGAGGTCGGCGTGCTGCCCGACTCGCTCGAACGCCGCGCGCACGCGGTCACGGTCGCGATCCGTGGAGCCGGCGTGGATGTCGCCCGCCGCCGCCACCCTCAGCGTCTTCGCCATGCGGCGCTTGTACCAGGATTGGCGCGGAGAGGGTCGGGTACACGACGTCCTGATGGCGAGCGACACCGAACTCAGCACGCTGCTCGAAGCGATGAAGCGTGCCGCTGCGACGCTGCGCGACAACGAGATCGACTTCGCGCTCGCAGGGGGTCTCGCGGTGTACGCGCGAGGCGGGACGGAGTCGGTGCACGACGTCGACTTCATCCTCGCTCGCGACGATGCCGAACGTGCGCTCGAGTTGCTCGCCGACGCCGGCTTCCGGTGCGAGCGTCCGCCCGAACGCTGGCTGTTCAAGGTGTTCGACGAGCACGACTCGATGATCGACCTCATCTTCGCCCCGAACAACCAACCCGAAGCCGTCGTGGAGATCCTCGAGCGCGCCGACGAGCTCGAGGTGTACGCGGTCACGCTGAAGGTCATGGGCGTCACCGACGTGCTCGCGACGAAGCTCCTCGCGCTGAAGGAGCACGAGGTCGACTACGACTCGGTGCTCGAGGTGGCTCGATCGTGCCGCGAGCAGATCGACTGGGACGTCCTGCACGTGCTGACCGATGAGAACCCCTACGCGCAGGCGTTCTTCACTCTCGTGGACGCGCTCGGGCTTCGCCAGGCCACGCCTGGCTAGACCCTAGGCAGCCTGGAGGGCGGCGATCTCGCGCCGCTCGGCGAGGCGACGCAGGGCCTCGCCCTCGATCTGGCGAACGCGCTCGCGCGTGATCCCCATGATGCGCCCGATCTCCTCGAGCGACTTGGGGTCCTCGGTGCCCTTCAGGCCGTAGCGGAGATTGAGGATCTGTTGCTCGCGCTCCGAGAGATCGGCTACCGCAGCGTGCAGCGCCTGCTCGGTCAACTCCACCTCGACCTGCTCCTCGGGCGTCTGCTCGTCGCTCGCAAACAGATCCCCGAACGCGGCCGAGTCACCCTGGCCCACGGGCTTGTCGAGCGACGTGACCGCACGCGCAGCAGCGCGCACCTCGCGCACCTGCTTGGCCGGGATCTTCAAACGCTGAGCAATCTCCTCGACCGTCGGCGCGCGCTCCAGCGTTGCGACGAGATCGCGCTCCGCGCGCGCGATCTTTTGCTCGCGCTCGACGATGTGCACGGGAATCCGGATCGTGCGCGCCTTGTTGGCGACACCCCGCTGCACGGCCTGCCTGATCCACCAGGTCGCATACGTCGAGAACTTGAAGCCCTTGCGCCAGTCGAACTTCTCCGCAGCCCGGATCAGCCCGATGATTCCTTCCTGGATCAGGTCGAGCAGCGTGAGGCCGTGCCCCTGGTATCGCTTCGCGATCGATACGACGAGGCGCAGGTTCGAGTTGACGAGCAGATCCTTCGCTCGCTTGTCGCCCGTTTCGATCGCCTTTGCGAGCTCGACTTCTTGAGCAGCGCTCAGAAGCGGAAACCGCCCGGCCCCGTTCAGGAACAGCTGGAGAGAATCCGTCGTCGCCGAAGCGACCTGTGTGTTCGTGTAGGCGACCTCCTCCTCGATCGCGCGGGAACAGTCGTCGGTCACTTCGACGCCGCGAGCCTCGAGGCGCTCGAGCAAGGCCTCGATATCCTCTTCCTCGAGCTCGAGTTTCGCCACGAGCTCGTTGAGCTCGGTCATGTGGACGCAGCCGTGCTCCTCGCCGTGCTCCAGCAGGAGCGCTATGGGATCGGATTCGTCGATCATCGAGAGAGGTGTTCCCGCCCGGGCCAGGTCTCACACTGCGATCGGTGGTGTGACCGGTACGCTGCCCGGCGAACGTCAGCCGGTTTCGGGTGCACCGCTCGCCGCCGGCATGACTCGGCTTCAAGGAATCCTTACAGTTCGACGACGGAGACACCTCCCTCGCCCTGCGATCGCTACGATCGCTGGCACCCGTGTGGTGGCTCTTTGCACCCCTGCTCGTCCTCGGCGGCGTGCTCGTCCTCTTCGGCCTGCTCGTCTTTCTCGGGCGGTTCAGGAACGGGGCTCTCTTGCGACCGGTGATCGCGCGCCTCTCACGCATCGGTTTCATGCGCCGGTTCTTCACGAGCGTCAGCACGAAGGCGATCGAGCGGCAGAATCCCGAGCTGGCGAGCGCACTGAAGAAGATCAACCCGGTCGCCTCGAACCCGAACCCGCAGGCGGTGCAGAAGGCGATGAGCCGGCTCACCCCCGCCGAGCGCCGGGCGTACATGGAGGCTGCGCAGGAGCAGGGCGGGCTCCCCGACTCGGCCAACCGCCAGATGCGGCGTCAAGCGGAGCGCATGCAGCAGCAGGCTCGCGGTGGGCGGCCCGGCGGCGGCGCATCCGCGTCGCGCAAGCGCAAGCGCCGCTGAGATGCAGCGCAAGCGCCGCTGACACGGAGCGCTATGCCGTGCCGTAGGCGGAGAAGAGCAACTGCCCGTGCTCGCAGACGGGCGTTCTCGGCTCGATCCGCACGGTCGCGTGGCCGCCACCCTGCGCCGCAATGCGAAACCACCAGGCGACCGGTTCGCACGGGCCGGACGACTGCTCGCCCGGGCCGGGCACGTCGGGCGAGAAACGAGCCGTCGCGCGCGTCGATCGGCGTGGCGCGAGTGTCACGAGCACGGCCGAGAGCGCGCCGGGGAACTCCGCGCGGATATGCGTCGGCAGGATCTGGTGCGTTCGCCCCAGGAGCACGCCCTGGGGAAGCCCGGTGACGGCGCAAGCCGATGCCGAGGTGTTCTTCAGCTTCAGGGCGTAGGTGATGCTTCCCGCCCCGGCACTCCCCGGGACGACGCCGAACGTCCCGGCGAGCTGGCCGCCGCGGCAGCGGGCGAGGGCAGGGTTCGCGGTGACGTTGGAAGCGCCCGCAAGCGCCGCGACGGCACCGACGACGATCAGCCTGGTCATCACCCCCTGCACGCTAACGGACGTGCGTCCTACACCGGGTTGACGGCGCCGAGCGTGGCCAGGAAGGTGCGCGCGGACTCGATCCTCGCGCGCTCGAGCGTTCCCCCACCCGCGCGCTCGTGCGCGGTCGCGAGCTCCAGGGTCAGGCACGCGGCGTCGTAGGCGAACCCGAGCGCCGCTTCGCGGTCGATCGCAGTGGAGAGCCGCGAAACCGCCGTCTCGGCTCGACCTTCGAGGAGTGCGCTCAAGCCCTCCGCGACGAGCAGCGAGATCCCACGCCGCCCCGCGTAGCCTCCGTCGGCCGCACGCTCGAGCGACGCGGTGGCCGCGACGAGAAGGTCGAGCTGCCCGGCTGCGAAGAGCGCGCGCGAGATGCCGTTCGTCGAGAAGACGGTCGGCCAGAGCCCGTCGATCGCGGCCAGGATCTCCTCGGCGCTTGCGCGAAGCTCATCGGGCTTGCCCGAGACGTGCAGCCACGGGAGAACGACGCAGGCCATGGGAATGATCCGCTGCACCTCACCGCTCGCGAGCGCGAGTTCCTTGAGCCCGGCCAACGACTCGTCGGCGGTCGCACGATCGCCGCGTCGAAGCGCGAGCCCGCCAACCGTCGGCCGCCAGAGCAGCGTGCTCGTCATGCTCAGCGAGGGGCCGTCGATGGACTCGAGCAGCCGCTCCGCTTCGGACCAGCGACCTGCGGGGACGAAGATCATTCCGGCGATCGAGAGATCGAGGTACGCATCGATGATCGGCGGCGGCGGCAACCTACCCTCTCTGCCGGCCACGGCGACCGCCTCGATCTCCGCGACCGGCAGAAAGCCGTTGGACGACCAGACGAAGTTGACGATCGCGCGGTAGGCCTCCTCATGCGCCCCGACCGATGATGCGGCCTCGACGATCGCCAGCACGTCGTGTGCGACGGGCTCGACGCCGACATTCGCTCTGGCGGTGAACAGGTTGATCCGCGCGTTCACACTTGCAGTGACGTCTCCCACTCGTTCGGCCACCGCGATCGCTTCGAGCGAGTGCTCGATCGCGGCGGCTCGGTTCTGGAGCATCTCGAGCTGCGCTCGTCTCGCGAGTGCGCGCGCCAGCTGATCCGACTCGGGCAGTCCGGCGAGCGCCGCGACGGCGCCGTTCGCAGCCTCGAGCGCGACCCTCCAATCGCCGGTCATCCAGCTGACGCGCGAGCGCAGCGCCAGCACGGCGGAGCGCGTCGCCGGGCTGGCCGCGGCGAACCGCTCGGCGTCGACGAGCCCTGTGACGGCAACGTCCCATCTCGCCTCCGTCGCATCGAGCTCTGCGCGGGCGAGGAGCGACGTCGCTCGCTGCTCGTCGCCGACGGCCGACTCGACGGCGCGCTCGAGGTGCGCGCGAGCGGCGATGAACGCACCGCGGCGGAGCGCCGAGCCCCCCGCAGCGAGAAACGTGGCATGCGCACGACGCACGACCGCCGGATCGTCTTCGCCGTAAACGATCGCCTCGCGGTAGTGGTAGGCGGCGAGCTCGGCCGTCTCGCTCTCCCTGTCGGGCGCGACTCGCTGGATCCATTCGGCAACTCGGCGATGGAGCTCGCGACGTTCCGTCCGTGGCAGCGAGCCGTAGGCGACGTCACGCGTCAGCGCGTGCTTGAACGCGAACTCGTGGAGGCCCGCCATCACCGAGCGAGGCGACCGTGCCACGAGCCCGCGGCGACTCAGGGGCACGATGTCACGCTCGTCGACGCCGACCGCGGACGGCCAGAAGCTGCGACCCACGACGGCGCAGCGACGAAGTGCATCGCGCGCTCCGGCATCGAGCAGGTCGATGCGTGCTGCGATCACACCGTGGACCGAATCGGGGATCCGCACAGCCGACAGACGGCCGGTTGCGACCCAACCGCCGTTCCGGCGCTCGAGCGCGCGCTCCTCGATCAGCATCTGGAGCATCTCCTCGAGAAAGAACGGATTCCCCTCGGCGCTCGCGAGCACCGCTCTGCGCAGGCTGTCCGGTATGTCCCCTTCTCCGAGTAGCGACGAGACGAGCCGCGCCGACTCGTCGGGTGAGAGCGGTGCCAGAGCGAGTGTCGTCGCGTTCTGCTTCCCTGCTCCCCAACTCGGCCGCAGATCGAGGAATTCGGGCCGGGCCGTGCAGACGATCAGCACCTGTGTCTCGGCAAGCGTCTCGGCGAGGTGCTCGAGGAGATCGAGGAGCGCTGCGGAGGCCCAGTGCACGTCTTCAACTACGAGGACGGTCAACTTGCCGAGGCCCAGAGCCCCGATATACCGTTGCCAGGCGTCGGCGAGCAGACGCCGGGCGTTCTCGGGATCCGCAGTGATGATCGTCGAATCGGGCACCGCGAAGCCGAGCGTCCAGGCAATCGCCTCGAAGACATCGCTGCTCGCATCTCCGAGGGTCGCCGAGACAGCAGCCCGGAGCTTGTCGAGGGCGCTCGCGAGCACC
>JBBSEJ010000040.1:0-26731 GCA_038239825.1 Gaiellales bacterium
CGCGCCCGCGGGTGCCGGGCTCCGGCCCGGGGGGGGGCGGGGACCACACCGGGCGGGCCGACCCTCGCGGCACCCCAATCGGGGGGGGGGGCCGGGGGGGCCCGCCGGGGCCCCCGGAGCTTCCGGGGAGGAGCTAAGGACGGGATGCGGTACGTCGCCCATCGAATCGCCCTCGGACTCGTTTCACTGCTCCTCCTGAGCATGATGATCTATGCCGCGGCCCAGGTCCTGCCGGGGAATCCCGGGCGCCTCGTGCTCGGACGCGAGGCGACGCCCGGAGCCGTCAAGGAGTTCAACCACAAGCTCGGCGTCGACCGACCGCTACCGGTTCGCTACGGCGACTGGCTGAGCCACGCCGTTCGGGGCGATTTCGGCGCGAACTACAACGACGGGCGGCCCGTCACCGATGATCTCGTTCCCGCCCTCAAGCGTTCGCTCTTCCTTGCGGTCTTCGCCTTTCTCCTCTGCATCCCGGTGTCGATTGGCGCCGGGATCCTCGCCGCGCTGCGTCGCGGCCGGCCGACCGATCGTGCGATCACCGTGACGGGTCTCTCCCTCGCGGTGATCCCGGAGTTCGTGCTCGGAGCGATCCTCGTCACACTCCTCGGCCCTGCATTCCTGAACGTCTTTCCCGGCATCGCGGGCACGCTCGAAGGGGCGTCGTTCCTGACGAAGCTCGACTCCCTGTTCCTGCCGGCGCTCGCGCTCGCGCTCGTCCTGTTCGGGTACATCGCGCGGATGGCGCGCGCCGGCACGATGGAAGCGCTCGATGCCGACTACACACGGACCGCGACCCTGAAGGGATTGAAGCGCCGAGACGTCCTGCGTCGCCACGTCCTTCGGAACGGTCTCTTGCCGACGATCGCCGTGATCTCGACGCAGGTCGGGTATCTCTTCGGTGGGATCGTCGCGATCGAGAAGCTCTTCGGCTACCCGGGCATCGGCTATCTGACCCTGACCGCAGCTCAGATCAAGAATTTCCCGATGCTGCTTGCGTGTGTGCTCGTGCTCGGAGTCGTCTACTTCGTCGCCACGCTCAGCGGCGATCTCCTGACCGCCGCGCTCAATCCGCGCGTGCGGCTCGGAGGCCGCGAGTGAGCGTGGTCGGCGGCAACGTCCCGCGCCTGCCCGTCATCGTCGAGGGCGTTCCCCCGCTTGCGGCACTCGACACGCCTCAGCGGATCCGCCGCGAGACGCTGCGGCAAATCGTCACCTCGCGCACGTTCATCGTCGGTGCCGCCTTCACGCTGTTCTGGGTGATCTGCGCGATCGCCGGCTCTCACATCGTCCCCTACAACCCGATCGACGACACGTTCGCGCCGAGCTACCACGCTCCCACGTGGGGTCACCCGTTCGGGATGGACCGCGTCGGCCGCGACATCTTCTCGCGCGTGCTCGTCGGCGCGCGCAGCGTGATCGAGGTTGCCCCAGCGGCGACGGTGGTCGGCGTCACGTGCGGCTCGGTCCTCGGCCTGCTCATGGGGTACTTCGGCGGCTGGATCGACAACGTCCTCGGCCGGATCGTCGACGCGGTGCTGGCGGTGCCGTTCATCGTGCTCGCGATTCTCGTGCTGACGGCCCTCTCCGCCGGCGCCGAGGGGATCAGCGTGTCACCGCTCAAGCTGATCATGGTCATCGGGATCGCGTTCACGCCGATCGTCGCCCGGACCGTTCGCTCCGCGGTGCTGGCCGAACGGGACCTCGACTACGTGCAGGCGGCGAAGTTGCGCGGCGAACGCCCGCCGTACATCATGCTCGTCGAGATCCTTCCGAACGTGATGGGGCCGATCATCGTCGAGGCGACCGTCCGGCTCGGGTACGCGGTCTTCGCCGTCGCCACGCTTGCCTTCGTCGGGTACGGGCCGCAACCGCCGTCGCCCGACTGGGGCCTGCAGATTGCCGACCAGTACGCGGACGTCACGCTCGCGTGGTGGGCCGTCGTGTTCCCGGCGCTCGCGATCGCATCGCTCGTGGTGGCGATCAACTTGATCGCCGACACCGTGCAGCAGGTGCTCGACGCGTGAGCGCGGCTGAGGTCGCCGCGCCCGCTTCCGCCGCGCTGGCGCTGCGCGACGTCGAGATCGTCTACCGCGTGCGCGGCCGCGACCGCGAGGTCGTCCGCGGGATCAGCTTCGAGATCGGAAAGCAGGAGAGCTACGGCCTCGTCGGGGAATCCGGCTGCGGCAAATCGACCGCAGCGCTCTCGATCGTCCGCTACCTGCCTCGAAACGGTCGCGTCACGCGCGGGTCGATCGAGGTGGCGGGCCGGGATGCGCTGAGTCTGCGTGGCGAGTCGCTGCGGCGGTACCGCCTCGACGCGGTCTCGATGGTCTACCAGAATCCGGGCAGCGCACTCAATCCATCCGTGCGCGTCGGCCGGCAACTGATCGAAGTGTTCGCCCTTCGCGGCGCGAGCCGCGGGGAGGCGCGCGAGCGGTCACTGGCAGCGCTCCGTGAGGTGCACATCGCAGACCCGGACTCCGTGCTCCGCCGCTACCCGCATCAGCTCTCCGGCGGCATGCAGCAGCGGATCGTGATCGCAATGGCGCTCGCGACGAATCCGAGCCTGCTCATCCTCGACGAGCCGACGACGGGGCTCGACGCGACGGTCGAGGCCGAGGTGCTCGAGCTGATCCGCGAGCTCCAGCAACGGCACTCGACCGCGCTGCTCTTCATCAGCCACAACCTGGGCGTGATCCGGAAGATGTGCGAGCGGATCGGCGTGCTGTATGCGGGCGAGCTCGTCGAGGAGGGGCCGAGCGAGGAGATCCTTGCGAACCCACGACATCCGTACACGGTCGGCCTGCTGCGATGCATCCCGCGTGGGGGTTTGCGCAAGGACCGCGGCAAGCTCGACACGATTCCCGGCTTCCTCCCGCCGATCGGCGCCGACCTCCCGGCGTGCGTCTACGTCCACCGCTGTGCGCTCGCCCAGGACCTCTGTCGCGAGCAGAAGCCGCCCGACTTCGCCGTCGGCCCCGAGCACACGAGCAGATGTCACTTCCACGAGCTTGCGCCCGAGTTGCCCCGCGCAACCGAGAACGAGCCCGTCCCGGCAGTGGGTGTCGACCGCCACGCGACGCCGCTGCTCGAGCTCGCCGATCTGACGAAGACGTTTCATCAGGACGGTCACGACATCAAGGCGCTGAGCGGCGTCTCGGCCCTCCTGTGGCCGGGCGAGACGCTCGGCCTCGTCGGTGAATCGGGCAGCGGCAAGACGACGCTTGCGCGGACGCTGCTCGGGATCGTCGAGTCGACGTCGGGCAGGGTGGAGATCGACGGGCGAACCTTGCCCGCTCGGCTCGCCGACCGCTCGTCGAGCGACATCGCAGCACTCCAGATCGTCTTTCAGAATCCCGACTCGGCGCTGAACCGGCGGCACACCGTCCGCCGCATGTTGAAGCGCACGCTCGCGAAGCTCGCCGACGTCGGCGGGAACGCAGCGGAGGACCGCGCGCAGGAGCTCGTCGACGCGGTGCGGCTACCCGAGCGTGCGCTCTCGGCACGCCCAACGGGCCTCTCGGGCGGCCAGAAGCAGCGCGTCGCGATCGCGCGTGCGTTCGCCGGCAACCCACGCCTCGTCGTCTGCGACGAGCCGACCTCGGCGCTCGACGTGTCGGTGCAGGCCGCGATCCTCAACCTGCTCGTCGATCTCCAGACGACCGAGCAGACGAGTTACGTCTTCATCAGTCACGACCTCGGCGTCGTCCGCTACCTGTCGGACCGGATCGCCGTGCTCTATCTCGGCCGTCTGATGGAGCTCGGTCCTGCCGAGACCGTGTTCGGCCCGCCGCATCATCCCTACACCGAGGCGCTGCTCTCCGCCGTCCCGACGATCGAGGGCGAGCAGCGCGTCCGCATGAATCTCGTGGGCGACATTCCATCGGCTGCGGACCCGCCCTCGGGCTGCGTGTTCCATACACGCTGCCCGCGGTTCCTCGGTGCGCTCTGCGAGACGGTCGAGCCACCGCTCATCGAGGTCGAGCCCGATCATGCGATGCGCTGTCACATCCCGGTCGAGGAGCTGCGCCGCCTCCAGACGGCAGCGCCGACCCACGAGCGGAACGCGGTGAGCTCCGAGAGCCCGCCGTCGAGCGCGCGTGACGTCTCGACGGGAGGCACGTAGAGCGAATCCGGCGAGGAGGGCTCGAGCGCCGGAGGGCGGGTCGTCTGGGCGGTGTCACCGCGAGAGATGCGACGTGATCGCAGTTGAAATCGAGGAGGTCGAGGTCCGGCAAAGGCGGGTAGTGTCCACACGATGAGGATTCGCGCCGCCGTCCTCGACCAGACCGGTGCGCCGTTCACCCTCGAAGAGCTCGAGCTCGCCGCTCCGCGCCAGGGTGAGGTGCTCGTGCGGTTGCATGCGAGCGGCGTCTGTCACTCCGACCAGAACGCGATCGATGGAACCTCGGCGACGCGCTTGCCTGTCGTGCTCGGACATGAAGGCGCGGGTGTGGTCGAGGTGACCGGGCCCGGTGTGAGCCGTGTCGCGCCCGGCGATCACGTCGCGCTCTCATGGGCGCCCTCGTGCGGAGCCTGCTCCGAGTGCCTACGGGAGCTGCCCCAGCTCTGCTCGACGGCGTGGCCCGCGATGGGGGAGGGGGGGCTGCTCGACGGGACGACGCGGTTGGAGCGTGACGGCGAGCCCGTCTACCACTATTCGTTCATCTCGTCGTTCGCGGACGCTGCGGTGGTGCCGGAGCGGTCCTGTGTGCGGATCTCGCCCGACATCCCGTTCGACATCGCGGGTCTCGTCGGCTGCGCGGTCACGACCGGAGTGGGTGCGGTGTGGCGCACGGCGGGCGTACGTCCGGGTGACCGGGTCGCCGTGTTCGGCTGCGGCGGTGTCGGCCTCTCCTCGATCCTCGCCGCGGCGGCGGCGGGCGCCGGCGTGATCCTGGCGGTCGACGTCAACCCTCGGAAACTCGTCGAAGCCGAGCGCTTCGGAGCGACCGACGGCGTCGTCTCCGCCGGATCGCCCGAGGAGACGGCCGCCGCGGTGGCGCAGGCATCGGGGGGCGGTGTCGACTACGCGTTCGAAGCGACGGGACGCACGGATGCGATGCTCGCCGCCTTCCTCTCGACGCGACCACGCGGTGCCGCCGTCCTGATCGGGATCCCGCGCGAGGACGCGACTCTCTCGTTGCCAGCGCTCACGATTCCGCGCATGGAGCGCCGCGTCCTCGGGTCCCTCTACGGTTCGTCGAGACCCGAACGTGACTTCGTGACGATCCTCGACCTCTACCGCCGCGGCCTCCTGCCGCTCGACCGGCTGATCTCGCACCGCCTCGGCCTCGACGAGATCGGGCGCGCGTTCGAGCTCATGCGCTCGGGCGAGGCGTTGCGCGTCATCCTCGACCTCGCGCCGAACGGAGCCTGACCGTCCGTGACGGACGAACTGGATGGACGGATCGGCGAGGGCTGGGGCGGTGTCAAGCCGAACGGAAGTCACGTCAATGTCGTGCTCGCCCGGCGCGGGAGCCCCACCTTCGCGGCCGCGGTGACGATGTTCGCACAGCCGTCGCCGGGCCACACGCCGGTGCTCGTCTGCGTCGGGCCCACTGAAGCGGAGTACGAGCCCGTCTGGCCCCCGACGCTGATGATGAACAAGGCGACCGCCCGCGACGAAGCGCACGAGACGATGACGTGGGGAGCAGCGCAACTCGGCCTGGGGCAAGGTGTGCTCGACGCCGTCGCGGACGGCCTGCTCGACCCGACCGACGAGCTACTCGTGCTCGTCGCCGTCTGGGTCGACCCCACTGCGAGCGACGAGACCGCGATCCGGCTCGCCAACCGGACGGCAGTGCGAAAGGCGATCGGGATGTGCGTCGAGGGCCGTGACCCCGATGCCGCGGCCGCACTCGTCGCACGTCGCGACTCGCTTCGTAATCCGTTCTACGGCGGCGAGTGATGCGCATCACAGGTGTCGAGACGCGGCGGTATGCGTTTCCGCTCGAGCCGCCGCTCCGCGTCGCCTGGGATCCCGTTCCGCGCACGGTGCAGGAAGCGACGGTCGTGATCGTTTCCAGCGACGAGGGCATCGAGGGCTGCGCGAGCGGCGACGCGCTGCCCGACCGTGCGCTGCTCGAACGGCTGCTCGTCGGCGTCGATCCTTTGCGGACGGAGGTCGTGCGCGAACTGTGCGAGACGGTCGACTTCCACCACGGTCGGCCGTGGACGGTCGAGGCTGCGGTCTGGGACCTCGCCGGTAAGGCACTCGACACGCCGTGCTGGCAATTGCTCGGGGGGCGCTCGGACCGCCTGCTCGCGTACGCGTCGAACGCCGAGCTCGTCTCGGCCGAGGAACGGGCCGCGCGTGTCGTTGCGCTGCGCGACGCCGGGATCCGCGCGGTGAAGATCCGCTTTCACCACGCTGATTGGCGCGACGACGTCGCCGTCGTCGAAACGGTGCGCGAGGCGGTCGGACGCGACCTCGAGATCATGGTCGATGCCAACCAGGGGTGGCGGATGCCGGGCGACCGAGAGGCGCGGTGGGATGTCGCGACCGCGGCGCAGTGTGCCGGCGCGCTCGAACCGCTCGGCATCTACTGGCTCGAGGAGCCGCTGCGCACCGAAGACGTCGAGGGGTACCAGGCCCTGCGGCGCCTGACACCGTTGCGGCTCGCCGCCGGCGAGATGGTGCGCGGCGCGCACGAGGCGCGTGACCTCGTCGTGCGCGGCGGGGTCGATGTGATCCAGACCGATGTCGTTCTGTCGGGCGGCATCGGCGGCTGCCGCCGGGTGGCGGCGCTCGCCGATCTGCACGGCCGCATGTGGTCGCCGCACACCTGGTCGAACGGGTACGGGCTCGTCGTCAATCTCCACCTGGCGCTCGCAGTCTCGACCTGTCCCTTCGTCGAGGTGCCGTTCGATCCACCCGGCCTCACGTCCGAGCGGCGTGACTGGCTGCTGCCGGAGCCGGTGCCGATCGCCTCGGATGGGACGATCGCCCCACCGCCCGGGCCCGGCCTTGGGGTGACGCCGGATTTCGACACGCTGGAGCAGTGGCGCATCAACTGACGAAGGACGGGTTCCCGATCGGCGCAGGCGCCATGATCGAGCAACTCGAGTGCGACCCGCACCCTCTGCTCGCCCGGCTGCGCGCGAGCGAGCCCGTGTCGTGGATCCCGGCGCTGCAATGCTGGCTCGTCACCGACCACGAGCTCACGCTGCGAGTGATGCGCGACGCAACGACGTTCACGGTCGACGACCCGCGCTTCTCCACGGGCCAGGTCGTCGGGCCGAGCATGCTCACGCTGGACGGCTCCGAGCATGCGCGTCATCGCGATCCGTTCGCGCGCGCGTTCGGGTTGGCCGACGTTCGCGCCCAGTTCACCGAGCTCGTCGGGGAGGAGACCGACCGGCTGATCGACGCGATCGAGCCGCACGGTGCTGCCGATCTGCGCACCGCTCTGACCGGTCCACTCTCGGTTGCCACCGTCGCGCATGCGCTCGGACTTGCCGACGCGGATGCAAGCGAGGTTCTCGGGTGGTACGCGGCGATCGTCGACTCCGTGACGAGCGTGACCGAGGGTGGAGACGTGACGGCAGCGGGAGAGAAGGCGTTCGCAGCGCTGCGCGCCGGCATCGAGCGGTCTCTCGAGCAGGAGGCGGTCTCCCTGCTCGGGTCAGCGGCGGCCGGCCCGGAGGGACTGACCCGTCAGGAGGTCGTCTCGAACGCGGCGGTCTTGATGTTCGGCGGCATCGAGACGACCGACGGCATGCTTGCCAATGTGCTCTTGCACCTGCTGAGCCATCCGGGCGAGCTGGAGCTCGTGGATGTAGACCGCAGCCTGATCGCAAACGTGGTCGAGGAGTCGCTGCGGCTCGAGCCGGCTGCTGCGGTCATCGATCGCTACGCCACCCGGGATGCCGAGCTCGGCGCCGCCGCCGTGCGCGCGGGCGAGCTCGTCCGGGTCTCGATCGCAGGCGCGAACCGCGACCCGCGCGTCTTCGAGGAGCCGGACAGATTCGACGTCCGCAGGCGAGGCGCCCGCCGCCACATCGCGTTCGCCCACGGCCCGCACGTCTGCATCGGCATCCACCTTGCCCGGCTCGAAGCGACCGCCGCGATCACCCGGTTGCTCGACCGTCTGCCGGGACTTCGGCTCGACCCGGCGCGGCGATCGGCGCCGACCGGGCTCGTCTTCCGAAAGCCGCCAACGTTGCATTTCCTCTGGAACCGCTCGTGAAGATCCGTGCTGTCGTCCTGCGTGAGCCGGGTCGCCCGGTTGCCGTCGAGGAGGTCGAGCTCGACCCGCCCAAGGCGGAGGAGGTGCTCGTTCGGGTCGCCGCTGCCGGGGTCTGCCACTCCGACGTGCGGCTTGCGGACGGCGAGCTCGGCGAGGGGCGCTGGCCTCTCGTCCTCGGCCACGAAGGGGCGGGCGTCGTCGAAGCGGTCGGCCGGCATGTCCGGGGTCTCGAACCGGGCGATCACGTCGCCTTCTCGTTCGTCCCGGCGTGCCACGCCTGCCGCCCGTGCCTCGCCGGGAGGCCGAACCTGTGCGAGCCGGCCGGACGGCACGGGTACGCCGGCACCCTCATGGACGGCACGAGCAGGCTGCACTCGGGCGCGGAGACCCTGCAGCATGGATTGATGACGGCGTGCTTCGCGGAGCGTGCCGTCGTCGCCCGGGCCGGCGCCGTGGAGATCCCGCCGGATCTGCCGTTGTGGCAGGCGGCCTTGCTCGGCTGCGGGGTCGTCACGGGCATCGGTGCCGTCCGCAACGTCGCACGCGTCCGCTCCGGCGAGTCGGTCTGCGTGATCGGGTGTGGCGGTGTGGGCCTCCAGGTGCTCGCGGGAGCGCGGCTCGCCGGGGCCCGGCCCATCGTCGCCGTCGACCGCAGCGCGGAGAAGCTCGAGCTCGCACGTTCGTTCGGTGCGACCGACCTCGTCGACTCGACCGCCGGAGCCACCGCCGCACTCGTGCGCGAGCTGTCGGGCGGCGGCGTCGATCACGCGTTCGAGGTGGTCGGTCGCCCCGAGACGATTCGCCTCGCCTGGGACGCGCTCAGGCCCGGGGGGCAGGCCGTCGTCGTCGGGCTCGTCCCGCGTGGCGTCGACGTCTCGGTGCCGGGCATCGAGTTCCTCTCCGACAAGTCGCTTCGCGGCACGTACTACGGGTCGGGCGACGCTGCGCGCGACCTGCCCGAGCTCGCGGCGTTCGCGCTCGCGGGCACACTCGATCTCGCCGGCGCCGTCTCGCACACGACCGATCTCGACGGCGTCGACGAGGCGCTCTGGCGGCTGCGCCGCGGCGAGGGAGCGCGTACCGTCGTGATCATCGACCGCGAGCTGGCCGGGGCACCTGAGTAGCAGTGCGACCACTCGGTGCCACGTCAGGCGGCGGTCGGGCGTCCGCCGATCGCCGCAGAGAGCGTGTTCGCGGCCGCGACCACTTGGGGCGCGGCGGCCTCGAGACGATCGTCGAAGCGGAAGCCGGGCGCCGAGACGTTCAAGGCCGCGACGATCCTGCCCGTCGCATTGCGTATCGGCGCAGCGGCTGCGACGAGCCCCGGCTCGAACTCCTGTCGAACGATCGCGTATCCGAGGGTGCGTGCGGCCGCAATCGCATCCGCCTGGCGCTCGAGACCGAGCGCGCGCAACTCGATGCCGTCGAGATCGAGCGCAAGCGCCCGCCCGGCAGAGGTACGAGCCAGCGAGGTGAGGCCACCGACCCGTCCCGGCGCGTGCAGCGTCGAGTCGGGAGACTCCGAGAGCAGCGTCAGCACCTGATCTCCTTGCCGCACGGACAGGTGGGCGCTCTCCCCGAATTCGCGCACGAGCGCGCGCAGCACCGGCGGGGCGGTGGCGAGCAACCGAGACTCCTCGACGCGCGCCGCGAGCGCGAAGAGACGCCAGCCGAGGCGGTAGGTGAGCGTGTCGGGCTCGCGCTCGACGAAACCGTGCGCCTCGAGCGTGCTGAGTGAGCGCGAGAGCTGACTCTTGTCGCCCCCGAGAAGCTTGGTGAGAGCGGCCACGCCGAGCCCGTCACGAGCTGCCGAATCGTCGGCGAGTGACGAGAGGATGTCGAGGCCGCGCACGAGCGCTGCTGTTCCCGGATTCACTGAATCAGTTTCTCAGTGCACGCTGATCGGGTCGCCGAGCTCGACCGCACGCCGCTCGACGAACTCGACGAGCTCCTCTTCGACCGCCTCGTCGAGCGGCGGCTGCTCGTAGCTCTCGAGCAGCTCTTGCCAACGCGCGGTCGCGCGGGCCTCGTGGTCGAGCGAGCCGCCGCGTGTCCAGCGGTCGATGTTCTCGGTCGAGGCGATCGTCGGACGCCAGAAGCAGTCGCGGAACCGCTCGAGCGTGTGCTCCGCACCGAAGAAGTGCCCCCCGTGGCCGACCTCGACGTGCGCACCGTAGGCGAGACTCGCGTCGTCGAACTCCACGGGCGTGAACTGGTGGAGCAGCAGGTCGAGCACCTCGCAGTCGGCCGCGAACTTCTCGAACGACGTCACGAGGCCGCCTTCGAGCCAGCCGGCGGACTGCCAACACACGTTTGCACCTGCGAGAAATGCGGCCTGCAGGGTATTCATCGCCTCGTAGCCGGCCTGGTAGTCGACGGCCGGGCTCGATGTGAGCGTGCCGCCACCGGAGCGCCATGGCAGGCCGATCCGTCGAGCGATCTGCCCGGATGCGTACAGGCCGAGTGCCGACTCCGGGCCGCCGAACGCCGGCGAGCCGCTCTTCATGTCGGTGGCGGAGAGGAACGAGCCGAGCACGCTCGGAGTCCCGGGGCGCACGAGTTGAACGAGCGCGATTCCCGCCAGGGCCTCGACGTTCTGCTGCACGAGTGCCGCCGGTACCGAGACGGGCGCCATTGCGCCCATCAAGAGGAACGGCGTCACGATCACGGCCTGCCCGGCCGCTGCGTAGTTGAGGATTCCCTCGAGCATCCGGCTGTCGAAGCGCAGCGGTGAGTTGACGTTGCAATTGGCGAAGATCACCGGTTCCCGCTCGATGGCGTCGCGCCCGCCGAACACGATCTCTGCCATCCTGATGCAGTCTGCAGCCGCTTGCTCCGATGACGGCTCGCCCGACCACACGCGGTCGGTGAGCCGGATCGCGGCGAGAGCTCGTAGGAGGTGGCGAATGTCGAGGGGCACGTCATTCGGCTCGAGGATGTTTCGGCCCGGGGTGTCGAGATTCGTCGTGAGCTGCGTGAGCTTGAGCAGTGACTCGAGGTCGGCCATCGTCCCGTCCCGACGCTCGCCGCCGGAGCGCACGAACGGCGGGCCCTGAGCAGGCCCGAAGATCATGTGCTCGCCGCCGATCGTGAGGTCTCGCTCGGCGCTGCGCGCGTGCATGCGAAACTCGCTCGGGGCGAGCGCCGCCTGCGCGCGCAGGAAGCCCGGGTCGAAGCGAACCGTCGAACCGTCGACCGTCTGCCCCGCCTCTCGGAAGAGCTCGAGCGCCTCGGGGTGGTCGAACTGGACGCCGATCTCCGATGCGAGCCGTTCGGCACCGGCCTCGATCGTTGCGAGCGCCTGCTCCGATAGCGGCTCGAACCGCGGCATGCGGTTGAGGAACACTCGAGGCCTCCCGTTCTATTTACAACCCGAGTTGCATACTCGTTCTCCGGCGTTCGGATGTCAAATCGGCGGTCAGCCGGCGGGCCGGGCGTTCCGGATCCCGGCGAGACCGATCACGCCCCCCACTGCGACGAGGATCGCCGTCACGAGCATCGCCAGGTGGTAGCCGGCGACGTCGAGCCTGTTCGACCTGCCGGCGACGAGGGCGCCCACGACTGCGATGCCGAGCAGGCCCGCGACACGTGCGATCGCGTTGTTGACGCCGCTTGCAATCCCCGCGTCGCGTTCGCCCGCATCGGCGAGCACCGTCGCAGTCAAGGGCGCAACGATCATCGAGAGCCCCACCGAGAAGAGAAGCAGCGGCGGCAGGAGCTCGAGCCAGTACGAGAATCCGGGCTTCAACCGCTCGAGCCCGAGCAGCGCCGCAGCGGCGATGAGCGGCCCGGCGCCCATGAAGACGCGCGGCCCGTACCTCATCGACAACCGGCCGACGCGGGGCGAGAGAACGAACATCACGGCGGTGATGGGGACGAGTGCCAGGCCGCTTCTCAGCGCCGAATACCCGGCGAGCTGCTGCAGGAAGAGCACGAGGAAGAACGTCAAGGTCGAGAGGCCCGCGTAGACCGTGAGCGTCTCGATGTTCGCGAACGAGAAGTTCCGCCGCGAGAAGAGATGGAGCGGCAGCATGGGGTGGTCGGCGCGATCCTCCCACCACAGGAACGCCGCGAGGAACGCAAGCCCGCCGAAGAAGGTGAGCAGGATGAGCGGGTCGCTGAAGCCACGCTTCGGCTCCTCGATGAGTGCGAACACCGGGCCGCCGAGCCCGAGCACGCAAAGGACGGCGCCGGTGAGATCGACTCGCGGCCGGTCGGCCGGGGGTAGGTGGCCGGGCACTGCGTACACGACGAGTGCGGCGGTCGCGATCGCAAACGGGACATTGATGATAAAGACCCAGCGCCACGACGCATGCGTGACGAGCCAGCCACCCAGCAACGGCCCGATCACGAATGCGATTCCGGTCCACGCCGTCCACGCGCCGATCGCGGCGCCGCGAGCCTCGCCGCTGAACGTCGTCGCGATCACGGCGAGCCCGGCCGGGGTGAGGATCGCACCGGTGACGCCCTGCAGCCCGCGCCCCAGGATCAGCAGCGTCCCGTCGGGCGCGGCGGCGCAGAGAATCGACGTCAACCCGAAGCTGATGATCCCGAGCAGGAAGAGCCGGCGGGCACCGAAGAGATCGCCGAGCGACCCGCCGACGAGGAGCAGGGAGCCGAGCGTCAGCAGGTAGGCATCCACAACCCACTGCTGCAGAGCGAGCCCACCGCCGAGGTCGCGCTGGATCGCGGGCAGAGCGACGTTCACGACCGTCGAGTCCACGAACACGATCACCGACCCGAGAATGCAGGCGACGAGGACTAGGCGGTTGCGACGTGAGCTCGTCAGAGACCGATGCCTAGCAGATCCTGCCCGGGCGGACTCTGACGCGCACGGGCCGGAGGAAGTGCCGGCTCAGCCGCCGGCGAGCACGTACGCAGCGAGGATGTCGAGCGCGATCAGGATCGCCCAGAGCACGGCTCCCGCTGCGATCGCGACGGTGAGGCCGAGGAGGAACCCGTTGTCGGGCAGCTGCTTCGAGTGCGTCAGGGTCGCCATCGGACGCCGACACTAACAGAGACGGCGGTCGTTGCAAATCGAACGAGGGGCCGGGGCTACGACGCCAGCCAGTACAGCCAGTACCCGAGGGCGACGATCCAGGCGAGCTGAGCACCGCAGACGAGAGCGAGAATGCTGACATCGTGGGGCCTGGAAGATTTGGCTCCCTCGCCGGGAGCCTCGCCGACCTGAGCTGGAAGGTCCGCACCGTCGAGGTTGTCGACGCACTGGCCGGCGAGCATCTCGCCGCCGATTGCGGTGCTCAGTGCCGTCACCCGAATCCCAACTCCCATGTCTCGCGATGATTCTCGACGAATCTATCGCAACGAGACCACGTCGAGCCTCGCTCAACTGGGTCGAGGCAGGCCTTCGACTTGCAATCCGAAGGGTGCTCGGTGTTCGATGCTCTGGAACAAGGAGGTTCGCGATGGGCGAGTACCAGATCGTCAAGCTCGACGAAGTGGACGATTGGCTCGGGGACTATCCCGGCGAGATGCGGGGCATCACGTATGCGATCGGCGCCGAGCAGGCGGCGCTGACGCATCGGCGGATGCCTCAGCACACAGGCAGCAAGGGCTCATACGGCCACCGACACAAGACCCAGGAGGAGATCTACCTCGTCCTGTCGGGCAGGCTCCAGTTCAAGCTGAACGACGAGATCGTCGAGCTCGGGAAGCATGAAGCGATCCGCATTCCACCGCAGACATGGCGAGGCGTGTGGAACGACGAGCCCGAGGACGCGGTGCTCGTGATCGTCTCGACGAGAATCGAGGACCCGAGTGGGGATGCGGAGAGGTCGGACGAGGGCTTCTGGCCGGCCTGAAGCGGCGCCCGTCCGAGCAGGCCCTACTCGACGGACGCAGTGCGCAGTCCGGCGTCGCCGCTCCGCGGGCCGAGCGCGTGAAAACGCTCCGGGTCGCGATTCCCCTCGACACAGTCGGCGACATATGCGCCGAGCGCCGGACCATGCTTGAACCCGTGGCCCGACCCGCCGCCGATCAGCCACCACGACTCACGCGCCGGATGGCGGTCGACGATGAAGTGGGTGTCACCGGTCAGGCTGTACTGGCACACGCGCGCACCGATGACGGGCGTCTCGGCGAGCGCCGGGAACCGTCGCGCCGCATAGCTGCGAGCCTCGCGCTCGAGGTCGGGTGACGGCAACCGATCGAGCGTGTCGGGGTCGATCTCCGCACCGCCGAAGTCGGGCGAGATCTTGACGCCGAGCCCACCGATCTCGCCATGCCCGTAGAACGACGCGTCGTACTCGCAGAATCCCGGGGTGCCACGCCAGGCGGCGTCGCCGCCGAAGAAGAAGACGTCGCGTCGTGCGATCTTCAGCTCGATCTCGTGCGGGAAGAGGGCGGGAAGCCACGCACCACACGCCCAGACGACGACGTCGGCATGTGGCTCGTCCGCCGGCAACATGCGGCCCGGTCGCAGCCGAACGCCCGAGCGCTCGCCGTCCTCGACCAGGAGCTGGGTCGCGCGTCGCGCGTGCAGCACCCCAGCCTGCGGCTCGAAGAGCACCGCGTGCAAGTCGTCGACTGCGAGCGATGGATAGAGGTCACGCGCGTCATCCGGCGAGAGCCACTCGTGCGGGATGTTGAGCCGGTGCAGCGACTCGCGACTCGCTTGCTCGAAGCCGTCTGCCCGATGCGCGAACCACGCGAGCCCGACCGGCTCCCAGATGTGGGTGCTCGTTTCCGCCTGCAGCTCGAGCCACGCGTCCCGCGCCCGCCAAGCAAGGTCGGCGTACCAGTCGACGGCTCCGTGTGCCGCGCGCAGTAGGCGCGTGTCACCACCCGAGGCCGAGCGCACGGTGCCCGGGGCGTATTGCTCGACGAGCGAGACGTCCCAGCCGCGCCGAGCGAGCTCGCGTGCGGTGGCGGCGCCGAAGACCCCCGCGCCGACGACCGTCGCACTGCTCACGCCGAATCCAGAGCCTCGCGCAGCGAGGCGACGAACGCCGCGAGCTCGGCGACACCCTCCTCGGCCGCCTCGACCGCGCGCGACCCGACCACGATCCCGTCGACGAGCTCAGCGGCTGCGCGCGCATGGTGTGGAGTCGAGATACCGAACCCCGCGTAGAGCGGCGCGGGAGTCACCGCGCGGGCGCGCTCGGCGAGCGGAGCGAGCGTGGGTGCGAGCTCGCTGCGAGCCCCGGTGATCCCGGCGACCGTGACGAGGTAGAGCCAGCCGTCCGTCGTCTCCGCCGCGATCCGCAGGCGCTCGTCGGTCGAGGTCGGCGCGACGAGCTGCACGCGACGAAGCTCGGGTCGAACGTCCGACGGGAGGTCGGCGACGATCAGAGATGTCGCACCGGCCGCCTGAGCGTCACGCTCGAATGCCTCCCAACCGTATGCGTCGAGTAGCGAGGAATAGGTCATCGGGATCAGCGGCACGTCGACGAGTGCGCGCGTCTCCGCCAGACACTCGAGACAGCGACGCGTCCGCATCCCGGCCGCGAGTGCGCGTTCGCCGGCCCGGCGGATCACGGGACCGTCGGCAAGCGGATCGGAGAACGGGAACCCGAGCTCGACCACGTCCGCACCGGCCTCGACGGCAGCCCGCGCGAGCGACGGTGTCTCAGGCATCGCCATCAGGTAGACGATGAGCGCCTTCATTCGCCGCCGATCTCCACGCGGTCGCGAACCACGTCGTCGTCCGTGGGGGACGCGCCGCCGGCACGCATCTGCACGCCTTCGCCGGGGAACGGGCCCGTCGTCAAGCCCGTGCCGCCGCTGCCGTGTGCGGGTCGTCTCTCACCGAGCGATCACCTCGGCGAGATCCTTGTCGCCGCGGCCCGAGAGGCAGACGACGACGAGCTCCGCGTCGGCGTCGAGCGCGCGGGCGAGTGCGTGTGACGACTCGAGCGCGGGAACGATGCCCTCGGTCTTGCACAGCCGGTGGAACGCTGCGACGGCGTCGTCGTCGGTGGCGGTGACGTACTGCGCGCGCCCGGAGTCACGCAGGAACGCGTGCTCCGGCCCGACGCCCGGATAGTCGAGCCCGGCCGAGATCGAATGGGCGTCGAGGATCTGTCCGTCCTCATCCGCGAGCAGCGACGAGCGAGCGCCGTGCAGCACGCCGGCGCGACCGCTGCCGAGCGAGGCCGCCCCCGCGGCTTCGACGCCGACGAGCCGCACCTCCGTGTCGCCGACGAAGTCGTAGAACATGCCGATCGCGTTCGACCCGCCGCCGACGCAGGCGACGACCGCGTCGGGCAGGCGGCCCTCGGCAGCGAGCACTTGGGCACGGGCCTCTCTGCCGATCACCCGCTGGAGCTCGCGCACCATCTCGGGATACGGCGCGGGACCGACGCACGAGCCGATCAGGTAATAGGTCGTCTCGACGTTCGCGATCCAGTCGCGAATCGCCTCGCTCGTCGCCTCCTTGAGCGTGCGCGTGCCGAACTCGACTGCACGCACCTCTGCACCGAGCAGATGCATCCGCTCGACATTGGGCGCCTGCCGACGCATGTCCTCGCTGCCCATGTAGACGACGCACTCGAGACCGAAGCGGGCGCAGACCGTCG
Organism: Gaiellales bacterium; assembly: GCA_038239825.1. Lineage (GTDB taxonomy): Bacteria > Actinomycetota > Thermoleophilia > Gaiellales > Gaiellaceae > PALSA-600. Next base: position 16,730 of record JBBSEJ010000040.1, read on the forward strand.
CCGTCGCGACGCCGTGCTGGCCCGCGCCCGTCTCCGCGACGATGCGGTGCTTGTCGAGGCGCTGGGCGACGACCGCCTGGCCGAGGGCGTTGTTGAGCTTGTGCGCGCCGGTGTGGAGCAGATCCTCGCGCTTCAGGTACATCCGCTTGTCGGGCGAGAAGCGCTCGACTCGCGTCAGCGGGGTCGGGCGCCCCGCGTAGGTCGAGAGCAGCTCGCCGAGCTCGGCGCGGAAGCCCTCGTGGATGACAAGCGAATGCCATGCCCCCTCCAGCTCGTCGAGCGCCGGGATGAGCGTCTCGGGGACGTAACGGCCGCCGTAGACACCGAAGGTCGAGCTCATCGCGCGGCCTTCACCCATGCGCGCACGGCGTCGTGGTCCTTTACGCCTGCGGACCGCTCGGTCGATCGCGCGGAATCGACGGCCCACGGACGGACCGCTGCAACGGCGCTCGCGACATTGCCCGGATCGAGACCGCCGGCGAGCATCACCCGCCCCGACGTGCGCTGCGCGCGGTCGAGATGGGTGGCATCGGCCTCGGCCCATGGCAAGTCGACGACGGTACCCACGTGTTCGCCTTCGTGCAGCAGCACGGCGTCGCGGGAGCGGTGGCCGTTCTCGCGTCCGTAGAGCTGGACGAGGTCGGCCTCCGTCTCCTCGGCCTCACCCACGAACACGGCGACCCGGAGCACCGTGTCGGGCACGGCGAGCAACGTCTCGGCGCGGCGAGGGCTTTCGGCCGCGAGGATGAATCCGAGCATGTCCGCGCCCGCTGCCACCGCTGCGTCGACGTCGGACTGGCGGGTCAGCCCGCAGACCTTCACGAGCGGGCGTGAGAGCAACTCGCTCAACTTCGCGCCGGGGTCGGGCGCACGCATCAACGTCGAGCCGACGAGGATCGCGTCCGCACCGGCGAGCTCGGCGGCTGCAGCTTGGGCGCGCGTCTCGATGCCACTCTCGGCGATCACTACGCGATCGCGCGGCACCCGCGCGAGCAATTCGAGCTGTGCACCCCGGTCGATGCGAAAAGTCGAGAGATCACGCGCGTTGACGCCGATCGCGGTCGCCTGGAGCGCAACCGCCCGGTCGAGCTCTGCCCCGTCGTGCGCCTCGACCAGCGTGTCGAGGCCCAACGTCTGCGCCGCGCCCATGAGTGACGCGCAGGCGTCGTCGGACAGGTCGCGGAGCAACAGGAGAGCCGCATCCGCGCCGGCCTCGCGCACGGCCCGAAGCTGCTCGGGGCTCGAGAAGAAGCCTTTCGCGAGGACCGGCAGCGACGTCGACGCGCGGGCGGCGCGCAGGTCGCGAAGGGAGCCGCCGAAGCGCTCGTCCACGAGTATCGAGATCGCCCGTGCGCCCGCCTGCTCGTACGTGCGCGCGACATCTTCGACGTGAGCGCCGGGGTTGATGTCGCCGGCCGAGGGCGAACGGCGCTTGAACTCGGCGATCGCGCCGAAGCCCGGTCGTCGCAGCGCGTCGACGAATCTCACGCCGGGACCTGCAGGCGTGAGAAGGCGGCCAGTTGCGCCAGGCGTTCGGCAGCTGCGCCGGAATCGAGCGCCGCCTCGGCCATGGGTATGCCCTCGGCGAGGTCGTCTGCGTGGCCGCCCGCGGCGATCGCGCCGGCCGCGTTGAGGACGATTGCAGAACGGCACGCGCCCGCTGCGCCCTCCAGCACCGCGTGAATCGTCCGCGCGTTCTCCGCCGCCGTGCCGCCTCGCAATTCGGCGGCATCGCAACGCGGGATGCCGAGGTGGAGGGGGTCGATCTCCCGTCGCCGCACACCGCCGTCGACGACCTCGCAGACGAGGTTCAGGCCCGCGGGCGACAGCTCGTCGATCCCGCCCGCGCCGTGGACGACGAAGGCGCGGCGAGCCCCGAGCTTCAGGAGGACGTCGGCGATCACGGGCACGAGGGCAGCGGAGTACACGCCGACCACCTGCGCCCGGGCACCGGCAGGGTTCGTCAACGGGCCGAGCACGTTGAAGACGGTACGTGCTGCGATCTCGTGGCGGACGGGTCCTGCGTGCTTCATGGCCGGATGGTGGCTCGGTGCGAACATGAAACCGAAGCCGAGCTCGTCGATCGACTGCGCGATTCGGTCCGGGCCGAGGGCGAGCTCGAATCCGAGCTCCTCGAGCACGTCGGCACTGCCGGACAGCGACGAGACCGAGCGGTTCCCGTGCTTGGCGACTCCGGCGCCTGCCGCCGCAGCGACGAGTGCGGCGGCGGTGGAGATGTTGAACGTCCTGCCACCGTCACCTCCGGTGCCGGCCGTATCGACGAGATCGGCACGCTTGGGCGCGACGGGGAGGACGTGGGCGCGCATCGCCTCGGCGCAGCCTGCGATCTCGTCGGCGGTCTCGCCCTTCAGCCGCAGCGCGACGAGGAACGCACCGATCTGGGCGGGCGTCGCTGCGCCGGACATGATCGAGTCCATCACGCGGCGTGCTTCGTCGCGGGTCAGGTCATGGCCGTCGAGGAGCCGGGCGAGGGCGGATTGGATCATCGTGCGAGGAAATTCTTCGCGATCTCGTTCCCGTGCGGCGTCAGGACCGACTCGGGATGGAACTGAACGCCGTCGATGGGCAGCTCGCGATGGCGAACCGCCATCACCTCGCCGTCGTCCGCGGTGGCCGAGATCTCGAAGCAATCGGGCGTCGACGTGGCTGCGAGGGAGTGGTAGCGCCCGGCGAGGAAATCCTCCGGCAGACCTGCGAACAGCCCGCGGCCGTCATGGTGGACGGCACTCGCCTTACCGTGCACGAGCTCGCGCGCCTGGCCGATCTCACCGCCGAACTGCTGCACGATGGCCTGATGACCGAGGCACACACCGAGAGTCGGGACCCGGACGGACAGCCGCCGCAGTATCTCCGGCGTCATGCCTGCCTCCTCGGGGCGTCCGGGTCCCGGTGAAACGACGAGGTGGGAGGGGGAGAGGATCTCCGCCTCGTCGGGGGAAATCTCGTCGTTGCGTCGGACGGCAACGTCTGCGCCGAGCTCCTGGAGAAGATGCGCGAGGTTGTAGGTGAACGAGTCGTAGTTGTCCAACAGCAAGATCATGCCCCCACCTCGGCCAGGTCGAGCGCCGCCTCGAGGGCGGCGAGCTTGTTCAGGCACTCCCGGTGCTCCGCGCCGGGATCCGAGTCGGCGACGACGCCTCCGCCCGCCTGCAGGTAGGCACGCCCGCCTTGCAACCGCACGGTTCGGATTGTGATGCACGTGTCGAGGCCGATGCCGGGGAGGTGATAGCCGACGACACCACCGTAGGGGCCTCGCCGGTATGCCTCGAGCTCGGAGATGATCTGCATCGCCCGCACCTTCGGTGCGCCCGAGACCGTGCCGGCCGGAAACGTCGCACGCAGCACGTCGAACGGGGTAACGCCCGTCCGCAACTCGCCTGCGACCTCGGAGACGAGGTGCGTGACGTGCGAGAAACGCTCGGGGTCGAGAAATCGCTCGACGTGCACGCTCCCAGGCTTGCAGACGCGGGACAGGTCGTTGCGGCCGAGGTCGACGAGCATCACATGCTCGGCTCGATCCTTCTCGGAGCCGAGTAGCCGCTCGGCATCGCCCTCACCGCGCTCGGTCGTGCCCGCGATCGGGTTCAGGCTTGCGCGGGACCGCTCGACCTTCACATGCGTTTCCGGTGAGGAGCCGACGAGCGCAAGGTCACCGAGTTCGAGGATGAAGAGATAGGGAGAGGGATTGACACGTCGAAGCGCCCGGTAGACCGCGAGCGGTGTCGCGTTCGTCGGGCGCTCGGCACGCTGCGAGAGGACGACCTGAAAGACATCGCCGCGGCGGATGTGCTCCTGCACGGCCACGACTCGCCTCAGGTGCTCGCTCCGATCGGGGAAGCGCAGCGTCTGGCCCCCGGTCGCCGCCTCGTCGCTCGGCGGCGCGAGTGGCCGAGCGAGGAGCGTGGCGACCGTGCCCGCGTCGCCTCGAATCACCTCGGCGGTGCCGGAAACATGGTCGAAACGCAGGAAGACATCCGCGACGACGAATCGGCTCTCGGCCAGGTCCGGCCCGTCGGCCGGGATCGAGACGGTCGGCTCGAGCTTCGCGACATGGTCGTAGCCGAGATAGCCGACAACCGGCTCGTCGAGCGCCTCTGCCTCCTCGAACGACACGAGACGGCTGCCACAACCGACGAACGAATGCCGCCCCAGGCGCCCCTGGTCGACCGACTCGAGCAGGAACGACGCGTCGCCCCCTTCGCGCAGGCGCAGATATGCCCCGAGCGGGGTGTGCAGGTCCGTGATCAGCGTGGTGTTCGTCATCGCGCGTCTTGGAAGAGGAAAACGACCCTCATCGGGGTCGCGTGTCGAGCGGTTCGGGTTCGTCGCGCGCCGAGCCTCAACGTACGCTCCCGTCCCGCCCGCCGGGCCAGGTCCAGCCGCTCGCGGCAGGCGAGGTCCTTCGCTGGCAGGTAAGCCAGCCTGCTTCAATGCGCAACCCGTGGCCGCTCCCGAGCTTCTTCGTGCGCTCCTTGCCGCTCCCGGTCCCTCCGGTCACGAAGAGGAGCCGTCCCGGATCTGGCGCGAGGCGGCTTCCGGGTTCGCAGAGGTGAGCTCGGACACCCTCGGAACGTCCTTCGCACGCGTGCGGGCGGGCACGGGCGCCCCGACGCTCGCGCTCGTCGGCCACATCGATGAGATCGGTGTCGCCGTCACGCACATCGAGGAGAATGGGTTGCTCTCCTTCACGACACTCGGAGGCATTTTGCCGGAGATGCTGCTGGGTCAGCGCTTCGAGCTGCTCACCGCGCACGGCCGGGTCACTGCCGCCGTGGGGCGCAAGCGGCTGCTGCCCGAACAGCTCCGCGACCGGCCGCGCACGGAGCTGACCGACCTGCACCTCGACATCGGTGCGAAGGACCGCGAGGAGGCGGCTGAGCTCGTTCGCGTCGGCGACGCGGGCGTCTGGAACGGCGCTCCGGTCGAGCTTCCGAACGATCGGCTGCTGTCGCGTGCCCTCGACAACCGACTCGGCGCGTACGTCGCGTTCGAGGCCGCGCGGCGCGTGGCGGAATCGCGGCAGGCGAAGGTGGACGTCGTGGCCGTTGCCGCCGTGCAGGAAGAGGTCGGGCTGTACGGCGCACGGGCGGCCTCCTTCGGGCTCGACGCCCGGGTTGCGATCGTGATCGACGTGACGCCCTCGACCGACTATCCGGGGGGCGATGCCAGGCGCGCGGGCCGGATCGAGCTCGGCATGGGCGCGATGGTCGCGCGCGGGCCGACGTTGAACAAGCTCGTCGCGCAGGATCTTGGTGAGGCAGCCGAGGCCGAGGGCATCCCGCACGCCTACGAGGTGTACACGCGCACGACCTCGACCGACGCCGACGAGATCCACGCGACACGGTCTGGCACTCCGACGGGGCTCATCTCGATTCCGACGCGCTACCTGCACAGCCCGAACGAGATCTGCGACCTGGGCGACATCGAGGCGATCATCCGGCTGCTCGTCGCCTTCGCCAACCGCCTCGACGCCAACCGGTCGTTCGTCCGCTGATGGCTGCTCGCAGCGTCATCGTCAGTGCGGTTCGCACGCCGTTCGGCAGACTCGGCGGCGGCCTCGCCGCCTACCCGGCGACCGAGCTCGGCGCGCTCGCGATCAAGGCGGCGCTCGAACGCATCGGGGTCGAGCCCCACGAGCCGCAGTACGCGATCATGGGTCAGGTGCTGCAGGCAGGCGCCGGGCAGGCACCTGCGCGGCAGGCTGCGATCGGCGCCGGGCTGCCGAAGGAAACGCCCGCCGACACGATCAACAAGGTCTGCGCGTCCTCGATCCGCGCGATCGAGATCGCCGATTCGATGATTCGCGCGGGCGACGTCGACGTGGTCGTCACCGGGGGAATGGAGTCGATGTCGAACGCGCCCTACCTCCTGAAGAAGGCCCGATTCGGCTACCGGCTCGGGGACGGGGAGCTGCTCGACTCGATGGTCTACGACGGCCTGACCTCGACGTTCGACCAGCTGCACATGGTCGTCCAGAACTCGAACGTCGCCCGCGAGCTCGGCATCAGCCGCGAGCAGCAGGATTCCTGGGCCGCGCGCTCGCACGAGCGCGCCGCTGCCGCGCAGGACGCGGGACGCTTCGACGACGAGATCGTCCCGGTCGGCGATCTCACCACCGACGAGGGCATCCGGCGCGACACCACCGTCGAGAAGCTTGCATCCCTGAGACCGGTGTTCGACCCGGAAGGCTCGACGACCGCCGGCAACGCGCCGGGCGTGAACGACGGCGCGAGCTGCGTGATCGTCTGCTCGGAGGAGTGGGCGATGCAGCGCGGGCTCGAGCCGCTCGCGACCATCCTCTCGCAGGGCTACGTCGCCGACGATTTCGCCTATCTCGCTCGCACGCCCGCGAACGCGGCGGCGATCGCACTCGAGCGTGCCGGGAAGACGATCGACGATGTCAGCCGTGTCGAGATCAACGAGGCCTTCGCGTCGGTTGCCTGGAACTCGACGCGCCTGCTTGGCGCCGACGAGGCGCAGGTCAACGTGAACGGCGGCGCTGTGGCGCTCGGGCATCCGATCGGAGCCTCGGGCGGGCGGATCGTCGGGACGTTGGTGCACGAGCTGCGCCGCTCGGGTGGTGGCCTCGGCCTCGCAGCGATCTGCAGCGGCGGCGGCCAGGGCGACGCGTTGCTGATCGAGGTGTGAGTCCCATCGATCGCCCCGTGATCAGGCCCGGATCATGATCCGCGCGGCGGGTGGGCTCGTCCTGCGCGAAGGGCGTGTGCTCCTCGTGCACCGCGAGCGGCAGAACGACTGGTCGTTCCCCAAGGGCAAGCTCGAGCGCGACGAGACGTGGGAGCAAGCGGCGCTGCGCGAGGTCGAAGAGGAGACGGCGCTCGCCTGCACCCTCCTCGAAGAAGTCGGCCGGGCGCACTACGTCGTCGAAGAGAAGCCGAAAGAGGTGCGCTACTACCGGATGACCGCGGTCGGCGAGGCACGGGCGCAGAACGAGATCGACGAAGTGCGCTGGGTGGCCGTCGCTGAGGCGCGCGACCTCCTGACCTACGCGCACGATCGCCGCCTGCTCGACCTCGTCCCCGGCGAACGTGGTTAGATGACCGTCTCGATGGGATCCGCGAAGACACACCGCCACGTCGACCTCGGGGCGGGGTCGGTCGAGCGCCGGAACAGGCGCATGCGTGTTCGCCGTGTGCACTCCGTGCGGCGAGACCTGCTCGGCCTTCGCTCACCCCCGACGTAGGGCGCGACGCGTGACCGTGACCGGCAGACGCGTGCTCGTCGTCGATGTCGGCGGATCGCACGTGAAGCTCCTCGCCACGGGCGAGCAGCAGGCGCGTCGCTTCGACTCCGGGAAGTCGCTGACCGCGCAGCAGATGATCGCCGGCGTGCGGGCGGCTGCAGAGGGATGGTCGTGGGACCTCCTCACCGTCGGCGTCCCGACACTGGTTCATGGAGGCAAGGTGATCGCCGACCCCATCAATCTCGGCAGCTCATGGGTGGGAGTCGACTACGAGGCTGGATTCGGCAAGCCGACGAGACTCGTGAACGACGCAGCAATGCAGGCGGTCGGCAGCTATGAGGGTGGACGAATGCTCTTTCTCGGGCTCGGCACGGGCCTCGGCTCGACGCTGATCCTCGATGGGATCGTCGAGCCGCTCGAGCTCGGGCATCTGCCGTTTCGCAAACGAACCTTCGAGGACTACGTCGGCGAGCGCGCACTCGAGCGTCGAGGGAAGAAGAAGTGGCAGGCAGCGGTGTTCGAAGTGGTCGAGACCCTCGCCGCCGCCACGGAGCCGGACTACGTCGTGCTGGGCGGCGGGGGAGTGGAGAAGCTGGACTCACTGCCTCCGAACTGTAGGAGGGGCGACAACGACAATGCGTTCATCGGCGGGTTCCGACTCTGGGAGCCGGAGTGGGCGCCGCGAGGCCTCGATCAGCCATCGGCCATCCCCGTGCGATAGCGCACCACGTCGGTCGGCTCGCCGCCGAAGTGCGGTTCGGTGCCGTGCCCGTCCAGCAGCCAGCCGTTGTGCTCGTAGAGCCGTCGCGCCCGCGGATTGTCGCCCAGCCCAGTGAGCACCGCTTCCTCGCATCTTGCCGGCGAGCCCTCGGTGCGCTTCTTCGATCAGCACCTGGCCGGCTGGGCTGCCCCACCAGTCGGGGTGCACGTAGATGACGTAGACCTCGCCGTCGCCGCCTTCCTCCCGTGCCGGTCCGACCGTGAGGACACCGACGATCGTGCCTCCTCGAGCGCTGCGAACTGCGACTCGCAGGGCCGGTCGAAGCCACTCCGCCAGAGCTCGAGCGTCTGCGCCTCGTCACCCAGGCGGCCGTACGCGGCCTCGAACGATTCTCAGTGGACGCGAGCCATCGCGCCGGCATCGGTGCTCGTTGCCGCACGGACGATCATGCGAGGCCCTTCCTGTAGCGAACCTCGGGTGCGCGCACACCCCAGCGCTCGTCCGACTTGCTCGAGCCGTCAGGCGTCCATCCGGCTGTCTCGTAGAAGGCTCGGGCGCGCGGATTGTCGTCGAGCACCCAAAGGGTCGCCTCGCCGTAGCGACCCCGGAGCTCGCGCTCGCCGCGCTCGATCAGGGCTCGACCTGCTCCGGTGCCCCACCAGTCGGGATGGACATAGATCGCATAGAGCTCACCGATCCCTCGCTGGTCGCGGCTCGGCCCGACCGCGACGAACCCGATCACGTCGCCGTCCTCGTCGGCCACGAAGGTCGTCCAGCCGGGTGGGGGATGCTCGAGCCGCTCGCGCCAGAGCTCGGGGCGGATGAAGCCGCCACGATCGAGCTCGCCGACCGGGAAGACGTGCCGGTAGGCGTCTTGCCACGCTCGCTCCTGAACGTGGGCGATCCCGGAAGCGTCCCTGCCGGTTGAGGCTCTGATCTCCACCAGCGGCAGGGTAGGGTCCCGGCCGCCGTGAAGTTCGAACACGTGTTGATCGTCGGAGCCGGCCAGATGGGCGGAGGCATCGCCCAGGTGGTTGCCGGCTCGGGGCGGCACGTCTCGCTCTACGACCCGTTCGAGGGTGCCGTCGAGCGTGGGCTCGAGACGATGGAGAAGAGTCTCGCGAGGCTCGCCGAGAAGGGCGGGCCCGACCCGAGCGAGGTGCTCGCGAGGGTCTCGGCCACCGCCGATCTCGTGCCGTCGGACCTGCTGATCGAGGCGATCACCGAGGATCAGGCCGCGAAGGAAGACGTCTTCCGTCGTGCCGACGCGCTGCTGCCCGACGAGGCGATCCTGGCCTCGAACACGAGCTCGATCTCCATCACGTCGCTCGCCGCGGCGACGAAGCGGCCGGATCGGGTCGTCGGCATGCATTTCTTCAACCCCGTCCCGGTGCTGACCCTCGTCGAGGTGATTCGTGCGGTGCAGACCTCCGATGCGACTGCCGCTTCAATTGTCGAGTTCGCGCGCGAGCTCGGCAAGCAGCCCGCGGAAGTCCGCGACTCTCCAGGCTTCGTCTCGAACCGGATCCTGATGCCGTTCATCAACGAGGCCGCCTTTGCGCTCATGGAGGGCGTCGCCGAGCCCGAGGCGATCGACACGATCGCGAGACTCGGCTTCTCTCATCCCATGGGGCCGCTCGCTCTCGCCGATCTGATCGGCGTCGATACCTGTGTCGCGATCATGGAGGTCCTCCACGCCGGGCTCGGCAACTCGAAGTACGCACCGTGCCCGCTGCTACGCGAGTACGTCCAGGCGGGCCGGCTCGGCCGCAAGTCCGGCCGCGGCTTCTACACGTACGGCTGACGCGCGACTTCGAGCCGCGGCGGTGCCGGTGCGGGCGATGGCGGCCATTGACTTGTACCAACGGTGGCGCGTGCCCAACGGTGCCAGGCACCATTACCGAAGTGCAACGCGCACGCGCCTGTGTGGCTCGTGGCCGTGCTCGGCAGCTTATTTCAGAAGTACAAGATCCGGGTAGGTGACCCGTTCGACGTAACCTTTGTCCCATGAAGGATCTTCGCGACCCTCTAGGCTCCATCGAGGCGACGGTAGGGC
>JBBSEJ010000041.1:0-26506 GCA_038239825.1 Gaiellales bacterium
AACTCGAGTAGATGCTCGGGAGGGATCCACGAGACCGGCAGCTCGCCGCGCTCGAGCAACTCCCGCAGCCAACGCGCATCGGCACGGTCGGTCTTCGCACGCCGCTTCGGGCCACGCAACGCACGTGTCTCGCCCGGCTCGGCCAACACCGCTTGTCCCCCGGCAGCCTCAACCTCCTCAGCAACAAACCGCCAGCCCGTCGTGCCCTCAACAGCGACCACCAGCCGAGCCGCCTCCACCTTGGCCAGCCACTGCCTCAGCTCCTCACGCGTCGCCGGCGCGATCCGGCCACGCCTCAGCTCCCCCGTCTCATGATCAACCAGATCGAACGTGATCTGCGCCCGATGGACATCAAACCCGCATGCGATCATCACCTGGGCCTCCTCGCGCTCCTCGTTGACACACGCATCGTCGCGTGTCTGAGCCGAGGAGGTCCCACCAGTCATTCATGCCATCTTTTTCGGCATCCGGTGCTCGGCGTCGGCCGGGGCGGAGCCCAGAGTCGCCAAACGGCGTCGGGGTCACGAAATCGAGCTGCACCTCCGGCGCCGTCAAACCTCGGTGTCATCGAACCTCGAACCCGGTGCCAGGCACCGTTACGGGGGAGTGACGATTCGTCCACAGCCCTGGCGGAACCGTGTGGGCGTCGGCATCATCGGCGGCGAGGTCGAAAAGCCTCGGTGCCAGGCAGCATGACGGAAGGCAGTGTGAGGAAAACGGCCGCGCTACGGAAAAGGCGTCATCTCCGACGTCAGGGCGAGGTGCCGTGACGAAGCGCCGTGACGCTGGGCACCGGTTCGAGGTGGCACTCCCGGTGGGAGGCCGGCGCCGCTTGCTTGCGAGCGGCGGGGGCCTCGACCTCAGTCGCAGGAACCGGACGATCGATCAGCCAGGAGGTGGGGAAGGCTCGGCGGTGACCGCGCTCAGAAGCAGGTCGAGCATGAGACGCGGCGCGCGCCGGATTCGCTCGCCGCTGCCCGGCTCTCGCTTCGACAGGTCGAGCGCGCGCGGATCCGAGAGCGGGCGCAGTCGGCCATGGCGAATCAGATCCTCGTCGACGCCACCGAGACGGCCCCCATAGGTCGTGTACACCGGGACGCCAAGTGCCGCTGCTTCGCGGTTCATCGTCCCCCCCGCCGAGACCACGAGATCGGAGAGCGCGATCAGGCTTTGCGCGTCGACGGCATCCTCGGGGACGATCACCGACGGCAGCGTCAGCGAGCGGACGTAATCGCGCTGCTCCTCGGTCCGTGGGATCACGAACGCGTGCACGTCGTCGAGAGCGCCCAGGTGCTGCAGGGTCATCGGGAAAAGCGGGTTCGCGTGACGATGGTAGAGCGACACATCGGGCGGTGGGCGCAGCACGACGAGCACCCGTGCCGGGTCGAGGCTCCAATCGGAGAGAACCGAGATGTCCGGCTCGAAGTCCGAGAGGTAGTACTCCTCCTTCAGCCCAGGGTACTGCTGCAACTTCGGCGGTCTCGCGCCGTAGGTGGCGAGCCGTTCGGGCGGGATGGATTCGGGCACCACCACTCGCGTGGCCGCGCGGCAGCCGAGCTGGTGCTGCAGCCACGCCCACTCGTAGTCGAACGTGGTTGCGCTCGGGATGCCGAGCCGCCGGGCGGTCATCGTCAACTCGTGGGAGCCGTGCGCGAGTGCGAGGTCGAACTCGCGGTGGCGAGCTCATCTTCTGAGCGCGCGCAGCCGCGTGCGCATCTGGCGAGCCTTGCCGCCGGCCGAACGGCCGCCGTGGTGCCCGATGACCGTCGCCGTCATGCCGTGCTTCTCGATCAGCTGCAGTGTCTGCGCATAGTCGCGCGCGGTGATCTCGACCTCGTGGCCGTCGGCCCGCAAGAGCTCAACGAGGGGGCGGAAGACGAGCGGGTGGGCAGAGGCGGTGAAGTCGATCCACACCTTCACGTGAGGACCGCCTCGAGCGATGTGTCGCGGGGAATGTTCTCGACGTGCCGCTCGTACCAGAGGGTGAACGCGAGTACTCCCCAGAGCTGACGCGACAGATCTGCGCGCCGGGCAACGTGGTCGTCGATCAGACGCGTTACAGATGCCGGTTGCAAGAACCCCTGTCGGCGCAACGTCTCGCTCGAGAGCGTCTCGCGTGCGAATGGCTCGAGGTCGCTGCGGAGCCACGCCGCCGCCGGAATCGAAAAGCCACGCTTGCGCCCGTGCACGACCTCGCGCGGCAGTAGGGGCTCGACCGCCTTCCGCAGCAGGCGCTTCTTGGAGAAGCCCCGAACCTTGTGTCGTACCGGAAGCGAGAACGCGAAGTTCGAGACGACCGTATCCATGAACGGGACGCGCGCTTCGAGCGACCATGCCATCGACGCGCGATCGGTCTTCGTCAGCAGATCGTCGACGAGATAGAGGCCGAAGTCGACGTCTTGAAGCCGAGTGAGCAGTTCGGCCCCTTCGGTCTGCGCGAAGCGCTCGCGGTAGGAGACGAGCGGATCGAAATCGCTGTGGCGGCCGGTGAGCTCGGCTCGCGCGTCGGGGCTGAAGATCTCCTTGAAGGCATGGTGACGCTCGAGCGGTGGCAGATTCGCCGCCCGTGCGAACCGCTTCAGTTTGTAGTCGAAGCTGGCCCGCTTGCTCGAGGACGGGAGCTGCTCGACGAGCGGACGGGCGGCCGCGGCGAGCGGGCCGACGCGCTGCCCGAGAAGGTCTGCAACGTAGGTGTAGTAGCCGCCGAAGAGCTCGTCGGCTCCTTCGCCCGACAGCGCCACCTTCACGTCCTGCGCGGCAAGCTTCGAGACGAGATAGGTGGGGAGCGCCGACGAGTCGGCGAAGGGCTCGTCGAACGCGTCGGCGAGTGCGGGCAGCAGGAGTGCCGCGTACGGGCGCAGCGTCAGCTCACGGTGCAACGTCCCATAGCGGCTCGCGACGAGTCGCGCGCCGCGGAGCTCGTCGAACGACGCTTCCTCGAAGCCGATCGAGAACGTGCGCACCGGTGCCGACGACTCCTCCGCGGCGAGCGCGGCGAGTGCCCCGGAGTCCACGCCTCCCGAGAGGAGCACGCCCACGGGCACATCCGCGACCAGATGCGCGCGGACGGAATCCCGAAGTCGTGCGCGACATTCTTCGATCAGCTCGGCCTCATCGTCACCATGACGCGTCGGCAGCGGCCCGGTGCGCGCATAGCGCTCGATGGTCACGCGTGCGTCCCGCCACGTGAGCGTATGACCCGGCTCGAGCTTCCGGATCTCCTTGAAGATCGAGAGCGGTGCCGGCACCACGTTGAACGTGAGAAACCCGTCGAGCGCGTCGAGATCGATCTCCCCTCGAGGAAGCGCGTCGATCTCCGACGCAAACGACAGCTCGCCTCCGTCGGTCCGGTAGTACAACGGCTTCACCCCGAAGCGGTCGCGCGCGAGTACGAGTCGCTGCTCGCGCGCGTCCCACACGGCGACTGCGAACATGCCCCGTAGCCGCTCCCACAGCTTCATACCCCATTGCTCGTAGCCGTGCACGAGCACCTCGGTGTCACAGCGGCTTCGGAACCGATGGCCCGTGCGCTCGAGCTCGTGCATCAGGTCGCGATAGTTGTAGATCTCGCCGTTCTGGATCACGGTCACCGATCCGTTCTCACTCGAGACAGGCTGATCCCCCCCGGCCAAGTCGATGATCGCGAGCCGTCGTGCCGCGAGCCCCACCGGCCCGTCGATATGCGTTCCCTCGGAATCAGGCCCGCGATGCAAGAGCGTCGCAGACATCCGAGCAAGCCGCTCTGGATCGACGGCGTCGCGACGACCGGCGATTCCGCAGATCCCGCACATTGCGGATCAGTCTAGGGGTCTGTCCGGGAAGGGGGCACGGTGCGTGAGGCCGGTCAGGCATGACCTTTGGATTTGACCTACGAACGGTGGCCGAGCGACTGCCGCAGTACGCGAGCCCCAGTGACCATCAGCGTGCGCAGGTACATGCGCACCGAACGGTCGGCGATCCATTCGAGGTCATGCGCCAGCTTCTCGGCCATCGATGTCTCGTATCCGCGCCGTACTTGCGCGAGGCCCGTCAGTCCTGGGCGGACGACGAGCCGCTGCCAGTACGCGGGCAGATCGTGCGCGAGCTCCGTGAAGAAGCGAGCGCGAATCGGGCGCGGCCCGACGAACGACATGTCGCCCGCGATGACGTTCCAGAGCTGCGGGATCTCGTCGAGCTGTGAGGCCTTGAGCCAGCGCCCGATGGGTGTCAGCTCCGCGTCCGTGCGCCGGACGAGCTCCTCGCCGAGGTATTGCCCGATGCGTCTCTCGGCGTCCCGCTTCAAGGTCCTGAACTTCAACATCCGGAAGAACCGACCACGTCGTCCGACGCGCTCGCCGTGGTAGAGGATCGGCCGGCCGCTCGTCATGAGGACGACGAGCGCGATCACGAGTGCGACCGGCGCGAGGAGAACGCCGAACAGCCCTGCAAAGAGAATGTCGAGGACGCGCAGTTCGAGGTCGATGCGACGATGCGGGGCGTCGGAGGCGAGGCGCGTGTACCCGCTCACGAGTGTGTCCTCCAGCGGACGCGGCGCGGATGTCACGCGGTCGATGGTAGACAGTCGGGCGTGAGCATCACCGGGATCGATCACGTGCAGGTCGCCGCGCCCTCCGGTTGTGAGAATGCTGCCCGAGGCTTCTACGGCGCCTTGCTCGGCCTGGAGGAGATCGCGAAGCCCGAGCCGCTGCGCTCGCGCGGAGGCTGCTGGTTCCGTGCCGGTGGCCAGGAACTGCACGTCGGGGTCGAGGATCCGTTCGCACCGGCGCTGAAGGCCCACCCGGGCTTCGTCAGCGCTGACCTCGATGCCCTGCGGGCACGTCTGCACGGCGTCGGCATCGAGACCCGGGAGGACGATTCGATTCCGGGCGCGAGCCGCTTCTTCGTCGCCGATCCGTTCGGCAATCGTCTCGAGTTCCGCCAGATCTGACCGCACGGCCGCCCCACGCGTCGCGCGCTCTTGACCGTCGTTTGGCGAGAGCATCGAAGTGAGAAGGGGCGACCGCACGGCCGCCCCTCCCGTCGCGCGCTCTTGACCGTCGTTTGGCGAGAGCATCGAAGTGAGAAGGTGCGGTTGTGCAGGGACGTTTCTCCCTGTGGACGAAATGGCACTCGTTCGTGACCCTCGTTTGGCGTCCAGACGTGTCTCGGAAGGCCGTGCCAACCGTCGCTGAGCCCACGACGCTCGTATAAGTTTCTGTTATGGACATGCGACAGCTACGGGCGTTCTGCGAGGTTGTCGAGCGAAAGTCGTTCTCGCTCGCGGCCGAGCGGCTCGGCGTCACCCAGCCCGCCGTCTCGCTCCAGGTGCGGTCGCTCGAGACGCGGCTCGGGACGCAGCTCCTCGATCGCTCGGGACGGCGGGTCGAGCCGACGGAGGCTGGACAGCGGCTCTATCGCGGCGCGCAACGTCTGCTCGCACTCGAGGCGGAGATTACGAGCGAGCTCGCCGATGAGGCCACCGGCGCGCTCGTCGGCACGTTCGAGATCGGCGCGTCGACCGGACCCGGCGGGGTTGTCCTTGCTCAGCTTCTCTGTCAGTTCGCCGACGTGCATGGCGATCTGCACATCGCACTGAGCGTCTTCGACACGCAAACCGTCGTCGAGCGCGTGGCCGACCGCACGTTCGAGCTCGGGGTCGTCGGCGCGGCGCCCCGCCATCGCGGCGTGGAGTACGAGCCCTTTTTCCGCGACACGGTCATCCTCGCCTGTCCCCCTGGGCACGCGTTCGCAGGGCGCACCGTCTCACTCGACGATCTGCGCGGAGAGACGCTGATCGTGATGCAGGACGGCGCGGGGGTCCGGCAGATGATCGAGGACGAGCTCCGCCGGGTCGGGACCCGTCTACGCGACCTCGAGGTGCGCCTCGAGCTCGGGTTGCAGGAATCGGTGACGAGCGCCGTCCGCGGCGGTTACGGCGTCACGTTCATCTCGCGGTCGTCGGTCGAGAACGACCTCGCGGCCGGGACGCTCGTGGAGGCGCGTGTTGGCGGGCTCGAGCTCGAGCGGGAGATCCACCTCGTTCGCGCCGCGGGGAGGGCTGAGACGCGAGCGGCACGCGCGTTCGTCGAGTTCGCCCGCGAGCGCGAGCCGCCGGCCTTGCTCCCGTGATCGTCCGCTTCGGCCTTGCCGAACTGCCGCTCCTCCTCGACGAGGCAAAGATCGAGCGCCCATACGTGATCGCGAGCCCGCGCTTTGCCCGGCTCGCTGTGCCCCGCAGCTGCGGCCTCTGGACGGAGGTGCCCTCGGAGCGCGCGCCCGTTCCCGCCGAAGCCGACGGCGTCCTCGCGATCGGTGGTGGCTCGGCGATCGACACGGGCAAGCACGCCTCGGCGCAGAGCGGACTGCCGGTCGTCCATGTGCCCACGACCTACTCCGGCGCAGAGTGGACGACCTTCTACGGCATCCGCTCGCCCGATCGTCGCCTGAAGGGCGGGGGCGTCGACGCCCACCCGATCGGGATCCTCTACGACGTCGAGCTGACGCTCGGGTTGCCGCGAGCCGAGAGCGCCGGCACTGCACTGAATGCGCTCGCGCACTGTGCCGAGGCGCTCTATGTCGTGGGGCGCTCGCCGGCAGGCGACGAACAGGCGATAGCCGGCGCACATCTGATCGCCGACGCGCTCCCACGAGTGCTCGGAAACGGCGCCGACCGCGCTGCCCGCGAAGACCTTCTACGCGGGGCGATGCACGCGGGGCATGCGCTCGCTCTCGCGGGCCTCGGGCTCGCGCATGCGCTGGCGCAGGCACTCGGAGGCGCTTACGGCGTTCCGCATGGGGCGATGAACGCGCTCTGCCTGCCGCCCGCCCTCGCGTTCAACCGCGTGGTCGCCCCCGCGGCGGTCGAGCGCTTCGCGGAGGCGATCGGCGGCGATGCGGTCGAGCGCACGCGCGAGCTTGCGCTGCTCGGCGGCTTCGAACGGCTGAGGGACTACGGGGTGCCACCGGAGGATCTTCCTCGCATCGCCAAAGCAGCCCAGGCGCGCGCGGGAAATCAGGCGAATCCACAGCCCGCGACCGGGGCCGAGATCCTGGAGCTTCTGCGTTCCATCTGGTGACGGCCTGGTCGCAAGGAATGGCACGCATCCGACATTTGAGCTCAAGAGAAGCTAACGCATGGAACGCCGCACCCTTGCCGCACGCGCGGGCCGTTGGAGCGCCGCGCACTGGAAGACCGTGACGATCGCGTGGCTCATCGTTGCCGAGCGGGAACGAGGACGCGACCCCGCCGTCGGATGGAAGCTGAGGATGCCCTTGGCCCGACCCGGCGCCTGCGCTCGTCGGCTGACCGGCCCGGGGGAGGGGTGCCGACCACGACCGGCAACCGGGTAGAGCGACGTTCGTCGGGCGCGGTCAGCCTCCCGACGAGATCGGAGCAAACCACGCGTTCCGCACAGAATCGGTGCACAATGCATAAGAACCACTAATGTCACGTATTGATTTACGATAGGCTGGCGGCGTGGACGCAGCGGCCAGGACGTTCGACGTGCTCGTGATCGGCAGTGGCGCCTCGGGGCTTGCCGCCGCCGTCTCCGCGGAGCGGTGCGGCGCTCGCGTCGCGCTCGCGACGAAGGGCTCGCTCCAGGCCAACAACTCCTCGAAGGCCCAGGGTGGGATTCAGGCGGCGTTCGCCGAGGACGACTCGCCCGAGATCCACGCGGAGGACGTCTGGCGCTCCTCGCACGAGACCGCCGACCGGCGCCTCGTCGAGGTGCTGACCGGCGAAGCGCCGGGCGCGATTCACTGGCTCGAGGAGCTCGGCGTCGAGTTCAGTCGTGATGTCGGCGGCTACCGCCTCGCGCGCTGCGGTGGCGCCACGCGCAAGCGCCTGCTCCAGGTCGGAGACCGCACCGGACACGCCATCACGAAGCAGCTCCGCGACGCATGGGAGGCGGGAAGCGGGACGAGCATGACGAACGCGCCGCTGCACGAGCTCGCGGTGTCGAATGGGGGCTGGCGTGCGCGTGTCGGGACGAGCGTCGTCCACGCCGGCACGGTCGTGCTCGCTGCCGGCGGCCGGTGCTACCGCGAGGCGGAGGAGCGCGGCGAGCTGTCGACGAACCATCCGAACGCGACGGGGGAGGTGACGAAGCTCGCGCTCGACCTGGGTACCGAGTCACGTGACCTCGATGCGCTCCAGTACCACCCGAACGGCGGCTCGTGGCCACCGAACATGCAGGGTTACTCGATCCCCGAGACGACGCGCGCCTACGGCGCGGTGCTGCTCAACTCGGCGGGAGAGGAGTTCACCGACTCCCTCGGCCCGCGGGACGTCGTCGCGCAGGCGATCTTCGACGAGGTGGACAACGGTAACGGCGTCCGAACGCCGGACGGCCGCCCGGCGGTGTTCCTCGACACGACGCGAATCCCCACGGCAGACGCCGAGGTGTCGCTGCCGTACATGCTTCGCCGCTACCGCGGCGCCGGGATCGATCCCTTGAAGGAGAAGATCCTCACCTATCCGGTTCTCCATTACCAGAACGGCGGGCTCGTGATCGACGAGCACGCGCAGACCACGATCGACGGCCTGTACGCCTGTGGCGAGATCGCCGGAGGGACGCACGGCCGCAACCGCATGATGGGAAACAGCCTGCTCGAATGCGTCGTCTTCGGGAAGCGGGCTGGCCACGCTGCATCCGAGAAGGCTAGGAGCTGAAATGAGCATCGACACTGTCACCGATCTTGCGGGCGTCGTCGAGGACGCGGCCGCACATCTCTACGTCTGGGCGCTGAAGGACATCCCCCAGGATCTGCGTGATGCCCTTGCGGCGGCGCGCTTGCGCGAGACGTCCGTGCCGGGGAAGCGCGTGCTCGAGACGATTCACCGCAACGTCTCGATTGCCGACAGCGAGAACAATCTCGTCTGCCAGGACACGGGCATCGCGGTCTACACGTGCCGCGTCGGCGAGCACTTCCCGTTGCATCCGGCGCGGATCTACGAGTCGCTCCGCAACGGCACCGCCCGCGCGACACTCGATCATCCGCTGCGCTCGAACGCCGTGCATACGATCACACGCCAGAACACCGGGCCGAACATCGGCTACCGGCTGCCGATCGTGCACTGGGAGTTCATCGAGGACTGGGACGGGCTCGACGTGAAGTGCGTGCCGAAGGGCTCCGGCTCGGAGAACATGAGCTTCCTGAAGATGTGCATCCCCGCCGACGGCGTGAACGGGATCAAGCGCTTCGTGCTCGAGTCGATCGTGGGTGCCGGCGGCAAGCCGTGCCCACCCGGCATCGTCGGTGTCGGGATCGGCGGTACCGCCGACTACGCCATGTATCTGGCGAAGGAAGCGATCACCCGGCCGGTCGGGACGCGCAACCCCGATCC
The DNA here is from genome assembly GCA_038239825.1 of Gaiellales bacterium. GTDB lineage: Bacteria > Actinomycetota > Thermoleophilia > Gaiellales > Gaiellaceae > PALSA-600. Next base: position 9,329 of record JBBSEJ010000041.1, read on the forward strand.
GCTCGTGGCGCACCTCGAGGATGAGCTCTACGGCCTGCTGAACGAGACCGGGATCGGCCCGATGGGTCTCGGCGGCGACGTCACCGTCCTGCAGTGCCATATCGAGCACGCTGATACGCACATGACGCTCAACCCGGTCGCGGTCAACTACCAGTGCTGGGCCGCGCGCCGCGCCTCCGCCCACATCTCGCCCACCGGCGGGACCGAATTCGATCGCGAGTTCTAGTGCCGATGGCCAACCACACCGTCACGTTCCCGATCCGGGACCCCCAGGAGATCCTCCAGCTGCGCGCCGGCGACGAGGTGACCGTTCAGGGCCACATCATCGGGATCCGAGACCGCACGCAGATCAGGATCTTCGACGAGAAAGTCGAGCCGCCGATGGACCTGAACGGCGCGTTCCTGCTCCATACCGCCCCGAACGTCCGGAAGGTCTCCGAGGACGCTGAAGGGAAAGGCACGTACGAGAAGATCTGCATCGGTACGACCACCAGCGCGCGAATGGTGCGTTTCACGGAGCCGCTCGGGCGCACCTACGGAGTTCGGGCGATCTGTGGCAAGGGCGGTTTCCCCGACGAGGCGATCGCACCGATGCACGAGCTCGGGATGGTCTACTTCGCGATCGTCGGCGGCGCCGCCGCGCTCGAGACGACTCAGATCGAGGAGATCGAGGACGTGATGTGGGAGGAGCTCATGCCGGAGTGCCTCTGGCGCTTCCGGGTCAAGGACTTCGGCCCGCTCACCGTCGGCATCGACGCGCACGGCAACTCCCTCTACCACGACGTACAGGCACGGGCAACCGCGAAGCTGGAGGAGCTCTTTGCCCGGTTCTAGGCATCCAGGCTTCGACCTCGGGCTCGGCGCCGAGCGCGCCGGTGGGCTCACCCATGTCCTCGACAAGGGCCTCGGCCCGCGCGGCTGGGAGGACGTGCTCGAGATGTCGGGCGACTACATCGACATCGTCAAGCTCGGGTGGGGGACCTCGTACGTGACGGCGAATCTCCAGCGCAAGCTCGACGTGCTCAAGGAAAAGCCGGTGGTGATCGGCGGCACCTTCTTCGAGGTGGTCTACGTCAAGCGTCTGTTCGACGAGTACAAGCGCTGGCTGACCGGCCTCGGGCTGACGCACGTCGAGATCTCCGACGGCACCATCGAGATCCCGCGCGAGCGGAAGCTCGAGTTGATCGCAGATTTCGCCCGTGACTTCACCGTGCTCTCGGAGGTCGGATCGAAGGACTCCGAGGTCGTCTTCGCGCCGTACGAGTGGGTCGAATGGATCAAGGAAGAGAAGGATGCCGGCGCCTGGAAGGTGATCACGGAGGCTCGTGAGGGGGGCACCTCGGGTATCTTTCGGCCCGACGGGCAGATGCGCACCGGCTTGATCGCGGAGATCGAGCACTCGGTCGACTTCCACGACCTCGTCTGGGAGGCCCCGACCAAGTCGTCGCAGGCGTGGTTCGTGAAGCACTTCGGGGCGGACGTGAACCTCGGCAACATCCCTCCCGACGAGGTGATCCCGCTCGAGACATTGCGCCTCGGATTGCGCGGCGACACGTTGAAGGAGGTGCTCATCGGTGACGAGTCGGTTCGCCGTTCCTGATCCGGAGGCCGTCGAGGCGATGAGCGCGCAGGAGATCCTTGCGCTGGTCCTCCGTGCGTTCCCCGGCAAGGTCGCGCTCGCGTGCTCGTTCCAGAAGGAGGAGAGCGTGTTGCTGGACCTGATGTTCGGTCTCGAGCCGAAGGCCCGTGTCTTCGCGATCGACACTCATCATCTCTTCGCGGAGACGCACGAGGTCTGGCGCGAGGTCGAGCAGCGGTACCGAACGACGGTGGAGGTCTTCGAGGGGCCGAGCTCCGAGGAGCTCGCTGCGACTCACGGCGAGGAGCTCTGGCAGAGCAAGCCCGGCCTCTATCTCGCGATCGCCAAGGTCGAGCCGCTCGTCCGCGCGCTCGGTGGCCTGGACGCCTGGATCACCGGCGTCCGCCGTGACCAATCGCCCATGCGCGCGAATGCAGCCAAGCTCGGCTGGGACGGGACGCATGAGGTCTGGAAGGCGAACCCGCTGGCTGACTGGAGCGACGAGGATTGCTGGGAGTACATCCGCGAGCGCGGGTTGCCCTACAACGCGCTCCACGACCGCGGGTACAACTCGATCGGCGACGTCCACTCGACGATGCCGGGCGCCGGGCGCGAGGGTCGCTGGGCGGGCACCGAGCGAACCGAGTGCGGCCTCCATGCGGTTTCGGTTGCGCCGAGCCCGCGAGCGGATCACACGTGACATGACCGACGGTCCCGTCTCTTCTCGGGCTTCCGCGCAGCGGAAGCTCAGCCATCTGGACGAGCTCGAAGCCGAGGCGATTCACATCATGCGCGAGGTCGCTGCCGAGCGCGAGCGCCCCGTCCTCCTCTTCTCGGGTGGGAAGGACTCGATCGTGATGTTGCGGCTCGCCGAGAAGGCGTTCCGTCCGGCTAAGTTCCCGTTCCCCGTGATGCACGTCGACACGGGGCACAACTTTCCCGAGGTGATCGAGTATCGCGACCGTCGTGTCGCAGAGCTCGGGGAGCGACTCGTCGTCGCGAGCGTGCAGGAGTCGATCGACACCGGGCGCGTGAGCGAGCAGGTCGGACCGCGCGCGTCGCGGAACCAGCTGCAGACGACCACGCTTCTCGACGCGATCGAGGGCCACGGTTTTGATGCCGCGATGGGGGGCGCGCGGCGCGACGAGGAGCGCGCTCGTGCCAAGGAGCGCATCTTCAGCTTTCGCGACGACTTCGGCCAGTGGAATCCACGTGCGCAACGGCCCGAGCTGTGGAATCTCTACAACGCGCGTATCCGAAAGGGCGAGCAGATCCGCGTCTTTCCGATCTCGAACTGGACCGAGCTCGATGTCTGGCAGTACATCGCTCGCGAGAGCCTCGAGCTGCCGCTCATCTACTTCGCCCACGAGCGGGAGGTGTTCAGCCGCGACGGGATGCTCTACGCCGCCTCCGACTTCGTCGAGCGCTTCCCGGATGAGAAACCCTTCCGTGCCGTCGTCCGGTTCCGGACGGTCGGCGATATGACGTGCACCGGCGGGGTCGTGAGTGCCGCCGCGTCGATCGACGAGGTCGTGACCGAGATCGCCGCCACCCGCATCACCGAGCGCGGCGAGACTCGCGCTGATGATCGCGTCAGCGACGCCGCGATGGAGGACAGGAAGCGCGTTGGCTACTTCTAAGGAGCTTCTCGACACCGAGCTCCTTCGCCTCGTGACGGCCGGCTCGGTCGACGATGGCAAGTCGACGTTGATCGGCCGGCTCCTCTTCGATACGAAGCAGATTCTCGTCGACCAGCTCGAGCACATCGAGGACGCCTCCCGCCGACGCGGCCACGACTACGTCGACCTTGCTCTTCTGACCGACGGCCTGCGAGCGGAGCGCGAGCAGGGAATCACGATCGACGTCGCCTATCGCGGCTTCGTCACGCCGCGTCGCCGGTTCCAGCTGGCCGATGCGCCCGGGCACGTCCAATACACGCGCAACATGGTGACGGGCGCGTCCACCGCGGACGTCGCGGTGGTGCTCGTGGACGCGCGCAAGGGCGTGATCGAACAGACGCGCAGGCACTCCTACATCACGGCGATGCTCGAGCTTCCACACGTCGTCTATGCGGTCAACAAGATGGATCTCGTCGATTTCGCCGAGGAGCGATTCGACGAGATCGCACGCGAGCTCGCCGAGCTGACCTCGCTCCTCGGGGTGCACGACGCCACGGCGATCCCCGTCTCGGCGCTGAAGGGCGACAACGTCGTCGAGAGGACCCGTTCGCTCTCGTGGTTCGACGGCCCCACGCTGCTCGAGCACCTGGAAGCGATCGAGATCGCCGCCGACCGAAACCTCGACGATCGGCGGTTCCCGGTGCAGTGGGTGATCAGGCCGATGGCGGACTCGCACCACGACTACCGCGGGTATGCCGGACAGGTAGCGAGCGGCGTCTGGCGCGCAGGCGACGAGGTCGTTGTGCTGCCCTCCGGCCTCCGCACGCGGGTCGAGTCCGTCGAGGTCGGCGGCGAGAGTCGCGAAGAGGCGTTGCCCGATGAGTCCGTGACGATCCTGCTCACCGACGACGTCGATGTCTCGCGCGGCGATCTCCTGGCCGATCCCGATCGCCCCCCGATCGTGGCGCGCGAGCTCTTCGCCCGTGTCTCGTGGCTGGCCGAGAAGCCGCTCGTCGATCGTGCGCGCCTGCTCGTGAAGCAGACGACGCGCACCGTCCCGGCGCGCGCCGAGGAGATCGTCTCGGTCGTCGACATCGCGACGCTCGAAGATCGATCGATGCCCGGCCGGATGGAGCTGAACGACCTCGGTGTCGTCCGCTTCAAGCTCGCCGAGCCACTCGTCGTCGATCCGTACAAGGAGCATCGCTGGACCGGCTCGTTCATCCTGATCGACGAGTCGTCCAACGACACGGTGGGTGCCGGCATGGTCGTCGAGGCATCGTGACCCCTCGCGCGGATCCCTACCGCGATACGACCGTGATCGACTCGCGCGCGCCACGCACCAATCAGGCGGTCGTCGGCACCGTCGCACTCCTCGCGGTCGCGACGGGGTGGTGGTGGCTTCTCGCTCTCCTCGCGCTGCAACTCGCGGTCGGGCTCGCTTTCGGCCGGCGCTTCTGCCTGCCGTGCCTCGTCTACTTCGAGCTGATCCAACCGCGCCTCGGCGAAGGGCCGCTCGAGGACTCGCGCCCGCCACGGGCTGCGAACGGCGTTGGGGTGCTCGTCCTCACCGCAGCAACGGTTGCGTACCTGGCGGGCTCGACCGCGCTCGGAGCAGCGCTCGGCCTGCTCATCGCCGCGCTGGCACTCCTTGCTGCGACGACGGGCTTCTGTACCGGCTGCGAGGCCTACATGCTCGGCTGCCTGGCGGGCGGGCGCCCCTTCGTCTCGTGCCCGCTGCCACCCGAGCCGACGCGGTGACCTGGCAGTTCGTCCTTGCCGGCGCCGCTGTCGGGATCCTCGTCGGGATGACCGGCATGGGCGGCGGCAGCCTGATGACGCCGATCCTGATCCTGCTCTTCGGCTTCAGCCCGAAGACGGCGGTCGGCACCGACATCCTGCACGGCGCGGTCTTCAAGTCGTTCGGCGCGATCCGCCATCGCCAGCTCGGGAACGTGCACGCGCGGCTCGCGTTGTGGATGCTCGCCGGCTCGGCGCCGCTCTCGCTCGTCGGCGTGCAGATCGGCAGCTCGTTCTCTGACACGACCAGCTCGAAGATGGGCCAGATCGTCGGCGGAGCGCTCATCGCGGGTGGCCTCGGATTCGCCGTGAAGACCTTTCTTCACGGACGGCCGAGCGACCTTCCGTTTCACCTCGCGCGGCGCGACAAGCTGCTTGCGATCCTGATCGGCTCGACCTGCGGGTTCGTCGTCGGGCTGACATCGGTCGGCTCGGGCACGTTCTTCGGTCTCGCGATGCTGTTCGCCTATCCGCTGACGGCACGCAAGATCGTCGGCACCGACATGCTCCATGCCGCCCTGCTGCTCTGGGTCGCGGGCACGGGTCATCTGCTGCAGGGGAACGTCGACCTGCATGCGATGGCGTGGCTCCTCGTCGGCTCGATCCCGGGGGTCCTGCTCGGCTCGCAGATGTCGATCAAGGTTCCTGAGCGCGCCCTGCGGATCGCCTTTGCCTTCGTCCTCGTTCTCTCGGGCATCAAGCTCGTCGACCTGCCAGGCGCATCGACGATCGTCGAGGTGGGCGTCGGCGTGGGGGTCGTCGCGTTCGTCGTGTGGGGGGCACTGCAGCTACGCGTGCGGCGCCTCGCTCCCGCCGAGTAACCGTCTCGTGCCGGAAGGCGCACACGCCGACATAGAATCGGTCGCTCGTGGCCCGGGTCCTGTCGACGACGCTCGTCCTCGTCCTGCTCGCGGCGACTGCGGTGGCCTTCGCAATCACCGAGGGCGCGAAGCTCGAGCGCTCGCCGATCATGCGCACGAAGGTGGATCCGGTGTTCTCGCCGGCCGGCAAGACGCTCCCGGTCGCCCACATCAGGTTTCGGCTCCGCACCCGCGAGCGACTCTCGGCGTGGATCGAGGACGCGCACGGCACGCGGGTCGCGAGCCTGCTCGTCAATCGAACCTTCCGCGCAGGCTCGAGCCTCGACCTCGTCTGGGACGGGGTTGCGGGAAACGGGATCGTCGAGCCCGACGGCGTGTACCGGCCGGTGGTGAAGCTCGCCCGCTCGCACCGCGTGATCACGCTACCGAGCCCGATCCGGATCGACACGAGGCCACCCGTGATCACGGTGCACCACCCGCTCTACCCACTCCTCTCACCCGACGGTGACGGTCGACGCGACCGCTTCACCGTGCCGTACACAGTCGACGAGCGAGCCCACGGCATCCTCCTCGTTCGCGGGAGGCGGGTCGAGTTCACGCTCGGGCAGAAACAGTCGGGCCGGCTCGTCTGGAACGGCAAGCTGGACCGACTGCCGGCACGGCCGGGCCGCTATCTGCTCTCGGTCTCCGCGCGGGATCAAGCGGGCAACGTCGCAAAGGCGTTCCCGTTCGCGGTTGCGCAGATCCGCTACCTGACCCTTGCCCGCGATCGGGTCGTCGTGAGGCCGGGAGGTCGCTTCGCGCTGCGCGTCTCGACGGACTACCCGACGGTGGACTGGCGGCTCCACGGCGCACACGGGACCGAGCGGCACGGCACGCTGCGTTTCCGCGCTCCGAGGAGAGCGGGCGTCTACCGGCTCTACGTCACGGCCGGGAAGCACTCTGCCAAGTGCGCCGTGGTGGTCGCGTGAGCGCCGGCCTCGCACAGGCGAGCGGTGCGGCGGGCGCGCTCGGCCTCGCCGTGCTGCTCGTCGCGACCCGCCGCGATCTGCGCATCGGCGGCCTGCTGGTGTGGGCGCTCGGGTGCGGGATGCTGACCGTCTATCTCGCTCCGCACGGGCATCACCGCGTCCTCGCCGCGGCCGCAGTGCTCGGTCTGCTCGCTGCCGCGATCGGCGCCTGGATCGCGCTGCGCGCACCCTGGGCGCTCGCGCTTGCTGTGCTTGCGTGCGTGCCCGCCCGGATCCCCGTCCACGTTGGGTCGACCCAGGCGAATCTCCTGCTCCCGTTGTACGCCGTCGTCGCGATCGCGGCGATCGCGCTTGCCCGGCAGCTCTACGGCGAGGATCGCCGCTCGCGCGAGCTCGGGCCGCTCGCCTGGCCGCTCGCCGTCTTCATCGGCTGGACAGGACTGTCGTTCCTCTGGAGCAAGGACCCGCGGCAGGGAGCGATCGAGCTGCTCTTCTTCGTCCTTCCGTTCGGCCTGCTCACGGTCTCGCTCGCGCGGCTCGCCTGGTCGCGCGCCTGGGTGCTGACGCTCTACGTGCAGCTCACCGTCATGGCGCTCGTCTTCGCGGTCATCGGCATCGTCCAGTACGAGACTCGGAGCATCTTCTGGAATCCGAAGGTGCGGGTGGACAACGCCTACGCGCCGAGCGGTTGGTTCTATCGCGTCAACTCCGTCTTCTACGATCCGTCGATCTACGGACGCTTTCTCGTCGTCGGGATCCTGGCGAGTGCAGTCGTCGTGCTTCGCCGGCGCAGCGACCCGCTCTGGTCGGTCGCGGCTGCAATCGCGATCGTGATCACCTGGGCGGGGCTGCTGCCGTCGTTCTCCCAGTCGAGCTTCGTCGCCCTGCTTGCGTCGCTGACGCTCGCCGCGGTCGTCGCGTGGCGCTGGCGGAGCCTCTTTCTCATCGGTGTCGCCGCGATCGCGCTCGTCGTCACGCTCGTGGGGTCGCCCGCGATTCGCCAGAAAGCGTCCCTGTCGCACGTGACGAGTGGCCGCTCGACACTCGTCTCGAAAGGGATGAAGGTCGCGCTTCATCACCCGGTGCTCGGCGTCGGAGTTGGTGGCTTTCGCCGTGCCTACGCCGACCTTGCGCACCTGCGCGGGAAGGAGCCGAAGGCCGCAGCGTCACATACGACGCCGATCACGGTTGCCGCGGAGACCGGCTTCCCGGGTCTCCTGCTGCTCGCGTGGCTCGTCGCCGCTGCGCTCTGGACGGCGTTCCGCCGCCTCGGGCAGGGATTCGACGGGGCCGCGCGGGGTGCGTTCGGACTAGCCTTGGTCGCGATTCTCGTGCACTGCGTCTTCTACAATGCGCTCTTCGAGGACCCGGCGTTCTGGGGCCTGCTCGCGCTCGTGGTCGTCGGCGCGCGTGCAGAAGCACGAGAGCCCGGGCTCCCGGCGTGATCGGCTCGGTCGAGCGCGCGCTCGTGCTCGCGCCCCACACCGATGACGGCGAGTTCGGCTGTGGTGGCACGATGGCACGCCTCGTCGAGGCAGGCGCCGACGTGCGCTACGTCGCGTTCTCGATCGCGACGCGATCGTTGCCGGAAGGGTTCGCGCCGGACACGCTCGCGCGAGAGGTTCGCGAGGCGACCACCGAGATCGGCATCCCGCCCGACAACCTGACGGTGCACGATTTCGACGTGCGCACCTTCCCGGATCATCGCCAGGAGATCCTCGAGCTCCTGATCGAGATCTGGAACGACTGGCAGCCCGACTGCGTCTTCATGCCCTCCACCCACGATGTCCACCAGGATCACCAGACGATCGCGAACGAGGGCCTGCGTGCCTTCAAGCGAACGACGATCCTCGGCTACGAGATCCCGTGGAACAACTTCGACTTCAGCTATCAGGCGTATCTGGCGCTGGAGCAGCGTCACATCGAGCGAAAGGTCGCCGCGCTCGAGAAATACGCCTCGCAGCAGCACCGCCGGTATGCCAACGGCGAGTACGTGTGGAACGTTGCGCGCACGCACGGGACGAACGTCAACCGTGACTACGCCGAGGTCTTTCAGGTGTATCGCGTCGTCGCCTAGCGGAGGCGGCGGCGGCAGCAGATTCATCGTTCGTTGCTCGGTCGTCAGGGGGCCTCTCGACGCCCTTGCTGGGTTCAAAAGTGGACGAGCCGGCCGGTCGAGGAGAGGCGGTGAGGATGTCCCGCTCGCCGTGGAATTTCGGCGGCGGTCCGGTGATGTGATTCTCTTGAGAGGGTATCCGGTTAGCCGCCCCTTTCCCCGAATCGTGAGCGGCGGCTAATCCGCCCGTCCTGGCGACCTTCGATCGAGCGAGTCGAGGGCGAGCGCGATTGCGTCTTCGGCCGTCAGCGCCTTGCCTTGCTCCCAGGCCTCGGTGAAGGCGGAGTCGTCCAGCTGTGTATGGATGACAGCGAGCGCCTCCTCGATCATCTTCTCGAGAAACGGGGGCGGAGTGGAACCGATCTCGTCGTGCACGGCCTCCGCACAGGAGAGGAGTCGCGTTGCGTCTGCGCTTGCTCCGCCAGCGAAGGCAAGGACACGGGCGAAGCGAGAGAGGTCGTACGCAGTCTGAAGGGGCGCGCCGCGGTCGCGGTCGATGCGCAGGACATCCTGCATCATCGAGATCGCGTCTCGAGCCCGCCCTTGCTCGGTGGCTAAGTACGCCAGAGCGCCCAGCGTCTGTGCCTCGAGTTGTGTGTTGGCGAGCGCTCGCGCTCGACCGAGGTTGTCCTCGTGCACGGCTCGGGCACGTTCGTGGTCGCCGAGCTCCTCGTACGTCCACCCAAGGAGGCGAGCGGCAAACACTGCGTTGTCCTCGTCGCCGATGTCGCGGAAGAGCTGGGCGCTGTCCTCGAAGAGCTGTCGCGCTCCTGAGAAGTCGCCTTCGTCCGCGACGGCGAGTCCCAGCATGACGCCGGAGTTTGCGGTTCCCAATGCATCACCGAGCTCACGATGAAGCGCAAGCGCTTCATCGGCACGGACCCTTGCCGCAGCAGGTTCGCCGTTTTGGCGCGCCATCAAGGCTGCTCCTGCGAGAGCCTTCGCGCGGCTTGTGGTCGGCCGCTCGTCGTCACGAAGTAGTCGCTCGAGCCGGGGCCGGCCCTCCGTCAGCAGGCCGGCCCCTTCCCAGAAGGGCGTCAACGCCCCCGCGAGTCGCAAGGCAAGCTGTGATTCCCCTGACGTCTCCAGCCAGTCGAGAGCAGTTCTCAGGTTGTCATTGTCCGCCTCCAGCCGCGTCAACCACTCCTCCGGGTTGCGCTCCACACGCGGCTCCGCCTCCTCCGCGAGCGAGAGGAACCACTCGGCGTGGCGCGAGCGAATCCTGTCAGCCTCATTCGACTCTTCGAGCTGTTCGCTCGCGTAGTCGCGGATCGTTTCGAGCATCCAGAAACGTGCGTCGGTGTGGCGGAGGAGGCTCTTGTCGGCGAGGGACTGGAGGGTGTCGAGGTCGGCGGCCACGATCGTCTCGGCGGCGTCGAGGGTGCAGCCGCCGCGGAAGACGGCGAGACGGGCGAACAGGCCCTTCTCGTGGTCGGCCAGGAGGTCGTGGCTCCAGGCGATCGTTGCGCGGAGTGTCTGCTGGCGAGCGTCGGCGTCGCGTCCGCCTTTGAGCAGGTCGAGGCGCTGGGTGAGGCGTTCGAGGATCTGGGCGGGGGAGAGAACGCTGGTGCGCACGGCTGCCAGTTCGACGGCGAGGGGGAGGTCGTCGAGCGCCCGGCAGAGCTCGTGAACGGTCTCGCTCGCTTCCGTTCCGGCCCGAGCACAGAAGAGCTCGACCGCCTCGGGCTCGGCGAGCGGCGGCACCGGGTACTCGACCTCTCCTCTGACCCGCAGCAGCTCGCGGCTCGTGACCAGCAGCCTCAAATTAGGGCAGCTCTCGACGAGCGCGGCGAGCTCCGGGGCTGCCTCCACCACCTGCTCTAGGTTGTCGAGCAGGAGTAGCAGCTCGCGCTCTGCGATGTGCTCGGCCAGGTCGTTCTTGGCGCCCAGCGTCTGGGCGATCGTCTCGGGAACGAGCGCCGGATCGCGAAGCGCAGCAAGGCCGACCCAGAACACCCCTGCCTTGAACTTCGGCACCAGCTCGGCCGCGGCTTCGAGTGCCAGCCGGGTCTTGCCCGAGCCGCCGGGGCCGCTCAGGGTGACCAGGCGGGCACCGTCCTGCAGCAGCGCCGCGACCTCGGCCAGCTCCTTCTCTCTGCCCACGAACGAGCTGGCCGGCCGGGGCAGGTTGGTGTTGGAGATCGTCTTCAGCGGAGGGAAGCGCTTCTTCGCGAGCTGGAAGATCAACACCGCCTCGTCGAAGTCCTTCAGCCGGTGCTCCCCCAGATCGGCCAGGTCAAGCTCGACCAGTTCGCGCGTCTCCTTCGAGACGAGCACCTGCCCGCCGTGCCCGGCCGCCGCGATCCGCGCCCCCTTGTGCACGTCCGACCCCACGTAGCCCTCCTCGGCCAGGTGGGGCGTGCCGGTATGGATGCCAACGCGCACCCTGATCGGCCCAGAAGCAAGCGCTTCGGTCGCCTCGGCCGCCGCCTCGAGCGCTCCCGGCGCAGTCGGGAAGGCGACGAAGAAGGCGTCACCCTGCGTATCGACCTCGACCCCGCCGTAGCGCGCGAACGCCTCGCGCAGGATGCGGCGATGCTCCGCGAGCGCCTGCGCATACTCATCGACCCCCAGCTCGTGCAACAGCTTCGTCGAGCCCTCGACGTCGGTGAAGAGGAAGGTGACCGTGCCGGAAGGGAGATCGCCCCGCATCGCATCATCATGAATCAGCGCGGCGGCGAACTCACGCTGCCACACAACCGCGGTTCAAATTCACCCCCGCCTAGGCCTCTGTGCCGCTCAAAGAAGCGGGCAGCTGACCGGAAACCACGTTTCTCTCAAGCGAGCGTGACGGCGACCTCCCTGGATCGGGTGACGGTGGAGCTCGCGCTCGGCGGCGAGAGCGAGCTTGGCGAGGTCGCGGTAGCCGATGACGCGGCGGAATTGGCGTTCGGCTTCGAGCATGCCGGCGGCGGTCCAGCGGAGCGCCATGTCGCCCGATTGCCAGCGCTTGACGTTGCGGCTGCTGCGGCGGACGCATTCGATCATCGACTCGCAGGGGTTGGTCGACGCGAGCGTCGTCTTGAGGCTGCCACGGATCCCGAGCCGCTGCAGCGTCAGTGTTTCCTCGAGGCCCTCGCGCAGCGAGGCGGCGGCGCCGGGATGCGAGCGGTCGAGCTCGGCGGCCAACGCTCGCAGACGCTCGAGCGCGACAGGGTGCTGGTCGAGCTTCCAGGCCGAACGGAGCCGCTGCTTGATCGCGGGCCGGTCGCGCTCGGGCAGGTGGTCGAGGACATTGCGCTCCTTGTGACGGACACAGCGCTGCACCGGCGTGTCGACGCCGAGCACATCGCGGACCGCCTTGCGCAGCGCTTTCGCGCCATCGAGGACGCAGAGCACGCCCTGCTCGACGTCTAGGCCGCGCTCGACCAGATCGCTCAACAACGCGGTGGCAACGGCGGCGTTCTCGCTCGAGCCTTCCCAGAGCCCGAGCGGGATCTTGACCCCATCCGTTGTGATCCCGAGCGCGACGACGTTGGTGCGGCCCTTCAGGTCGATCCCGTCGAGCATCAACACCGCCAGCCGGACGTCGTCGAGGCGGCGGTTCATCAGCACCTCCAAGTGCTCGCGCGTGCGGGCGACGAACTGACGGCTGACCGCCGACTTCGACGTCGAGCGCGCCTCGGCCTCGACGGCTTCGCCGACCGGCTCCTGGAGGCGCCGGTAGCGGCGCGTCGAGACGCCGGCGAGCATCCGCTCCAGCACCGCCTTGGTCAGCGGATCGCGGTCGGCGAAGTGCGCATAGGTCGAAAGCGGCAGCTCGCTGCGATCATCGGCGCTCCTGACCCGCGGCCGCTCGACCCCGACCCGGCGGCCGCCGAGCGTGACCTCACCAGCCTCGCGTCCGTGGCGCACCACAATACGCTCGGAGTCGTGCTTGCCTCTCGGGCCGACCACCTCGTCGACCTCTACCTCCATCAGCTCGGCCAGCACGCCCAGGCCGACGCCGACGCTCAGCGCCAAAAGCCCCTCCTTCGCCGAGCTCAGCTCTCCCAGCGCCTCCTGCACACGCACAGGCAACACGGCCTCCCCAGCAAGCCCGGCCGGGGCGAGCGATACGGTTGTCTCCTTCACGGCGGTTCCTCCCTTTGATCTTTGGCGGATCGCCTCGAACGCTCCCAGCAGAAGCGGACGAGGACGGAGGGACCGCCGTCAAGTTCTACGAGCTACGGGACAACCTCGAGGCGGTTTCTCCGAGCTCCGCCGGGAGCGGGCGTGCGTGCACCACGACGAGCGTCTTCGTCGGACGCGTCAGCGCGACGTACAGCTCGCGCAGGCCCTGCGGTGAGGCGGCGATCAACGCCGGCTCGACGACGACGACGTGATCGAACTCGAGGCCCTTCGCCTGCCGCGGTGTCAGGAGTGGTACGGATTCGTAGAGCGGCGTGCCCGCGAGCTCGGTCGTCGCGAGTTGCTCGGGCACGATCATTGCGAGCAGGCCTTCGGCGCCGGCAAGGCGCTCCGACTCGCGAAAGGCCGCCGCGAGGAGCTGCTCCTCGGCCGCCTGGTGAATGATCGGTGCGTGTGCACCGGTTCGATACGAGATCGGCGGCGCGACGCCCGGGGCGATCTTCTCGAGCAACGGCAAGGCGATCTCCATGATCTCGCGCGGTACGCGGTAGGCGTGGAGCAGCTCCTCGACCACGGCCCTCCGGCCGGTCGGGAGGTGCGGCAGAACGTCGTCCCAGCTCGAGTACGGGATCGCGCCCGTCGCCTGCGCCACGTCGCCGAGAATCGTCAACGAGCCTTCGCGGGCGCGCCGTGCCACCATGCGGAGCTGCATCGGTGTGAGGTCTTGCGCCTCGTCGACGATCACATGACCGAACGTCCGCGGCGGGGCGGCAAGGGTGGTGCGGGCTTCGTCGAGGAGTGGGATGTCACCGTCCGACCAGCCGTCACCGCGCCGGTACAGGAGCTTCTGCTCGTTAGTCGAGAGGATCCCGTCGGCCGCCTCCGCGAGAGCCGCCCTCGAGCCGAGAAGCGAGCGGACGAGACGGTCGGGAGAGACGATCGGCCACGCCGCTCTGAGGACCCGGTCGAGATAGCCCTTCGCGCGCAGGGCGGCCTCGACCTCGTCGAAGTTCCGGATCGCCGCGCCACCGAGGACTCGTCCGTACGACTCGTAGAAGAGGCGCAGGAGCCTCATGCGGAAGCGATCGCGGTCGGCCGTGGTCGCGCCCTCGGCGCGAGCGGCAGCGAGCAGGTCGCGCACCTCTCGCAACCGCACCGAGATGAACGACCCTTCCAGGCGGAGTACGAGCTCGGTCGGTTCCGAGACGAGGCTCAGCTCGGCCGCGCGGCGCACGACCGCTGCGAGGCGAAAGTCCGCCTTCAGCTCGGCGACCGCCGGCGGGTCACGTAACCCGGGGTTGACGCCGTCGACGAGCTCATCGCCGGCGCGCTGCTCGACCGCGTCCTCGCCGAGCGCGGGCAGGACGTGCGAGACGTATTCCATGAACGTGCGGTTCGGGCCGATCACGAGCACGCCACGGCGCTGCAGGTTCTCGCGCAGGGTGTAGATCAACCACGATGCGCGATGTAGCCCGACCGCGGTCTTGCCGGTTCCCGGGCCGCCCTGGATGACGAGTGGCACGTCGGGGTCGTGGGTGATCAGGCGGTACTGGTCGGCCTGGATCGTCGCGACGATGTCGCGCATGTGGCGTCCGCCCGTTCGCTCGAGCTCCTCGAGCAGGAAGTCGCCGACCGCGCCGTCGAGGATCGACCCGTCGAGTGCCTCGTCGGAAATATCGAGCAGACGCCGGCCTTCGGTGCGGAAACGGCGGCGCAAGGTCACACCGTGCGGGTCGTGTGGCGTTGCAGTGTAGAACGGGCGCGCAGCCGGAGCCTGCCAGTTCACGACGATCTGCTGCTGGGCCTCGTCGTGCACCCAGCGACGGCCGACGTAGAGCGGCCGTGTGACGTGCTCGAAGTCGAGACGCCCGAAACAGAGCCCTCGCGCCGCGTCCTCGTAGGTGCGCAGTCGCCGGGCCGACCAGGCGTCCATCGCCGCCTGCGCGACATCGCCGTCGACTGCGTCGGTGGCTCGTGCGACCGCGTTGCGCATTCGCTCGAGGTGGTCGTAGGCGCGTTCGAGATACGCCTGCTCCGCGTGCAGGTCCGGGTGGCTCACGCGAGCACGGTAGCCGTGCGACTACGCCGGAGCGACCACCGCGGTGCAGAACGCGCACCGCCGCGCGCCGATGGGAATCTGGCTGAGGCATTCCGGGCAGTCGTGGGTCGTTGCCTCGACATCCGGCTCTGTCCGGCGCCTCGCCATCAGGTCGTTCACGGGCCTGATCACGAGGAAGAAGAGGACTGCCGCGACGATGAGGAACGCGATCAATGCGTTCAAGAACGCTCCGTAGAGGAAGCGGCTGCCATTGATCGTGAAGGTGAGCGCACCGAAGTCGGGCTGTCCGCCGATGGCCGCGATCAACGGTGTGATGATGTCGGTGACGAGCGCGGCGATGACGCCCGTGAACGCCGTGCCGATCACGACCGCGACGGCGAAGTCGACCAGGCTGCCACGCAGGATGAACTGACGGAAGTCCTTGAGTACCTCGTTCTCCTTGTTCGACTCGGGCGACTCTCTCACATCGCCGTGCCGGACCTCAGCACCGGGCCGCGACGTACCTCTAGCGTGAAGCGCCGCGAGTTCATTGCGTTGGCCGCGGCCGCACCGTTCGGCGCGCGGGCCGCACTCGCCGCCGCAGCGACGCCGTCGGCGCTCGTCACGTGCGATGCAGATGCACGGCTCGCCGTTGTCGACCTGAGGTCGTTCGCCGTCGTTCGCTCGATCGCCACGTTGCCCGACCCGCGTTCGGTCGAGCTCGTCGGGGCTCGTGCCGTCGTCTGCCACACGGCGGTCGGCGCGGTCTCGATCGTCGGCCCGACGGGGGTCGAGCACGTCCTGCACGAGCTCGTCGAGCCGCGTTATACAGCTGCGCACCCGGACGGGAGACACGCGTTCATCACCGACTCCGGTCGCAGCCGCGTCGTCGCGGTCGACGTCGTGCGAGGCCAGGTCGTGGGGCAGACGAGACTGCCCGGCTGGGCCCGTCACATCGCGATCGACGGTGCGGGACGCCGCCTCGTGGTCGGCCTCGGCTCCAACGCCGAGCACGTCGCAGTCGTCGAAGCCGCGCCGCTGCGGCATGTGTCGAACCTGACGCCGGGCTTCGGTGCGCACGATGTCGGCTTCGCTCCCGACGGGCAGCTCTGGATCACCGGCGGCCGTGGGCTCGAGCTCGCTGTCGGACGTACGACGCTTGCGGCCGACCTCGCCCCCCAGCACGTGACGTTCGGGCCCGGAGTCGCCTACGTGACGAGCGGCGATTCGGGAACGCTGCGCGCGCTCACGCTCGCCGGGCGCCTGCTTCGGGAGACGGCGATCCCCACAGGCTCGTACAACGTGCAACAGGGTTTTGGCAGGGTGCTCACGGCATCTCTCGCGGACGGCTCGCTGACGGTGCTCGACCGAGGCGGCGCCATGCTCGCGCGCGTCGCGGTTGCCCGCTCGTGCCACGACGCGTGCTTCCTGCCCGCGTGAGTATTTACGAAAGCCTTACGGGTTCGAGGAGGGTTGAAAACGAGGCTCCGGAACCATGAGTCGAATGAAGCAGCTCGTATTCGTCGCGGCGGTGGTCGCAGGTCTCGTGCTTCCGGTCACCGCAGGCGCCGCCGTGCCCTGCCGCGACCGCATCTTCAACGACTGGTACCACGACGGGCGTGTCGCGTCCTCGTATCCGAAGTCCTGTTATCGAGATGCCCTGAAACACGTCCCTGCCGACGCGAAGGTCTACACGAGCCTCTCCGTCGACATCAAGTCCGCCATGCTCGCTTCGCTTCGCCGGCAACACGGCAAGCCGGCGCCGAAGGAGGTCGGGCATGGCTTGAAGGTGCTCGGCCACGGCGCCGTGCGCGGGCAGCTGATCTCGGTCGGCCGGTCGAGCTCGCCCCGGGATGAAGCGCCGGGCAGTGTCCCGAACCCTGCCACGAACGGCGGCGAGGCGACGGCGAGCAGCCCTGTCGCAGACACCTCGACCAGCACCCCGCTTCCGATTCTCGTGCTCGGGGGGCTTGCACTTCTGCTCGCGGCGGCGGGAGCCGTCGGCACCGGCGTCCGGTACGCGCGCCGTCGGCGCTAGAGCAACGGGACGAGGCGCCGGATGCGAGCGCGCTCGGCAGGCAGGTAGAAGCCGAGTAGCAACAGGACGAGCGGGTACGCGGCGACGAGCGCGAGCGATGGGAGAAGTGTGAGCCCGGCGGCGCG
>JBBSEJ010000042.1:0-26398 GCA_038239825.1 Gaiellales bacterium
CCCCGACAAGGACATCTTCCTCTACATCAACTCGCCCGGCGGCTCGGTGTACGCAGGTCTCGCGATCTACGACACGATGCAGTTCGTCAAGCCGGACATCCAGACGATCTGCGTCGGCATCGCGATGAGCATGGGCTCGCTCCTTCTTGCCGGTGGCGCGAAAGGGAAGCGAATGTCGCTGCCGAACTCACGAATCCTGATCCATCAGGTGTCCGGCGGGTTCCAGGGCCAGGGCACCGACATCGAGATCCAGGCTCGCGAGGTGATTGGCCTCAAGCGCCGTCTGGAGGAGATTTACGCCCACCACACCGGCAAGTCCCAGGAGGATATTTCGCGCGACATGGAGAGGGATTTCTTCTTGAGTCCGCCTGAGGCAGTCGAATACGGGATCATCGATACGGTGATCACGAACCGCGACATGACCCGCACCGAGGCCGCTGCTTAATACGGACGGCCTAGCCGTTTTGGTGAATCCAGGGTAAAAGGAGTAGCGGATGGCGCGCGCGAGCGAAGGAAACGAACAGCTTCTCTGCAGCTTCTGCGGCAAGTCGCAGCGGCAGGTGAAGAAGCTCATCGCCGGCCCAGGCGTCTACATCTGCGACGAGTGCATCGATCTTTGCAACGAGATCATCGACGAAGAGCTGACCGCGCCGAGCTCACTCGACCTCGAGAACCTGCCTCGCCCGACCGAGATCTACGGTGAGCTCAACGAGTACGTCGTCTCACAGGAAGAGGCGAAGCGCAGCCTCGCGGTGGCGGTCTACAACCACTACAAGCGTGTGCAGATGGGCGTCGAGGACGGCGAGGTCGAGTTGCAGAAGTCGAACATCATGCTCCTTGGCCCGACCGGCTGCGGCAAGACGCATCTCGCCCAGACACTTGCGCGGATCCTCAACGTCCCCTTCGCGATCGCCGACGCCACCGCGCTGACGGAAGCCGGGTACGTCGGCGAGGACGTCGAGAACATCCTGCTCAAGCTGATCCAGGCCGCCGACTTCGACATCAAGAAGGCGGAGACGGGGATCATCTACATCGACGAGGTCGACAAGATCGCGCGCAAGGCGGACAACCCGTCGATCACGCGCGACGTCTCGGGTGAAGGCGTGCAGCAGGCGTTGCTGAAGATCCTCGAGGGAACGGTCGCATCGGTCCCGCCGCAGGGAGGACGCAAGCATCCGCACCAGGAATTCCTCTCGATCGACACGACGAACATCCTCTTCATCTGCGGCGGCGCCTTCGCCGGCATCGACAAGATCATCGCGAAGCGCGTCGGCAAGAACGCCGTCGGCTTCGGCCGTCAGATCTCATCGAAGCGCGACGCCGAGAGCGCCGAGCTGCTGGGCGAAGTGATGCCGGAGGACCTGTTGAACTTCGGCTTGATCCCTGAGTTCATCGGCCGGCTACCCGTCCTGTCGGCCGTGCACCAGTTGAAGCGCGAAGACCTCGTGCAGATCCTCACCGAGCCCAAGAACGCGCTCGTCAAGCAATACCAGCGTTTCTTCGACTACGACAACATCGACCTCGTCTTCACCGACGATGCCCTCTGGTCGATCGCCGACAAGGCCCTGCATCGCGAGACCGGCGCGCGCGGCCTCCGCTCGATCATCGAGAACGCGCTGCTCGACGTGATGTTCGAGCTGCCCTCGCGGAAGGACGTCTCCAAATGCGTGATCACCAAGGAGACGATCGAGAAGGGCCTGAAGCCGACGCTCGTCACGAGCGCAGGCGCGGACGTCGAGCCCGAAGAGCTCGCCGAAGAATCGGCGTAGCCTTCTCCCTCGGCGAGGTGCCGGACCTCGCTCGGACGACGGTCTCTGGGTCGAGAGCGCGACCTCGGTGCCGTGCCTCCACTCGGAATGAGAAGATCAGCTCGATGAACGCCGGCGATGTCTACGGCCCGTCGAGCTGGATCGAGATCCCGCAGTCGAAGATCGACGCATTCGCCGAGGCGACCGGCGACCATCAGTGGATCCACGTCGATGCCGAGCGGGCGGCGGCAGGGCTGTTCGGTACGACGATCGCGCACGGTTACCTCACCCTCTCGCTCCTGCCGGTCGCGTCCTACGAGGTCGTGCCGCGGCAGGGGGGCATGGGGATCAACTACGGGCTCAATCGCGTGCGCTTCCCGGCACCGGTCCCGGTCGGCTCGCGCCTGCGCGCGACCTTCGAGGTCACGGCGGTCGACGAGATCGCGGGCGGCGGCCAGGCCACGATGACGGCGACCGTCGAGCGAGAAGGCGGCGAGAAGCCGGTCTGCGTCGCCGATGTCGTCTTCCGCTACTACGAATCCCCATGACGGACGACGTCCTGTCACGGGAGGCGCTCGCATTCGTCGACCGCCTGCACCGCGAGCTCAATCCCGAGCGGGAGCGCCTGCTCGCCGCACGCGACGAGCGCACGGGCGAGCGGCCGCACTTCGTGCGGGCGCCGCGCGACTTCACGGTTGCGGCGGCCCCGGCCGACCTGCGGGATCGTCGCGTCGAGATCACCGGGCCTGTCGACCGCAAGATGATGATCAATGCCCTCAACTCGGGCGCGAAGGTCTTCATGGCCGACTTCGAGGACGCGAACTCGCCGAGTTGGGAGAACGTCGTCGAGGGGCAGCGCAACGTCCGCGACGCAGTGCGCCGCACGATCGCGCTCGATACCGGTGAGAAGAGCTACCGCCTGAACGACGACGTCGCGACGCTCCTCATCCGCGCGCGCGGCTGGCACCTCGTGGAACGCCACCACCTCGTGGACGGCACGCCGGTGAGCGGGTCGCTGTTCGACTTCGGCCTCGTCGTCTTCCACAACGCGCGTGAGCAGCTCGACCGCGGAACCGGGCCGTACTTCTACCTGCCCAAGATCGAGTCGCACCTCGAGGCGCGGCTCTGGGCCCGGGCTTTCGCGATCGCCGAGGAGGAGCTCGGCCTGCCTCACGGCTCGATCAAGTGCACGGTGTTGATCGAGACGATCCTTGCGGCGTTCGAGATGGACGCGATTCTCTACGAGCTGCGCGACCATTCGTGCGCGCTGAACGCAGGCCGGTGGGACTACATCTTCAGTTGCATCAAGAAGATGGGCGCCGTGCTGCCCGATCGGTCGCAGGTGACGATGACGGTGCCCTTCATGCACGCCTACACCGAGCTCCTCGTCCAGACGTGTCACGCGCGCGAAGCGCACGCGATCGGAGGCATGGCGGCGTTCATCCCGTCCCGCCGCGACGCCGGCGTGAACGAGGTCGCGCTGGCGAAGGTGCGCGAGGACAAGGAGCGCGAAGCGCGCAACGGCTTCGACGGAACCTGGGTCGCACACCCGGATCTCGTCCCCGTCGCGCTCGCCGAGTTCGACGCCGTGCTCGGCGACCGGCCGAACCAGGTCGACCGCAAGCGTGACGAGGTCTCGGTGCAAGAGGCCGACCTGCTCGACTTCGAGATCCCCGGCGGCGAGGTGACCGACGAGGGCCTGCGCGTCAACGTCAGCGTCGGCGTGCGCTACCTCGACGCTTGGCTCCGGGGCGTCGGCGCAGCTGCGATCGACAATCTGATGGAAGACGCGGCGACGGCGGAGATCTCGCGCGCCCAGGTCTGGTCGTGGGTTCAGAACGGTCGCTTCGACGAGGCGCGCGTTCGCGCGGAGATCACGAAGGTCGAAGCCGCCGAGGCCGCCAAGGAGATCTTTGCCGACGTGGCGCTCGCGACGCCGTTCAAGGAGTTCTTGACGACGATCGCCTATTCGCGCCTGCCGTGAGCTTCACGACCCGGCCCGAGTTGCGCGGCTCGTTCGGCGCGGTCGCATCGACGCACTGGCTCGCTTCGGCCAGCGGCATGGCGGTGCTCGAGCGGGGCGGTAATGCGTTCGACGCGGCGTGCGCCGCCGGGTTCGTGCTGCAGGTCGTCGAGCCGCACCTGAACGGCCCGGGTGGAGACCTGCCCGCCGTCTTCTGGGCGGCCGAGCGTGGTACGCCGCTCGTGCTCTGCGCTCAAGGCGTCTCGCCTGCGGACGCGACGATCGAGCGCTACCGCTCGCTCGGGCACGAGCTCGTGCCGGGCACCGGCCTGCTCGCCGCCTGCGTGCCGGGGTCGTTCGGGGGCTGGCTGCTCCTCCTCGAGCAGTTCGGGACCTGGCGTCTCGCCGACGCGCTCGAGTTCGCGATCGGCTATGCCGACGACGGATATCCGGTCCTTCCAGGGCTCGCGGTCACGATCGAGCACGCCGAGAGCCTCCTGCGGGAGTGGCCCAGCTCGGCTGACCTCTACCTGCCTGCGCCGAAGCCCGGAGCCGTCTTCTGCAATAAACGTCTTGCGGCAACGTGGCGCCGGCTGCTCGACGAGTCGCGCGGCGGCTCGAGGGAAGCCGAGATCGAGCGGGCACGACAGGTCTACTACGAGGGCTTCATCGCGTCGGAGATCGACCGGTTCTCACGCGAGCACGGTGGCCTGCTGACCGGGGCCGACCTCGCCGGCTGGCACGCCACGCTCGAAACGCCTGCGACGGTCGACTACCGAGGGCTGACGGTCTGCAAAACGGGTCCCTGGGGGCAGGGTCCGGCGGGCCTGCAGCAGCTTGCGCTGCTCGAGGGCTTCGACGTCGGCGAACTGAGCGAGACGGAGCTCGTGCACGTGACGACCGAGTGCGCGAAGCTCGCGTTCGCAGATCGAGATGCCAACTACGGCGATGTCGACGTGCCGCTCGACCGGCTGCTCTCGACCGCATATGCCGACGAGCGCAGGCGGCTCGTCGGTGACGAAGCGAGTGGTGAGCTGCGCCCCGGCATCGGCCGGCTGCCGACGCTCGTCACCGCGTCGACGGCGGTCGGCGTCGGCGAGCCGACACGGGGCGACACCGTCCACATCGACGTCGCCGACCGGTTCGGCAACATGATCTCGGCCACGCCGAGCGGCGGCTGGCTGCAGAGCTCGCCGACGATTCCCGAGCTCGGCTGGCCGCTCGGGTCACGCGCGCAGATGTTCTGGCTCGAAGAGGGACTGGCGTCGTCGCTCGCGCCGCGAAAACGGCCGCGCACGACCCTGTCACCCGGGCTCGTTCTGCGTGACGGCGTGCCCTGGCTCGCCTACGGGACGCCGGGCGGCGACCAGCAGGAGCAGTGGGCGCTGCACGTGCTCCTGCGGCACGTCGACCGGGGGATGAACCTGCAGGAGGCGATCGACGCGCCTGAGTGGCACACCGACCACCTGATCTCGTCGTTCTATCCGCGCCAGTTCGTGCCTCGTTCCCTCGAGGTCGAGTCGCGGCTCGGGACGGACGCGATCGACGAGCTCCGGCGCCGAGGGCACTCGGTGACCGTCGCCGGCGCGTGGTCGCTCGGGCGTGTGAGCGCCGTCGCCCGCGACGGGGTTCACCTTCGCGCCGCAGCGAACGCGAGGGCCATGCAGGGTTACGCGATCGCCAGATAACCGGCGCTCGCGCAGCCCCTGCATAGGATGGCGCTCGCATGACTCGCGAGCTGCAAACGCGGTACGACCCGCATGGGGTCGAGGAGCGCTGGCAGCGGACGTGGGAGGCAGAGGGCCTCTACAACGCCGACCCCGATCCGACTCGGACGCCGTACGTCGACGCGCATCCGCCTCCGAACGTGACCGGTGAGCTCCACACGGGCCACGCCCTCCAGCTCGCGATCGGCGACACGGTGGTCCGCATGAAGCGGATGCAGGGCTTCAACGCGCTCTTCCAGCCTGGTTACGACCACGCCGGCATCTCGACGCAGAACGTCGTCGAGATCGTCCTCGTCAGCGAGGGCACCTCGCGGCAGGAAATCGGGCGCGAAGCGTTCGAGGCGCGGGTATGGGATTGGCTGCACGAATACGGCGGAAAGATCCTCTTCCAGTTCCGCCGGATGGGCGCCTCGCTCGACTACCGGCGCACGCGGTTCACGATGGACGACGCCTACATCCGCGCCGTGATGCGCTTCTTCGTGCACCTCTACCGGCGCGGCTGGATCTACCGGGCTAATCGCATCATCAACTGGTGCCCTCATCACGAGACCTCGCTCTCGGATCTCGAGCTCGAGCACCACGATGTCGACGACACCATCTCGACGATCCGCTACCCGCTTGCGGACGGCGACGGCTACATCGCGATTGCGACCGTTCGGCCGGCGACGATTCCGGCCGACGTCGCCGTCGCCGTCCACCCGGACGATGAGCGCTACCAGCATCTGATCGGGCGAGAGGTGATCGTGCCGTGGGTCGAGCGTCGCGTGCCCGTGATCGCCGACGACCGCGTCGAGCGCGAGTTCGGCACGGGAGCGTTGAAGGTGACGCCCGGCCACGATCCGACCGACTTCGCGATCGGCCGAGACCACGGCCTGCCGGAGCCGAGCTGCATCGGGGCAGACGGGCGTGTCACCGCGCCGGGCCTCGAGGGACTGACGCAGAAGGAAGCCGAGGAGCGAATCCTTGCGTGGGCCAAGGAGCGGGGTCAGCTCGAGGACCGCGAGCACTACCGCCACAGCGTCGCCGTCTGCGAGCGGTGCAAGACCCGCATCGAGCCGCGCATCTCGCTCCAGTGGTGGTGTGCGATGGACGAGATCAAGCAACCGGCGCTGCAGGCGCTGCGCGAGCGGAGGATCGTCTTCCATCCCGAGAGCCAGCATCGGTTCGCGATCGACTCCCTCGAGCACGCCCCTGACTGGAACATCTCGCGGCAGATCTGGTGGGGACATCAGATCCCCGTCTGGACGTGCCCCGGCGGTCACCTCACGGTCGAGGAGGACGAGCCGTCCGCGTGTGCCGAGTGCGGATCGGCCCAATTGACACGTGAGACCGACGTTCTCGATACCTGGTTCTCCTCGGCGCTGTGGCCGTTCGCGACCCTCGGCTGGCCCGACGAGACATCGGACCTCGCGTACTTCTACCCCGGCGACCTGCAGACGACGGCGCGCGAGATCATCAGGCTCTGGGAGAACCGGATGATCTTCTGCGGCCTCGAGCTGCTCGGCGAGATCCCGTTCAGTGACGTGGTCATCCACACGACCGTGCTCGCGCGCGACGGCCGACGCATGTCGAAGTCGTTGAAGACGGGCATCGATCCTCTCGAGCTGATCGACAAGCACGGAACCGACGCCACGCGGTACGGGCTCATGAAGAACTCACTTACGCAGGATGTCCGCTTCTCCGACGCGGCGCTCGAGGAGGGCCGAAAGCTCTCGAACAAGCTCTGGAACGCGTCCCGGCTGATCATCACCGTGT
Source organism: Gaiellales bacterium (assembly GCA_038239825.1). Classification (GTDB taxonomy): domain Bacteria; phylum Actinomycetota; class Thermoleophilia; order Gaiellales; family Gaiellaceae; genus PALSA-600. The sequence continues at coordinate 7,194 of JBBSEJ010000042.1, forward strand.
GCGAGGGGGCCGCGCCGGCCGAGCGCCCGTCCTCGCTGGAAGAACGCTGGATTCTCGCGCGTCTCTCTCAGGCGCAGCGCGCTGCGGAGCGTCTGATCGGGGAATACGACTTCGCGCACCTGACAGACGAGCTGTACCACTTGACGTTCGACGACTTCTGCGACTGGTACCTCGAAGCCGTCAAGGAGCGCCTCTACGGCGGCGACATGGCTGCGCGCGCGACGGCGACCGCTGCGCTCGAACGCCTGCTGAAGCTGTTGCATCCCGTGATGCCGCACGTCACGGAGGAAATCTGGTCGCACCTTCCCGATCGCACGACGCGATTGATCGTCGCCTCGTGGCCACAGGTAGGCGATGAGTCGGAGGCTGGTGCGCTCTCACTCGTCCAGGAATACGCGCAGGTGTTCCGCCGCTCCGGCGTCGTGCCTCGGCTCGACGGAGACGAGCAGCGGATCTTCGACGCAGTGGTGAAGCCCGCTCGCGCCCCGCAGCGGGAACCTGGCAACGCCGAGGCCGAGCGCGATCGGTTGCGCAACGAGATCGCGCGTGCAGAGCGGTCGCTCGCGAATGAGCGCTTCGTCGCGAATGCGCCCGCCGACGTCGTCGCCGGCGAGCGCGAGAAGCTCGACCGCTACCGCCGCGAGCTCGATGCAATCGGCAACACGTAGCTCTCCCGCCGTGCAGTGGCTCGAATCCCTGAGCCCCTGGCCGACGGACGGTTTCGGGCTGGAGCGGATCGCCGCGCTGCTCGAACGACTCGGTAGCCCCCAGCGGGCTTTTGCCTCCGTGCACGTGGTGGGCACCAACGGCAAGTCGACGACTGCTCGCACGATCGCGCGGCTGCTCGGTGCCGAGGGCCTGCATGCGGCGTCGTACCTCTCGCCGCACGTGTCCGGCTGGCACGAGCGCCTCGACACCGATCCCGATGGGCTCGCGCGAGCGGTCGCACGCATTCGTCCCGCGGCGGAGGCGGTCGGTGCGAGTCAGTTCGAGTCGCTCACCGCTGCGGCGTTCACCGACTTCGCAGATCGTGGCGTCGAGGTCGCGGTCGTCGAGGCGGGGCTCGGCGGGCGATACGACGCGACGAATGTCGTCGACGCGCCGGTCGTCGTGCTCACGAACGTCGCGCTCGATCACACGGAGACGCTCGGCGAGACGCGTGAGTTGATCGCCGTCGAGAAGCTCGCTGTCGTTCGACGCGGCGCAGTTGTGATCACCGGAGAGCCAGAGTGGGCCGATCTCGCTCGCGCGAGCGGCGCGGCGCGCGTCGACCATCCGGGCCGAAGTGCGCTCGCGCTCGCCGGTACGGCCGCGGAGGCCTACCTCGAGCGCCCCCTCGCCCGCATCCCGCACCATGCGGAGTCGTTGCCGGGACGTTTGGAACGGCTCGGAGACCGCCCGCTCGAGATCCACGACGGGGCGCACAACCTCTCCGGTGTCGCGTGGCTGCTGCCGAGGCTTCCGGACCGGACGTTCACGCTCGTCACGTCGATCCTGGCCGACAAAGACGTGGACTCGATGCTGCGAGCCCTCGCCCAACGCGCCGACACACTGGTAGCGACCCAGTCCTCGAGCACGAGGGCGCTGCCGGCCGACACGCTCGCGGCGCTCGCGCGGCCACATTTCCAGCGGGTCGAATCGGTGGCCGATCCCCGATCCGCACGCCGTCGGGGACTCGAGCTCGCCGGTCCCGACGGAGCTCTTCTCGTCGCGGGTTCGCTCTACCTGCTTGCCGACCTCGCTCGTGACCAGTGAAATGCATACCATGGCCCGTCGCGGTGACCGAATCAGCGTCTTCCTCTTCGCACTCTTCCTCCTGGCGCTCTTCGTCGGCCTGGCGTTCGCCGCGGGCTACGGATTAGCAAGGATCCTCCTGTGATCGCCTCCGGCTTCGGCAGCGTGCACGACTTCTTCCACTCCTCGACGTGGTACATCATCCGCAACCTCGCCCTGCTCCTCGTGCTCGTCTTCTGGGTCGCGACGATCTACTGGGTGTACAAGGACGCGCGCCGGCGGATCGCGGACCCTCTGCTCGTCTGGGTCTCGACGGCACTCGGCATCCTCCCATTCATCGGGCCGCTCATCTACATGTTGTTCCGGCCGCCCGAGTACCTCGAGGACGTGCGTGAGCGTGAGCTCGAGATCAAGGCGATGGAGAAGCGGCTCGGTGCGCGCGACCTCCATTGTCCCGTCTGCCGCGCCGAGGTCGACGAGGATTTTCTCGTCTGCCCCGTCTGCACGACGAAGCTGCGCCAGTCATGCGTGACGTGCCACCGGCCACTGGAGGCGCTCTGGCAGGTCTGCCCCTACTGCGAGACTCCGATCGAGCCGGACGACGCGGCGCCGAAAGTCGCCCAGCGCAAGCAGCCGACGCGGCGCGCCCGTACGCGGTAACCTGCTCGGCCGCATGGCCGTCGAGCGCACACTCATCCTCGCGAAGCCCGATGCCGTCGAGCGGAATCTTGCCGGGGAGATCCTCGCGCGATTCGAGCGCCGGGGCCTGACGCTGCGCGCGGCGCGCTTCGTCACCGCGAGCCGCGAGCTCGGCGAGACACACTACGCCGAGCATTCCGAAAAGCCATTCTTCGGCGAGCTCGTCGACTTCATCACGTCGGGTCCGACGCTCGCGTTCGTCGTCGAGGGTGAGGGTGCGATCGCGACGTGTCGCAAGACGATTGGCGCCACCAACCCGGCTGACGCCGATCCGGGCTCGCTGCGGGGCTCGTTCGCACTTGCGATGCCGGCGAACCTCGTGCACGGCTCCGACTCGACCGAGTCGGCCGATCGCGAGATCGGGATCTGGTTCCCCGACGGCCTGGCGTAGCGCCCGGTGGACTGGCGTAGCGATGCCGCGAAGAACGCGGCGCTCTGGACGCAATCGAACGCCGAGTACACCGACGAGCGGGCGGACGACAACTGGGCGCTCGACTCGATCCACTGGGGCATCTGGTCGATCGACGAGGACGAGCTGAACGTGCTCGGCGACGTTTCGGATCTCGATGTGGTCGAGCTCGGCTGCGGGACGGCGTACTTCTCGGCGTGGCTCGCAAAGCGCGGCGCCCGGCCCGTCGGTGTCGACATCACGACCGCGCAACTCGACACGGCCCGCCGTCTGATGGCCGAGACGGGAATCGAGTTCCCGCTCGTCGAAGCGGACGCGGCGATGACGGGTCTGCCCGACGCGAGCGCCGATCTCGTGCTCTCGGAGTACGGCGCGTCGATCTGGGTCGACCCGCACCGGTGGATCCCGGAGGCAGCGCGGCTCCTTCGGCCCGGCGGCCGGCTCGTCTTCCTGCGCAACTCGACGCTCGTGATCCTCTGCTCGCCCGACGAGGTGCCGGCGTCGGAGACGCTGCAGCGGCCCCAGTTCGGCATGCACCGCTTCGAATGGCCCGAGGGAGGGGTCGAGTTCCACCTTCCGCACGGCGAGTGGATCGACGTGCTGCGCGCGAACGGCTTCGAGATCGAACGGCTGATCGAGCTCCAGGCTCCCGCCGACGCGCAGACGCACCACCGGTACTCCTACGTCACGGCGGACTGGGCGAAGCGGTGGCCGTGCGAGGAGATCTGGGCTGCGCGCAAGCGCATGACCGTGTGAGCGCTCAGCCGGCCCCGCCACTTCTGCTCGCGTCGACCTCGCCCCAACGTCGGGCCATCCTGACCCAGCTCGGCCTTCCTTTCGAGGTCGTTACGCCCGACTACGACGAAGCGTCCGCAACCGATCCGCTCACGCGTGCGGCCGGCAAGGCACGCTCGGTCGAAGGTGGCGCCCGCCCGGTGCTCGGTGTCGACACCGAGGTGCTCCTCGACGGCGAGCTGCTCGGCAAGCCTGCGAACGCGACCGAGGCCGAAGCGATGCTCGAGTCGCTCGCGGGGCGGACGCACGAAGTCGTCTCCGGTCTCTGCCTGCGCACGCCGGCCTGGGAGGAGCTGCGCTCGTCGACCACCCTCGTCACGTTCCGGCCGTTGACCCCGCGTGACCTCGCGAGCTACGTCGGCGCCGGCGAGTGGGAGGGACGGGCGGGTGCCTACGCGATCCAGCGACTCGGCGCCTCACTCGTCGAGCGCATCGAAGGAGACTTCCTGAACGTGGTCGGACTGCCAGCGGCCCTGCTCGTCGAGGTGCTTTCCCGGCGGTTCGCGGGGCTGTACGGGTTCGGGTAGCACCAGGGCGCCCCGCGCCGGAACTGGGGCGGCGCCATGCAATGGCTAGAGTGCGCTCCTTCGACATGGGTGTCTTCAACTACCTCACTGGCTTCGGTGGGCGCGACATGGCCGTGGATCTCGGCACGGCCAACACGCTCGTCTATGTCCGCGGTCGTGGCATCGTCCTGTCGGAGCCGTCGGTCGTCGCGATCGACCAGCGCACGGGTGAGGTGCATGCGGTCGGCCTCGAGGCAAAGCGCATGCTCGGCCGCACGCCCGGGACGATCAGCGCCATCCGTCCGCTGAAGGACGGGGTGATCGCCGACTTCGACGTCACCGAGCAGATGCTGCGCCACTTCATCCAGAAGGTGCACCAGCACCGGTTCGCTCATCCGCGCGTCGTCGTCTGCGTCCCATCGGGCGTCACCGGAGTCGAGAAGCGAGCCGTCGAGGAAGCGACGCTCAGTGCCGGCGCACGCAAGGCCTACCTGATCGAGGAGCCGATGGCCGCGGCGATCGGAGCGGGCCTCCCGGTCGCCGAGCCAACCGGGAACATGATCGTCGACATCGGCGGCGGGACGACCGAGGTCGCGGTGATCTCACTCGGAGGGATCGTCGTCTCGCAGTCGCTCCGCGTCGGCGGGGATGAGATGGACGAGGCGATCATCAACCACATCAAGCGCGAGTACAAGTTGTTGATCGGGCTGCAGACCGCGGAGGAGATCAAGCTCGAAGTCGGGTCTGCCCATGCGATGAAGGAGGAGATTCAGGCCGAGGTTCGTGGTCGCGACATGTTGAGCGGGCTTCCGAAGACCGTCGTGCTCTCGAGCGAAGAGGTGCGGCATGCCCTCGAGGAGCCCGTCAATCAGATCATCGATGCGATCAAGTCGACGCTCGACAAGACGCCGCCAGAGCTGGCCGCCGACATCATGGACCGCGGCATCGTCTTGGCCGGCGGCGGCGCTCTTCTGCAGGGGCTCGACGAGCGCCTCCGGCACGAGACGCACATGCCGGTGCACCTCGCGGAGTCGCCGCTGACCTGTGTCGCCGTGGGTTCCGGTCGCAGCCTCGAAGAGTTCGATGCGATCCACCGCAGCTCCCGTGCGCGCGCTCGCTCGCGCAACGGGCGCCGCTACTAAGAGGCTCTCACACAATGAACGTTGTGCCGTCTGGCCGCGCTCGGTGACGCGATGCTGTGTCCTCGGTCGCACCGATAGAGCCACTATTGGTGCTCCCTGCGTCCTTGCCTCGCACCACCGATCGCACCCGGATCGACGAACGTCATTATGTGAGAGCCTCTAAGACGCAATGCGCGTTCAAGAGCTCGACGCGCGGACTGCGCCCGACGCGGTACTGCTCACGATCCACGAGATCGAACAGGCCTGCCTGCCTGAGCTCGCCCCCGGGGAGCCGGGGCGCAGCGCGGAAGAGGCAATCGCCTTCTTCCGTCACCAGCCGGTCACCCACGAGACGTTCGACTGGCTCGGCGAGGGTGGCTTCGCGAGTCTGTACATCCACGGCCCGACGGCCGCCTTCGCGCGGCTCTTCGTACATCCCGATCGACGTCGCGCGGGCCTCGGCGCCAACCTGCTCGGAGCGGTGCAGGCTCGTGCTGCCGAACGTGGCGTCGAGCAGCTACACGGGCATCACTCGACCCGTGCCGGTGCGGCATTTGCAGCCCGCTTCGGCGCGGCACCCGGGCAGCGGGAGGTGCGCTCGCTGCTGCGCCTTTGGAGTGCCGAGCTCCCTGAGCCGGTGATTCCCGCAAGCTGGGTCGTGCTGACGTGGCTGACGCGCGTCCCGGACGAGCATCTGGCGGCATTCGTGCGCGCCCGCGCGGCGATGGACGACGCGCCGGGATCCGAGGAGATCGGCTTTCCGGCCGCGAGCGCGGCACGGGTGCGCGCCTCTGAGGATTCGTTGATCGAGCGAGGGCGCGAGATGCGCCTGACGATCGCCATGCACGAGTCGGGAGAGATCGGCGCGTTCACAGAGCTGCGCGTCTCGAGCGGCTCGACGGTGGCGTTCACCGACGACACCGGGACGGTGGCGGCGCACCGTGGCAAGGGGCTCGCACGCGCGGTCAAGCTCGAGTCGCTCCGACGTGTGCGTGGCGACCATCCGGAGCTCGACGTCGTCACGACGATGAACGCCGAGGAGAACGTCGCGATGCGCCACATCAACGAGTCGGTCGGGTTTCGCCCGGTCGCTACGCTGACGACGGCGACGCTCACGCTGTAGTCGAGACCGAGCGCCTGCTCCTGCGCCGGTTCGCCGAGGCAGATCGCGCAACCGTCGGAGGTGGAGCTCACGCGGCACCTCGCCGGGGTTCGGACGCGGGAGCAGAGCGACCAGGCTTGGCTTCCGACCGTTGGGAGCGGCCGTCGTCTGGAATGGCACCGGGGAGGCCGTCGGACGCGTCGGCGTCCCGATGACCAAGCTCGGGCTCGCGCCGGACGCGCGGATCTCCTGCGAGTGAGGGGCATGCTCCGCCTGCACCCGCTCGATCGGTCGCCCCGCGCGACGATCGACGTGAAGCGTCGCCGGATTGGCGCTCCCGCCTGCCATCGCCGCTACGCTTGTGCCAGTGCCACGCAACCGGACCGTCCGCCTCGCGGTCCTGGGCTCGTCTGTCCAGCGCACCGCCGCCTCCGGCTATCCCTCGAGTCGCTCCAGCGCCCTCAAGCGCCGGACCATCGTGGGCGGCCTGGTGCTGCTCTCGCTCGTCCTGATCACGGTCTCGTTCCGCTCGAGCGCGCTCGACGGCGCCCAGGGGACGGTGGCGGGGATCCTGCGGCCGTTCGAGGTGGCCGCCGATCGGGTGTCGCGTCCCTTCCGGGACGCGGTCGGGTGGACGCACGGTCTCATCGATGCGAAGAACCAGAACAAGAAGCTCCGGCTGAAGGTCGAGCTCCTCCGTCAGCAGGTGATTCAGGACGAGTCGGCGGTGCAGGAGAACGTGCAGCTGAAGGCGCACCTTCGTTACCACGGGCCACCGTCGGTCCGCGACTTCGACCGGGTCGGGGCAGCGATCCTCACGAACCAGCAGAGCCCGATCGATCAGAGCGTCACGATCGCTGCCGGCACGAGTAGCGGGGTCGCGGCGGGAAGCGTCGTCGTCGATCCCTCGACGGGCGGCCTCGTCGGGACGGTCGATCGCGCGCGGTCGAGCGTTGCACGGGTGACCCTTTTGACCGACGGCCAGAGCGCGGTCACGGCCACCGACCTCACCTACCCGTCTGCGATCGGTGTGGTGACGCGCGGCGGTGGCGGCAGCGACGTGCTCGTGCTCGACAGCGTCTCGAAGAGCGCCTACGTCGGGATCGGCGACACGGTCATCACCGCCGGCAGGCTCGGAAACGGCGCGCTCCAGTCGAAGTTCCCGCGGGGGATCCCGATCGGCTCGGTCTCGAGCGCGTCGAACAACGACGTGAATCCGTTCAAGAACATCCAGGTCGAGCCTCTGGTCGACTTCTCATCGCTCCAGTCGGTGATCGTGCTGGTTCCCAAGCCCTGATGGACGGCGTCAAGGCCGCACTCGTCCTCTTCGTCGTGGCGCTCCTGCAGCTCGCCGTGCTGACGGAGTACAGCGCATTCCGCACCGCGAGCATCGTGCTCGTTGCCCTGCTCGCACTGGCGCTGCTCCGCGGCTCGGTGTTCGGCGCCGTCGCCGGCTTCGGGATCGGCCTGTTGCTCGACACTGCGACGCTGGGAACGCTCGGCGTCTCGTCACTGCTGCTGACCGTCGGCGGGTTCTGGATCGGCCGCTACGGCGAGACGACCGCCCGCGACCGGTTCCACTCACCCTTCCTCTCCGTCGCCGTCGTCACGGTGCTCTTCGCGTTCGGGCAGCTTGCGCTCCAGTTCCTGCTCGGCGAGCCGGCGCCCGCGGGGCTCGTGGTGCGCGGCTTGCCCCTCGGGCTCGTCCTGAACCTGTTGCTGACGCTGCCGGCCTACACCCTGATTCGCAGGCTGTTCCCGCCGCTCGAGCTCGGAGACCGTGTCCGCGAGGTGCGGCTCCTTGGCTAGGGCGACCACGGGTGGCAGGTTCCTGCCAGGTGACCCCCGCACGGCCGAGCCGTACCGGCTGACGCCTCAGCTCGCGTTGCGAGTCGCGATCCTCGCGTGTCTCGCGCTCGGCGTGTTCGCGCTTCTCTTCCTGCGCCTCTGGGCGCTCCAGGTCCTCTCCGGCGACCGCTACCTCGCGCAGGCGAACGACAACCGCGTCCGAACGATCCGGGTCGAGGCTCCGCGCGGTCCCGTGCTCGACCGCTTCGGACGTCTGATCGTGACGAACGTCCCCGGCACGCGCGTCGAGCTGTGGCCGGCGGACCTGCCGAAGAGCTGGCCGGTCGAGCGCAAGGAGCTCCGCACGCTCGCCGTCGTCACGGGCGTGTCGGTAACGGAGATGCTCGCCCAGCTGCGCCGGCACGGCCAGGATCCGTTGACGCCGGTCGTCGTCCAGAACGGCCTGCACCAGGATCAGATCGACTACCTCCGGGAGCGCGCGCCCGAGTTCCCGGGCGTGCAGCTGCAAGAGAGCTACCTGCGCAAGTACCCGTACCGCTCCCTCGCGGCGCAGGTGCTTGGTTACGTCGGCCAGATCTCGCCGCGGGAATACGCGCAGCTGAAGGGTCACGGCTACGCACCGACCGACTCACTCGGTCAGGCCGGCATCGAGTCGACCTACGACACCTATCTGCGGGGCAAGAACGGCAAGGCGCAACTGACGGTCGACTCGCGCGGCCGGCCGAAAGGGCGGGCGAGCCTCGTCACGCAGTTCACGCCGGGCGAGGCGCTGCGGATGACGATCGACATCAAGCTGCAGCGTGCCGCCGAGCAGGCTCTCCGCTACGGCATTCACCAGGCGCGCGTCAGTGGGATCGAAGGGGCGCACGCGGATGGTGGCTCGATCGTCGCGCTCGACCCGCGGGACGGATCGGTGCTCGCGATGGCGTCCTACCCGACCTACCAGCCGTCGATCTACGTCGGGCGCAAGGATCCGAAGAAGCTCGCGCCCGTGCTCGACCCGAAAGCAGCCGAGGCGGCGAACCACCCGGGGATCAACCGCGCGATCGACGCCGCCTATCCGCCGGGCTCGACGTTCAAGCCCGTGACCGCGCTCGCGGCGATGCAGGAGGGGTTGATGCGTCCGTACGAGTCGATCCCGTGCACCCCGACGTACACCGCCTACAAGCAGGTGTTCAACAACTGGACGTCGCTCATCAACACGGGCATGGACCTCCAGCGGGCACTCGCCCAGTCGTGCGATACCTACTTCTACGAGCTCGGCCGCCGTTTCTACGTCCTGCCACCCGATCGGGGGCATCCGCTGCAGGGCTGGGCGAACCGCTTCGGCCTGGGTGAGAAGACGGGGATCGACGCGGGGCCTGAGGCGGCCGGCCTGATCCCGACGCCCGAATGGCGGCGCTCCGCGTATCCGGCAAGCAAGGGGTACGGCGTCATCGACCGCACATGGAAGCCGGGGTACTCGATCCAGCTCGCGATCGGACAGGGACAGGTGCTCGTGACGCCGTTGCAGATGGCGCGTCTCTACGCCGTGATCGCAAACGGCGGCAAGCTCGTGACTCCTCACCTCGCGGAGGACGTCGAGCTGACCGGCAACGACGGCAAGCCCGCACGCATCCTGCGCCGTTTCGGCGCGCAGCCGGCACAGGCGACGGGCGTCGATCCCACCGCACTGCGGTTCGTCCAGCAGGGGCTCGAGGAGGCGACGCACGCAACCTTCGGGACCTCGTCGGGCGTCTTCGGCAACTTCCCGGTCGTCATCGCCGGCAAGACGGGTAGCGCCGAGAAGAACGTGACCCTGCCGGGGTATCCGCAAGCGCCGAAGCTGACGCAGTCGTGGTGGTGCGGATACGGGCCGTTCGACGCGCCGACGATCGTCGTCTGCGCCGTGATCGAGAACGGCGGCCACGGCGGCACGGCGGCCGCCCCGGCGGCGCTGAAGGTGTTCGAGCAGTACTTCCGTAGGACTGCGATTCCAACCGCCCACGCGAGCGACTGAGCGAGGCTGCTTGACCATCGAAGCCGTCAACACGAGAGCGCATGGGTTGCGGGCCTACCGCGAGTCAGAGTCGGTCGGTCTCGGTGGCGTCCTCCGGCGTCTCGACTGGCCGCTGCTCCTCGCACTCGCCGGGGTCGTCGGATACGGCCTCTGGGCGATCGACGGGATCACGCGCCATGACCCGGGCGGCTCCGCGCTGACGCGGCAGGCCCTCTACGCGTTCGTCGGCGCCCTGCTCTTCATCGCGGCTCTCGCCGTCGACCCCGGCCGGTTCCGGACGCTCTGGCGCCCGATCTACTTCGGCACGCTCGGCCTCATGTTGTTCGTGCTCGTCGCCGGTGCGGCGACGCGCGGCTCACGACGATGGATCGACGTCAGGTTCTTCACCTTCCAGCCTTCGGAGTTCGGGAAGGTGTTGTTCGTGCTTGCGCACGCGGGGCTCCCCCCCGAGCGCGCGCGCGCGCTCGGCGATCCGCGTGCGCCACTCGTGGCGCTCGGTTATGGGCTCCCGCCGATCGTCCTCGTCTTCGTCCAGCCCGACATCGGCACGGCGCTCGTCTATACCGCCGCGCTCGCGGCCGTTCTTTTCATTGCGGGTGTGCGCTGGTGGCACCTGGGGATCCTCGGGACGCTCGCTGTGCTCGGAGCCCTTGCTGTCCTCTGGCTTTTGCCTGCGGCGGGCGTGAACGTGCTGAAGCCGTACCAGACCGATCGTCTGGTGGGCTTCACGCATCCCGACAACGACCCGCGTGGCGCGACGTACAACCTCCGGCAGTCGATCACGGCCGTCGGAGCCGGCGGCCTGCGCGGGCGCGGCGTTCTCGGCGCCACGCAGACGCGACTCAACTACCTTCCTGAGCACGCGACCGATTTCGCGTTTGCGTCCGTCGCCGAGGAGCGCGGATTCTTCGGTGCATCGATTTTATTGCTCCTCTACCTGCTCGTCGTGTGGCGGGCGCTGAAGATCGTCGCGGGCGCGCGAGACCTCTACTGCGCTGTCGTCGCGGGCGCGATCGCGTTTATGTTCCTTTTCCAGGTGTTCGTGAACAGCGCCATGACGATGGGGGTCGCGCCGATCACCGGTATTCCGCTGCCCTTCGTCTCGGTCGGAGGATCGTCGATGATCACGAACTTCCTGGCGATCGGCATTCTCCAGTCGATTCATCTTCGGCGCGGCGTCCGGAGGCGCGGATGAAGAAGCTGAAGCTGGGCCCGCTCGGCGTTCTCTCCGCAGTCCGCGAGTTGCGGCGCGGAGTGGGCGATACGCGCCCGGTCGCCGTCGCGGGCTCCCGCGAGCTCGTCCCGCTCTTGGCGCGCGACCTGCGGGCGGGCGGCGAGGCGTCCGCCGTCGTCGAGAACCGGATGGACGGCGTCGCCGCGCTCGTCTGGATCGGCCCGCCGGACGAACAAGAGTTGCGTGCCGCGTCACGCGCGGGCATCCCGATCGTCGCGGTCAGCGAGGAGCGTTCGATCCCCTACGTCTTCGTCTCCGCGATCGTGCACGCCCCGCCCGGACGGCCGCTGCCGCTCGCTGAGGTGACTCGGGCACTCGCACACGGCCTGGGCGAGAACGGCACGTCGCTCGCTGCACGACTGCCGGTGCTTCGAAGCGCTGTCTGCGACGAGTTGATCGCGTCGTTCTCCAAGCGAAACGCGATGATCTCGGCCGCGATCTTCGTCCCCGGCGTCGACATGCCGGTGCTGACGCTGAATCAGATCCGTCTCGTCCTGCGGATCGCGCTCGCCCATGGCGAGGAGATCGACAACCGCCGGGCGCTCGAGTTGGCGGGCGTCGTCGGCGCGGGTTTCGGCCTGCGCGCCGCCGCTCGCGAGTTGCTCGACCTGGTCCCGGTCGCAGGCTGGGCCGTCAAGGGCGCGATCGCCTATTCGGGCACAAAGGCAATCGGCGAAGCCGCGGTCCGCTACTTCGCAGCGCGCCCGTAGCCCGGTCGAAGCGCCCTCTTCCCGTTCCCGCCCCGTCCCGAGCAGGCTTCGGAGCTCGTGTCGCGCGAATCCATCCTGTGGACGGTTCGACGCCCTTTCGTGCGCGTGGCTGACTCCGGACGTGGCCGTTTGGACAACGGCCCGAAGCGGCCGCTCGGGACCGCTCCGTCCGGCTGAGGTCCTAGTCTCACCTCATCGAAACGGAGGTGACGCCCGCATGCCCCTGACCGGTAGCCAGGAAGCGCACGAGCTCTTGCTGATCGAAGAAGCCGACGCGTGGTTCGAGTATCTCGAGGCGACACGTGGTCAATCAGCGTCTCGCTACGTCGAGGTCGAGCCGTGGGCCTGGGCGCGCCTCTCCCAGCGGATGCGCGCGATCCGCACCCGCCGCGCGAAGCTCCGGCCCGCCGTGGAAGCCGCGTAAGAGCTCCTGATACCCTGCGGTAAGGCCTATGCCAAGGCTTTTCCACCCAAACCGCGACGCGCGCCCGTCACAGACGGCGAGGCTGCGCGCGCGCCCATTCGAGGAGAGATCGTTTGCCACTGCCCTGGTTCCGGCGCAAGAAGCCGGAAGAGCTGGCGCCGTCTTCGGCTGCCACGGAAGCACCGCACGTTGAACCGCTGACCGTCGAGGAGCCTGCCGAGAAGCAGGCCACCGGCGGACAGTCGAGCCCCACCGACCCGAACGCACCGAAGAAGCGCCGCCGCGGCACCCGCGGTGGGCGCAACCGGAACAAGAAGCCGGTCGATGGTGCACTCGCGAAGGACGGAGCCGGTACGGCTCCGCGTGAGCGCACGGCCCCTGAACGCAGCACCCCCGAGCGCAAGCCCGCCGAGAAGCCCGCCGCCGAGCGCAAGCCGCGCGAGCGCTCGGGCCAACCGTCCCGTCGTCGCCAGGCGCCCAAGCGGGCGCCCCTGCCGAAGGCGAAGCGCGAACTGCTCGTCTCGGTCGATGCGGGTGAGAAGCGCGTCGCCGTGCTCGAGGACGACAAGGTCGCCGAGGTCTACCTCGAGCGGCCCGAGCGTCGCTCGATCGCCGGCAATATCTACCTCGGTGTCGTCGACAACGTCCTGCCCGGCATGGAGGCCGCGTTCGTCGAGATCGGCCTCGAGAAGAACGGGTTCCTGTTCGTCGACGAGATCGTCGGGCCCGAGCTGGAGGGTCGCAAAGGGGCGCGCAAGATCCAGGATCTGATCCAGCGGGGCCAGAACGTGCTCGTCCAGGCGGTCAAGGATCCGATGAAGACGAAGGGCGCGCGCCTCACCACCGAGATCTCGCTACCCGGACGCTTCGTCGTCTACGTCCCGCACGGCGACGGCCTGGGTGTCTCCCGCCGCCTCGAGGACGACGAGCGGAATCGTCTGAAGGCGATTCTCAAGGAGCACGCGCCGAAGCAGGGAGGCGTGATCGTCCGCACCGCTGCCGAAGGTGCCTCAGCCGATGACATCGAGCGCGATCTGGACTTTCTCCAGCGCCTCTGGCGCTCGATCGAGGCGAAGGCGAAGGAGTCGACCGCGCCGTCGCTCATCTACCAGGAGGCCGAGTTGCCGCTGCGGGTCGTGCGCGACCTCTTCACCGGCGACTTCGAGCGGCTCCTCGTCGACCACGACCGGACCTACAAGCGCATCGTCGGCTACCTGAAGAAGACCTCGCCGCACATGGCCGAGCGGGTCACGCGCTACAAGGAACGTGAGCCCCTGATGGAGGTCTTCGGCGTCGAGCAGGAGATCCGTTCCACGCTCGGCCGCCGCGTCGACCTGCCGTCCGGCGGGTATCTGATCTTCGACTACGCGGAGGCGTTCACCGTCATCGACGTCAACACCGGTCGCTTCGTCGGCTCGCGCTCGAAGAAGTCGGGCGCCCGGCTCGAGGACACGATCACGAAGAACAACCTCGAAGCGGTGAAAGAGGTCGTCCGGCAGCTACGCCTGCGCGACGTGGGCGGCATCATCGTCATCGACTTCATCGACATGGCGAGCCCGAAGAATCGCGCTGCGGTGGAGGAAGCTCTCGGCGCCGAGCTCGAGCGTGACCGGACGAAGACCTATGTCGTGGAGATCTCCCCGCTCGGCCTCGTCGAAATGACGCGCCAGAACGTCACCGACGGGCCACGCGAGGTCATGACGAAGAAGTGCCCGACCTGCGGCGGCGACGGAATCGTCATCTCCGAGCACACTGCTGCGGTCGACATCGAGCGCCGGTTGCGCATGCTGCCGACGCCCGGCTCGCGCTCGAAAGCGTTCAAGGTCGAGGTCGCGGCCAAGGTCGCGAGCCTCGTCGTCGGCCCCGGCGGCTCGCGACTGCGCGAGTTGGAGGACACGACGAAGCGTGTGTTCTTCCTCGTCGGGAAGGAGGGCGAGCATCTCGATCATTTCCGTGTACTCGAGCAAGGCACGCTCGAGAAGGTCGCGCCGAAGGTTCCCGTGGAGGTCGGCCAGGAGCTCGAGCTGAAGCTCGGCGAGGTGGGCCTGTACGACGCTCACGCCGGAGTCGGGAAGGTCGAGGACATCGACGTCGTCGTCGGGGGCGCCGCGACCCTCGTCGGGAAAAAGGTCAAGGCGAGGATCGCCGCGATCACCGAGGGCATGGCGTGGGCCGAGCTGATCTCGCCGGTGGCGGCGGGCGACGATCCGTTGACGGCGGAGGCCGAGGCCGAGAAGCCGACCCGTGCGAAGCGGCCGAGCACGAAAAAAGCAGTGGACTCGACCGGCCAGGCGGAGATCGAAGGCGATGACGATGACGATGAGAGCGAGCAGGAGACCGAGGGCGCCGAGGAGCTCGAGCCGGATGACACCGAGGGCGAAACGGAGTCGACGGCCGCTCTCGGTGCGCCCGCAACGCCCGTGAAGAAGCGCACCCGCCGCGGTACCCGTGGCGGGCGCAACCGCAAGAAGCCGGCGGACGCCCCGGGCTCGGGGGCCGCAAACGGCGCAGAGCCTGCGGATCGGCCAGACGGCGCAGCGCCGGCCGCCCTGTCGGAGCCGGCCGCTCTCGCGGAACCAGGTGCCGCCGCTCTGGCCGACATGGAGCGTGAGCCTCCGCCGGGCGAGATCGCGGGCACCGCGGCCGAGCCACGCCCGGCCGGCCCCGTGATCCACGTCCCCGGGCGCGAGCTCGCCGGTGATACCGGCGACTCGGACGACCCGGCGGCGCCGGCGAAGAAGCGGACACGACGCGGGTCGCGCGGTGGCAAGAATCGCCGCAAGAAGCCGGCCGTCAGTGCCGACGGAGCGGCCGCAACGGAAACCGGGAGCGATCAGACCGAGGGCGAAGCGATGCCCGAGCGCCAGGAGGAGACCGAGCCGGCCGCCGTCCCCGAGCCAGAGCCCGAGACCGAGCCGGAGCGCGAACGAGAGCGCGCTTCCGAGAACGGCGACGATGATTGGGCCTACACACCGATGTCGCAGTGGGGCGACTGAGCCTCGTCAGCGCGGCACGGTAACCCTCCAATCGCTACACTTCGGGCGATTCGCGGGCCCCGCCCGCGATTCTCCACGCTTATGGACTACGCAATCATCCGTTTGGGCGGCAAGCAATACCGTGTCCGTGAGGGCGAGTATCTCGTCGTGGACCGCCTCAAGACCGAGGCCGGGAAGAGCTTTTCGCCCGACGTCTTGCTCGGCGACGACGGCGTGAAGGTGACGGCGACCGTGCTCGCTCACGAACGGGGGCCGAAGATCCGCATCGGCAAGTACCGCAAGCGCACGGGCTACAAGCGCCATAACGGTTTCCGCGCAGCGACCTCGCGCGTCGAGATCTCGCTCGGAGCACCCGAGCCGGCGGCCTCCGCGAAGCGCGAGCGGGCGACGGAGCCGTCGCCCGCAGCGGACGATCACGTGAAGGGCATGCCGGTCGGGTACGAGGACCTCACCGTCGCGGAGGTCTCCGACGGAGCGAAGAGCTGGAACCGCCCGATGCTCGAGGCGGCGCTCGAATACGAGCGGTCGCATGCGGAGCGAAAAGGGGCGATCTCCGCGCTCGGGGCGGCGCTCAAGGCCAAGGAGGAGGACGCGTAAATGGCGCACAAGAAGGGCCTCGGCTCCTCGAAGAACGGTCGCGACTCAAATCCGAAGTACCTCGGCGTGAAGATGTTCGGCGGGCAGGAAGCGGTCGCGGGCAACATCATCGTGCGGCAGCGCGGCACGAAGTTCCGGCCCGGCCCCGGCACGATGATCGGCCGTGACCACACGATCTTCGCGAATCGGCCCGGCCTGATCGCCTTCCGCACGAGCGGCGAGCGCCGGTTCGTCTCGGTCGAAGAGCCGCCCGGCGATTCCGCCGCCTGAGCTCGGCTCGTGGCCGGCGCCTCGGGCGCGCTACCGTTTCGCGATGTCGATGTTCAGCGATCGCGCGAGGCTGCACGTCGTGGCAGGCAAGGGCGGAGACGGCGGACTGAGTTTCCGGCGCGAGAAGTTCGTCCCGAAGGGCGGCCCCGACGGCGGCGACGGTGGCGACGGCGGCGATGTGCTGTTGCTCGCAGATCCGTCGCTGCGAGATCTCTCGGCTCTGCAGCGTCGCAAGTGGATCAAGGCGACGCGCGGCCAGAACGGCACCGGGGCGCGCAAGCACGGCGCGAATGGGGAGGACGTCGAGTTGCAGGTTCCCGTCGGTACCCAGGTGTTCTCGGACGACGGCGGCCTGATCGCCGACCTCGCACGGCCGGGCGCACAGGTCGTGCTCGCGAAGGGCGGCCGCGGCGGCCGCGGCAACGCTCGGTTCGTCTCGTCCACACGTCAGGTGCCTCGGTTCGCGGAGGTCGGCCCGCCCGGGGAGGAGCGCGACGTCGAGCTGCACCTGAAGCTGCTCGCCGATGCTGCACTCGTCGGCTTGCCGAATGCAGGCAAGTCGTCGCTGATCTCGCGCATCTCGAACGCCCGGCCGAAGGTCGCGAGCTATCCGTTCACGACGTTGCAGCCCGTGCTCGGCACCGTCGAGTCGGCGGACGGGCGGCAGATGGTGATCGCCGACGTGCCGGGGCTGATCGAAGGCGCGAGTGAAGGCGTGGGTCTCGGTCATGAGTTCCTCGCTCATCTCGAGCGCGCCCGCACCCTCGTGCACGTGATCGATGCCGCGGAGCCGATCGAGGAGCAGTGGCGGACGATCGACGCCGAGCTCGGCGCCTACGGCGCGGGCATCGACGAGCTGCCGCAGATCGTGGTGCTGAACAAGATCGACCTCGCGCCAGATCCGAAGCTCGCGATCGACGATCCGCGAGTGATCGCGGTCTTCCCGCTCTCGTGCGCGACCGGTGAAGGCCTCGACGAGTTTCGCCGGCGGCTGTTCGCGCTCGTCCCGGAAGCCGACCAGCAGGAGCGTTCGGCCGACGAGCTCGCCGACTTTCTCGTCTACCGTCCCCGGCCGAAGGAGCGCGGGTGGCGCTTGCTGCGGACCGAGGGCGGCTTCAAGGTGCTCGGCACGCCACCCTCGGACGCCGAGCTCGAGCGTGCGTTGCGGGCAGCGGGAGCGAAGGACGGTGCGACGGTCGAGCTCGGCGATGAGGAGTTCGAGCTCGCCTGATGATCGGCCTCTACGGCGGCTCGTTCGACCCGCCGCACCGCGGTCACGTCGAGCTGGCGCGCCGGGCGAAGGAGGTCTTGGCGCTCGACCGGCTGATCGTGCTCGTCTCGGCTCACCCGGCCCACAAGCGAGTCGACACATCCTCGGAGCTGCGGCTCCGCCTCGCCCGGGCTGCGTTTCCGTCCGACGAGGTCGTTCTCGACGAGCACGCGCGGACGGTCGACACGCTGCGCGCCCACCCGGAGTGGCTCGATCCCGTCTTCCTGATCGGTGCCGACGAATTCTGCGACTTCCTGTCGTGGAAGGAGCCGAACGAGGTGCTCGCGCTCGCGCGTCTCGCCGTCGCGACCCGTCCCGGCTTCCCGCGCGAGCGGCTCCAGCGGGTGGTCGAGCAGCTCGAGGCGCCCGAACGTGTCTCCTTCTTCGAGATGCGGCCGACGCCGGTCGCCTCCCGCGAGCTGCGAGGGCGCCTGGCGGCGGGCGAGACTGCCGCGGACGATCTGCCCGCGGCGGTGGCCGAGCTGATTGGAACGGAATCGCTGTATCGGTCGTGAATCCCGGTACAATCCGGGTCGCTTGAGCCCCATCGAACAAGCACGCCGGATCGCGGCGCTCGCCCAGGGAAAGCTCGCCCGCGACGTGGTAATCCTCGACATGCGGCCCGTCTGCGCGTACACCGACTTCTTCGTCGTGTGCACCGGTGGGAACCCACGCCAGGCGAAATCGATCTGGGACGAGGTGCACGTGCGCATGAAGAACGAGCACGAGCTGATCCCGCGCTCGACCGAAGGCGCCGCGGAGGCGACGTGGATCATCGGCGACTACATCGACGTCGTGCTGCATGTCTTCACTCCGGAAGCACGCGAGTTCTACCGCCTCGAAGACCTGTGGGACGACGTCCCGCACGAGGCCGTCGAAGCGGCTACCGCGTAGACGGCACGTCGCCGGGTCGGGCAACAGTCCGTCCGAGGGCACGCGTGTCCTGTTGTCGGTGCTGACGACGAGCCACCAGGGAAGCTCGCAGGCGAACATCGCCCGTGCTCGCGATCGAGCTCGGGCTCGGGCTCGGGAGTTGCACGGCCCCTCGACGACGAGCGACACGACCTACCTGATCCTCGCCTGCACCCGAAGCTCCCGGGCGCGTGCAGTGCACGTGGGCCGAAACGGCCAGGTCGTCGGAGCGCATCGGGCACGGGAGTACGAGCTACACTGGCGAGGCTCCGCGGGGCCCATAGCTCAGCTGGGAGAGCGCCGCGATGGCATCGCGGAGGTCGTCGGTTCGAGCCCGACTGGGTCCATCAAATGTTCGTCACTCAATCCATGAGGCCTGAGAGAGCCTCATGGTTTTTGCTCCCGTCGCGACGGAGCGACACCCTCGGATCGGCGGTGCCGCCTGCCAAGAGCCGCGCTTCGGTTCATCGATCTGCCGAACCGAGCGCGGCCCGTGGGGTGAGGATCGTTAGTGGTGTCGTACGACCCCTCGATCTACCACGGCGCCGCCGCCGGAGTCCCGGCCCATCGCCGATCCCGCACGCAGAGATCAACGCTCGTGGAGAAGTATCTCGGATC
>JBBSEJ010000043.1:0-26106 GCA_038239825.1 Gaiellales bacterium
CGACGTGTGTTCTACGTCGGAGTCGCGGTCTTCACCATCGCCTCCTTCCTGTGCGGGCTCGCCTGGTCAGAGGGCGTTCTGATCGGCGCGCGCGCCCTCCAGGGCCTCGGGGCCGCGATCATCTCCCCGGCCGCGCTCTCGATCATCACGACGATGTTCGACGAGGGGCCCGAGCGCAACAAGGCGCTGGGGATCTGGGGTGCGATCGGCGGCTCCGGTGCCGCGGTCGGTGTCCTCGCAGGCGGGATCCTGACGAAGTACCTCGGCTGGGAATGGATCTTCTTCGTCAACGTTCCGGTCGGCGTGCTCGCCCTCGTGCTCGCCCCGCGGTTCGTGCGCGAGAGCCGGTCGGATCGCGAGAGCTCGCAGGATGTCGGCGGAGCGATCACGGTCACGGGAGGCCTGGCGCTGCTCGTCTACGCCGTGTCGAACGCGCCGGCGCACGGCTGGTCGTCGACCTGGACGATCTCGAGGCTCGCAATCGCCGCCGCCCTCTTGATCGCGTTCCTCATCATCGAGTCGCGCGCGAAGCATCCCCTCATGCCGTTCCGCATCTTCAGGGTGAGCACGGTCGCCGGAGCGAATGTCGCCGGGCTCCTGCTGGGCGCCGTGGTCTTCGCGAACTTCTTCATCCTGACGCTCTACGTTCAGAACGTGCTCGGCTGGTCGGCGCTGAAGACCGGGATCACGTTCGTCGCGACCGCAGGCACGGCAATCCTCTGGGCGGGCGTCGCACAGGCGCTCGTGACGCGGATCGGCCCCAAGACGGTGATGGCGATCGGCTTCGTCGCGATGGTCGCCGGGATGCTCTGGTACACCCAGATCCCGGTGCACGCGTCGTACTGGTCGGATCTCTTCCCCGGGTACCTGCTCGTCGGGTTCGCACTGCCTTTCTGCTTCATCCCGGTGTCGATCGCCGCGCTCGCGGGCGTCGAGCAGCACGAGGCGGGCCTGGCGTCCGGGCTGATCAACACAGCCCAGCAGATCGGAGGCGCAATCGGCGTCGCAGTGACGTCATCGGTGTCGCTCACGCACTTCAATCACCTGGTCAAGGCCGGCCGACCGTTCCCGGGCGCGTTCACGAGCGGTTCGCAGTGGGCGTTCTGGGTGACAGTCGGCGTTGCCGTAGTCGGCCTCGTCGCGACACTCGTGCTCGTGCGGCCCGCGGAGCTCGAGTCCGTCGATGTCGCCGCGGTGGCTGCCTGCCGGCAGCCACCGCTTTTCGATTCTCAGAGCTCGCCGGGCCTGCCGATCCGGTAGAAGAACGGCCCGAGCCCGGCCTGGTTGATCGCGAAGAGGAGCCCGAGATGGTCCTCGAGCGCGCGTGCCTGCTCGAGGCCGCCGACCGAGACCGGGTCGTACCCGGCATCCCGGCTCAGCTGCTCCGTCACCTCGCGCGCTCCGTCCTCGGCCGCGTACAGGTTGCTCGGGCGTGCCCGCTGATTGGAGACGTCGTCGTACAGGGCAGCGAAGTTGGCGCTGAACGACTTCGCAGTCGGGCCGCCGATGATCGAGCGCACCTGATGCGCCAAGGACTCGAAGGCCTCGTCGCGACCCTTCACCGCGTTCGTCGCATCGATCGTCACCTTGCCGACGGCGCCGGTGACCTTGCCGAGCGCGTCTGCGATCTCCCCCGCCGGAACCGCGACGACGAGCACATCCGCGCTTGTCGCATCGCCGCCCTCGCGTCCGAAGCTCGACACGGCATGCCCGGCCTGCTCCCAGAGGCGTGCGAGTCCGCCCCCGACGTTTCCCCGTCCGATGACTGCGATGTTCATGGTTCCTCCTCGGTCGATGGCTCGTTCAACGACGACCGCCGCTGTACGCTTCCGCCGGAGGTGCCCGACAGCTACCCCACCATTCTCGATCTCGTCGGCTCGACCCCGATCGTCCGACTCGACCGCATCTCGCAAGACGTGCCCGGCGTCATCCTCGCGAAGCTCGAGTTCATGAACCCGGGCGGCTCGAACAAGGATCGCATCGGGCTCGCGATGATCGAAGCAGCGGAACGCGACGGCAAGTTACGGCCCGGCGGGACGATCGTCGAGCCCACGTCGGGCAACACGGGCGTCGGGCTTGCGATCGCCGCCGCACAGAAGGGGTACCGCTGCATCTTCGTGATGCCCGACAAGATGAGCCAGGAGAAGATCGCGATGCTCCGCGGCTACGGCGCGGAGGTCGTGATCACGCCGACGTCGGTCGACCACGATTCGCCCGAGTCGTACTACTCCGTGTCTTCGCGCCTCGCAGAGGAGATTCCCGGCGGCTTCAAGCCAGACCAGTACTCGAACATGTCGAACCCCGAGGCGCATTATGAGACGACCGGGCCCGAGATCTGGGAGCAGACCGGCGGCGAGATCGACGCGATCGTCATCTCGGTCGGGACGGGCGGCACGATCAGCGGTGTGGGCCGGTACTTCAAGGAGCGAAAGCCGGATGTGAAAATCGTCGGCGTTGACCCTGAGGGATCGATCTACACGGCGAAGAGCGACGGTGACCTGCACCCCTACTTCGTCGAGGGGATCGGCAAGGACACGTGGCCCGAGACCATGGACCCGGCTGTCGTCGACGAGTGGGTGCGCGTCTCGGACCGCGCATCGTTTCTCGCGGCGCGCCGGCTGGCGCGCGAGGAGGGGCTGCTCGTCGGCGGCTCGTCGGGCTCGACGATCGCTGGGGCCATCGAGTACGCGAAGGGGCTCGGCCCGAGCTCACAGGTATTGACGATCCTTCCCGACTCCGGCCGCTCCTATCTCTCGAAGTTCATGGACGACAACTGGATGCTCGAGCACGGCTTCCTCGAACGCTCCGTGAAAATCCCGACGGTGCGGGAGCTCCTTCGCTCCAAGCAGGGAGAGACGCCGGGCTTCGTCACGATCTCCGCGCACCAGAAGGTCGCAGAGGCGATCCAGGTGATGGAGCGCTACTCGATCTCGCAGTTGCCGGTCGTGCGCGACGGCGACGTAGCGTCGCTCGCAGACGTGATCGGCTCACTGCAGGACCGGGCGCTCCTCGATCGGGTCTTCAAGAACGCGGATGCACTGCACGAGGACGTCGCGGCGGCGATGCAAGGACCGCTTGCGACGGTCGAGGCGGATGCGTCGGTCGACGAGATCGTCGTCGCGCTCACGGGCGGCACGAACGCCGTTGTCGTCGCGGACGCCGGCAGCCCCGTCGGCGTGGTCACCCGCTCGGATCTCCTCGACTACCTCGCCCACCGGTAAGTGCTGGACGAGGTGCGGACCGCCGTCGTTGAAGACGCGGAGTCCGATCCGAAGACCGTTGCGATCGTGCTCTGCGGCTCGCGCTCGGTCGGCCACGAGCGACCGGACTCTGACTACGACCTGCACTACGTGCGTCTCGTCGCCGAGAAGCCGCCTCCGCGAGACAACGTGGAGGCCGCGCTGGTGACGCTCGAGGAGCTACGCACACTCGAACCCTCCTGGTGGACGGATGCGATGGTGCAGGGCCGCGTGCTCGTCGACAAGACGAACGGGGAGCTCGATCTGATCCTGACGCGCCTTTCCGCACCCGACGACGCCACGCTCGCCTACGACGCATATCTCAACGCCTACGTTCGCGGCAAGGCCGCGCTCGCCCGTGGGGACGAGTTGGGCGGCCGCCTTCATGCGGCCGACTCGGTGCGCGAGCTCGCCCGCGCGCTCTTCGCGCTCGCAGGGAAACGGCCACCATTCCACGACCGGCTCGCGGGGACCCTCGACGACTGGGAGCCTCGGCTGGTTGCGGTCCTGCGACCCGGACATCGAGACGCAGCGAGCGTTACGCCTCGACGTCGAGGCCCTGATGGAGTCGCACGGGATACTCACGCACCGCGACTGGAAGCCCGAGGAACGTGCCTAGACTCGTGCTCCGTTCGAAAAGTCTCGCGCGCCCCGGCGGCTGCAAAGCGGCGCCGGGCTGCGTCCTCGGTCGCCAGGATCACCACGGAACTTCCGGAACGGAGCACTAGCAACCACGTTGCGCCGTCTCCTGGTAGACGAGCTTGGCGCTCTCCTCGACCACGTCGATCGGCAGGTGCTTCGTCGACTGTGGCGCGCCGATCATGCGGAGGGAGCCGTGATAGCAGCGGTTCACGAGGATCCGGGCGCGGAAGACGTGGAAGTCCGAGGTGACGACGTTGATCCTCGTCCAGTGATGAGAGACCGCGAGACGGCCGATCTCCTCCGCTTCTCCGTGCGTCGAGTAGGGGTGCGCCTGGAAACAGACGACGCGGTACCGATGGCGCTCGTCGCAGGTTGACGACTCGAGCGGCGAGGCGGAACGGCTCCTCGAGACGACGAGAATGGGTGCGAAACCACGCCGCATCAACTCGAGCCCGACAGGCAGTCGCTGCCTCGTCCCGGCGAGAACGACGACCGCATCGGCGCCGAACGGCTTGTCCCCGTGATGCACGACGAAGAGCCACGCTCCCGCCGCAGCCCACGCGAGGATGAGCACCAGCGCGAGGCGGATCAAAGAGGTGCCTTCCCGATCTGCACCGGATAACGTCGCGGGAAGGTGTCGACTCGGTTCAAGGATCTCTCCATCGCGCAGGCGCGCCGCATCGCCGTTTGGGCGCAGGCGCTCGACGGCAGCGTACGCACCGTCCTCGATTGCGTGCGTCGCCTGGGCACGCTGAAGCTCGACCCGACCGCCCGCGTCGCCCCGACGCAGCACCTTGTGCTGTGGAGCAGGCTCGGCTCCTACGACCAGGGCGAGCTGCAGCGACTGCTCGACGATCGCGAGCTCTTCGAGCTGATCGCATTCGTCTATCCGAAGGAGGCGCTGCCGGCTCTCCTCTCAACCATGCAGCGCTGGCCGTCGGGGGGCGGGGCGTGGCGCGAGCGCGTCCGGGAATGGCTCGTGGCCAACCAGTCGTTTCGACGCTACGTGCTGCGTGAGCTCGAACGGAACGGGCCGATGCGCTCGCGCGACTTCGAGGATCGGGCGAAGGTTTCCTGGCCTTCGAATGGCTGGACAGGTGATCGAAATGTCGGACGGATGCTCGAATTCATGACGGCGCGCGGAGAGCTCGCTACGGTGGGCCGAGACGGGAAGCAGCGCCTGTTCGACCTCGCGCAGCGCTGGTACGGCGACGTGCAACCGTTGCCGCACGACGAAGCCGACGCGTACTTCGACGAGGTGCGATTCCGCGCTGCCGGGGTCCGGCTCCGCAAGGGACGCTGGGTCGCTCACCCCGATGCCGACGATCGGCCTGTTCAACGCACGACCTTGCTCTCGCCTTTCGACCGGCTGATCCACGATCGAGCCCGCACCGAGGCGCTCTTCGACTTTCGCTACCGGGTCGAGATCTACGTCCCGAAGGCAAAGCGGAAGTACGGGTACTTCGTACTGCCCGTGCTGCACTCGGGGCGTCTGGTCGGCCGCATCGATCCGGAGGTCGACCGCAAGGAGAGCGTGTTGAGGATCAATGCCGTGCACTGGGAGGCGGATTCCGTGCCGATCGAGAACCCCGTGCGCGCGCTCGCGCAATTCCTCGGCGTCCAGGATGTCCGATGGCCGTGAGCCTCGCGGCGATCCGGCGGCTGATGGTCTCGCGACAGGGCTTCGCGCCCCGGTTCCGCAGAGCGGGCGAGGACGAGGTCGAGGGGACGATCCGACGGCTCACCGCGGTGCAGCTCGACTCGATCTCAGCGGTCGACAGAGCCCACCGACTGACGATCTCGTCCCGCATCGGATCGTTCGACGACGCAATCGTGCCGAGACTGCTCCGCGAGGGCCGCGTCTTCGAGTACTGGGCGCACGAAGCCTCGCTCCTGCCGATCGAGCTGTGGCCCTCGTTCCGGCAGGTGATGGCCGGAAACGGCCACTGGGGGGCGCACGATCGGGCCCTACGTGAGCATCCCGGGCTCGTTGAGCCGGTGCTCGAGCGCATCCGTTCTGAAGGCCCGCTCGGCTCGCGCGACTTCGAGGGAGCCGGGAGCGGGGGGATGTGGAACTGGAAGCCGGCGAAGATGGTGCTCGAAGCGCTCTGGGACAACGGCGTGCTCGCCATCTCGGGACGAAGAAGCTTTCAGCGCTCCTACGACCTGGCAGAACGCGTGATCCCCAAGCACTTGCTCGACGCGCCGGTGCCCGGCGAGGCCGAGACGCTGCAGCGCTTCGCGCTGCTCGCCGTCGAGTCACGTGGGGCGCTCACCGAAACGGCGATCCGCGAGCACTGGCGCCTGAAGGGCGGCCGCGCCCGCCTGCAGCCGCAGCTCGACGCTCTCGTCTCGGACGGGCGGCTCGAAGCGCTCGAGCCCGATGACGGTGGGCCGCCGTTCTATGTGCTGCCCGGAACAGAGCTCGACGGCGAACCTGCACCACCCGTGCTCGTGTGCCCGTTCGACAACCTCGTGTGGGACCGGCCGCTGCTCGAGCGGCTCTTCGGCTTCAGGCACGTGATCGAGGTCTACAAGCGCGAGCACGAGCGGCAGTACGGCTACTACGTCCTGCCGCTGCTCGCGGGAGATCGCTTCCTCGGCCGTGCCGACCTGAAGGCCGACCGCGCGGCAGGCGTCCTGCGCATCCGTCGCTTCACACCTGAGCCGAAGGCGCGCGGGAACCTCGACGCGAAGCTCGAGCGGGCAGCCGCCCGTCTGGCCCGCATCCTGGGTCTCGAGCGCGTCGAGCGCACCTGAGACGAACGGGCACCCGGGTAGGCTCTTCGTATGGACTTCGACGGCCTCGACTTCGAGACGCGCGCCATCCATGTCGGGCAGGAGCCCGACCCGGCAACGGGCGCGATCATCACGCCGATCTACCAGACCTCCACCTACGTTCAGGAGGCAGTCGGCGAGCACAAGGGCTACGACTACTCGCGGGTCGCGAACCCCACGCGAACGGCGCTCCAGGAAGCGCTCGCGAGCCTCGAGAACGCGGCGTACGGCGTGGCGTTCAGCTCCGGTATCGGTGCGACGACGACGCTGATGCACCTCGTCGATCCTGGTGAGCGGGTCGTCCTCGTCGCCGACGTGTACGGGGGCGTCTACCGGATGACCTCGCTTGTCTACGAGCCCAAGGGCTACAAGTTCACCTACGTACCCGCGGCCGAGTTCGACGAGAACCTGTCGGCATACCTCGACGACGACGTACGCATGGTGTGGATCGAGACGCCGTCGAATCCGGTGCTGAACATCGTCGACATTCGCCGGGCGGCCGACGCGGCGCACGCGGTCGGTGCGACTGTCGTCGTCGACAACACGTTCGCGACGCCCTACTTGCAGCAGCCTCTCGACCTCGGGGCCGATGCTGTCATCCACTCGACGACCAAGTACCTGGGCGGCCATAGCGACACCATCGGTGGCTTCGTCGCGGTCAACGACGATGCGCTCGCCGAAAGGCTCTACTTCCTGCAGAAATCACTCGGAGCTGTGCCGGGGCCGTTCGACGCCTGGCTCGTCCTCCGCGGCATCAAGACGCTCGCGGTGCGCATGCGTCGGCATTGCGAGAACGCACGGCAGGTCGCGCAGTTCCTGGAGGGCCATGCCGCGGTCGAGCGAGTGTTGTATCCCGGGCTGCCGTCCCACCCCGGTCACGAGCTCGCAAGCAGGCAGATGCGCGACTTCGGTGGCATGGTCTCGTTCCTCGCCGAGTCGGAGCAAGAGGCGGTCGAGCTGGTCGCGCGCACGAAGCTCTTCCAGCTTGCCGAGTCGCTCGGAGGGGTCGAGAGCCTGATCGAGCATCCCGCTCGCATGACACACGCCTCGACCGCGGGTGCCCCGTTCGCGCCTCCTGCGAATCTCGTGCGATTGTCGGTCGGCATCGAGTCGCCCAACGATCTGATCGCCGACCTCGAGTCGGCCCTTGTCAGGCGACCGTCCGCTGCGCACGCCTGACGGGCGACCCCGGAACGGAACGGCCTGGGAGAGCAATCCGAAGCGTTCGACCGTGCTGCGGGCGCCCTGAGCCTGACGGATCTCGGCGAGGGCGGACGAACCCGCCGGCAGCGGGCAAAGGGGGGCAGTGCGCTTCCCACGCGAGCAAACGTCGTTTCGCGCCTGAGAAGATTCGGTGATGGATCAGTTGCGCTTGATCGACCTCCGCTTCGGGGGCCGCGAGCACGCGATCGGCGTGTACCTCGTCGAGACGGATGGCGGCGTCGGGCTCTTCGACTGCGGGCCATCCTCGACGCTGCCCACGCTCGAAGCGGGTCTCGCACACCACGGCCTCGGCCTCGCCGACATCGACCATCTGCTGCTCTCGCATATCCACCTCGACCACGCGGGTGCCGCCGGATCGATCGTGCGCCGTCATCCAGATCTGACCGTATGGGTGTCGGAGGTGGGCGCTCCGCACCTCATCGATCCGTCCCGCCTGGAGCGCTCCGCACGCCGTCTCTACGGCGACATGTTCGACCCGCTCTGGGGGGAGCTTGCGCCCGTGCCCCGGGGGAATGTGCGAGTGGCTGCCGGCGACGTGCTCGGGTGGGAGGCATTCCCGACGCCGGGACATGCGTCGCACCACGCGAGCTACTTCCGCGGCGGGACGTTGCTCGCCGGCGACGCCGCCGGCGTGCGCATGCCCGGCTCCGACTACGTCCTGCCGGTCTCGCCACCGCCCGACATCGACGTGGAGCTCTGGCACGCGAGCACGAGGGCGATTCGCGAGCGCTCACCCGACCGGCTCGCGCTCATCCATTTCGGCGTTCACGACGACGTCAACGGGCACCTCGACCGCTTCGACGCCGAGCTGGATCGGTGGGCCGAGCGCGTCGGCGACGGCATGGAGATCGACGAGTTCGTCGAGCTCGCGCGCACCGACGCCGGCGCCGACGTGGACGCCTACGACAAGGTCGCGCCCCTCTGGCAATGCTGGCACGGCCTCCGGCGTTACTGGGAGAAGCAGCGAGAGCGCCGTTGACCCACCTGGAGGCGTATCAGCGCGCAACCTCGCGCACGCCGGCGTGAGCCGGCTGGGGCCGCTCCTCGAGCGCGAGTTCCGCCTGCTCTTCATCGGTCGAACGATTTCGATGGCCGGGAGCGCGATGGCGCCCGTCGCGCTCGCGTTCGCGGTGCTCACCACGCTGCACGGTTCGGCGACCGACCTCGGCCTCGTGCTGACCGCGCGCCAGGTCCCGACGGTCCTGTTTCTGCTCTTCGGCGGCGTCTGGGCCGACCGGCTGCCGCGTCACCGGGTGATGGTCGCGTCGAACCTCCTGAGCGGGACGAGCCAGGCGGTGTCGGCAGCGCTGCTGCTCTCGGGCCACGCACACCTGTGGCAGCTCGCATTGCTCGCCTCGGTGAACGGCTCGTCCTCGGCATTCTTCTTCCCCGCCAGCACCGGGATCGTGCCGCAGACGGTGTCGGTGGCGCTGCTCGGGCAGGCGAACGCAACCCTGCGGCTCGCACTGAACGCGACGAACATCGGCGGGGCGGCAATCGGAGGCATCGTCGTCGCCGCTTCGAGCCCGGGGTGGGCGATCGCGTTCGACGCGGCGACCTACGTGCTCGCGGCGGTCACGATCGGCGCGATGCACCTACCGCCCGGGTTACGGATCGAGGGGAGCACAGTGATCGTCGAGTTGCGCGAGGGCTGGCGCGACTTCTGGTCGCGAACATGGCTGTGGGCGATCGTGTTGCAGTTCGGGGTCGTGAACGCCGTTGAGAGCGGTGCCGTTCAGATCTTCGGCCCGACGGTTGCAAAGCGTCACCTCGGCGGACCGGCCGCGTGGGGCGCAGTGCTCACGGCGACGTCTCTGGGGCTCGTTCTGAGCGGGCTTCTTCAGCTCCGGTGGCGGCCACGGCGACTGCTCCTCGCAGCAACGCTCGCCGTCTTTCCAGTCGTCCTGCCACTCATTGCCCTCGCGGTGCCGGCGCCGCTCGTCCTCGTGATCGGCGCCGGCTTCGTGGCCGGATGTTGCATCGAGGTCTTCGGCGTGCAGTGGGACACGACAGTGCAGCAGGAGATCCCGCTCGAGAAGCTCTCGCGCCTTTCGGCCTACGACGCGCTCGGCTCACTCGTCCTGACGCCCGTTGCGCTCGCTGCGCTCGGGCCTATCGGCGCTGCCGTTGGGACGCGGGCGACGCTGCTCGGTTGCGCTGTCCTGACGATCGCCGCGACTGCACCTGTCCTGCTCTCGCATGACGTGCGAACGCTCGAGCGCCGAAGCGCCCCGCTCTAGTGCCGTGCGATGTTCGCGCCCGAGGTCTGCGCAAGCGCCAGGACGAGGATCTCGTCGATGTTCACGTTCGGGCGGCGCGTCAGCGCGAACATGATGCACTCGGCGATGTCCTCGGCGTTGAGCGCTCCGCCCAGCGCGATGTCGGAGTAGACGGCCGCCGCCTGCTCCTCATCTCCCTTGAAGCGCACCTTCGAGAAATTCGTCTCGACGGCCCCCGCGGCGATGTTCGACACGCGCACCGGCCTGCCGTGCAGGTCGTCGCGCAGCGCGCGCGTGTAGCCGTGCACCGCGAACTTCGACGCGACATACGACGAGCCATTCGCGTACGACCAGATGCCCGCCACCGAGCCGATGTTCACGATGTGCCCCTCGCCGTCCGCGAGGAGGTGCGGGAGGCAGAGCCGAGTCATCCGCATCAGGCCGAGGACGTTCGTCTCGACCACCTCGCGCTCGTCCTCCTCGCTCGCTTCCCAGAACGGAACCCGCCCGAGCGCCTTGCCTGCGTTGTTGACGAGGATGTCGAGCCCCCCGAGGCCCTCCACGGCTTCCTCGACGAACCGCGCGCTGCTCGCCGGATCCGTGACGTCGAGCCCGGTCGCGCGGGATGCTCCGGCGACGCGCGCTCCCGCCTGCTCGAGCGCTCGCGCCGTCGCGGCGCCGATCCCGCTCGAGGCGCCCGTGACGATGGCCCGCTTACCGGCGAGTGAGCGCACGACGCCAATCTACCCACGAGGTTAACCCTCACCTAAAACCAACCAGGCCCGGCGGCGTCTACCTTCTCAGCCCCATGGAGCCTCTGGAGCAGAGCACCGGCCGCAGCATCCGTCTTGCCCTCGTGGCGTTCGGGCTCCTTGCGCTCCTCGGTGTGGTCGCATTCGCGAGTCGTAGCGGCTTCAGCGGCTCGTCGAACGCGAAGCCCACGCCCGGCTACGTCAACTACGCCTTCACGGCGTTCCTGATCGTGTTCGTCCTGATGATCCCCATCGCCGCCTACGCGCTCCTGATACAAGCTCGCGAGGGTGAAGCCGCGCGGAAGAGCTTCAAGTCGCGCGTACTCCAGAACTTCCTGACGGTCGCCTTCTTCGGCTTCATTGCGTTCGGCGTCATCTACCTGAAGCGCCACCACTCCCACATCTTCGATCTGAACGCACGCGCACTGAAGAACATCAGCGCGCACAGGACCGCGCGCCACGGCGGCAAGCCCGGGGCCTTCGAGCCGTCGTTCGAGTGGCCCGTGCTCGCAGTCGCGCTCGCCGTCCTGGCTCTCGGCGGGATCTCCGCATACCGGAGCTATCGCGGCCGGAAGCTCCGGACTGCGGTGCCGATCGAGCCCAGCGTCGCAGAGGACTTCGCCGCCGCGATCGGCGATTCGATCGAGGGCCTCGAGGCCGAGCCCGATTCCCGCCGCGCTGTGATCGCGGCGTACGCACGGATGGAAGGAGTCCTCGCACGGCACGGCTTGCGCCGTCGCCCGAGCGAGACGCCCGTCGAGTATCTCGGCCGCATTCTCCGTGACCTCACGTCGCGGCATGACGCCGTCGCCCGACTCACCGGTCTGTTCGAAGAGGCAAAGTTCAGCCGTCATGAGATCGACACGACGATGAAGCACGACGCGATCGAAGCGCTGCGCACCATTCGCGACGATCTGCGCGAGGTCAGCCCGTGAGGAAGCACCTGCTCGATCTCGTCATCCTCTTCGTACTCGCCTCGATCGCCGCGATCTACGTCGCACTCGCCCAACCAGGTGTGCGCGGTATCGCGCTGCACGCCTACGTGCTCATCGTCGGCGGGCTCGTCATGCTCGGCGTCGTCGCGGCGGCAGGCGACGCGGTGCCGAAGCGGCAGCGCTCCGAGTTCGATCGAGCTCTCGCCGAGGGAGTGCAGCGCGACAGGCCCTTGCACGAGGTGGAGCGGATGATGCGCGAGGTGACGCTCGGCGCTGCGAACGCGTACGACCTCCACGCACGCCTGCTCCCGCAGCTGCGCCAGATCGCGCAGGCACGGCTCGAGCGCACTGGCCGGCCGATGGGGCCCGAGACGCTCGGCCGCTGGTGGGAGCTCCTGCGGCCCGACCGCCCCGCGCCGGAGAATCGACACTCCGCCGGCATCAGCCCGAGCGAGTTGCGCGCCCTCGTCTCCGACCTTGAGAGGATGTAGCGATGGACCTGCTCGAAGTCGGCCGAATCTCGAACCTCCTGCTCGACGAGGTCGAGCGGGCTGTGGTCGGCAAGCGCAACGCGCTCGAGCTCCTGCTCCTCGGCGTGCTGGCGGACGGGCATGTCCTGATCGAGGACTACCCGGGGCTCGCAAAGACATTGATGGCGCGGTCGTTCGCGCAGGTCGCGTCGATGGACTTCTCGCGCATTCAGTTCACGCCCGACCTGATGCCGTCGGACGTCACCGGCTCGTCGGTGTACAACCAGCGCGAGTCGGACTTCGAGTTCCGGCCCGGGCCGATCTTTGCGAACCTCCTGCTCGCCGACGAGATCAACCGGGCTCCGCCGAAGACACAGGCGGCACTGCTCGAGGCGATGCAGGAGCGGCAGGTGACGAGCGAGGGCGAGACGCGCAAGCTCGGCCCGCCGTTCCTCGTGCTCGCGACACAGAACCCGATCGAGTACGAGGGCACGTACCCGTTGCCCGAAGCGCAGCTCGACCGGTTCCTGCTGCGCATGTCGGTGGGGTATCCGACACGTGACGACGAGTGGCTCGTCCTCTCGAACCGCGCGGAACGCGGCCAGGACGAGATCCAGCTGCAGCCAATCGTCGACCGCCAGACGCTGCTCGACATGCAAGCCGCGGTCGAGAAGGTCTACGTCTCGGAGCCGGTGGGCCTGTACATGGTCGACATCGCCGCGGCGACCCGGGACGCGCAGTCCATCCAGGTCGGCGCGTCACCCCGTGGGTCGCTCGCACTGCTGAAGCTCTCTCGCTGCCGTGCGGCTCTCGACGGACGCGACTACGTGTCACCGGACGACGTCAAGTCGGTTGCGGTTCCCGCGCTCGCCCACCGGCTGACGCTGCGTCCGGAGCTCTGGGTGCAGCGCGTCTCCGCGGAGGATGTGGTGCGCGAGCGGCTGAACACGGTGCCGACGCCGGTCGCCGAAGATCTCGCACGCACGTGACGCGCTGGGCGTCGCCCAAGCTGGCTGCGTACGCCGGCTTGTCGGCGGTCGGCTTGCTGACGGCACTCGTCTTCGCCCGACCCGAGC
This sequence comes from Gaiellales bacterium, assembly GCA_038239825.1. Lineage (GTDB taxonomy): Bacteria > Actinomycetota > Thermoleophilia > Gaiellales > Gaiellaceae > PALSA-600. The sequence continues at coordinate 13,336 of JBBSEJ010000043.1, forward strand.
TCGTCGCGCTCACCGCGCCTTTCTTGCTCGCGCTCGCAGCGGGCCTCGCCCTCGCGACGCCGCCGCGACTCACCGTCGAGGTCGCGCTCGATGCCCAACGCGCGCTCGAAGGCGACGAGGTCGGCGCGCGGATCGTCCTGCATTCGACGACGCCCGTCGACCGGCTCGATCTCTACCTCCGGCTGCCACCCGGAGTCGTGGTCGCCCACGGATCGAACCCCGTCGCCCTCCACCTCGCCGCGGGCGAGCGGCGCGAGCTCGGCGTGAGGCTCCGCGCAATGCGCTGGGGCGCCCACGTCCTAGGACCGACGTATGCACGCGCACGAGACCCGCTCGGGTTTCTCGCGTGGGAGTCCGCCGGAGGCGCCAGACCCGAGCTGCGCGTCTATCCGCGGGAAGAGGCGCTCCGGCGCGTGCTGCAGCCCCGCGAGACACAGGCCCTGGCGGGAAACGAGGTCTCGCGCCGGAAAGGACAGGGAATCGAGTTCGCCGATATCAGGCCCTTCGCGCCTGGCGACCCCCTGAAGCGCGTGAACTGGCGTGCAAGCGCGCGACGTGGCGAGGGCGATCTATGGGTGAACGAGAGCCATCCCGAGCGCAACACCGACGTCATCCTCTTCGTCGACTCATTCGCGGAAGCGCGGCTCGGCGGCGCGGGCACGCTCGACCTGGCGGTTCGTGCGACCGCGACACTCGCAGACGCCTATGCGCGTCAGCGCGACCGGATCGGACTGATCAGCTTCGGTGGAATCCTTCGCTGGCTCGTCCCCGGCACCGGGCTCGTGCAGCTGTATCGCGTCGTCGATGCGCTGCTCGACACGCAGATCGTCCTCTCGTACTACTGGAAGGAGATCGACGTCATCCCGCGGCGAACGCTACCGCCGAGCGCACTCGTGATCGCGCTTTCGCCGCTGCTCGACGCACGCTCGGTCGGTGCGCTCCTCGATCTCCGCGCGCGCGGATACGACCTCGCGGTCATCGATGTCTCCCCCGTGCCGTTCACGCAGCGGCCGAGCCAGGGGCTCGACGCAGTCGCGTACGACATCTGGCGCCTGCGGCGCGATGCCCTGCGCCACCGCTTGCAGAGCGCCGGCGTCGCCGTCGCCGAGTGGAGAGACGACGTCCCGCTGCAGGCGATCCTCGAGGAGGTGCGCGAATTCCGTCGCTACGCCCGGCACGCGCACGCCTGATCACCGGTCTCTGCTCGCTCGTGCTCCTCGCAGGAGCGGGCGCGTACGCGTGGGCGAGCGGTGGGCGGTTCGCGAGGGTCGCAGCAGGGGCCGGGCTCGCCGGCTTCGTCACACTCCTCGCGGCCGTGGTGCGACGGTGGCCGAGCCTCATCCCCTGGGCGGTCCTCGCAACGGGCGGTGGCTATCTGATCGGGCGGGAAGGCCGGGACGTGGTCGACGGCTGGGCCGCCGTCGTCGGCGTGCTGCTCCTGCTTTCTGCCGAGCTCGCGTCGTGGTCGATCGAACACGATGCGAGGATCCAGACCGAGCGGCCCCTGCTCGTGCGACGCATCGCGACGCTCGTCACGCTGACCGCAGCCGCGCTCTTCGTCAACTTCCTCCTGCTGGGAACGGCTGCGCTCGCTGCCGCGAGCGGGGTCGTGCTCGCCGCGGCAGGGGTTTGCGCCTCCGTGCTTGCGGTCGGAGTCGTCCTTCGCCTGCTGCGCTCGTGAGAGATCGACGGCCCCGCCGGCGATGAGCCGGCGGGGCGAACCCGAAGGTCGCTAGATCGCGCGAACGATCGCCGTGCGCGCTTCGGTGTGGCCGTTCTGCTCGTTTGCGACGACCTGCACCGTGTAGGTATGCCCCTTCACGGGCGTGAAGTTCGCGATGAACGTGATCGACTGGTCGACGGCGAGCGTGGACACGGGCTGCTGGGTCGTCACGGCCTTCACGCCGTCGAAGACCCGGTAGGTGAGGCCGATCGTCGCACCCGCTCCCACGTAGTGCGCGAGGTACGGGACGAACGTCGTGACGCGCGGGGACACGCCGGCCCGCGTCGTCGACATCGTTCCGTCGGTGAGGCGTGCGACCCCTCCGAACGCGTTGTACGCCGGTTTCCGCGCGCCGTTCTGCGAGACGAGCCCGCTCTGCCACGGATTCCCGGCGCTGTCGCGAAAGACGAACCAGATGAACATCTGCACGTTCGGATCGTTCTTCGCGACCGTGAGCGCCTGCTTTGCGTACGCGGCCTGCTTTGCAAAGGTGACCCCGTGCGACTCGGCCGGCTTCGTCTCATGACCGTACTCGGTGATCCAGATGGGCACCGAGCGGTGGAAGAGCCTTTTCAGGTCGGCCTCGAAGCTCGGCAGCGTGGAGAGCGTGACGTTGGGATATCGAACCTTCTGCAGCGGAGGCAAGTTCGCCGCGGTGGGATACGGATGGTGCGCCCAGGCATCGAACCGCAGGCCCTTCTGCAGCGCCAGGAGCTTGGCGAAGGTGCCGGGGGCGACCGACGCGCTGATCCCGGCGAGCGGCTTGTCCCGCCCCCGCGCCGAGGTCTCGCCGATCGCGACCTTCGCCGACGAGTCACCGGCCTTGATTCCCGCGTACGCAGCCTTGTAGAGCTTTGCGTAGTTCGCCGGGCCGACGACCTTCTTGCCGACGAACTGCGGTGTCAGGAACAGCTGCAGGTTCGGCTCGTTCCAGACCGACCAGAGCGCGACATCGCCGTGGCCGCTGCGGCCGTTGAATCGGGTGGCGAGCATCCTCGCGAACGCCGTGAAGTCTGCGAGACGCTTGGGCATCACGTTCGGCGCCTTGCCGCCGTTCGCCCACTTCGGCGTGCCGGTGATGTTCACCATCACACGCAAACCGTAGGAGCCGGCCTGGAAGACGAGATCGTCGAGGTCATTCAGCCGGTAGGCGGGGTCGTCGCCGTTCGACGCATCGGCCGGCTTGGTCGGCGCGATGGCCGCCCACGTCGCTGTGGTGTGGATGACCGAGGCTCCGTCGAGGGCTGCATCGCGGAGATTGTCCGCACGCGAAGGGGACCAGCGAAACGATGGATCGTCGAAGAACCCGATCGGCATACGCTCGGCGGCGCGCGCGGTGGCGGCCGGGATGGCCAACAGTGCGGTGAGGGCGATCAGTGCGAGGCGTGAGGCGTTCAGCACAGGCAATCCTCCTCCTTCATTGCTCGAATATCCCTTCGGCGGCGGGGACGAGGCACCGTAGCGACGTCGTTTGAGGGTGGTGTAAAGGGGCGCGCCCTTCTGTGCCGACTACGCTAGTCGCCGTGCGGCGGCCCCCGTTCCAGTGGCTCCTGCTCGTTCCGGTCGCGCTCTGGCTTGCGTTGGGCGTCGGCCTCGCGATCGTCACGAGCCGCGTGGCCGATTGGTTTGTCATGACCGACGAGCTCCTGTACGAGCGGCTCGCGATCAGCGTCGTGCGGCTCCACTCCGCGCTTCCACACGTCCACGGGCAATCCGTACCCAACATCAATCAGCTCTATCCGCTCGTCTTGGCAAGCGTCTTTCGGAGCGGCGACGTGGCACACGATGCATGGAGCGCACACATTTTGAACGCATTCGTGATGAGTTCGGCGGCGATCCCTGCCTACCTGCTCACCCGCCGCGTCGCGGCGTCGGCGTGGGCGGCCTCGCTCGTCGCGGTGCTCACGGTGGCGGTTCCGTGGATCGTCCTGTCGTCGTTTCTGATGACGGAGGTCGCGGCCTACCCGGCGTTTCTGTGGACGCTCCTCGCCTTCCAGCGAGCGGCCGTCGCGCCGTCGGCACGCAACGACCTCGTCGCCGTCGCGGGCATCGTCCTTGCGGTTCTCGCGCGCACGCAGTTCGTCGTCCTGGCCGCCTGCCTGCCGGTCGCGATCGCGGTCGACGCTCGGTCGCTGCGCGCCGCGCTGCGGGCGCACCTCACACTCGCGGCCGCCTACGCCACCGGTGCCGTTGCCGTCCTCGCTGTGACGGTCAGCGGCCGATCCTTGCTCGGCACCTACTCCGCAACAGCGCGCGGCAATCCCATCCCGCCGCGCCTGATCCCCGCCTTCGCCGAGCATCTGGCCGCGGTCGGGCTCGGCCTCGCGATCCTGCCGTTTCTCGCCGGGGGCGCCTGGCTCGCCGCGAACGTCTTCCGCTCGAGTGCGCGCGAGCAGCGAGTCTTCGCCGTGGTGGCGACGCTCGCGATCGTGCTCCTGACGTTCGAGGTCACCTCCTACGATCTCCGCTTCGGCGGTGGCGGCGTGAGCGAGCGCTACCTGTTCTACATCGCACCATTGATCCTCGTCGCATTCAGCGCAACGCTGACGGGTGGCGCCTGGCCCAGGCGCTCACTCGCAATCCCGCTCGCAGTGCTCGTCTACGGCTTCGCGCACGATCCGCTACCGGTGTACGTAAAGCTGAACGTGGACACGCCGGTAGCGATCTTCGACGACTACCTCCGCAATGCGCTCGGAGGGCTGACGGGGGCGCGCATCCTGTTGATCGCTGCCGCAGTCGTCGCAACGCTGCTCCTGCTCGAAGGATCCGTCTTGCTCCGCCGCAAGCACCTCGCCGTGCTCCTCGCAACGTTCGCCCTTGTGCTCCTGCCTGCCGAGACGGGCTACGCATTCGCGCGCCTCTTTCGCGTCGACGGCACGGCCGGGAGGGCGCTGACGGCACCCGGGAGCCACATCTTCGAGTGGGTCGACAGAACCGTCGGGGGGAGCGCTCACGTGACCGCGATCCCCTTTCCGACGATTCCCGGCGACTACTGGGCGGGAGTCGGGTACTGGTGGGATCTCGAGTTCTGGAACAAATCGGTCGATCGCAGCGCCGGGGTGCCCGGGCAGTTCGAGTGGACACCGAACACGTTCCCCAAGCTCGACCTGCACTTCGACGCGACGGGTCGTGCGAGTGTCTCGCCGCCGGGTTATGTGGCCCAGAGCGTGAGCGACACGCGTTTTCAGATCGCCGGCACCGTCGTGACGAACGATCGCGGTCTCTTTCTCGTCGAGCCCGAGGATCCGTGGCGGGCCGCCTGGGTGACGACCGGTCTGTACGACGATGGCTGGACGAAGCCGCGCACTCCAGCCCGGATTCGCGTCTTTGCCTACCCGGGCCAGGGAACGGCTGTCACCCGTACGTTGACCGTGTACGTTCGCGCTCCGGAAGGTGTCGCCAGTCGATCGTTCTCGCTCCGCTCGAGAAACGGTGATGCTGACGGCATCGCAGGGTCGAACGAGGTGACTGCGGACATCTCGGTGTGCGTGCCTCGCAGCGGGTTCGCCGACATCCGCATCGCTACGGCGGCTATCTCACCGATCTATGGCGATCCCGGCTCGGGAGCGACCGTCGGCGTCGGCCGCGAAGGCGGCGTTCTCGTCTCGCGGATCTATTTGTCGGGTGAGGTCGGCGTCGCCTGCCAGGTGTGAGGCCGACGTGGTCAGCATCGATACCTAACGCGCGCCAGCCGTCCAGCCTGCGAACACCTGGAGCAACTCGGCTTCCGCCTCGAGCGAGAGGTCGTCGGGTGTGATCGTGCCGACGATGCGAATCGTCTCGCGAAGCTGATGGAGATACTCGGTGCACGCGTCGCACAGGGCGATGTGCTCTTCGAACCGCCGCAAATCGCCCGGGGAGAGCGCACCCTCCAGGAAGTCGGTGACGAGCTCGACGAGCTCCTGGCAGCTGAAGGCTTCGATGTCGATCATTCGTTCTCCACGGCGAAGTAATCCTCCAGGGCGTTGCGCACCTTCGTGCGGGCGCGATGGAGAAGCACTCGTTGATTGACTTCGGTGATGTCGAGCGCGTTACAAACCTCGGTGGAGCTCCAGCCCTGAACGTCGCGCAACATGATCACCGCGCGCTGATTCGCGGGGAGGTCATCGATTGCCGCGGCGATGCGCGTGCGCGTCTCCGACGCGAGCAGACGTTCCTCAGGGAGGTCGCGGGGCGGCGACGCCCACGCACCGGGTTGTTGGGGATGGTCGTCAGGCAGGAAACGGTCGGCATCGACCGCCGCCTCTGGCACCCGCCCCGGATCCTGGAGCGAAGAGAACGGGATCACGCGACCCTCGCGTTGCGCGCGGGTCTTCGCCGTGTTCGCGAGGATGCGAAAGACCCACGTCTTGAGCGACGAGCGACCTTCGAACCGGTCGAGCGCGCCGAGCACGCGCAGCCATGTCTCCTGCACGACCTCCTCGGCGATCGCCCGCGACGGAACGAAGATCTGCGCGACTCGAAGCAGAGGCGCATGCCACTCGCGGACGAGCACGCGGAACGTCTCCTCGTCGCCTGCGCGCAGGGCCTCGACGAGTTGGGCGTCGCTGCGCTCCACGCGAGGAACGTACAGGCCCGGCTAGTGGTGCGGCCGGTGACGTCCCCCGGCGAACGTTGCCGGTTGCACCACTAAACGGCGGGTGAGTCGGCGTCGTCCGCGACGGCGTCGGCGTCGACCCCGCTCTCGTCGCCCTCGAGCGTGCCCTCGGCCTGTGCGGTCAGCGCGTCGACCGCGGCCTGCTTCTTGTCCTCTTTCTTCTCTTGCTTGCGGGCGCGCTTCTCACGCACCGCCTGCTCGCGTGCGAGCTTCGCCATCGTGGTTTGCCGCTTGGAGCTCGATGCCATCGGGCCTTCCTCTCATGCCGGTTTTTGATGGGCGGTGCAGGGCTCGAACCTGCGACCCTCTGCGTGTAAGGCAGATGCTCTCCCAGCTGAGCTAACCGCCCCGGTCTGGGTGTAACCGTAACCGCCCTGGTATCCTTGCGTTCACAAGTAGTATGGAGCTCGGGATCTACACCTTCGCCGAAGTTACACCTGACCCGCGCACGGGGCGCGCGGTGTCGCCTGCAACGCGGCTTCGCGACCTTCTCGAAGAGGTCGAGCTCGCGGATCAGGTCGGCCTGGATGTGTACGGAGTCGGCGAGCATCACCGCTCCGAGTTCGCCGTCTCCGCGCCTGCGATCGTCCTCGCCGCCGCCGCCGAGCGCACCGCGCGGATCCGTCTGACGAGCGCGGTGACCGTGCTCAGCTCCGACGACCCCGTGCGCGTCTTTCAGGACTTCGCCACGCTCGACCTTCTCTCCGAGGGTCGCGCCGAGATCATGGCGGGCCGAGGCTCGTTCATCGAGTCGTTCCCGCTCTTCGGCTTCTCGCTCGACGACTACAACGAGCTCTTCGTCGAGAATCTCGACCTGCTGCTCGCCTTGCGGGAGAGCGAGCACATCACCTGGTCGGGTCGGCACCGGGCCCGGCTCACCGGGCAGGGCGTCTACCCGCGACCGTTTCAGCAGCCGCTCCCGGTCTGGGTTGCGGTCGGGGGAACGCCGGAGTCTGCAGTGCGAGCGGGCACACTCGGGCTTCCGATGGCGCTCGCGATCATCGGTGGCCTGCCCGAGCGCTTCGCCCCGTTTGCGGAGCTCCACCGTCGCGCCGCGGCCGAGGCAGGGCATGGCCGGCTCCCGCTGAGCATCAACTCACACGGCTTCGTCGCCGACGATGCGCGGGCGGCAGCCGACGACTTCTTTCCACCGCTGAAATCGATGATGGACAAGATCGGTCGCGAACGCGGCTGGTCGCCGCTCGCGCGGGCCGACTACGACGCAATGCTCGACGTCCGCGGCGCGCTCGTCGTCGGAAACCCCGAGCAGGTGGCCGAGAAGATTCTCTTCCAGCACGAGATCTTTCGCCACGACCGGTTCATGATCCAGTTCACCGTCGGCTCGATGTCGCACGAGAAGATCATGCGCTCGATCGAGCTTTTCGGCACCGAGGTGGCGCCACTCGTGCGCGCCGAAGTGGCGGCGCGCACGGCACCTGTATAAGGGCGACCGCTCCCAACGGGAGTGCTGGAACGTCGTCGAACCGGGTTCCGGCCGATCGACCCGCCTGCGCAAGCCTCATCGGGACGCGTCGTCAACGTGCTCCGCGGCGCTGACCGGATCGCCCTGGAGCGATAGGGCCCCGGTGGTGGCGACGAGCTCGGACGTCGCGCCGGCGAGGGCGACGGGCACGTGCCGCGCAAGCTCGGCACGTTGAGGCCCGGCTCACCCCCGCGCTGACCCAGTCGTTCGACGAGACGCCGGCAACGACCCGAGGACGTTCCGACGCGGCTGTAGGGCAGAACGGCACCCCCCCGCCCCGATGCCGACAGGCCGCCGTCGATTGAGTCACACGGCGGTCGGTCAGCAGATGCCAGCTCCGGCGGCTGATGAAGAAGCCGAGCCTGCCCGGGTTCGTACAGGTGAGCCCGTGGAAGTCTGAGGTGCGGGATAGAGCAACTGCGTCCCACGGGACGGAGAAGATTCGAGGGCGGCGCCGGATCGGATCGATCGCAACCATTATTCGGCGAAGTGCCGGCAAGGGGCTTGCCGTACCCGCGTGCTCGCACGGTGCATACCCCGGCAGCCCCGGTAGGTGCCGCCGCCGACCTCCGCACAGACGTGCGCAGCGAAATGCTCACGACGAGCCGCCTCGGCTGGGTCTGGGTGCGTCAGAAAAGAGTCCCGACCTTGCGATCGGGACTCGAGGGGAGAACTCTCGGAAGGGAGTTCCCGTCCTGATGGTACGCGCGGGGCAAGGAGCCGGCGAAAATCCCCGGCTCCTTGCCCCGCGTGGTTAGCAGCCCGTTGCGGGTGCGCGGAATCCCGGATACGGGTTGAGGGTGCCCATGAACGTGTAGCGGCCACCGGTAAGGGGCGGCTGGGTCGGCTGCGACCCCGTCGCGTCCGGCGGGAAGCGCAGGAACCACGGAAGCAGCGCCTCGTCTTCGGGATGGTAGGTGCCGTCGGTCGTGGCGATCGTGTGCGGGATGCCTGCGGCATCCGTCCAGGAGATCGTCCCACCCGGCAACTGGCGGAACGTGTTGGTGCCCGCCGAGAAGCCGATCCCGACGACCGGGTCGCCGGTTTCGAGGATGTTCGTGCAGCCGTACTGTGGTGCGGTCGGCGTCAGCCACGGCTCGACCCAGTTATTGGTGAACGGGTCATCGCCCCACTCGGCGATCTCATGGCTGATCGCATGAATGTCCTGCAGCGCCCAGTCGTACTGCGGGTTGAAGAGCCCCGGCGATACGTAGGAGCCCCAGGCGAACGTCTGCACCGGTGCGTTGCCGTTCGAGTGCGTCGAGCCGGCACCGTTACCGGTGACATGACCGGCACCGTGGTAGCCGATGATGCAGCAGTTCGCCGGATCGTTGCCGTCGTAGAGCACGACATCGTCGGTCAGGAACAACACCAGATGCGTCGGGTCGACGTACGACTGCGAGTTCATCAGGTTGTTCAGCTTCGACGACCACCAGCCGACGTCGATCCGCGCCGCCTGTACCCCGCGAACACTCGTCGCGACGAGGCCTTGGTGTTGCGGCACATCGATCGTGATCGCCGGATGGACGATCGGCGCCAGCCGCAAGTGATAGCTGTCGCCCGCTCCGACTCGGTTGAACTGCGAACGCATCGTCGCGTCCTCGAGCTGAACGTCGGTGTTCCCTGGTGAGAGGACGCCGCCGTTACCGAAGCCCGCGCCGTTCGGGTCGTAGTTCGGGTTCAGCGTGCCGTCGGGAAGGAACTCGTCCGGCACGATGACTGTCGAGTGCGGAGTGCTACTGAAGTCCGTCGGTGCAAATTGCGGCGAAGCAAGCGTTGCATCGAGCACGGTACTGCCCGAAGAGAACGGCTGGCCGCCGACGCTCACAGTCAGCGGAATGATGTCCACCGGGACCGTCGCGTCGCACGCAGAACCGGATCCACACGTGAACGGGTTCGCCCCGACCATGTTGTAACCGTAGGTCACCCCGTTGTTCGGATCAGTTGCTGTCGCATAGAAGTGCTGCACAGTCCGGGTCGTCGGCAAAACGTCCGCTCCACCCACCGTGACCGACTTCGGCTGAACCCCCGCATCCTGAAAAACATGGGTGTCTTGCGGTCCACCCTTGGCGCCTGCCGAAGCGGCAAACACCGCCGCAGCAACAACCAGCACAGAGCCAACAAGCAAACGAAGCTTGCGAATCAACGTTTCTCCCCTTTCGTTAAATGACCCGCCCCTTCCCCGGGGACCGGTGTCCTCACTGATGCACACCAATGATCCCCGATTCAGCAGGACGCAAACGGCGTAACGAGTTTTCAGGGCATGGCGCACAACACCTCGTGGGGTGCAGCAATGTGGTCGGGCGGCGCGCGGAGCGTGATCATCGGGCGGTAGCTGTCGCCTGGATCGCAGTCACCTCGGCGGTGGCGCCGGCGATGCGCGAGACCCGGCTTCCGGCGACCTAGGGTTCTGTTGGAGAAGCACACCGCGAACACGGCGCCAGCGGCCACCGCGACAAGGCCAGCATCGGCTGGATCGTCGCCGGCCTAGCGCTGTTCTCCTTCACCTGGTTGGTTGCAGCAGTCCGGGAGGACGCCCAGAGCTGGTTCCACGGTGAAGGCATGCTCGCCTACGTCATCCTGATCGAGCCGGCCGAGCCGCATCCCCGTCGCGTCGAGCACGAGCAGCGGCAGCCTGTACCGACTTCGCAGGATGTCGTGAACCGCGAGCACATGCTCCGACGTCGGCGGGACGATCTCTCGCTTCTGATCGCGTGCCGGGTTCGGCGCGACGCGCGCGAAGTCGAAGACCATGCCGAGCGCAGCAGCATCTTCCGGACGTGTCGGGTTTTCTCGTCTTCCTGTTGCTGAGCGTCCCAACCAGTTCGGCAACATCCGCCATCGCGCGTGTTCCCGATCAGCGGCAGGATTGGGCGCATCGCCGAACGGTGGTTCAGCGCCGTGGTTCCGCTGACGTCAACCCGGCTCGCCTGCCACCTTTTCGCGACCTCGGGGAACCATTCGCCGCTTCCTCGGAGTTCGGCTCGCTTGCGACTGGCGGTCGGCCAGTTTGGTGTCTATTCGGGTCGTGACGGGACTGCGTTCGATTTCAGATTTACGCAGACGAAGACAAATTGTCCCTGGAAAGATGCGTATTTCTGACGTTGATTTCCCTCCTATGGGTGATCGTCAGAGGTCGCGGACTCATCGATGCTCCTGCCACGAGCAACTGGAAAGGAGTGGGGCAGAAATGAAGGGATTCATTAGGGGGCGGTGGATCGCCGCGCCGGCGCTCCTGGTGGCGGGCGTTGCGGGGTTGATGCTCGCGACGACGGCTTCGCCGGCGAGCGTGACGATCCAAGTCGGCTCGCTGTTGGCCGTGTCTGGATCGGTCAGCGGCTCGGTTTCGGGTTTTCAGCCGAACGCGACGGTGACGGTGAATGGGACGAGCTATCTCGCTGACGCGTCCGGGGTGGTCACGTTGTCGGGTGCGCCGCTTGCCGGCGCTGCGGCGCTGACGATCGGGTTTGTAGGAACCGACGGCCTCAGCCACTCTGTTGTTGCCGACCTCAAGGACGCGACGACGGGAGCGACGCTGACGGCGTCGGACTTGCTTGACGGCGTTCCGGATGTGACCGCCCCCGTAACTCTCGATGTGGACGTCGGTGCGGCGACGACCTCGACGAGTGGCTCGACCACCACCACCACGACGACAAGTGGCGGTGGCGGAAATGGCGGCGCTGGTGGTAACGGTGGGGCCGGCATGCTGGCGGGTGCGCGCAGGTTGCCGGACGGAAGCGTCTCGATCCCCGCCTCCAGTGTTGCGATGCCCTACCGGCTCGTGATCAAGCAGGTCATTTTCACTCCACGGACCGTTCGAGCCCACCACCAACGGGTCAGCGTTCGCTACCGGATCGGTGACACACACGGGCACTGGGTCCGCAATGCAACCGTCTGGATGCGCACGCTGCCGCTCCACCGACTCAGCTCCGTGAAAGCAAAACGAAGCGACATGGCCGGCTGGGTCAGCTTCGCGGTCCGCTCCGGAATGTCGGTCAAACTGCAAAAGGGAGGACGGATCAACGTCTTCGTCCGCGCCTCGACACCCGGCGAACCGATCATCGGTGGCACCTCGACCCGCCGACTCGTCTCCCTACGAGTTAGCACCCACCCCTAGCCACAAAGGCAGGAGCGGGAGCGGGCGGCGGCCTGCTCCCGCTCCCGTCAGATGAACGAACCCTCCCGGCCGCGAGAGTGTTTTCCGGGGACTGCGCCGTCCAGCGGCTTTCAGCGGACTCGGCGACGTTGTTCACGGCCTTGCCGAAAAGGCGGAGAGACCGCCCTGTGGAGCCATTTCTGACTCTACGTGCGGCCTCTCTGGGAAGCGGGCGATGAGACCCGAACTCAAGGTCAGGCATCGCCTAGGCTGAGTTGCGTCGACCGGTTCCCATTTCCCGGAGCGCATCGATCCGACGGTGCAGCGCATTGCGCTCTTGAGACATCTCGCGCTCCTTGGCTGCGTCGGCCTCGTTCGGGAACATCGCTAGACGGTCGTGCAGCCTGCGGCGGAGCAGCGAGACGGTCTGCTCCTCCTCTTCCAGCTCGACCAGCAGGGCAGCGGCCGCCTCCTCTGTCATCTCCCGCTGGCTCTGCTTGCGAAGCGTGCCGATGCGGGCATGAAGCTCACGCCGCTGCCGGGAGATCTCCCGCTCCTCGGCCTGAAGATCGTCGCCCTCGTAGGCACGGGCGATCTTGTCATGCAGCTTCCTGCGGATCGCCGAAATCCTGCGTTCCTCCCCTTGCAGCTCCTCCAGCGCCGTCTCGATGCCAACCTGCTCGCCCGTCGATCCCATCGTCTAGTCCCGGTCCAGTTGGTGGCGGACCGGCGCGAGCTGGGCGTGCAACAAATCGATTCGCCGATGCAACAGACGCCGCTCCAACGACAGCCGCCGCTCATGCCGTTCCGCAACCTCGTTCGGAAAGCCGGTCAGCCGGTCATAGAGCTTGCCGCGAAGCGTCGAAACGTCC
>JBBSEJ010000044.1:0-25819 GCA_038239825.1 Gaiellales bacterium
GAGAGGTGAGTCTTCGCCATGCAGATCGGAAGACGGTCGAGACCCGCCTTGTTGAAGGCGCTGATCTTCGCGCGTGCGGCGGGCTGAAGGAAGATCCCGTCGGCTCCGTACGCGCGCTTTGCGATCGCCTCGATCTTGTCCTCGATCGATGCTTCGAGCGGATAGAGGAAATCGAAGGTCGCAGGCTCGTCCGCCGCGGCAACGACCGCCTCGGCAAGGGCGGCGGCGCCTGCGCCGCCGTTCGAGAAGCCGTCGTTCACCTCGGCCGCGTAGGCGCCGTGCTCGAGCGCGAGGCGTCGGACGAGCTCGACCTCGTCCTCCGTGTCACCCGGGAAGCGGTTGACGGCGACGACCGCGTTCAGCCCGAATTCCCGCACGATGCCCAGATGACGGGCGAGATTCGCCGCGCCCGTCTCGATCGCGTCCGCGCCGCCGTCGGGATCGTTCGCGTGGTGTTTCAGCGCCTTCACCGTCGCGACGAGCACCACGGCGTCGGGCCGGAGCCTGCCGAGTCGACAGACGATGTCGAAGAATTTCTCCATCCCCATGTCGGAGCCGAAGCCGCTCTCGGTCACGACGTAGTCGGCGAGCTTGAGGGCGACGCGGTCGGCGACGACCGAGTTGTTGCCGTGGGCGATGTTCGCGAACGGCCCGCAATGCACGAACGCCGGCTGACCTTCGAGCGTCTGCACGAGATTCGGCTTGATCGTCTCTTTCAGGAGGACCGTCATCGACCCGGCTGCGCGCAGCTGCTCGGCCGTGACCGGCGCGCCGGCGTAGGACTGCGCGACCGTGATCGCGCCGAGGCGTTCGCGAAGGTCGCGGAGATCGGCTGCGACGGCGGCGATCGCCATCACCTCGGAGGCCGCGGTGATGTCGAACCCGGTCTGGCGCGGATACCCGTTGGCCTTGCCGCCCAGGCCGATCGCGACATCACGCAGTGCACGGTCGTTGATGTCGATGCAGCGACGCCAGCTCACCGAGAGCGGATCGATCCCGAGAGTGTTTCCGTGCAGGATGTGCGCCTCGATCATGGCTGCGAGCAGATTGTTCGCCGCACCGATCGCGTGGATGTCACCGGTGAAATGGAGGTTCAGGTCCTCCATCGGCACGACCTGCGTGTACCCGCCGCCGGCCGCACCGCCCTTGATCCCGAAGACAGGCCCGAGCGAAGCCTCACGCAGGCACAGCGCGACCGAGCGTCCGATATGGCCGAGCCCCTGGGTGAGTGAGACCGACGTGGTCGTCTTGCCCTCGCCCGCTTTCGTCGGGGTGATGGCCGTGACGTCGATCAGCTTGCCGTCGGCCTTGGACGCGAGGCGGTCGAGCACGCCGAGGTCGATCTTCGCCTTGTAGCGGCCGTACGGCTCGACCTCACCGGGCTCGAGTCCGGCGGCCGCAGCGATCTCGGTGATCGGCCGGAGCGTCGCGTGCTGCGCGATCTCCAGCGACGAGAGCATCGTCTCCATCCCGTCCTTTCGTCATCTGGTCTGACGCGAGGATACGAGTAATATATCTCCGTGGCTAGGGCAGGCATCGCTCGCCCCGTGCTTCCCCCCACCGGGGAGGCCTCGTCGCTCGCCGACCGGGCCTTCCATGCGATTCGCGAGCTGATCGTGTCGCTCGAGCTCGCGCCCGGCGCGGTCGTGAACGAGCGGGAGCTGATCGAGCAGCTCGCGATCGGGCGAACTCCCGTTCGCGAGGCGCTCCGCCGGCTCGCGCAGGAGAAGCTCGTCGAGGTCTATCCGCGTCGTGGCATCTTCGTCACCACGGTCGACGTGCGCGATCTCGCCCGGCTCTGCGAGGTGCGATCCGTGCTCGAGCCGGAGGCGGCCCGGCTCGCCGCCGGCCGGGCGACGCAGCTCGATCTCGAAGCGCTCGGCGACCTCTTGAGCGAGCTCGCGGCGACCAGGGTGCGCGACGACAAGACGCTGATCGACCTCGACCGCCGGATCCATCGCACGGTCTACCGGTGCACGCACAACCATTTCCTCGAGGCGACGCTCGAGGAGTACTACGCGCTCGCCCTGCGCATCTGGATGCTCGCGCTCGAGGAGACCGGCGAGCTTCGGGCGGCCGTGCTCTCCCACCGCGCTCTGCTCGAGGCCGTCGCGTCCGGCAAGGGTGACCTGGCGGCGCAGATCATGCGCGACCATGTCGAGCAGTTCGAGACGGCGATGCGGGGCGTGCTGCTCGCGCGGTGACATGGCGTCGAAGATCTGATATATCAGGCGAGATGACTGAGACACCCACCCTGCCGGCGAGCGCGCGCGCGGTTGTGATCGGCGCCGGCATCGTCGGCTCGAGCCTCGCATATCACCTCGCCGAGCTCGGTTGGACGGGCCTCGTCCTGCTCGACAAGGGGCCGCTTCCGAACCCGGGCGGCTCGACGGGCCACGCGTCCAACTTCATCTTCCCCGTCGACCACTCGAAGGAGATGACCCAGCTCACCCTCGATTCGGTCCGCCAGTACCGCGAATGGGACGTCTTTACCGAAAGCGGCGGGATCGAAGTCGCCCGCACCGAGGAGCGGATGGAAGAACTGCGCCGGCGTGTCGCTTCAGCGAAGGCGTGGGGGATCGAAGACACGCGCATCATCACGCCGGCCGAGGTGAAGGAGCTCGTCCCCTTCATCGAGGAGTCGGTGATCGTCGGCGGCTTCTACACACCATCCGTCGGCATCGTCGACTCGCTTCGGTTCGGGACGATAGCGCGCGAGCGCGCGCAGGCCAAAAGGGCGCTCGATGTGTTTGCGAACACCGAGGTGCTCGGTATCACCGTCGAGGGCGGGCGTGTCACGGCGATCCGAACGTCGCGCGGCGAGATAGCGACGGACGTGATCGTGGTGTGCTGCGGCGTGTGGAGCCCCAAGATCGCCCGCATGGCGGGAGCGTCGATCCCGCTCACCCCCGCCGTGCATCAGATGATCGACGTCGGCCCGGTGCCGCACTTCAAGGATACGAAAGGCGTGATCGAGTTCCCGATCGTGCGCGACATGGACACGAACATGTACGAGCGCCAGGACGGGAGTGGGCTCGAGATCGGCTCGTACGCTCACAGACCGATACTGCACGACCCGGACGAGATCCCGTCGAACGAGGAGGCAGCGCTGTCGCCGACGGAGTTCCCGTTCACGCAAGACGACTTCACTCAGCAGATGGAGGACGCACTCGAGCTGATCCCCGAGGTGCTGAACGACGAGTCGGTCGGCATCAAGTATGCGATCAACGGCCTGCTCTCGCTGACACCCGACGGCCTGCCGCTGCTCGGCGAGACGCCAGAGGTGAAAGGGCTGTGGTCGGCGGCTGCGGTCTGGGTGAAGGAGGGCCCGGGCGTCGGCAGGGCCGTTGCGGAGTGGATGACGAACGGCGAGTCGGAGATCGACCTCCAATCGTCTGACATCGCACGGTTCTACGAGCACCAGCGCTCGCAGGAGCATGTGAAGGCGCGTGCCGCTGAGGGGTTCAACAAGACCTACGGCATCGTTCACCCTGCGGAGCAGTGGGAGTCGAACCGTCGGGTTCGCCTCTCGCCGTTCCATGCGCGCGAGCAGGAGCTCGGTGCCGTGTTCTTCGAAGCGGCCGGCTGGGAGCGCCCGCACTGGTACGAGTCGAACGTGAGGCTCCTCGACGAGTACGGGGACCGGATCACCCGCCGCGAGGCCGAGTGGGAGTCGCGCTGGTGGTCGCGAATCATCAGCGCCGAGCATCTCGCGATGCGCGACCGGGCGGCGATGTTCGATCTCACCGCGTTCTGCGTGTTCGACGTCACGGGGCCGGGTGCGCTCGAGACCGTGCAGAGAGTCTCGATGCGACAGATGAACGTCGCGACAGGGAAGGTCGTCTACACGCCTGTCCTCTCGCCGAGCGGCACGTTCAAGAGCGACCTGACCGTGATGCGCCTCGGTGATGAGCAATTCCGCGTCGTCACGGGCGGAGCGCACGGGATGGCCGACCTCAAGTGGTACGCCGATCACCGCCCCGATGACGGCACCGCGAGCATCACGGACCTCACGTCCGCGTATACGACGCTCGGCCTCTGGGGGCCGCGCTCGCGCGACATCCTCGCGAACCTCACCTCCGACGACATGTCGCACGAGGGCTTCGCGTTCGGAACGTGCAGGATGATCGAGCTCGGTCCGTTGCGTGTGCTTGCGTCGCGGATCTCCTATGTCGGCGAGCTCGGCTGGGAGCTCTACGCGCCGATCGAGCAAGGTGCGAGGCTCTGGGATCTCGTCTGGGAAGCGGGCGAGCAGCACGGCGTGGTACCGGCCGGCATCGGGGTGTACGGGACGACGGGCAGGCTGGAGAAGTGCTACCGCGCCTTCGGCTTCGAGCTCGACGCCGACTACGACGTCGTCGAGGCCGGCATGGCGTGGGGCAGGGTCAAGTCACCGGATTTCATCGGGAAGGAAGCGCACGTCCGGCATCGCGAGAGCGAGCCGACCGCGGTGCTCTGCACGCTCACGGTCGACGACCACACCTCTCGGACCGGAGTGAAGCGCTATCCGCTCGGGCGTGAGCCGGTGCTCTCGCGCTCGGGCGCGCCGCTCCTCGACGCCGAGGGCCGCCGCTCGTACGTGACGAGCGCCGGTGCAGGCCCCTCGATCGGCAAGCACATCCTGCTCAGCTACCTGCCACCGGAGAACGCGACGCTCGGCGAAGAGCTGCTCGTCGAGTACATGGGCGAGCAGTACCCGGTGACGGTGGCGACGAACGACTCGACGCCGGTCTTCGACCCGGCCAACTCGCGGGTCAAGTCGTGAGCCTGCTCACGTGAGGATTCTCTGTTGTGTGAAGCGGGTGCCGATCACGGGCGGGAAGATGGTGCTCACCGAGGACGGGCAGGCGCTCCAGACGCGTCATCTCGGCTTCACGATCTCGCCGCACGAGGAGTGCGGGGTCGAGGAGGCAGTGCGGATCGTCGAAGCAGAGACGGGCGAGGTCGTCGTGCTCGCGCTCGGCCCCGCCGAAGCCGCTGAGCAGTTGCGCGAGTGCCTGGCGCTCGGCGCCGACCGCGCGATCCACCTCCGAAGCGACGAGGAGTGGGACCCGCAGGCGACCGCCGGCGCAATTGCGGACGCGGTTCGCGCGGAGGAGCTGGCAGGCGGCGCCGGGCCGTTCGATCTGATCGTCTTCGGCAACGAGTCGGCCGACACGGGGAACTATCAGGTCGGCATCCGGGTCGCATATGCGCTCGGGCTGCCGGTCGTCACGGGGCTGAAGGGGCTGGCGCTCGCCGACGGGCGAGCCCGCTGCGAGCAGGAAGTCGCGAATGGGCGCGACATCTACGACGTGCCTCTGCCGGCGCTCGTCACGGTGAAGGAAGGCTTGAACCTGCCGCGGTATCCGTCAGTGCCGGCGAAGCTACGGGCAAACCGTAAGCCTCTCGAGACGAAGGCGGTCACGCCGCCCGCTGCGCGATTGCAGAAGCTGCGCCTCGTCGTGCCCGAGGGGCAAGGCAAGCAGGCGGAGATCCTCGGCCGCGGGCCGGACGCAGCGCCGGCCGTCGTGTTGGTGATGCAGAAGCTGGGCGTCGCGTGAATGTTCTCGTGCTCGTCGAGCCGGACGACGAGCTGTCGCTGCAGGCGGTGACCTTCGCGCGGTCGCTCGGCGGCGAGCTGCACGGCCTCGCGGTTGCTCAGGCGGACGCTCCCGTCGACGTCCTGCACGTCGCGGAGATCGACGGCTCGTACGCGCCTGGGGCCGTCGCGGCGACGATCACCCAGCTGATCGACCGGCTCGACCCCGCGGCGGTCGTCGCACCCGGGTCGGATCGCGGCAACGAGGTGCTTGCTCACGTCGCGGCGCGACTCGACCTGCCGATGGCCGCGAACGTCACCGAGGCGCGAGGCGACGAGGTGACGCGGCAGCGCTGGGGTGGCTCGCTGCTCGAGGAGGCTCGCATCGACTGCGATCTCAAGCTCATGAGCGCCGCGCCCTTCGCGTTCACGACTGGTGAGGGCGCCGGCGCGGCAGCGGCACCGGCCCGGATCGAGACGTTCGTCCCGGAGTTGACGCCGGCGGACACCGCGGTGCGCGTGGTCGACTCGGTCTCCACGAGCACCGGAGGGATCTCGCTCGCCGATGCGAAGGTGGTCGTCTCGGGTGGTCGAGGCGTCGGCTCGAGCGACGGCTTCGCGATCCTCGAAGAGCTCGCCGAGCTGCTCGGAGGAGCGGTGGGCTGCTCGCGCGTCGTCACGAGCGCAGGCTGGCGTCCTCACGCCGATCAGGTCGGGCAGACCGGGACGAAGGTGTCACCTGACCTGTACATCGCGTGCGGCATCAGCGGCGCGACGCAGCACATCGCCGGCTGCAAGGGTGCGAAGACGCTGCTCGCAATCAACGACGATCCCGAGGCGACGATCTTTGCGCACGCCGATTACGGGGTGATCGGCAACCTCCATGAGATCGTCCCTGCGATCGCGGCCGAGCTCAGAAAGGTGCGGGAGACATAGCGACGCTCGCCGGGGCGGTGGCGCTGGCGGTCGCGCTCGTCGTCGCCGGGCGTCTGTTCGCGCGCCGCGCGCTCTTCCTCACGCGCCTCGTCCGCGCTGCGAAGCCGCTCGACCGAACCGACGACGTCGTCGCTCGTGCTCGCAACGAGGCGGTCATCGTGCTCGGCCAGCGCAAGCTCTTCCAGCGGCTCGCGCCGGGGGTCGTGCATGCACTGATCTTTTGGGGGTTCATCGTGCTCTTCCCGACGATCATGATGGCGATGGTCGGCGCCATCGATCGCGACTGGTCGATTCCGTGGCTCGGCGCGCAGGGCTGGTTCATGGCGGCCGTGGACGTCTTCGTTCTGATGGTGCTCACCGGCGTCACGGCCGCGGCGTGGATCCGCAAGGTCATTCGGCCGGCGCGCTTCCACGGCTCTCACCTCAGGGAGGCCGACGTCATTCTCGCGATGATCGCGCTCGTCGTGCTGACGCTCCTCGGCTGGCACGCGTCGCGCATCGCCGCCGGGTTGAACGAGTGGCCCGCGCACGCGTCGTTCCTCTCGAACTGGGTGTCGGGCGCGCTCCCTGCCCCTCGCGTGCTCGAGCGCGTCTTCGTCTGGGCTCACGTCGTCGTGATCCTCACGTTCCTCGCCTATCTGCCGCACTCGAAGCACTTGCACATCGCGACCGCGGCGATCAACGTCTGGTTCTCGCGCACACGACGCCGCGGACGCCTCGAGCCGCTTCGATTCGACCTCCCGGACGACGAGATTCGCTTCGGCGCAGGGACGATCGCCGATCTCACCTGGAAGGAGATGGTCGATTCGTTCTCGTGCACCGAGTGCGGCCGCTGCCAGGATGTCTGCCCGGCGTACGCGACCGGGAAGCTGCTCTCGCCGAAGCTCCTGATCATGGGCATTCGCGACCAGGTCTTCGCCGAGGGGGCGAGCCTTCTCGCCGGCGGCGAGCTTTCACCGATCGTCGGCAACGGGGTGCCCGAAGAGATGGTGTGGGACTGCGTGACGTGCGGTGCGTGTGTGCACGAGTGCCCTGTATCGATCGAGCACGTCGACCACATCGTCGACCTGCGGCGCGATCTCGTGATGATGCAGTCGAGCTTCCCGCCGGAGGCGGAGACGATGCTGCGCGACGTCGAGCGCGTCGGGAATCCCTGGGGAAAGCCGCAGGGTGACCGCGCCTCCTGGGCGGAGGGGCTGGGCGTGCGTGTGCTGGAGGAGGGCGAAGAGCCACCCGACGTCCTGTACTGGGTCGGCTGTGCGGCCGCCTATGACGAGCGTGCGCGCACCGCTGCCGAATCGACGGCGAAGCTGCTTCAGAAAGCCGGCGTCGATTTCGCAATCCTCGGTGCGCGAGAGGCCTGTACCGGCGATCCGGCGCGGCGAATGGGCAACGAGTACGTCTTCCAGCAGTACGCAGAGCAGAACGTCGCGACGCTGAACGAGGCGCGCGTGACGAAGATCGTCGCGAGCTGCCCGCATTGCCTGAACTCGCTCGGCAACGAGTATCCCGACTTCGGCGGGCGCTATGAGGTGCTGCACCACACGGAGCTGCTGGCGGAGCTCGTGCGTGACGGGAAGTTGCAGCCGAAGGCCGGCGAGGGTGAGATCACCTACCACGACTCCTGCTACCTGGCGCGCCACAACGACGTGCGCGATGAGCCGCGCGAGCTCGTCGCCTCGGTCGGTAGGCCGATCGAGATGTCGCGCAACCGCGAGCGCACGTTCTGCTGTGGCGCCGGCGGGGCGCACATGTGGATGGAGGAGCGCGGCACGCCGATCAACGAGGAGCGCATCCGCGAGGCGTCCGAGACCGGAGCGGAGACGCTCGCGGTCGCGTGCCCCTTCTGCACGGTGATGCTCGATGACGGCGTTCGCTCGCTCGGCAAGCAGCTGCGAGTGGTCGACGTCTCAACGCTGCTCGTCGAGTCGATGGAGCCGTAGTGCTGGTCGGGCTCGGTCACGTCGATCTCGTCTGCCGTGACCTCGGCCGGTCGCTCGTGTTCTACGCGGCCGTCTTCGGCCCGCTCGGGCTCGCGCCGCCTGCACCCTTCGACGGCGAGCGGGGCGAGTCGATCCACTATCTCCGCTTCCCGGCGGCGGGCTCCGGGTCGCTCGGCCTGCGGCAGGCTACGGAGGAGCAGGAGTTCGAGCTCTACGCGCCGGGATTCCACCACCTGGCGCTGGCCGTCGAGTCGGCGAGCGATGTGGACGCTGCGCATGCAGCCGCCGAAGCAGCCGGCGCAGAGGTCCTGCACGTCCCGCAGCTCTGGCCTCGGTACCACGCCGACTACTACGCGACGTTCTTCCTCGACCCCGACGGATTCCGGCTCGAGGTGGCGGCCGCCCGCGACGCCCGCCTGCCCTGAACGACGGTGTCCTCACGAGACATGGCTGGGGACAGTCCCTAGCCATGTCTCGACGAACGATGTCCCGAGGAGACATGACCGGGGACAGTCCCTAGCCATGTCCTGATTGTCCACCGGCTTGACAACTGTGGAACTCGTGTTCCACAATATGGGCCGATGGCGACGGACACCGGTACTCAGGCGATCGACCGCGCGGCGGACCTCCTCGTCAGCGTCGTCGAGTCCGCGCGGCCGCTCGGGGTGGGGGAGCTGTCCGAGACGTCGGGCCTGCCGAAGTCGACCACCTCGCGGCTCGTCGGCGCGCTCGAGCGCCGCGGCCTCGTGCAGCGCGCGGGAGACCGGCGCATCTCACCCGGGCCTGTGCTCCTCCGCTTCGCGCATCGCGACTCCGGTGAGAGCCTCGTCGCGTTCGCGACGCCGGCTCTTCGCGCACTCGCCGAGCTGTCCGGCGAGACGATCAATCTCGGCGTGCCGACGCCGCTCGGCGTCGAGCATCTCGCGCAGGAGGACACCCGCCACTACGTCGGCGGCACGAACTGGGTGGGCCGTCGCGTCCCCTACGAGCAGACCGCGAACGGCAAGGCCCTGCGCGCCTTCGCCTCGGCCCCGCCCGACGGCGAGGAGACGCGCCTGATCCGCGCGCGCGGCTATGCGATCGCTGTCGACGAGCTCGAACGCGGCCTCGCGGCGCTCGCCGCGCCGGTCTTCGATCGCGACGGCATCGCTGTGGCGGCCCTCTCCATCTCCGGCCCCACCATCCGGCTCACCCCCCGACGCATCGCAGAGCTCGCGCCCGCTCTGCTCGAGCAGGCGCGTCAGCTCTCGGCGCGACTCGGAAACCACGACCAGCGAGGTGCCGCATGACGCACGAAGAGATTCTCAAAGCACTGTACGACGAGACGCTCGTCGGCAATGCGCCCGAGGTGAAAGACCTCGTGAACACAGGGCTCGCCGACGGTCTCGGCTGCGAGTCGATGCTCTACGACGCGCTCATTCCCTCGCTCGAGGAGGTCGGCGCACGCTTCGAGCGCGGCGACTACTTCGTGCCCGAGATGCTGATCGCCGCGCGCGCGATGCAGGGGGCGCTCGACATCCTTCGTCCCCTCCTCGCCGAGACCGGCGCGAAGCCGATCGGCACCTACGTGATGGGCACCGTCAAGGGTGACGTCCACGACATCGGCAAGAACCTGGTCAACATCATGCTCGAGGGTGCCGGCTTCACCGTCTACGACCTCGGTGTGAACGTCGCGCCCGAGACGTTCGTGCAGCAGATTCAGGAGCACCAGCCCGATGTCGTCGGGTTCTCTGCGTTCCTGACGACGACGATGCCGATGTTCAAGGCGAACATCAACGCGCTCCAGAAAGCGGGCATTCGCGACGACGTGATTGTGATGGTCGGCGGAGCGCCGGTCACCCAGGAGTACGCCGACGCTGTCGGCGCCGACGGCTATGCCGCTGACGCGTCCACCGCCGTCCGCCTGGCCAAGGAACTGATCGCGCAGCGCCGTTCGGCCGTTCCGGCATGAGACCCCTTGCTCTCGTCGAGGCCGCGGTCAAGAAGCCGACCTTCGGCTGCCAGATGTGCGGGCAATGCGTGCTGCACTCGACCGGCATGACCTGCCCGATGAACTGCCCGAAGACGCTTCGCAACGGACCCTGTGGTGGCGTGCGTCCCGACGGCAACTGCGAGGTGAAGCCCCAGATGCGCTGTGTGTGGGTGAAGGCGGTCGAGCGCGCGCCGAAGACGCCGTGGGCACACGAGATCGACGACATCCGCAAGCCGGTCTACAACCGCCTGTGGAACACCTCGTCGTGGGCGAACTACCTCAGCAAGCGCGATCGCGTCGCGCCGAAGGGATGGCGTGTCGAGGCTTGAGACTGCCGTTTCGTCGGGACGCTTCGTCTTGACCGCAGAGCTGCTCACCGTCAACAGTGGTGGGCTCGAGGCGGTTCGCGAGCGGTTCGCGCCATACGAGGACTGGGTCGACGCCGTCAACGCGACGGACAACACAGCCGCGCATGCGCATGCATCGCCGCTCGCCGTCGCGATCGCGCTTCGGCAACTCGACGTCGAGCCGGTGATGCAGCTCGTCTGCCGAGACCGAAACCGGCTTGCGCTCGAGGCCGAGATCGCGGGAGCTGCACTGCACGGCATCGAAAACATCTGCTGTCTCACCGGCGACGACGTCACCGCGGGTGACGAGCCCGAGGCGCGTCGCGTCTTCGATCTCGACAGCATCCAGCTGCTCGTCACGGCGAGCGCCATGCGTCGTGGGCGCTATCTCTCTGGGCGCAAGATCGACCCGGCGCCCGACCTCTTCCTCGGCGCGGTCGAGAACCCGTCGGCACCGCCTGTCGACCATCGCGTCGAGCGAGCGCTGAAAAAGGTGCGTGCCGGCGCCAGGTTCCTCCAGCTGCAGGTCGGGTTCGAGCGGGCGCCGCTCGAGCGGTTCATGGCGAGCGCCGTCGCAACGGGCCTTGCGCAGCAGGCCGCGATCCTGCCGTCGATCTGCCTCGTGCGGTCGCCGAAAGCGCTGCGCTTCATCGACGAGCGAGTCCCCGGCATCTCGGTTCCGCTCGACCTGATCGAGCGGTGCGAGGGCGCGGTCGACCCCGAGGCCGAGTGCTTCGAGGTCGCGTGTGAGCTGGCCGAACACGCACGCTCGCTGCCGGGCGTGCGAGGCCTGCACCTGATCAGCTTTCGCAAGGAGGCCGGGATCGCGCGCCTGTGCGCCCGCCTCGGCATCCCGACCCGACGAGAAAGGGAGTTGAGTGGAGACAGTTCTCCAATCGCCGTCTAGGACGGTGGTGATCGGGCCCGAGCGCCCATTCTGCGTGATCGGCGAGCGCATCAACCCCACCGGGCGAAAGACGTTCCAGGCGGAGCTGCAGCAAGGCGATCTCTCGCGCATCGAGCTGGATGTCGCGCAGCAGATCTCGGGCGGCGCCGACATGCTCGACGTCAACGTCGGCGACCCGCTCGCGGACGAGATCGAGCTGATGCGGGCGGCGATCCCGCTCGTGCAGCGGCTCACCGACGTGCCCCTGTGCATCGACTCGTCGGTCATCGAAGCGCTGGAAGCCGGGCTCGGCGCCTACCGGGGAAAGGCGCTCGTGAACTCCGTCACGGGAGAGAACGAGCGGCTCGAGGCGATCCTGCCGATCGTCGCGAAGCACGGCGCCGCGGTGATCGGGCTCGCAAACGACGACGAGATCCCGATGGAGCCCGAGCGACGGCTCGAGGTCGCGAAGAAGATCGTCTCGGTCGCCGGCGACTACGGTGTTCCGCCTGAGGATGTGCTGATCGATCCACTCGCGATGCCGGTGGGCGCAGAGCCCCGTGCCGTGACGCTGTTTCTCGAGACGGCCCGCCTGATTCGCGACGTGCTCGGGGTGAACATGATCTGCGGCGCCTCGAACACCTCGTTCGGGCTGCCCGGGCGAGAGACGCTCGGTGCGGGGTTCCTCGCGATCGCCGCGAGCCACGGCTTGACGAGCGCGATCATGGACGCGCGTTCGCGCGAGATCGTCGAGGCGGTACGGGCGACAGATTTCCTGCTCGGGCACGATGAGTGGGGAGCGGCATGGATCGCGGCGTACCGCGCGAAGCTGGCGGCTGCCGCCGCGTGAGCGCTGAGCCGCAGCCGTTGCTCGACGAGATCCATCCCGATCGAGTCCGGCTCGTCTTCGAGCAGGCCGACGGCGCCGTCAAGGAGACGCGAGTCCCCGCCGGCACGACCCTGTTCGACGGTGCGAGCTGGAACGGCGTCGCGATCGACTCCACCTGTGGTGGTCATGGCACGTGCAAGAAATGCAAGGTGCGTGTCACGTCCGGGGAGCAGGCGGTCTCGACGGTCGACCCGCGCGCGTTCTCCTCCGACGAGCTGAAGGCGGGCTGGCGGCTCGCCTGCCGCGCGCAGGCGGAGTTCGACCTCGTGGTCGAGGTGCCGCCGCTCCAGACCAGGCCGAAAGCGGCGCTCGCGGGCGTCGGGCGGCATGTGATCCTGCGGCCGGCGGTTCAGAAGCGCTATCTCGAGCTGAGCGAGCCGACGCTCGAAGATCAGGTGTCGGATCTCGAGCGCGTCCTGCAGGCGATGGACGATGTCGAGCTCCGCGTTCCGATGGACCTGCTGCGCTCGCTCGGTGCCACGCTCCGGGACGGAGACTGGAAGGTCACGGCCGTGCTCGTCGACGATGTGCTCGTTGACGTCGAGGAGGGCGACACGTCGGCAAGGCGGCACGCGATCGCGTACGACCTCGGCACCACGACGGTCGTCGCGACCCTGATCGACCTCGAGACGGGCCAGCCGGCGGCCGTCAGCTCGATGCTGAACGCACAGCAGCCGTTCGGCGCGGACGTGATCACCCGGATCAGCGCGACGATGATGGATCCGACGGCGCTCGGCGTGCTACGGGAACGGGCACACGAGACCCTGATGACGCTCACCACGGAGGTGTGCGACGCGGCGGGCGTCGACCCGAAGGAGGTGTACGAGATCGTCGTCGCCGGGAACATGACGATGCTGCAGCTCGCGCTCGGCATCGATCCCGAGCCGCTTTCGATGGCGCCGTTCACCATCATCTCCCGCCGTCTCCCGGAGGCGAAGGCGACGGACTTCGGTGTGAAGGTGCACGAGCGCGCGCCCGCGGTGCTGTTCCCTGCGCTCGGCGCCTACGTCGGACCGGACATCGTCGCGGGCATCCTCGCGACCGGCCTGACCCTCGACAAGCGCACGCGGCTCTTCATCGATGTCGGCACGAACTCGGAGATCGTGCTCGGCTCCTCCAGCCGTGCCCTCGCTACCGCCGCCCCCGCGGGGCCGGCGTTCGAGGCGGCGCAGATTCGTTGTGGCATGCGCGCCGCGGAGGGCGCGATCGAGGGCGTGCGGATCGTCGACGGCGAGGTGCAGCTGACGGTGATCGGTGACGTCGAAGCGGTGGGCCTGTGCGGCTCCGGCCTGGTGGATGCCGTCGCCGAGCTCGTCGGCGCTGGCATTCTCGACCATTCGGGTCGCTTCGTGCTCGGCTCGTCGCAGCGCCTCGGCAAGATCGGTGAGGAAAACGTCTTCTACCTCCATGACGACGTGTTCCTCTCGCAACGCGACGTGCGTGAGTTGCAGTTCGCGAAGGCTTCGATCGCCACCGGCTGGCAGATCCTCTGCAACGACATGGGGGTCGACCCGACGGAGATCTCGCAGGTGCTGCTCGGCGGCTCGTTCGGCTCGTACCTGACCGCCGCGAGCGCTGTGAAGATCGGGCTCGTGCCGAAGCTGCCACTGATGCGGATCGTCTCGGCGGGGAACGTGGCGGGTGAGGGTGCGAAGATCGCAGCGCTCTCGGTGACCGAGCGCGCTGCGGCTCGGGCGGTGCTCGACGAGGTCGATTACGTCGAGCTGTCCGGCCGCACCGACTTCAACGACCTCTTCATCGACCAGCTGTCGTTCCCGGCATGAGAAAGGTGGTGGTGGCTTGCGGCGCTCTCGCGATGCATATCGACCAGATCGCGAAGCGCCGAGGCTGGGACGTCGAGGTGCGGCCGCTGCCGCCCGAGCTCCACAACAGGCCCGAGCGGATCAGGGCCGCCGTCGACGCGGCCGGCGGCGACGTCGTCGCCTACGCCGACTGCGGGACGCGCGGCGCGCTCGACGACCTGCCGCGCCTGCCCGGCGCCGACTGCTACCAGCTCTTCGGCGGGGCGCAGCTGGAAGGCTCGCACGAGCTCGGCACGTATTACCTGACCGACTTCCTCGTGCGAAGCTTCGACCGAGTCGTCTGGCGCGGCCTCGGGCTCGACCGCCATCCGGAGCTGCGCGACGACTACTTCCGGCACTACGAGCGCGTCGTCTGGCTCGCGCAGTCGCCGACCCCGGCGCTGCAGGTGAAGGCGGAGGCGGCTGCCCGCAAGCTCGGCCTGCCGCTCGAAGTCCGCGAGACCGGCGATCATCGCCTCGAAACCGCCCTCGAACAACTCCTGGAGGCCTGAGTGCTGATCAACGAACTCCCGCGCTACGAGATCCTCGACGAGCACTCGATGCAGGAGCTCGAGCGAGGGTGGCGGCGCATCGTCAGCGAGCTCGGCATCGATTTCCAGCACGACGACGCGCTCGCCGCGCTCAGTGCCGCGGGCCAGAAGGTGGAAGGGCAGCTCGTCAAGTTCGATCCCGACTGGATCCTCGAGCAGATCGCGAAGGCGCCGCGCGAGTTCGACCTCCAGGCTCGCAATCCGGCGAGGAACATCCACATCGGCGGCAAGCACATGGCGTTCGGCGCCGTCTACGGCTGTCCGTTCGTGCGCGAGGGGATCGCGCGACGTGAGGCGACCTACGACGACTACGAGAAGCTCGTGCGGCTCGCCCAGGCGTTTCCGCAGCTCGACACTCCGGGGGGCACGATCTGCGAGCCGAACGACAAGCCGCTCGACTCGCGCCACCTCGACATGGTCTACGCGCTGCTGACGCTGTCGGACAAGCCGTTCATGGGCTCGGTCACATCCGGCCCGAACGCGCTCGACACGCTCGCCATGGCGGAGATGGTGTTCGGCAAGGAGTCGCTCGAGCGCACGCCGGCGATCATCTCGCTGATCAACGTCAACTCGCCCCTTCGCTACGACGACCGCATGCTGTCGGCGCTGCTCGAGTACGCGCGGGCCAATCAGGCCCTCATCGTGACGCCGTTCTTGCTGATGGGGGCGATGTCGCCCGTGTCGGTCGCCGCATCGCTCGCGCAACAGGTTGCCGAAGCGCTTGCAGGCATCGCACTCGTCCAGACGATTCGCCCGGGCGCGCCGGTCGTCTTCGGCTCCTTCCTCTCGAACACCGACATGCAGTCGGGCTCGCCGAGCTTCGGGACGCCCGAGTCGGCCGTCGGACTGCTTTGCACTGGGCAGATCGCGCGCCACTACGGCCTGCCGTTCCGCGGCGGCGGGGCTCTGACCGCGTCGCAGACCGTCGACGCCCAGGCCGCGTACGAGGCGGCGATGACGCTCTGGCCGACGTTCCTCGCCGGCACGAACTTCGTGATGCACTCCGCCGGCTGGCTCGAGTCAGGGCTCGTCTCGTGCTACGAGAAGTTCGTCGTTGACGTCGAGTTGCTGCGGATGCTGCACCACGTATTTCAGCCGCTGCACATCAACGAGGAGACGCTTGCCTACGGCGCGCACCAGGAGGTCGGGCAGGGCGGCCACTTCCTCGGTGCGGTGCACACGCTCGAGCGCTTCCGCGAGTGCTTCTACCGACCGCTCCTCTCCTCGACCGAGAACTACGAGCGGTGGAACCGCAACGGGGGCAAGGACGCGGCGGCGCGCGCGTCGGACGTGTGGACGAAGACGCTCGAGGAGTACGAGGAGCCGGCGCTCGACGGCGACCTTAAGGCCGAGCTGAAGGCGTACGTCGACCGGAGGCGCACCGAGCTTGGCGACTGAGAGGGCCCGTGCTGCCGCGATGTTCATCGACGGCCGTTGGACGGGCGCATTGTCGGGCGACACGTTCACGGCCGACTCGCCTGCGACCGGCGCGGTGATCGGCGAGGTGCCGCAGGGCGGCCGGGAGGATGCCGAGCTTGCAATCGACGCTGCGAATCGCGCTGCCGACGGCTGGGCCAGACTGACCGCATTCGACCGTGCGGCAGCGATGAATCGCGTCGGTGACGAGATCGAGCGTCGACGCGACGAGCTCGCGCACACGCTGACCCTCGACCAGGGAAAGCCCCTGCACGAGTCGCGTGACGAGGTCGAGGAGCTGATCGCGTACTGGCGCAATGCCGCCGAGGACGGCAAGCGCCTCGAGGGCCGGCTGCCGAACTCGATGTCACCGGGCAAGCGTGTGCTGCTCGTCCGTCGCCCGCGGGGCGTGATCGGTGTGATCACCCCCTGGAACTGGCCGTACACGATGCCGGCCGAATTGATCGCACCTGCGCTCGCCGCCGGGAACGCCGTCGTCTGGACCCCCGCATCATCGACGGCCGTCGCGGCTGTCGCACTCGCCGAGTGCGTCGTCCAGGCCGATCTTCCACCCGGAGTGTTCAACCTCGTCACCGGCCCCGGCTCGACGGTCGGCGACGAGATCGCGCGCAATCGCGGTACTCAGGGCATCGGCTTCATCGGCTCGACCGAAACCGGACGCAAGGTTGCGGGAGCCGCCGCGGGGAAAGCGATCGTGCTCGAGCTCGGCGGCAACGGGCCGGTCGTCGTCCTCGCCGATGCGGATCTCGACCTGGCCGCCGAGGCGACCGTGACCGCCTGCTTTCTCTGCGCCGGTCAGAGCTGCACCGCCGGCGAGCGCTTGCTCGTGCATCGCGACGTTCGTGAGGCGTTCGTCGAGAGACTCCACGCCCTCGTCGCCGACCGGGTCGTGCTCGGCGATCCGTTCGCGGACGCGACGACCATGGGGCCCTTGAACAACGCCGGCGTCGCCGAGAAGATGGACGAGCACGTCGCAGACGCGTTGGAACGAGGTGCGACGATCGTGAACGGCGGTACGCGCGCCGGCGGCTTTTCGACGAAGCTCTACTGGCAGCCGACCGTGCTCGACGGTGTGCCCGAAGACGCTCTCGTCGCGGTTGAGGAGACGTTCGGACCGATTGCGCCGGTCGTCGCGATCGACTCCCTCGAGCACGCGATCGAGCTGACGAACGCGTCGCCCTACGGGCTGCTCTCGGCGATCTTCACGCGCGATCTCGCGGCAGGGCTTCGGTTCGCGGACGAGGTGCGTTCCGGCTGGGTGAACATCAACGACAGCTCGAACTACTGGGAGCCTCACCTGCCCTTCGGCGGGCGATCTGGCACCGCCAGCGGGATCGGGCGCGTGGGAGGCAGCGCGCCGATGGAGTCGTTCACCGAGCTGCAGACGATCACGATCGCGTGACGTACGACTTCATCATCGTCGGGGGCGGCTCCGCAGGGTGCGCGCTCGCGGCGCGCTTGACGGAGGATGCCTCCACACGCGTGCTCGTGCTCGAGGCCGGACGACCGGACTCCTGGTGGGATCTCTACATCCACATGCCTGCCGCGCTGTCGTTCCCGATTGGCAACCGCTTCTACGACTGGAAGTACGAGTCGGAGCCGGAGCCGCACCTGAACGGTCGTCGCATCTACCACGCGCGCGGCAAGGTGCTCGGCGGCTCGAGCTCGATCAACGGGATGATCTTCCAGCGCGGGAACCCGCTCGATTTCGAGCGCTGGGCCGCCGAGCCCGGCCTCGCGAGCTGGGACTACGCCCACTGCCTGCCGTACTTCAAGCGCATGGAGACCTGTCTTGCAGGTGCGGACGAGTGGCGTGGCGGCACCGGCCCGCTGCCGCTCGAGCGCGGGCCGGCCGAGGGCCCACTCTTCGCTGCGTTCTTCGACGCCGTTCGCGAAGCGGGCTACCCGCTGACCGCTGACGTCAACGGCTTCCGCCAGGAAGGGTTCGCGAAGTTCGACCGCAACATCCTCAAGGGTCGACGTGTGAGCGCAGCCCGTGCCTACCTTCATCCTGTGCTCGGCCGGCCGAACCTCGACGTGCGCACACGAACGCTCGTCGAGCGCGTCGTCTTCGAGGCCACGCGCGCCGTGGGCGTGCGGGTGGGCGGCGAGACGATCCGCGCGAACGACGTGATCCTCTGTGGTGGCGCGATCAACTCGCCGCAGTTGCTCCAGCTCTCCGGCATCGGCAACGCCGAAGAGCTGTCGGCGCTCGGTGTGCCGGTCGTGCACGACCTGCCGGGTGTCGGCGAGAACCTGCAGGATCACCTGGAGGTGTACGTCCAGCGTGCCTCGAAGTTGCCGGTCACGGTCGCACCGGCGTACAGATGGCGGAACCGGCCGCTCGTCGGCGCGAAGTGGCTGCTCTTCAAGTCGGGGCCGGGTGCGACGAATCATTTCGAAGCGGGTGGGTTCATTCGGTCGAACGACGATGTCGCGTACCCGAACGTGATGTTCCACTTTCTCCCGATCGCGGTTCGCTACGACGGCACCGCGCCGCAGGGTCACGGTTACCAGTTGCACGTGGGGCCGATGTACTCGGACGCGCGGGGCTCGGTGAAGATCACGTCCAGTGACCCGCGCGTTCATCCGGCGCTGAGGTTCAACTACCTCTCGACAGCTGAGGATCGCCGCGAATGGGTGGAGAGCGTGCGGGCTGCACGTTCGATCCTCGCGCAGCCCGCGTTCGCATCCTTCGACGGTGGGGAGCTGTCGCCCGGCGCGGCCGTGCAGACCGACGACGAGATCCTCGACTGGGTGGCCCGCGACGCCGAGACCGCGCTGCACCCGTCGTGCACGGCGAAGCTGGGCGTCGGCGACGCGGCCGTCGTCGATCCCGACACGATGCGCGTGCACGGCCTCGACGGTTTGCGCGTCGTGGATGCGAGCGTCTTCCCGTTCGTCACGAACGGCAACATCTACGCGCCCGTGATGATGGTCGCCGAGAAGGCCGCGGATCTGATCCGCGGTGACACGCCGTTGCCCCCGGAGGAGGCGCCGTTTCATCGGCATGAGCTACAGCCAGTTGCAAATCGGTGAGTTCCTAGCGGCGCTCGGCGAGCGCACGCCCGCACCGGCGAGCGGCGCCGCCACGGCGTTGACCGCGGCGCTTGCGGCTGCGCTCGTCGAGCTGGCAGCACGCTTCGCCGAGGACGAGGCGGCGGTCGTGCGGGCGAAAGCGCTGTGGTCGCGGCTCGCCGAGTTGGCCGATGAGGACTCGGCAGCCTACGCTGCCTTCATGGCCGACCGCGGCGCCGAGACGCGCGCCAGGATCATTGCCGTGCCCCAGGAGATCGCCTCATGTGCCGATGAGATCGTCGTCCTCGCCGACCGGGTGCGCGCGCAGCTGCGCTCGCCGGTGGCGAGCGATGCCGAGGCGGGCGCGGAGCTTGCGGGCTCCGCAGCGCGCGTGGCTCGGCGTCTCGCCGAGGTGAACGCCTGATGCCGTCGTTCGCCGAGCGTCTCGCCGAGGGCGCCGTGCTCCTGGCGGACGGTGCGACCGGGACGAACTACCAGGATCTGGGCATCGAGCCCGGCGTCGCCCCCGAGGAGTGGGTGCTCGACGAGCCCGGGAAGGTGCAGGAGCTGCACCAGCGGTTCGTCGCGGCAGGCTCGGAGATCGTGCTGACGTGCAGCTTCGGCGGCAGCTCGTTGCGTCTCGCGGACGAGCGGCTGGCCGGGCGCGCAGTCGAGGTCAATCGTCGCGCTGCAGAGCTCGCCCGCGACGCGGTGGGAACGGACGTGCTCGTCGCAGGGTCGCTCGGGCCGACGGGCCACCTGACCGAGCCGCTCGGCCCGTTGACGCACGAGCTCGCGGTCGCCACCTACGCGGAGCAGGCTCGGGCGCTCGCCGACGGCGGCGTCGACCTGCTCGTGCTCGAGACCTTCTTCTCCCTCGACGAAGGCCTGTGGGCGCTCGAAGGCATCGCGAGTGCCGGCGATCTGCCGGTCGTGGTCTCCTACAGCTTCGACCAGGGAACGAAGACGATGATGGGCCTGACCCCGACCCAGGTGGTCGAGGCGTTCGGCCCGCTCGGGATCGCTGCGATCGGGGCCAACTGCGGCCGCTCGCTCGCCGACACGGACCTGATCGTCGAGGAGCTGCTCGGTGCGGCGGGCGAGCTTCCGCTGTGGGTGAAGCCGAATGCAGGCGTTCCGCGCATGGTTCGCGACAGCGTCGTGTACGACGCCGGGCCTGCGGACTTCGCCGCACACGTCGCGGGGTATGTCGAGCGTGGCGCGCGGATCGTCGGCGGCTGCTGTGGCTCGACACCGGAGCACATTGCCGCGATCGCCGGCGCGCTCGGGGAATCGAACGCCGGCCGGAGAAGCTGACGCGACCCTTCGGCTCGCGGGTCGGAGGTGAGGCGGCGCGGACGACCGGCGCCTCGCGCGCGCTTCCTCGTGCTGGGAGCGGCGAACATCCGCGACGAGCATTCGACATGGGCGAGCTGACATGGGCGAGTTGACGCCGTCGAGCTGCCGCCGGCGGCTATCTCGGGGTGATCCTCGCAGGCGGGCGCGATCGTCGCGGGCAGGTCGACCGCGACGTGCGCCGCCGATGAGGGCCCGTCCACCCTGCGGCGTCCTCGGTCGCCACGGGCAGCACCCCGCTGTCGGGGGACTCCCTGCGGCTTGCAGCGTGGCACGTGCCGGGCGTCATCCACCGTCCCCACTTCTGGACGAGCCCTAGACCTGAGCGACTCGAAGCTCTAGTGTCGCTGGACACAATCCAATCGGAGGGTAGAACATTGGGTCAGATCGATCTGAAGAGCATGAGCCTCGGGCACCGGATCCTCCTCGGGGGCGGGGTGGCGCTCTTCATCGTCATGTTCTTCACGTGGCAGGGCGTGAGCATCCTCGGCACGACCGTCGGGGTGAGTGGCTGGCACGGCTTCAACGGCGTGCTCCTCGGGCTGCTCACGGTGGCACTGATCGCCTGGGAGATCCTGCTCCTCGTGGGCGACCGGGCCGCCGACATGCGCCGGATGATCTCGGTGCCCGAGAAGCTCGTCTCGGCGGCCCTCGCCGGAGGCGTGCTCATCTTCGGCGTGCTGAAGTTCCTGACGGCGAGCCAGTTGCGTCGCTGGCCCGAGTGGCTCGGTCTCGTGCTGGCGCTCGCGATCGGGTACGGCGGCTGGCTCGTGTTCTCGCAGCACGAGACCGTCGCCGAGACGGCTCAGGCGCCGACCTCGACTGTCTGACCCGGACTCTTCGGCGCGTTCCCGTCACGCGACACCGGTGACGGGAACGCCCCTCGCTTCGGGCTGCTTCAGCCTGCGGGTGTACCCGGGTCCGGCTCGATCTGCAGGTTGATCGCCGCTCCGAGGTTGTAGAGACGCCCTGGTGCGGCCGCGTCCCTGACCCAACCCGTCGCGAACTCGCCCTTGCGATTGATGATCGCCTCGACCGTCGCGTCGGCGCCGCCCGCGCCGACGTCGATCGAGAACGACGTGTCGTCGGGGAACGTGACGCGGATCGTGTCGGTCATCAGGGGAGCGTACCTCCCGCACCGTCCGCCCCCCGCCGTAGGACTCTGCCGGTCGCGGGCGAAGAACAGACGTGTTGTGGCTGCGCTGAGGGTTCTCGAGCGAGTCGACGAGCGGGTCTTCTCCCGCGTGCTCGTGCGAGACGACGACCTCGCGACGGCCGGTGAAGCCGCACTCGCTGCTGCCGCGGCCGAGCTGGAGGGCCTCGTCTCCGAGGCCGAGGCACTGGCCCGGCATTTCGTCTCGCTCGCCGAGCGGGAGCACCTCGTCGTCGAGCGAGCGAGGAAGCTCGATGAAGCCGACAAGCGCTTGGCACGGCGAGAGGCAGAGCTCGACTCACTGCGCTCGGAGCTCGAGCGCCAGGGGAGCGACCTCGCCGGTCTCGCCAGGGAAACCGGCGCCGAGCGCGATGCGCTGCAGCGAGACCAGCGGCAGCTCGAGAAGCTCGGCGTTCGCCTCGGCTCTCGGGGAGGGTCGGCGGCAGGGGCAACCGGAGGGCGATTCCGAGCTCGGTGGCGAGCCTGGCAGCGGCGGCCACATCGCCTTGGCGACAGGCCGGGTCAGGCCTGCGACCTCCTCTTTCTGCCCACCGGCGAGGGGTACGAGCTGCTTCGAGAGGACGGCTTGGCTCTCCGTCGTGGCGCCCGGCTCGTCCTCAGCCCCGGAGGCCCGACCTACAGCGTGTCGAAGATCGCCCCCTGGCCGTTCGACGGGCGGTGGTGTGCTTACCTGCAACAGGAGCCGTGACCGGTCGCGCGCACCGTCGCCCGCACGTTGTGTCCTTCGCGACGACCTACTAGTCTGGTAGTCGTTGTGCGGCTGACGCGGTTATGTCGCAGGGGGAGACCGGGCACCTGCCGCCGGCGATCTCTCGTCGCCCTGACTGCGGCAGGGGCGATCATGCTCCTGACCGGGACCGCCGCACTCGCCGCCTCGCCGACGCCGACGCCGACGCCGAAGCGAGGCGGGGCGGCACAACTCTGGTTGCAGTTCCCGCTGACGACCCCGCCGGCCGCAGGAGCGCCTCAACGCCCTCGAGTTCACGGCACTCCAGTTCACGGCACTCGGGTGAAGCAACCGGCGAAGCGCATCAAACCGGCACCCGCTCCGACGAAACCGGTTCCGGTGGCACGCCGGTCAGCCCATCGGTTCTGGCGGGACGGCGGGGTGGTCGTCGCGTTCATCGCAGCGTTGCTGCTCGGCGCCGTGGCGTTCACCAGGGCACGTAGTTCGCATACACGATCGAATGGAGGAGGAGAAGCGATGCCTGACTTTCTTCGGCCGCGTGGCCGCAAGGACGAACGGGAGGAGTTCGAGAAGGACACGGAGACCGAGTGGGAGACGACCGCGCCGGGGATCTACACGGCGAGGAACGACGAGGGAGCGGTCAGGCTGATCCCTCCCGTCGAGGCGGAGTCCGTCGAGGCTCCGGTGGAACCGGCCGCGGAGCCTGCGACCCTGAGCTTGGCGAACGTCGGAGAGCACGTTGCGAGCGTGCTCGCCTCGGCGGAGGCGGCTGCTCAGAAGATCCGCGCCGAGGCCGACCAGGAGGCGAAGGATCTGCGGCAGGAGGCGACTCGCATCGCCACGGACATCAGGACGCGCGCCACCGAGGAGGCGCAGGTGGAGCGTGCGGCGACCCGGCGGCTCGTCGATGAGGCGGAGGCCACCAGTCACGGGATCCTGTCGGATGCCGACCGGTATGCCGACGAGGGGCGTCGGGAGGCAGACGCCCAGGCGGCTCAGATTGTCCGTGACGCCGAGCGGCGTGCCGCCTCGATCGCCGATACATCCGGCGAGCGGCACCGCGTTCTCCTGACGAATATCGCGGCGTCCGAGACCCGGCTTCGTGAGCTCGCGAAGAGCCTACGCGGCGTCGCGGCATCGCTCGACGATGTGGTCGGCGTTCGAGACGACGCCGATCCGGTGGACGACGGGATCGGCCGCGAGCGTGACGCCATGCTGCTCGAGGAGTCGCTGGGCGTGAACGCCGCTCCGGCTCACACGGACGTGGCGGCCCGCCAGTAGCGTCTCGACCACATCCTCTGTCTCGGTTCGGCGGAACACCGCTCATGAGCGTTACTCGATCGTGAGCGGGGTTCCGACCGGCATCAACGACGCGAGCCGGACGATGTCGGGGTTGCGCAGGCGCACGCATCCGTGCGAGATATGGCCGGGGATGAGCTCGGGACTGCTCGTGCCGTGAATTCCCACGAAGCCGCCGCCCGGCCAATCGGTGAGGACGGCCGAACGCGCGGTCGTCCCGAACGCGATCGGGCCGTAGAACGGGCTCGCGTAACGCGTCAACTCGCTCCGCACCAGGTACTCGCCCGGAGGGGTCGGCCACGAGTCGGTACCCACTCCGATTGGTGCCCTGAAGATCGACTTGCCATTCCGGTAGAGCGTCGCGGTCAACCGCTTCCGGTCGACCACCAGTCGTTCCGTGGTCGTCTGATATGCACCGAGGGCCCGCCGTCGAACCCACCCGGCGGTGCCGTTCGGCAGGATCGGAAGCCGGACGCGCACCCAGAGTGACCCGTTCCCGTCCGTCTCGGCACGAAGGACGGTGAGTGCATTGGGTGTGTCATCCGGCGTACTCGTCGCGAGCGTCGTGATGATGCGGGCGCTCGTTCGCGGCTCGGCCCGTGCGGGTGTGGGGTGAGAGACGACGGAGAAGCGCGCGAGGTAGCGGCCGGACGCAAGCGGCTCCGGCCGGCCGATCTGGAGCGCGGACTTCGGGGTGGCCGGAAGTGCTTCGAAGCGGTCGATCGGTGTTTCGTGCGCGCGACGGGCGGGCGGGGTGGAGGCGGTCGTTTCGAACAAGGCGAATGCTGCGACCGCGACGACGGCCAGCGCCAGGGAGATGCCGAGCTTCAACCCGTGTACTTCGGCTTCCGCTTCTGCGTCGTCCTGGGCCGCGCGACGATGAAATGCGTCGAGGCAACGACCCGGTTGATGTTGGCCCGTGACGCGGGCTTGTCGAAGGCGTTGACCGCCGGCGTGATCCCGAAGAGCTCACGCATCCACGCGGCGTGTCGTGCCTCGACGGAGTGGATACCCACCGCCGCCGCGAGCACCGGCTTGGCCCTCAACTTCGGAGCCTGGCCCTTGTAGGCGGCGACGGCGAGATCCTCGAAGGCGACTGCCGTCTTCAGGAACGCGGTTTGCTGCTCTGTCGTCCCCTGAAAATCGAACAACGGCCGCTTCACTGCCTTCGAGCCGAGGAGCTTGAGAAACGCCGTCACGTGCGCTCGTTCGACAGCTCCGACCACGCGTGCCGCCTCTGCTGTCTTCCCGGTGAGCGCGCCGCTCCGCTCGGCCTCGGTGTAGAACGCCGCCTGTAGGTACTCGAGGACGAGGGCGTAGTTCAGGATGTCGATATCGGAGCGGGCGAGAGTTGCTGCGGCGGACGCCGACCCCGCACGGGCGAGCAGCGTCGTTCCCGTTCCTGCGAGGGCCAAGCCGAGCAGGCGACCGCGCGAGATCGGCGAGTCGGCGACCGACCTCGCCTCGACGATTGCGCCGTCGCGGTCGACCGACCGGAGCAGCTCCTCGATCTCTTCGGGCCGCGGCTCGTACACGCTCACCGCCGCATTCCGATCGCGTGCAGCCCGGCAGCCGCCTGGGCTGCGGTCATCGGCTGGTCGACGGCCTCGGGCGCCGGAACCTCTCCGGCGATCGTCCGGACCCAAGCGGCGTGCCGAGCTTCCACCGAGACGAT
Source organism: Gaiellales bacterium (assembly GCA_038239825.1). Classification (GTDB taxonomy): domain Bacteria; phylum Actinomycetota; class Thermoleophilia; order Gaiellales; family Gaiellaceae; genus PALSA-600. The sequence goes on from JBBSEJ010000044.1 coordinate 25,495, forward strand.
CGTCGCGGCTGCCGCAAGCGTCGCGGGGGTCAGATTCGTCGCTTGCCCGTTGTAACCGGCGACGGCGATATCCTCGAGCTTGATCGCGGTGTGCATGAACGCTCCCGGGCTCCGGACTGCGGCTCCGAAGTCGAACTGCGGGCGCGGATCGGCGTTCGCTCCGAGCGCCGTTTTGACCGCCGCCAGGTGCGCACGCTCGTGGGCCAGTGCCGTACGGGCGAAGACGCGCAGCTCCCCTCGTAGCTTCGCGCCCTTCAACGCCTGCTCGTAGAACGCGACCTGCGTGTACTCGACCTGAAGCACGAGCTTGAGCACGCGGGTGTCC
>JBBSEJ010000045.1:0-25270 GCA_038239825.1 Gaiellales bacterium
CCCCGCGGGCCCCCCCGCCCCCAAACACTTGCCCCCCCCAACCCCACCCCCCCCCGGGCGGGGGGGGCCCCCCCGCCCCCCCGGGGGGGGGGGGGGGGGGGCCCAGTCTCGCCCGCCGCCGCGTCGGAGTCGAGCGGGTCGGCGACCTCGAGGTGCGCTACGCCGAGCAGTTGAGTGCGACGAAGATCACCTCCTCCGAGGTTCCGGGGCTCGTCGACGAGCTACCGCTCTTCGGGCTGCTCGCCGCCTGCGCGCGTGGCGAAAGCTGGGTCTACGGCGCCGCCGAGCTCCGGCACAAGGAGACCGATCGCATCGAGGCGCTCGTCGAGGCGCTGCGGGCGATCGGTGTGCGCGCGAAGGGCCACGAGGACGGGTTCTCCGTCACAGGAGTACCCACGCGTCCGCGCGGGGGCCGGGTTCACTCGCATCACGATCACCGGATCGCCATGCTGGGGGCGGTCGCGGGCCTCGTCTCGCGCGAAGGCGTCCAGATCGAGAGCCCCGCCTGCGTGGCGGTATCCTTCCCCGGCTTCTACGACCTCCTCGACCAACTCGTCCACGGAGCGGGCGAGTTGATCTAGCAGTGCCTTCGGTATGCAAACGCGCCCGGTAACACGCCTTCCTCGCCTTTTCGTCTCACGGACGAAAGCTGCCTGTCTGCACCCGACGAGGACGAAGAAGCCGTGATCGTGGCGATCGACGGGCCTGCGGGCGCCGGCAAGAGCACGGTCGCGCGCAAGCTCGCGCAGCGGCTCGGCTTCCGGTATCTCGACACGGGGGCGATGTACCGGGCGTTGACGTGGCTTGCGATGCGGGAGGGAATGCCGCTCGCCGACGGTGAGCCCGTGGGCGAGCTCGCACGCCGCAGGCCGGTCACGTTCGACGAGGCCGGCCGGGTGTTCATCGCGGGTGTCGACGTCACGTCGGCCATCCGCCAGTCGCGAATCGACCGCATGGTGCCGGTCGTCGCGCGCCACCACGCGGTCCGCGACGTGATGCGCGAGCGCCAGCGTGAGCTCGCCGAGCTAGGGGACGTCGTGATCGAGGGGCGCGACATCGGCACCGTGGTCGCGCCGGATGCGAGGGTGAAGGTCTACCTTCAGGCCGATCCGACCATCCGGGCGAGTCGCCGCCAGGCAGAGCGCCCCGACATCGGCGCCGACGCTCTTGCGACCGACCTCCGGACGCGCGATGCATCCGACCGCGAGCGCATGCAGCCTGCCGAGGACGCCGAGCGGATCGACACGACTCACCTCGAGGTCGACGATGTCGTCGAACGGATCGAGGCGCTCGTCCGTGCCCGCACCGTCGCCGCGCCGTGACCGAGAGCGAGGTCGCCTGGGCGATCGGCCGCCGCACCATGGGCTGGCCGACGCGGCTCGTCGCCCGCATTCGCACCTACGGGCGTGAGCGTGTGCCGGCCGCCGGGGGTCTCGTCTACGCGGCAAACCACATGCACTGGCTCGACATCCCGGTGCTCGGCGTCGTGTCCCCGCGCAACATCGATTTCGTCGCGAAGTTCGAGGCGGTCGTCCTTCCCGGTGTCGGCCGGTACCTTCGCTGGCACGGCACGATTGCGGTGCGCCGCGGCGAGTCCGATCGTGACGCGGTGCGGAAGATGAAGCAGTCGGCACGCGAGGGCCGTGTGGTCGGCCTGTTCGTGGAGGGCACGCGCAACACCTCTGGCCGCCCCGGCGCCGCGCAGCCGGGCGCCGCGATGATCGCGCTCCAGGAGCGTGTTCCCGTCGTTCCGATCGCGCTCTACGGGACCCAGTTCTGGAAGATCGGCAACTTCGGGCCCGTGTCGGTGGCGTTCGGCGAGCCGATGCGCTTGGACGAGTTGCCGAGGACCGGCCGGGGCTACAGGGTGGGGACGGCGGAGATCGAGCGGCGCATCAACGTTCTCTTCGACTGGCTCGCCGATCTGCACGCCCGCGGGCGGCCGGCCGGAGTCGAGCCACCGCTGTGACCCGGCCGACCGAGGCCCCGCACGCGGGCGACGACAGCGAGGAGGCCGTCGAGCCGACCGAGCTGCGCGGCACGGTCGCGATCGTCGGCTTCCCGAACGTCGGCAAGTCGACGTTGATCAACCGCCTCACCTCGACCCGCCAGGCGGTCGTCCACGATACCTCGGGCACGACACGCGACCGAAAGGAGCTGGTCTGCGAGTGGAACGGCGAGCATTTCTTGCTGATCGACACCGGTGGTGTCGACATCGCCGACCCGAGCCCGATCACCCGCCAGATCGCCGACCAGGCCCGCACCGCGATCGGAGAGGCCGACCTCGTGCTGTTCGTGGTCGACGCACGCCAGGGGATCACTCCGGGTGACGAGGAGCTCGCGCAGATCTTGCGCGAGGCGAAGAAGGACGTGCTCGTGCTCGCGAACAAGGTCGACGATCCTGCCCGCACCCACCTCGCCTACGAGTTCCACTCTCTCGGCTTCGGCGACCCGTTCCCGATCTCTGGCCTGCACGGGTCGAACACGGGCGACCTGCTCGACGAAGTACTCGATCGACTGCCGCTCGAGGCCTCACGGACGGCCGCGGGCGACGCGATCCGCGTCGCGATCCTGGGCCGGCCGAACGTCGGTAAGTCATCGCTCTTCAACAAGCTCCTCGGCGAGGAGCGCACGATCGTCGACTCGGTGCCGGGTACCACGCGCGACACGATCGACACGACGATCGAGCACAACGGACGCACCTTCCTCCTCGTCGACACCGCGGGATTGCGTCGCAAACGCAAGCAGCGCCAGGGAATCGGGTACTACAGCGAGCTGCGCGCGCTCGATGCCGCCGAGCGCGCAGACGTCGCTCTCGTGTTGATCGACTCCCACGACGGCATCGTCGAAGGCGACGTCACCGCGGTGGAGGTTGCGCGCAAGTCGCACTGCTCCACGCTGATCGTCCTCTCGAAGTGGGACATCTCCGAGGTCACGATCGAAGAGGTGCGTCCCGAACTGCAGCGGCGCTTTCGGCAGCGTCCGACCTTCATCACGATTTCGTCACAGACAGGGCGCGGCATCTCGCGCCTCCTCGATAAAGTCGCCGAGCTCTACGACACACATGTCAGTCGTGTGCCGACGGGCGAGCTGAACAGGTTCCTTGGTGAGCTGAAGGAGGCGCGTCAGCCGCCCTCGAAGGGCGGCCGCCGTCTCAACCTTCTGTACGGCGCGCAGGTCGCGACGCGCCCGCCGCGCTTTCGCTTCACGGTCAACGACCCAGGCCTCGTCACGCGCGACTACGGCTACTGGGTCGAGAATCGGCTGCGCGAGCGGTTCGAGCTCGAGGGGGTGCCGGTGGCGATCGATTTCAGGAAGCGTCCGTGAACGTCGTCGTCGTCGGCGGCGGCGCGTGGGGGAGCGCGTTCGCGAAGCTGCTGACGGAACGAGGGCACGTCGTCACAGTTGCCCTCCGCGCCACCATCGACGAAGCGCCGTACGAGACGGCCGACCTCGTCGTGATCGCCGTTCCGAGCCGGTCGTTTCGCGAGGCGCTCGGTCACGTCCGCGGCGCCGCCCCCGTGCTCAGCCTCGTGAAGGGTCTCGACCCCGAGAACGGCGCGCGTTTGTCGACGCTCGTGCGCGACCGGCCGGTCGCAGTCCTCTCCGGTCCGAACATGGCCGAGGAGGTGGCCGCCGGCCTCCCGGGCGCTGCCGTGATCGCGGCGGACGACGAGCAACTCATGCTCGACCTGCAGGCGGCGATCACCTCGAGCGGGTTCCGCGTCTACACGAACCCGGACCTGATCGGCGTCGAGCTCTGCGCGGCTGCGAAGAACGTGATCGGGCTCGCGGCGGGCGCGGTCGACGGGCTTCGGCTCGGCGACAACGCGAAGGCGGCGATCATCACGCGCGGCCTTACTGAAATGGCTCGGCTCGGCGAGGCCGCGGGCGCGCAGCCCGAGACGTTCTCCGGCCTCGCCGGGCTCGGGGATCTGGTCGTCACGTGCTGGCATCCGTCCGGCCGCAACCGCCGTGCCGGAGAATTGATCGCGCGAGGCGCGAGCCCGGAGGACGCCAAAGCGCAGATCGGCCAGGTGGTCGAGGGGTTGACGACCGCGCCGGTCCTGCGCGACCTTTCGCACCGGCTCGGCGTCGAGCTGCCGATCACCGAAGGCGTCTGCTCAGTGCTCGGTGGCATGTCCTTGGACGAGCTCGCCGGCTCGCTGATGGGGCGGCGGCCGACAGACGAATGATGCGAGCCGTCGTCGTTGTGTTTGCGGTCGCCGTGCTCGCCGGCTGCGGCCGACGCGCGAGCGAGGTAACCGACGCGGCGACGCTCGTCCCGCCGGGCGTGACCAGCTACCTCGAGGTGCGCACTGCGCTTGCGCCACGCGCTGCTGCTCTGCTCGCTCGGTTTCCTGCGCGTGTGCCCGGGCTGCCGGGCGCGCCGCGCATTCCGCCGGGGTCGGGCCCCGTGCTTGACGTCGCCACCCTGACGGGCGGGCAGGTCATGTACACGCAGCCGGCGGATGAGAAGAACTTTGCGAAGCGCCTGGACGCGACTCGTCGCGCGCACGCGCGAATCGGCGGCTGGATCGTGTTCTCGACGAGCCCGGCACTGCTCGACGCGGTCGAGCATCGCCGCGGGAGCCTCGCGACGACCGGGTGGTACCGCGCGGCGGTCGCGACGCTTCCCGCGGATGCCGCGCTCGAGGAGATCGCCCCCGGCTGGCGTGCGACCGCGCTGACCGTGCAGCGCCATTCCGCCGAGCTCGAGGTTCATCGATTGCGTCTGCCGCGCCGCCAAGCGTCCACGGCGCTCGCCCGGGACGTCCCGGCGGATGCCGTCGCAGCCGTCGGTGTCTCCGGCCCACTCAGCGTGCCGCCGGCCGCACCGAAGCTGGTGCACGAGCTCGCGTCTGCGCTCGGCGGCCCGGCGGTCATCTGGGTGCGGCCCGACACGTCGCTGCCCGAGGTGACGATCGTCACGCGTCCCGTCGACGGAACGCAGGCTGCGCTCGCCGCGACGTCGCTCCTCGCCGGACTGACGAGAGACCGGTTGCGCAGCACGGTGACGGTCGGCGGTATCCGGTTGACGAAGATCGCGAACGGGGCGATCGACTTCTACATCGGGCTTGCAGGCGGACGGTTGGTCATCAGCGACAACCCGACGGCGGCGAGCCGGGTCGGCGCGAGCAGCAGGACGCTGCCGGCGGTCGCCCGGCTCCCCGACGCGACCGAGTCGTGGGCCTTCGCAGACCCACCGGGAGCTCTGCCGCTCGTACGGCAGTTCTCGGGCCTTCTCGGCGCGACGCTCGCGCCTGGGCTCGAGGCGAGGCTCGCACAGCTTCGGAGCGTGCTCGTTCACACGTCGCATCGGGGGCGGCTCGCAACGAGTGTCACGCGCATCGATCTCGGCTGAGCGCCGGAGTCGTCCCGCGTTCCCGCTAAGGTGCACCCCGTCGAACATGGCTGAACGCACCTTCCTCTTCACGTCCGAGTCGGTCACCGAAGGGCATCCGGACAAGATCGCGGATCAGATCTCCGACGCGGTCCTCGATGCCGCGCTCGCGAACGACCCGATGAGCCGGGTCGCGTGTGAGACGTTGATCACCACCGGTCTCGTTGTCGTCGCGGGTGAGATGACGACCGAGACGTACATCGACATCCCTCGCGTCGTGCGAGAGACGGTGAAGGGCATCGGTTACACGCGTGCCAAATACGGCTTCGACGCCGAGACCTGCGGCGTGATCGTGGCGATCGACGAGCAGTCGCCCGATATCGCGCAAGGTGTCGACGCTGCGTACGAGGTGCAGCACGACCCCGGTGACGACGACCCGCTGGACAAGGTCGGCGCGGGCGACCAGGGGATGATGTTCGGCTACGCGTCGAACGAGACGCGGGAGTTGATGCCACTTCCGATCATGCTTGCGCACCGCATCGCGAAGCGGCTGTCCGTCGTGCGCAAAGCCGACGTGCTGCCGTACCTGCGGCCCGACGGCAAGGCACAGGTTTCCGTACGGTACGAGGTCGACGCACAGGGCCGTCAGCGTCCGATCGAGATCGAGCGTGTCCTGATCTCCACCCAGCATCGTGAGGGCCTCGATCCCGAGGCGATGATCAAGCCCGACCTCATCGAGCACGTGCTGCGCCCGACCCTCCCCAAGGATCTCTACGACGAGAAGAGCCTCGAGGATCCCGAATTCGTCTACGTGAACCCGACCGGCAAGTTCGTGATCGGCGGCCCGATGGGCGACACCGGGCTCACCGGGCGCAAGATCATCGTCGACACCTACGGCGGCGCCGCGCCGCACGGCGGCGGTGCGTTCTCCGGCAAGGATCCGACGAAGGTCGACCGCTCGGCCGCCTACGCGGCACGTTACGTCGCGAAGAACGTCGTCGCTGCAGGTCTGGCCGACCGCTGTCAGATTCAGGTGGCATACGCGATCGGTGTCGCGCGTCCGTTCTCGATCCTCGTCGAGACGTTCGGGACCGAGCACGTCGACGTGGTGCGGATCGAGGAGCTCGTCGAGGAGCATTTCGACCTCCGCCCGGCGGCGATTCTCCGCGATCTGGAGCTGCGTCGCCCGATCTACGGGAACACCGCCGCCTACGGACACTTCGGGCGCGACGACCATGACTTCACGTGGGAGCGCACCGACAAGGCCGACGCGCTCCGTCAGGCCGCGGGCCTGGGCGCAACCGCCCCCGCGACCGCCTGAGCCCGGCCCTCGACCGCCGCCGCGCGGCTTGGTTTCCGACCACTGTCGGCCGCGGACACGTCTGTCGGCAGCCGTCGTGTCGAAAGCGTCAAGAATGTGGGTCGAACCAACCGCCCGAGCGCCTCTGAGGGCGTCGGTGGGGATGATCGGAGCGGCAAACCGCTTCGGAGTCGCATCCCCGGCGGTCGCCGAGTGCTGCCACCATCTACGCGTCTCGGTTTCGGTTCCCCGCTTGACGAACCGGCCCGGCTCCTATCTCGAAGCCGGCGTCCAGGCTCGAGAGCCCAAGATCGGCCCGAAGCCGTTGGCTCGGTCCGGGAGACGACCTCGGTCGGCGGAAAATCGACCGGCTCTCGTGCGCAGACGTCCGACCTGCGGCGGCAGCCGGCGTCACGAACCTGCACCGAGAACGTGGCGGAATCGAAGCGATCGGGGTCGTGGCGGTGCGGAGTGCCCTCACCGCGCCCGGCGGTCCGCAACCCCGGCGCCGGCGGTTTCGCTACCGCCTGCGCGACGGACGGTCGAACGACGACAACGCCGGGACATGTCCCAGCGCCGTGTCGCGTCGTCCTACGCCGCTCGCTTGACGAAGAGGCCGTCGGCGGCCTTCTCGCCGATCGCGTGCTCGCGCCCGCTCACGACGACCCGGAACTGGCCCGCGGCCGGCTCGGCCGCCCGCAGTTCGAGACTCGTGCCGGGGACGAGACCCTCGTCGTAGAACCAGTGCAGTAGGTCACCGTCGTGCTCGGCCAGGCGCACGATCGTCGCGCGAACGCCGGGCTCGAGCGCCGAGAGCGGCTCGAGCTCGCGGTTTTCGGCCTGCTCGACGTCGGGGTCGACGGGCCAGCCGTGCGGGCAACGCACCGGATGTCCGAGCTTCGCGTCGATTCGCTCGACCATGTCGTCGGTGAACGTCCCGCCGAGCTCGTCGGCGTGCACGTGCGCCTCGCCCGCCGTGTAGCCCATGAAGTCCGTGAGCAGACGCTCGATGATCCGGTGCTTTCGCACCACCTTGCGCGCACGCTCGGTGCCTGCGGCCGTGAGGATCGCCTCCTTGCGCGCGCCGCGCTCGACGAGCCCGTCCGACTCGAGTCGTTTCAGCATCTCCCCGGCCGAGGCTCGCGAGACGCCGAGCATCTCGGCGACCCGCGAGGCGAGGGTGGGGGAGCCCGTCGTCTGCGGGCGGTACTCGCCGATCGGAAACGCGAGGAAATAGATCGTCTCCAGGTAGTCGTCGGCGTCGTGTCCGGATGCCATCGCTGCGATCGTACTCCTGCGGGACTCCTGTAAGGTGACCCTTACACATCGCATGAGCACGGTCCAGACACTCCTCCTCGGCGCCGTCGCCGGCCTCACGATCTTCGTCGGGCTGCCGTTGGGACGCGTTCGCAGTTCGTCGGCCGCGCTCCGCGCGTCGCTCACCGCCATTGCGACAGGCATTCTCGTGTTCCTCTTCTGGGACGTCGTCTCGAACGGCTCGGAGCCGGTCGAACGTCATCTGCGAGCTCACTCGTGGGGTCCGTTCCTCGGCTATGCGGGCCTGCTCGCGCTCGGCTTCACGCTCGGGTTGATGAGCCTCGTCTACTACGACAGCTGGTTGAGAAACAAGCGGTCGACGCCCCTCGTCGGCCCTGGCGCGGCGGCGGTCGACGAGTTCGTGCACCGGACCTGGTTCGAGTCGCTCACCCCCGGACGCCGTCTTTCCCTGCTGATCGCCACCGGGATCGGCCTACACAACTTCGGAGAGGGGCTCGCGATCGGCCAGTCGGCCGCAGCGGGCGAGCTCTCACTCGCCCTCGTTCTCATCATCGGCTTCGGCCTCCACAACGCGACCGAGGGCTTCGGCATCGTCGGGCCAATGTCCGGCGAGCCGGAGATGCCGAGCTGGGGCTTCCTCGGCCTGATGGGCCTGATCGGCGGCGGCCCGACCTTTCTCGGCACGCTGATCGGTCAGGTCTGGGTCAGCCCCGCGCTGCAGACGGCGTTCTTCGCCGTCGCCGGCGGCTCGATCCTCTACGTCGTCATCCAGCTCTTCGACGTCTGCAAGCGGTACGGCATGCCGAAGCTCGTCACCTGGATGCTGCTCGTCGGCCTGCTACTCGGGTTCGGCACCGACTGGGTGCTCATCGCCGCCGGGGCCTGAGCCGCCCGACCGTCTAGCCTGCACGCCCTGGGCGCCTTCTTTCACGCGGTCGCGGTCTTCTTCCACCACCTCGCCGAGGTGAAATGGGAGTTCCTCGGCCTGGCCGTCGCCGCGCACCTCATCAAGCTCGTGTTTCGCGCCGGTGCGTGGAAGAACATCGTCGACGCGGCATACCCGAACAACCGGCTCAAGTTCCGCAGTGCCTTCGGCGCCTACGTCGCGGGCGTCGGAGTCAACTCGGTCGCGCCCGCGCGCGGCGGTGACTTCGTCAAGCTGTACCTCGTCAAGCACCGGTGCGCGGAGGCGACGTATCCGGCACTTGCCTCGACGCTCGTCGTCGAGACGATCTTCGACTTCATCGTCGCCGGAGGGCTCATGATCTGGGCACTCGCGATCGGTGTGCTCCCCACCCACCAGGTCTACTCGCGGATTCCCACCGTCGACTGGAAATTCTTCCTGCGGCACGAGCGCGTCACGGGGATCGTGCTCGGAGTCCTCCTTCTCGCCGGCCTGATCGGCTTGATCTGGGCGAGGCGGCGCGTCGCGGAGTTTCGCGCGGGCGTGCGCCAGGGCTTTGCCATCCTCCGCGACCGGCGCGCGTTCCTCGGCCGGGTCGTGGTTCCGCAAGCGATTTCGTGGGTCTTCCGAATCGCCTCGCTGTTCTTCTTCCTGAAGGCATTCGGTGTGCACGCGTCGATTCACAATGCGCTGCTTGCGCAGGTCGTCGACTCACTCGCAACCCTGTTTCCCGCGACTCCGGGTGGCGCCGGGACCAAGCAAGGCCTCATCGTGTACCTCTTTCGCGGGCAGGCGATCTCGAGGTCTCTGCTGCTCGCCTTCAGCGTCGGGATGAACATCGCCTTGACGGTCGCGAACCTGGTGCTTGGGATGATCGCGATCGCCGTGATGGCGAAGACGCTCTCGATCGGCCGCTTGCGCGCTGCATCGAAGGAAGAGCAAGAGCAGCCGGCGTAGACCCTTGGCGTACGCAGCGGTCTATCCCCTGGTGACTGCACGTGCCGTCGCTCGCGAATTCACGTACGAGGTCGACGAGACCATCCGAGTCGGGGCGATCGTCCAGGTTCCCTTCGGGCGTTCGCGGGCCCGTGGGATCGTCGTCTCGGTGGGGGATGCACCGCCGGCGGGAGTCGACGCGAGGCCGATCGACTCCGTGCTCGGCGAGATCCCGCCGACCCTCGTCGAGCTAGCCCTTTGGATCGCCGACTACTACGGATCGACGCCGGCACGCGCACTCGCTCTCGTTGCGCCCGAGTCGCCGAAGCGCCGGAAGGAGCAGGCGCCGCCGGCCGAGCGCCAAGCCCTCGGCGGCGAGGCCGAGCCGCTCCGGCTCTCGGATGCGCAGCGCGTCTCGGTCGACCGCATCGTCTCGGCGATGGACGCAGGCGCCGGCAATCTCCTGCTCTACGGTGCGACCGGCTCGGGCAAGACCGAGGTGTACCTGCAGGCCTGCGCCGCCGCGCTCTCGCGGGGACTCGGCGCGATCGTGCTCGTGCCGGAGATCGCGCTCGCACCGCAGACGGTCGGGCGCTTCCGTCAGCGCTTTGGCGAGCAGATCGCGATCCTCCACTCTGCGCTCACCGATGCCGAGCGCCGCGATGAGCGCGCGCGCATCGCGAGCGGGGAGGCACGCGTCGTCGTGGGCGCACGCTCGGCGATCTTCGCGCCGATCCGCGGTCTTGGCCTCATCGTCGTCGACGAGGAGCACGACGCGTCCTACAAGCAGGACTCAGATCCGCGGTACGACGCGCGCACGGTCGCGGCAAAACGCGCCTCCCTCGAGGGTGCCGTCGCCGTTTACGGGTCGGCGACGCCGCGACCGGAGAGCTGGGCGGCTCTCGAGCGACTCGAGCTCGGCGGTCGCATCGGGGCATCGCTGCCGCCCGTGACGGTCATCGACCTGCGCCGAGAGGCGGGCTATCCGCTCTCGGCGCCGCTTCTCTCGGCGCTGCGGGTTGTTGCCGAGAACCGCGGCAAAGCGATTCTTCTGCTCAACCGCCGCGGAATCGCGCCCGCCCTCCACTGCCGGGCCTGCGGCGGCACGATCCGGTGCCCGAACTGCGACGTCGCGCTCGTGCTGCACGGCAGCTCGGCGCTGCGCTGTCACCATTGCGGGCACGGCGAGCCGGCGCCGCCGAACTGCCCAATCTGTGCGTCGCCTGATCTCGCACGCCTCGGCGCCGGCACGCAGAAGCTCGAGCGCGAGCTGACGCGCGAGCTGCCCGAGCTCGAATTGATCCGCCTCGATGCGGATGCGATCGCGAAGCCCGAACAGATGGCGGAGTCGCTCGGTCGCTTCCGGGACGCCGACGCCGCCGTGCTGCTCGGCACACAGATGGTCGCGAAAGGACATCACTTCGCCGGGATCGAGCTGGCTGCCGTGATCGACGCCGACACGGGCCTCGCGATGCCCGACTTCCGTGCCGAGGAACGAACGTTTCAGCTGATCACGCAGCTCGCCGGTCGCAGCGGACGCGATGCGCCCGGCCGCGTACTCGTCCAGACGTTCCAACCCGACTCGCGGACGATCGCGCACGCGGCGCGCCACGACGTGGGCCGCTTCCTGAACGAGGAGCTCGACCGGCGGCGCACACTCGGCTATCCGCCGTTTGCTCATCTCGTGCGGATCGTCGTCGCCGGCCCGGAGCTCGAGCCGGTCGTGCGGGCGCTCGACGAGTTGAAGGCGGGAATCAGCGGAGCCGAGTTGCTCGGTCCGGCCCCGCTCCTTCGCCTCCGCGGACGCTATCGGGCGCAGCTCGTCGCGAAGACGGAGCACCCTCGCCGGATCGCTTCCCAGGCAGCACGGCTGCTCGCAGCGGCGGCGCCGGCCATGCGGCGCGCAAAGCTGACCGCGGTCGTCGACGTGGATCCTCAGAGCCTCTGACGGTGGCACCATCAACGGTGTGAGCAAGCGGCGCCGACCGGAGGAGCTGCTCGGCGAATGGGGGGTGCGCGAGGTCACCCCACCCTCGCAACGCGAGCGGCAGCTCCTCGAGCCCGAGCATGAGCTCAATCCGCTCGCCGGCACGCGGCTGCGGCGCCGTCTTCGCACCTTCCGCCCCGAAGCAGACACCTATCTCGCCTCGCTCGGCGGCCCCACCCCCTACATGCAGCGGCTTCGTCAGATCGAGGTCGAGACGCAGGAGCACCTCGATCGTCTCGCCACCGCTCACGCCGGGCACCGTGCCGATCCCGACGGCTGGCGTCGCGACGTCGGGCGTTGGGACTTCGGCGCCGTCAACGACCTGATCGAGCGTCACAATCGCTGGTACCCGCTCGAGGCACGCCTCGCGATGGATCCGCGGACGCGTGACTTCGTCCACGTGGGTGGGAAGCCATATCAACGCGACCTGCTCACCGCCGCCTGGGTGCTCGAACGATTCCCTGTCGGCGAGTGAAGCAACCGGCAACGTCGCCGGGCAGCGCCACCGGCCACGCCACTCGCGTCGTCTCTAGACTGCACCGCCGATGGCGCACGACCACGATCACGACCTATCCGGGCTCGGCGACGATCACGACGCTGACCACCATGCCGATGAGCAGCGTTCGGAGGCCGAGGCAGACGCCCGCCGGCAGCTCGCGCTCGCGCAGATCCGGCAATACCCGGACAGCGCCCTTCGGCTCGTCGCACACGAGGTGACGGACTTCGACGACGACCTCCGCCGCCTCGTCGAGCGCATGGTCGTGCTGATGCACGACGCCCAGGGCGTCGGCCTCGCCGCGACTCAGGTGGGCGTGCTCCGGCGCCTCTTCGTCTTCGTGCCGGATGACGGCGGGCCGCGCGCCGTCGTCAACCCGGTGATCATCGAGAGGGGCGCAGAGACCGAAAGGGATGAGGAAGGCTGTCTGTCACTACAGGGTGTGCGCGTCCCGGTGGAGCGCGCGACAGCCGTGACGCTCGCCGGCAAGGATGAGCACGGCATCGACGTGCGACTGGAGCTCGATCCTCATTCAGCGCGGATCGCTCAGCACGAGCTCGATCATCTGGACGGCGTCATGATCATCGATCGAACGGAGGACGAGCACCGCAAGGAAGCGCTCGCAACGCTGCGGCCGCGCGTCGTCCTTCGTTGAGGATCGCCGTCGCCGCGACCGCGCCGCTCGGAGCCGATGTGTTGGAGCGGCTCGCCGCGACGAATGAGATCGCCTGGCTGCTGACGCGCCCCGATGCGCCACGCGGGCGTGGCCGCAGGCTCGCGCGACCGCCTGCGAAGGAGACCGCGGAGCGTCTCGGCATCGTCGTGCATCAGCCGGCGAAGCCCGAGCTTCCCGAGGACGTTCCCGAGGCAGTCGTCGTCTGCGCGTACGGGTTGTACATCCCTCCGCGCCTGCTCGACCGGGCTCTCTGGCTGAACGTCCACCCATCGCTTCTGCCGCGCTGGCGCGGCGCCGCACCGGTGGAGCGCGCGATTCTCGCCGGCGACGACGAGACCGGCGTGACGGTCCACCAGACGGTCGCGGAGCTCGACGCCGGGCCAGTCGCAGCACAGGAGGCATTCGAGATCGGTGAGCTCGATGCCGGCGGCGTCTACGAACGCGCGGGTGAGCTCGCCGCTCACCTCGTCGACGCGGCCTTACCATCGCTGTCGCTGCGACCGCAGGCCCCGACAGGCGCCACCTATGCGGAGAAGATCGCTCCCTCCGATCGTCAGCTCGATCTCGATGACCCCCGTGATGCATGGCGGCGCGTGCGCGCGCTCTCCCCGCACATCGGCGCGTGGACGACCTTGAACGGCCGAAGGGTCACGATCTGGCGCGCGCGCCTCGAGGACGATCGCTTCGTGCCCGAGCTCGTCCAGCCGGAGGGTCGGACCCCGATGAGCTACGACGCGTACCTGCGCGGGCTGCGTTGACCGAAGGGCTTGGGTGATCGCGCCCGCACGGCGTGCGGCGTTCGAGGTCGTGCGCCGGGTCTTCGAGGACGAGGCGTACGCCGACCGCGCGCTCGCGGCTGCGGTCGAAGGGCTCGACGAACGCGACCGAGCCCTCGCACAGCGGCTCGCCTACGGCACCGTGCAGCGCGCACGCACGATCGACTTCGGTATCGAGCACCTGGGCAAGCGGCCCGTGCGGAAGCTCGACGCACCTGTGAGGGCTGCGCTGCGGCTCGGCGCGTATCAGCTCGCCTGGTCCGACCAGGCGGTGCATGCGGTCACCGATGATGCGGTCGAGCTCGTGCGAGCGGCGCACCGCGAACGTGCCGTGCCGTTCACCAACGCCGTCATGCGTCGCCTCGCGGCGGGGCTGAACGGGCTCGTCGCCTCGCTCCCGGAAGGAGCGTTGAAACACTCCTACCCGGATTGGATCGCCGAGATCTGGGAGCGCGACTTCGGCCGGGACGCTGCGCTCGCGTTGATGCGCGCTCAGAACGAGCGCCCCGCACTCGAGGTGCGCTCGGCCGTTCCTGTCGGGCGAGCCACCGATGTGCCCGGCGCCTACGTCGTCGAGAAGATCGACCCGGCGGTGATGCGGCCGATGAGCCGGGCCTCCCAGCTCGCGGCCCTGGCCGTCGGAGCGCAGCCTGGTGAGCGGATTCTCGACGGCTGCGCGGCGCCCGGCGGGAAGACAGAAATGCTCGCCGGCGAGGTCACCGCCGTCGAGATCCGTCCCGGTCGCGCGCGCGCCATGGCCGAGGAGATGCCTCCGAACGTGCGCGTCGTCGAAGCCGATCTGCGCGAGCTCGACGAGCGCGGGTTCGATCGCGCTCTCGTGGATGCGCCGTGCTCCGGCCTCGGGGTGCTCGCCCGCCGGCCGGATCTGCGCTGGCGTGCGCGCCCGCTGCCCGACCTGCAACTCCAGCTCCTGCAGGCGGCCGCCGAACGCGTGAAGCCGGGCGGCACGATCGTGTACTCGGTCTGCACGTTGAACGCCGACGAGAATGAGGCGGTCGTCGATGCTTCGGGCCTCGAGGTCGAGCCGCTCGACGAGGAGTGGCCGCAGTACGCGCACCCTCGCAGACCAGAGTTTCTCCTGACACGACCGGATCGCGACGACACCTCCGGCTTCTTCATCGCCCGGCTCACGGCATAACATCGGCACGATGGGCTGGGGTGAGTGGATCCGTGCGTTCGAGGTCGAACCTTCGCTCTACGGCGCTGATTTCGCGAATCTCGGCGACCAGGTCGAGTCGCTTCTCGGCGCCGGGTGCCGCGTCTTCCACTTCGACATCGGTGACGGGCATTTCGTCGAGCCGATCACGATGGGCCCGATCGTGCTCCAGGCAATCTCGCCCGTGATCCACTCCCAGGGCGGCGCGATGGACGTCCATTTGATGGTCGAACGCCCGGCCAAGTACTTTGGAGCGATCCGGGAGGCAGGAGGTGACAGCGTCACGTTCCACGTCGAAGCCGTCGACGACGTGCCGGCCACCATTCGTGCCGCACGGGCCGAGGGCTTGCAGGCCGGTGTTGCCTTCAACCCGGAGACCGAGCCCGAGGCGGTCGCGGCGGTGGCCGCCGACGCCGATCTCGTGCTCTGCATGTCGATCCATCCGGGCTACTCGGGTCAGCCGTTCATCGACGAGACCTATGGCCGCTTGCGGCGGTTGCGCGACGCGCTCCCGGCGGCCGTGCACGTCCAGGTCGACGGGGGAATCTCGGGTGAGAACATCAGCGAGGCCCGCCGCGCGGGAGCGACCTTGCTCGTCGCTGCCTCGGCCGTCTTCGGAGAAGACGACGTGCCGGGCGCCTACCGGCGACTCGTGCAAGCACTCGCGTGACGCTCGCCCGTGCGGTCGGGATCGCACGCGCCGCGCGTCACCGGGCCTACCCCAAGCCCACCGTCGGCGCCGTGCTCGTGCGCGACGGCCGGGTGATCGCCGAAGGAGTGACCGAGGCCGCAGGCCGACATGCCGAGCGCGTCGTGCTCGACGCGGCCGGTGAGGCTGCGAGAGGCGCGACCCTGTACGTCTCTCTGGAGCCGTGCGCGCATCTCGGGACGACGCCACCGTGCACGGCCGCGATCCTCGCTGCCGGCGTCGAGCGCGTCGTCTTCGGTTCCCGCGACCCAAACCCGGCGGCGGCCGGTGGCGCGGAGCTGCTACGAGCCGCCGGCGTCGAGGTCGAGGAGGTCGACGCGCCGGAGGCCCGCGTGCTCGACGAGGCCTGGCGTACGTGGGTCGCGAAGCGGCGACCGTTCGTCATCTACAAGGCAGCAATGACGCTGGACGGGAGGGTGACCGTTCCCGGTGAGCGCTGGGTGACCAGCGAGGAGAGCAGGCGGCGCGTGCACGAGTTGCGCGCCGAGGTCGACGCGGTCGCGGTGGGAGGCGGCACCGCCCGCGCCGATCTGCCACGGCTCGACGCGCGGAACGTCGAGACGCCGCGGGGGCAACCGCGCCGGCTCGTCTTCTCCCACGGGCCGCTTCCGGACGGCCTCGACCTCGAGCTGCGACCCGGCCCGCTCGGCGAGGAGTTGAGCTCGCTCGGAGCCGAGGGCGTGCAATCGCTGCTCCTCGAGGGTGGACCGACGATCGCTGCGGCGTTCTTCGCAGCGGGGCTCGTCGACAAGCTCGTGCTCTTCGTGGCACCCAGAGTGGTGGGCCGGGGGGCCGGCGTGCTCACTGCGCTACCCTCGGCCCGCACACTGTCCGGGCTCAAGGCGACGCGGCTCGGCGACGATGTGCTCCTCGAAGCGTATGTCCACGAGCCCTGATACCGAGCGTGCCGACGACCGGCTCGTCACGCACCTGAGCCACTGGCTGACGCGTCAGCTCGGCAACGACGAGCTGCGCCGCAGGCTCGAGTCGATCGGCATCGACGGGCTCGCGCCCGACGGTCGCGCAGCCGTGAGCGAGCTGCTGGTCGAGCTCGGAAGAGCGCTTCCCGGCGAGCGTGGCCAGCTCGAGGTGCTCGTCCGAGAGACGGTCGAGACGCTCGTGTACGGCGAGTAGCCGCACCGGCCGGGCGCAAGAGCGATTCGATTGTCGTGCCGATCCTTGCAGCCGATGATCGGCCGGCGACCATCCCGGTCGCAGTTCCAAAACGGTGCCTTCCAAAACGGTGCCTGGCACCGTGCGGCATCCCACCGCAGCGGAGATTCTCGCACTGCACCGAGCGTTCGGCAAGGCCTGTGGACGGAACATGACGCACCCATAACGGTGCCTGGCACCGTGGGTACCGTTGCAGACGTGTTCACCGGCTTGATCCGCGAGGTGGGAACCGTCGTCACCCGGAGCGGCGGGGGGGACGGCGTGCGTGTCGAGGTCGACGCGCCGCGGACTGCGGCGGCGGCGGCGATCGGCGACTCGGTCGCGATCGACGGTGTCTGCCTCACGGTCGTCGCCTGCCTCGGCCCGAGGCTTGCGTTCGACGTCGTGCCCGAGACGCTCGCCCGGACAGCCCTCGCGACCCTCGAGCCGGGGTCGAGGGTCAACCTCGAACCGTCGGTGCGTGCGGGGGAGCCGCTCGGGGGTCACTACGTGCAGGGCCACGTCGACGGGATGGGCGCCGTCCGCAGCGTCGAGCCCGAGGGCGGCGGACGCCGGATCTCGATCGACTTGGGGCCTGACCTGCTCCGCTACCTCGTCGAGAAGGGCTCGGTCGCGGTGCAGGGAGCCAGCCTGACCGTGGCTGCCATCGACGGCAGCGGCTTCGCCGTCGCGCTGATCCCGCATACCCTGGAGGCGACCACCTTCGACGCCCTCGAGCCAGGCGCTCCCGTGAACATCGAGGTCGACGTGCTCGCCAAGTACGTCGAGAAGTTGCTCTCGCGCTAGCCTTCGGCATGGCTGTGATCACGCCATTCGCAACGGTCGAAGCGGCGATCGAGGACATCCGCGAAGGACGCATGGTCGTCGTCGTCGACGACGAAGACCGTGAGAACGAAGGCGATCTGACCATTGCAGCTCAGTTCGCGACGCCCGAGGCGATCAACTTCATGGCGACCCACGCCCGCGGGCTCATCTGCCTCTGCATCACCGAGGATCGCGCCGATCGCCTGGGGCTTCGCCCGATGACCGACCACAACGAGGCGCCGCTCGGCACGGCGTTCACCGTCTCGGTCGAGGCCCGCGAAGGCGTAACGACTGGCATCTCGGCAGCCGACCGCAGTCGAACGATCCAGGTCGCGATCCACCCCGATTCGACGTCCCGCGACCTCGTCCAACCCGGCCATGTGTTCCCGCTGCGGGCAAAGCCCGGCGGCGTCCTCGAGCGGATCGGGCAGACCGAAGCCGCGGTCGACCTCGCACGCCTGGCGGGGCTCAGCCCGGCGGGCGTCGTCTGCGAGGTCATGAACGATGACGGCACGATGGCCCGTGTCGCCGACCTCGTCGGCTACTGCGAGCGTCACGCCCTGAAGATGATCACGGTCGCCGACCTCGTCGAGTACCGTCGCCGGCACGAGAAGCTCGTCGAGCGCGGCGCGGCCGTCTCGCTCCCGACCGAGTTCGGCGAGTTCACCGCCGTCGCGTTCCGCGAGAAGCTGAACGGGAAGACGCACGTCGCACTCGTGAAGGGTGACCTCGACGGCGCCGAGAACGTCCTCGTCCGGGTCCACTCCGAGTGCCTCACCGGCGACGTCTTCCATTCGCTCCGCTGCGATTGCGGTGAGCAGCTCGAGCAGGCACTCGCGCAGATCGATGCGGAAGGCAGCGGCGTGCTCCTCTACATGGCGCAGGAGGGCCGCGGCATCGGTCTGCTGAACAAGCTGCGCGCCTACGAGCTGCAGGAGCAGGGGCTCGACACCGTCGAGGCGAACCTCGAGCTCGGTTTTCCCGCCGACGCGCGTGACTATGGCATCGGCAACCAGATTCTCGCCGACCTCGGGCTCTCGACGGTGAGAATCCTCACCAACAATCCGAAGAAGCTCGTCGGCATCGACGGCTTCGGCCTCACCGTCGTCGAGCAGGTGCCGATCGAGGTGCGCCCGCGTGCCGAAAACCAACGCTACCTCGAGACGAAGCGGGATAAGCTCGGACATCGTTTGCACCACCAGGATCTGAAGAACCTCGATTACGAACCGGAGGCCGAGTGAGCGAGATCGACGACCCGCGGCAGCCCGCCACCCCGACGACTCCCCTGTCGAGCGAGACCGACGAGGTGGATGACGAGGAGCCGATCGTCGAGGATGCGGACGAGGCGTCAGGCGATCCGTTCGAGGGCTGGCCCGCTGCCGACTCGGCGGCGGTGATCGAGGACCCGCCGCCCGACGGCGCGAGCGTCGAGCACGTGCGCGGCGAGGTCGACGTGCCCGACGGCTACACGGTGCTCGAGGGAACCCCGCTCGGCAACCGCCGGTCGGTCGGCATCGTCGTCTCACGTTTCAACGGCGGGATCACGAACCGGATGCTTCAGAGCGCGCTCGACGCGCTGGTCGAGGCAGGAGTCGCACAGGACGCGATCACGATCATGCCCGTGCCCGGCGCGTTCGAGTTGCCGCTCGCCGCGATGGCGCTTGCCAAGACGAGGCGCTACGCGTGCATCGTCGCCCTCGGTGCGATCGTGCGGGGCGGCACGCCGCATTTCGAGTACATCAGTGCCGAGTGCGCATCGGGCTTGCAGCTCGCCGCCATCGAGACCGGCGTGCCGGTCGCCTTCGGCGTGCTCACCGTCGACGATGTCGAACAGGCCGAGGCGCGGATCGCCAAGGCCGCCGAGGCCGCGCGCTCCGCGCTCGAGATGGCCGATCTCTTCGCTCGGCTGCGGGCCAGCGCGCGCCAATAGGGCGGAGGGAATCGCTACACTCCCGCCCGCGATGAGCAAGGTCTGCGCAATCTGTGGCAAGAAGCCCTCTTTCGGGAACAACCGGTCGCACTCGATGGTCGCGACGAAGCGGCGCTTCGATCCGAACCTGCAGCGCGTACGCGTGCTGCTGAAGGGCTCGCCGACCCGCGCGTACGTCTGCACCCGTTGCCTCAAGGGCAACAAGGTGCAGAAGGCCGTCTGACCGGCCGCTCCACCACCTCGCAACCTTCGAGCGCGTGGATCGGGTCTAATGACCTGTCGTGGCGGATGACCTGACGCAGGCCCTTGCCGACGGGCGGCTCACGATTTCGCGTGACGCCGTGGCCGGGATCGTCGCCGAGACCGCGCTCGGCTGCTACGGGGTCGTCGGCATCTCCGCAGGCACCCGGGTGGGGCGGATTCTCCGGCGCGACGGCATCAGCGTCGAGGGAGACGCGGACGCCTTGCGCGTCGAGCTCCACGTCGTCGTGGAGCACGGCTTGAATCTCGCCGAGGTCGCTTCGACGATCCGCTCGCAGGTCGGCTACGACGTCGAGCGACTGACGGGACTCGGGGTCTCGGCGGTCGAGGTCGTCATCCAACGCGTGCGGCAGAGCGCATGAGACAGGTCGTGCGCGATCTGGTGAACGGCGCGCAGATTGCGATCGAGACGAATCGCGGGCGTATCGACGACCTGAATGTCTATCCCGTCCCCGACGGCGATACGGGGACCAACCTGACACTCACGGTGCGAGAGATCGCTCAGTCCCTCGACGGGGAAGGCCCCGAGGACCGCGCTGCGCTCGCGAGGGAAGTCTCGCGCGCCGCGCTGATGGGAGCTCGGGGCAACTCCGGCGTGATCCTCTCGCAGATCGTACGGGGCGCGACCGAGTCGCTCGCGACGAGCGACGACCTCGCGCGGGCGTTTCGGTCGGCGAGCGATGCCGCGTATCGCGCGGTGAAGCGGCCGGTGGAAGGCACGATGCTCACCGCGATTCGTGCGATGGCCGACGCAGCCGAGCAGCGCTCCGAGCTCGCGAGCATCGTTGCGGCGGGCGATCGGACGGTCGCAAAGACACGCGACATGCTTCCCGTGCTGAAGGAAGCCGGCGTCGTCGATGCGGGTGCGGCAGGTCTCGTCGAGATCGTGCGCGGCATCGCCTCAGCCCTCACTGGCGAGCCGTTGGTCGCGATGCCGGAGAACGTCGTCGACCGCGACGTGGGAATCGAGGCGATCCACCACGAGCTGTCTCGTTATCGCTATTGCACGGTGTTCGTGGTCGAGGGCGACGGGCTCGACGCCGCCGAGCTCGAGACAGAGCTCGAGCACATCGGTGACTCGCTGCTCGTCGTCGGTGACCCGACGGCGCTCAAGGTGCACGTGCACACGGACGATCCGGGCCGCGCGCTCTCACTCGGAGTCGCGCGCGGGGCGATCGGAGGCGTCGAGATCGCAAACATGCACGAGCAAACGCTCGAGCGCGAGGAGCGGCTCTTGCGGTCTGTCCCCGCGGAACTTGCCACCGCCGATGTGTGCGGCGTCGTCGCCGTCGCATCGGGCGACGGCAACCGGAAACTGTTCGAGAGCCTCGCTGCGGTCGTCGTGGACGGCGGCCGAACGATGAACCCGTCGACAGCCGACCTCCTCGCTGCGATCGAAAGCATCTCGTCGTCGCAGGTCGTCGTCCTGCCGAACTCGAGCAACGTGATCATGAGCGCGGAGCAGGCGGCCGACAACTCCTCGAAGGAGGTGCGGGTCGTGCCGACCACCTCACTCCAGGCCGGTCTCGCAGCGCTCGTTGCGTTCGATTCCTCGCGTGATGCCGCGGCGAACGCGGCCGAGATGCGTGAAGCAGTGGGCGCGGTCGCGACAGGGGCGGTTACCCTCGCCTCACGTGACGTGGAGCTGAACGGAGTCGACGTACGGAAGGGCACGTGGCTCGGTCTCGCCGACGGCGAGCCCGTCGCCGGAGGTGAGACGTTCGACGAGGTGGCGCGGGCTGTCCTCGGGCGACTGCTCGCCGAGCCGCGGGGGGTGCTGACCCTGCTCACCGGTGAGGAGGCGCCCGAGCTCGAGGAGCTGCTCGCCGGGCTCGCCGCCGACCACCCGGAGCTCGAGCTCGATGTTCACGCGGGCGGCCAGCCGCATTACCCGCTCCTGCTCTCGGCCGAGTGACGATGCCGCAGCGGGTCTCCCGTAAGCTTTTCGCGTGAGCGACCCGATCCGCGTTGTGCTCGTCGAGGACAACGACACCTTCCGCGAGACGCTGCAGCTCCTGTTCGGCATGCGCCGGGAGGTGGAGGTCGTCGGAAGCGTCGCGACCGGTCACGAAGCCTCCGCGCTCTGCACGGAGCTCGCGCCCGACGTCGTGCTGATGGACTACCGCATGCCGGGCATGAACGGTGCGGAAGCGACGCGCGCGGTGCTGGCGGCCGCGCCTGCGACTCGAGTCGTCTGTCTCACCGCGTCGGTGACGAAGACGGAGATCGACGAGCTGCTCGACGCCGGGGCGGTGTCATGCCTGACGAAGGATCAGGATTTCGATCGCATCATCGCCGCCGTCGAGGACGCGGCCGGCCGATGAATCTCACCGCCGAGAACACCGCGGTCGTGCTCGACTCGACCGCCGACTTCCCCGACGCGCCGCGGCGATTCCCGAATTTCCGCGTCGTCCCGCTGTACGTGCGTTTCGGGGAAGAGAGCTTTCGCGACTACGTCGAGATGGGCGCGGAGGAGTTCTATGCGCGGCTCAAGACCGCCACCGAACTACCGACGACCTCGCAGCCGACCCCGGCCGATTTCCTCTCTACCTATCAGGAGCTCGCGCAGTACGAGCGGATCCTGTCGCTCCAGCTCTCCTCGACGCTGTCGGGGACGTTCGCGAGTGCCGAGGCCGCCGCTGAGCTGCTCGGGGGCGACCGCGTGCGCGTGATCGACACGCGCACCGTCTCCGTGTCGATCGCGTTGATCGCGCTCGGCATCCAGGAACGCCTCGAGTGCGGGACGACCGACGACGAGATCGATGCGTTCGTGGCGCGCTACCAGGCGGGGCACCGGCTGCTCTTCACCGTGAACACGCTCGACTATCTCGCGAAGGGCGGGCGCATCGGCCGAGCGGCCGCTCTCGCCGGCAACCTGCTGAATGTGAAGCCGATCCTGACGATTCGTGACGGCGAGGTCGTTCCGCTGAAGCGTGTCCGTGGTAACCACAAGGCGTTCGCAGAGTTCCGCGAGCAGTTCGCGACGATGACGAACGACTCGCCGAACCTGAAGGTCGGAATCGCGCACGCGGCCGCACCCGAACGCCTGCAGGCGTTGCGCGAGCTCGTCGAGCACGAGCGCCCGCGCGCGACCCTCGAGATCGCGACGACGCTCGGCGCCGTCGTGGGCACCCACGCGGGACCGGGGACCGTGGGGTTCTTCTGGTACCTCGATTCGGAGGCCGGCTGACGGTGTCCGCTCCGCGTCATATGCTCCCGTGCGGTGGCGACGATGACCCGAATGCACGCGGGTTTCACAGGTGTGGTCCAGGGCGACTGGCCACGTCCCCGCGCCTGGGCGCACCCTGAGCGCCTCGACGCGGGCGTCGAATCGCTGCCCGGCGTCGGGGCTGCGCTCGCTCGTCGCCTGAGAGCCCTCGGCCTCACGACTGTGCGCGAACTGCTGCTGCACCGGCCGCGGCGCTACGAGAGCGCCGTCGACGAGATTCCGATCTCCCAGCTCTTCGGTGACGACGAGGTCGCGATCGCCGGTGAGGTCGTCGAGGCCCGCATCCGCACTCTCGGGGGCCGCCGCACGATCGTGACCGCCCGCATCAGGGACGCGAGCGGCTCGATCGGCGCGTCGTGGTTCAACCAGCCGTGGCTCGCCGACAAGCTGGCGCCCGGCACGCATCTGCGGCTGCGGGGAAAGCTCGGTCGCCACGGCTTCGATGTGAAGAGCTACGACGTGGGGGCACCGCGCGCGACGGCGGACTTTGCACCCGTCTATCCCGCGAGCGAACAGGTCCCCTCCACGAAGTTGCGCGAGTTGATGCGAGGCGCGCTCGCTGATCACGCTCGTGACTTCCCTGACACCCTCCCCGCCGAGCTCGATCTGCCACTGCGCCGCGACGCGCTCGCAGCGCTTCACTTCCCGCGCGACGAGGCGGACGCGGAGGTCGCCCGTCGCCGGCTCGCGCTCGACGAGTTGGTCGCCCTCCAGCTCGTCGTCGCGCGCTCGCGTGAAGACGACGCGGTCGCACCTCCACTCGCGACACCGGGCGAACTGACCGGACGGTATCGCGACGTCCTGCCCTTCGCGTTCACCGAGCACCAGGAATCGGCGATCGCGCAGATCGACGCCGACCTCGCCCGCACGGTGCCGATGCAGCGGCTCCTCCAGGGCGACGTCGGTTCCGGAAAGACTGTCGTCGCCCTCTACGCCCTGTTGCGGGCGGTCGAAAACGGCCGTCAGGGCGCGCTGATGGCTCCCACCGAGACGCTCGTGGAGCAACACTTCCTCACGCTCGAGCCGCTGTGCGCACAGCTCGGCGTCCGGTGTGTTCTGCTGACCGGTTCGGTCGGCTCGAAGCGGATCCGAGACGAGATCGCGAACGGCGCTGCGCAGATCGCCATCGGAACACACGCGCTCATCCAGCGTGACGTGAAGTTCGCCGATCTCGCCGTTGCCGTCGTCGACGAGCAGCACCGTTTCGGAGTCCAGCAGCGCACGGCCCTCGCCGAGGGCCGCTCTCCGCACGTGCTGCACATGACGGCGACGCCGATTCCGCGGACGCTCGCGCTCACGATCTACGGTGACCTCTCCGTCAGCGAGATCGCCAGGGGGCCGGCGAATCGCAAGCCGATCGTGACTGCCTGGGTCGGTGCCGAGCGCTCCTCGGACGCGTACGCACGGCTGCGCGTGCATCTCGACGCGGGGCGGCAGGCGTATGTCGTCTGTCCACTGATCGAGCAGTCCGAGACTCGGCTCGCGCGCGCGGCGGAAGAAGAGGCCGAGCGCCTGCGACGCGTCGAGCTGAAGGGATACCGGGTGGGCCTCCTGCACGGGCGCCTGAAGACCGCCGAGCGCCGCGAGATCATGGCGCAGTTCAAGGCCGGCGACCTAGACGTCCTCGTTGCGACGACCGTGATCGAGGTGGGAGTCGACGTTCCGAACGCCACGATCATGATCGTGCAGGAGGCCGACCGCTTCGGCCTCGCCCAGCTGCACCAGCTGCGCGGCCGTGTCGGGCGTGGAGCAGAGCAGAGCTACTGCCTCCTGATCTCACGCGACAAGCTCGAGCTGACCGATGTGGCGCAGTCGCGGCTGCACGCACTCGTCGAGACGAGCGACGGCTTCGAGCTCGCCGAGGTCGATCTCGAGCTGCGGGGCGAGGGGCAGTTGCTCGGCACGCGGCAGTCGGGTTGGAGTGACCTCCACTTCACGAAGCTGCACGCCGACCGCGACCTGCTCGAGCGTGCGCGCGAGCTCGCACGGCAGCTCGAGCACGAGGACGGGCCGTGGCACGACGAGGCCGACCGCCTCGTCGCACCAGCCGCGTAGACGGCGTTCGCGGTGCAAACGGCGACGATCGCCGGGCGACGCTACCCGCCCCCCACCACTAACCCGGATCGTTCAGTAAGAGGCCTGGCGCGGTGCTTGCTCGGCTGGGTGATGTCCGCCTGAGCAGGGAGGATTGGAGGTGTCGAGTCCCCGTCTCCCTGCCCAGGAGGATCACCATGCAGGTGAAGCGTTCGGATCTGGTCGAGAGCGTACAAATCGTGGCGGACGCCGACCG
>JBBSEJ010000046.1:0-24353 GCA_038239825.1 Gaiellales bacterium
CTCAGCATAGAGCCGCTGTATTTTGAGCGGACATGCGCCGCGCTCTCGTACCCGTAATGGCGAAAGGCCTGGGCGCCGTGCACCGCGCGCTCTACCGCCGATCGGGCGGCCGGATCGGCGGGCGTTTGTGGAATCTGCCGGTCGTGCTCCTCACGACCACCGGGCGCGCGACGGGCAGGGCGCGCACGACGCCTCTGTGCGCGCTCCGCACCGGCGACGAGTTCGTTGTGATCGCCTCCTACGGCGGCATGGACCGGCCGCCCGCGTGGTGGCTGAACCTCGAGCGCACCCCGCGGGCGAGGCTGCAGATCGGTCGCGACGAGTTCGCGGTGACCGCGCGGACGACCTCGGGCGCAGAGCGTGCACGCCTCTGGGCTCAGGTGGTCGAACGGGCGCCCGGCTATCTGAACTACGAGGCCCGCACGACGCGAGAGATTCCCGTCGTCGTGCTCGAGCGCCTAGCCCCGGTGTAAGCCTCTAGGCTTCGCGTTCGTCGCCCGGACGCATCCGGTAGACGATTCGGCCGCGGCCGAGGTCATACGCCGAGAGCTCGATGCGGACGCGGTCGCCCGGGTTCATCCGGATGCGATACCGCCGCATCTTTCCGGCTGTGTAGCCGAGGGTCTCGTGGCCGTTGTCGAGCTGAATGCGGAACATGCCGTTCCGGAGCGCCTCGACGATCTCGCCCGTCATCTCGACCTTCTCTTCCTTCTGCTGCGCCACCGCGCTCCCCTCCTTTCGAGAATTTCAGCGAGCGGCGGGTGTGGTGTGCACACCCGCCGCTTGCTCGAACGGCTTTACGCCGTGACGGTCACGTTGGCTGCCTGGGGGCCCTTGTCGCCCTCCTGCGCCTCGTACTCGACCTTCGCACCCTCGGCGAGCGACTTGTAGCCGCTGCTCTGGATCGCGCTGAAGTGCACGAACAGGTCCTTCCCACCCTCGTCGGGGGTGATGAAGCCGTAACCCTTGTCCGCGTTGAACCACTTGACGGTTCCGCTTGCCATATCTCTTTCACCTCCTTGCCAACTTCATGAACGGGCAAGAAGATGCAAATGCGCACCGTCGAGACTCGCTCAGTTCCAAGCCGTGAGTGTAGCTGCGGGAGCAATGATTCGCACAAAGCCGTTAGGCTTGAAGGCGACCGAACGGCGAGAGGAAGGCCTCCGAATACCTGATGCAGAGCAGATTCCGGCCCGCGTGAAGCCGCGCCTTCGGGGCGTCTTCCATGAGGCCGGCTTCTTCGCCGCGATCGCGCTCGCGATCCCGCTCGCGATCGTGGCCGAGCCGGGCCGAGCCCGGATATCGGCGATCGTCTTCTCGAGCTGCCTCGCCGGCTGTTTCGGCATGAGTGCTCTCTATCACCGCCCGACCTGGTCGCCGGTCGCTCGCTCCTGGCTCGCCCGTGCAGACCATGCCGGGGTCTACCTCCTCATCGCGGGGACATACACGCCGTTCGGCCTGATCATCTTCTCCCGCGCCTGGGCGATCGTCGTGCTCTCGATCGTGTACGCGGGCGTCGGCGTCGCGATCGCGCTGAAGGTGCTATGGGTCAAGGCCCCGAAGCAGCTTTCCGCCGCAATCGGAATCGCACTCGGCTGGCTCGGAGTCGTGGCGTACTCGCAGTTCGCCAAGGTGGGGTGGGCCGGCATCGCCCTCCTCTTCGGAGGCGGCCTGTTCTACACCGCGGGCGCCGTCGTCTACGCGCTCCGGCGCCCGGATCCTCGGCCGGCGGTCTTCGGCTACCACGAGATCTTCCACGTCTGCACCCTGGCCGCAGCCGCGTGCCAGTACGCCGCGATCGCCTTCTACGTGCTGCCTCGCGGATGAGCTCTGAGCCGGACGAACGCGACCTCGACCCCTGCTCTCGGTGCGCCAGATCGGCACGAGACTCCGACGACAGGTCGACTTGGGTCACAATTGACGACGACGAGGTCTGCCCGGGATGTCTCACGCTCCTCGAGACCGATCGCCTGGCGGGCGGGCGCTGAATGTCGAAAGGGGAACGATGCGCGGCACATTGATCTGGTTCAACCCGGAGAAGCGGATGGGCTACATCCGTACGGAGGACGGCGAACGGCTCCTCGTCGAGGAGTCCGGATTCGAGCCCGGGCACATACTGGGCGATCGCATGGCGGGCAAGCCGCTGACGTTCGAGCGCGAAGCGGCCGATGTGGAAGGCGGGTTCCGAGCCGTCCGCGTGGCAACACTCGCAGACGAGGCACCGAACCGCGCTCGCAGGCGTCACCGTTAGGTGCGGGTCAGGCTCGAACCGGAGCGGGCGACGATGCCGCGGCCGCAGCGCGCTTGAGCACTGCGAGGGCTCCCGTCGCGTCCCCTTTTTGCTCCAGGAGATCGGCCAGCCGCCGCCCCGCATCGAGCGCGAACGGCTTCCCGTGCTCGATCAGCAGGTCGAGCCCCTGACCGTAGAGCATCTCGGCGCGCTCGGGCTCGCGCGCTGCGAAGAAGACGTCGGCGAGCGTGACGTAGGCGCGGCCGCGGTCTCCTGAGCCGACGGCGTCGATCACGCCGAGCGCTCGGGCCGCAGCCCGAGCGGCGTCGCCGGTGCGGCCGAGTGACACGAGCGCTCGTGCCTCCTCGATCGCAAACTTCGCGTCTTCCTTCTCGCCGAGATCCCCGCCCAAGAGGGTACGACCACGAGCAAGGTGCTGGAGCGCACTCTCGCCGTCGCCGGACTCGATCTCGGCGAGCGCCAGAAGGTGGTAGGCCATCCCGACGTACGCGTCATGCTCGGTTCGCTCGAGGATCTCGAGCGCGCGGCGTGCGTATCGGCTCGCGAGCTGGGGCTCGTGCCGCGCCGAGTGCAACCGCGACTGCGACCAGTAGAGCCGCGCCGAAGCGACAGGATCTGCAACCTCCTCGGCGATCTTGATCACGTTTGCGAGCGCCGTCTCGGCCGCGCCGAACGCGCCACTGTCGATGAGCGCGTTTGCGAGCAGCACGGAGAAGCGCAGCTCCTCGATCGACGCGCCGGACTCGGTCGCCTCGGTGAGTGCGGCTTCGAAGAGCGCGATCGAGGACTCGAGCGGGCCGGCCGATGCGTACGCGCGGCCGAGGGTGTCGACGGCTCCGGGGTCGGCGAGCGCCCGGCGCCCACGCAGCTCGAAGGCACGTTCGAGGCGATCGATCGCCTCTTCGAGACGACCCGCGCGAAACGAGATCTGGCCGAGACCTGCGAGCGCGGCGGCCCGTGAGACATCGCCGGCGTCGAGCTGAGCGGTGAACAGGCGCTCGGCCTCGTCGACCTCGCCGAGGCGCAGTGCGACCTCCGCCTCCAGCAGCTCGACGGGCTCGAGGACTGCCGCGTCGACTCCCGTCGCAAGCCACTGGCCCGTGACGTCGAGTCGAATGGCGACCTGGTTGATCATCTGAAGTGACGGCACGCGCGCGCCGGCTTCGAGGCGCGAGATGTAAGCAGCGGTGCAGCCGGGGAAGGCAAGCTGCCGCTGCGACATCCCAGCACGCACCCGGGCCGCCTTCAGGCGGATCCCGAGCGCGCGGGGAGAGTCGATGTGAGTCGTGAGGGAGCGAGGCATGACCGGAGTGTATTGCCTCCCGTCAATGGTGTTGCCTGACGGCTGTTGCATTCCGCCGCGCCCCAGGAAGAATGACGCCAGCCCCCGGGGGCTGTCACCCGTCAACCGTAGGTGAGGAGACAGCCCGAATGTCCAAGCTCAGCTCGCTCGCTGCTGCCGCAGCGCTCATCGTCAGCGCCCTCCTCGGCGCCGACGTCGGCGGTTTCTGGCCCTAAACTCGGCGCCCGATCGATCCTCCCGGGGCACGGCCGCAAGGTCGTTGCCCCGGTGGACCGCCGCGGGTGCCCGTTCAACCCTTCGGGGGATCCTGGCGACCTGTGGCTCCGACGATGGCCTCAAGAGGCTCGACCGACGAGAGCCGATGAGACTCGATGGCCATGATCACTCGCCGCATCGGTTGCTCGGCTGCGCTCGCACTCGCGAGCATCGTCACATGCTCAGCGGGAGCGGGAGCGGCGGGCCGGAACTGGGCCGCCTCCGAGATTCGCACGGTCACCCGGGCGGGCATTCTCGGGAGCTCATCGGCCGCGTTCGCACCGCAGGCCGCGCTCACCCAGTCCGCCCTTGCCGACGCGATCGCCGTGACCGACGGGTTGCAAAACGGACCGGTCCCGACACCGCCCGTCCCGCAGCCTCTCACGATCGTCTCGACGGTCGGCGCCGGCGCAACGATCAGCGGCGAGGAGGCCGTGGCGATCGATGCTCCCGGCAGCCTCGTCGGCCGGGTCGACTTCGCCGTCGACGGGCTCGGCGTCCACACCGCACTCGCGCCGCCTTTCGAGCTCGAGCTCGATACGCACACACTGTCGGACGGCCTGCACCAGCTGGCCGTGAGCGTCTCGCTCGCAGGCGGGGGGTCGGCGATCGCCCTCTGGAACGTGACCGTCGCGAATGCCCAGGGCACGGGACCCGTCGTGCCGCAGCTGCCGGTCGCGGTTCCGATCGTGCGCTCGTCGCTCCCGAAGGTCGCCGCTCCCGCGGCCGTGAGTGCGCCGCGGGCCCTCTATCGCGCCGTCGTGCCGGCGCAGGCCGTGTCCGTCAGGCAACTCGACGCAGCGCTCGTCGGCTACCTCGGCCTCGGTGACGCCGCGCGATCGATCCAGGGAACGCTCGTGCGTGCGGGCCTGCAACCTCGGCCGAACACGGGGACGGAGACGGTGGCCCGGATGCTCGGGCTGCGCCTGAACCATCCCGCCGGACAGGACGACCTCGAGCTTCTGCCCTCGCAGGCAGTGACCCGCGCCGAGGCTGCGTGGTCATTCGCGCAGGTGCTGGCGCTCGGAGGGTCTGCTCCCGACGCCGTGCGTCAGGAAGTGGCGGCCCTCTCGCTGCCCGAGCTCACGCCGTGGCAGCGCCGCATCCTCTCGACGGCAGTCTCATTCGTCGGATATCCGTACGTGTGGGGCGGGACGAGCCCCTCGCGGGAGACCCTCTTCGGAGTCCAGTCCGTGGGCGGCTTCGACTGCTCGGGGTTCGTGTGGCGCGTCTACAAGCAGACCACCTACGAGGGGGAGCGCGGACTGGCAGGGGCTCTCCGCGGACGCACCACCTACCAGATGAGCGGCGAGGTTCCGCGCCGCGACGCGCTGCCCGCTACGAGCTTGCAGCCCGGCGACGTGATGTTCTTCGGGGCGCACGGGCCTGCTTCGAAGCCGAGCGAGGTCGACCACGCGGCGCTGTACCTCGGCGGTGGTTGGTTCGTCCACTCGAGCGACGAAGGCGTGACGCTCCACCCGTTCGACGGCTGGTACAGCCAGACCTTCGCCTGGGCCCGGCGGCCGCTGCACGAGGCAGGCCTGGACTGAGGCGAACCGGCAAGCCCCCCCATTGTGGGGGTGAGGGTTCGGCAGCCGGTGTCCGATGCCTCCCGGAGACGGCCCTTGGCACCTACGACCCGACTGCACCTGCGGTTTGCAGCAGCGACCGCCTTCGTCATCGCATTGGCGGGCGGCGCCCTGCTCCTGTACGTCCGCGCCCACGAGATCCAGCGTGCGGAGCGCGGAGTTACCGCCCAGGCTCGCTTCGTCGGGCGGAGCATCCTTCGGGACGAGCTGTCGCCCGCCGATCTCGGGCGCCCGGCTGCCGGAGCGCGCCTCGAGCAGCTCGACCGGCTCTTCGAGAGCCGCATCCTCGGCGACGGCGCGCTCCGCGTGAAGCTCTACAGGGCCCCCGACGGGCTCGTCACGTATTCGAATGTTCATTCGCTCATCGGGACGAAGACGGACAACATCGATGAGTTCCGCACCGTCCTCGGGGGAGAGACGGTGCGCGACGTCTCGTCCCTGAATCACGAGGGCGGCGCAGGCAAAGATGTGAAGGCACTCGAGGTCTACGTCCCGCTGCGACTGCGGGGCGAAGCACGTGCCGGTGGCGTGCTCGAGATCTACGAGTCGTACGCTCCCGTTGCCGCCACGGTGCGGTCGTTCCTCCTCCCGTTCGCCTCGCTCCTCCTCCTTGCGCTCCTCGGGATGTGGGCGGCGCTCTTTCCACTCGTCCGCGGCATGGCACGCTCGCTCGAGCGGAGCCGTGCAGAACGAAATGCGGTCGAGCGCTCGCTCGAGGAGACATCCGAGCAGTTGCGGCAATCCCAGAAGATGGACGCGATCGGGCGGCTCGCCGGCGGCGTCGCGCATGACTTCAACAACCTGCTGCTCGCGATCAACGGCTACGCCGAGTTCCTGACCGACTCGCTCGCCGACGAACGGCTCAAGGGCTTCGCGAACGAGATCCGCTCTGCCGGGGAACGAGCCGCTGCGCTCACACACCAACTGCTCGCCTTCAGCCGCCGCCAGGTGCTCAAGCCGCGCATCCTCAACCTGAACGAATCGGCCAGCGAGATCGAGTTGATGCTTCGTCGATTGATCGGAGAAGGAGTACGGGTCGCCTTCGACCTGGCCTCGGACCTGCACTCGGTCGAAGCCGATCCGAGTCAGGTCGGCCAGGTGCTGCTCAACCTCGCGGTGAACGCGCGCGACGCGATGGCAGGCTCGGGGACACTCACGATCTCGACGCGCAACGACGGCGACCAGGTGCTGCTGGAAGTGACCGACACCGGCGAAGGCATGGACGACGACACGCGCAACCGCATCTTCGAGCCCTTCTTCACGACGAAGGAGATCGGATCGGGAACGGGACTCGGTCTGTCGACCGTTTACGGGATCGTGACGCAGAGTGGCGGCTCGGTCGCGGTGCGTTCCGCGCCCGGCGAAGGGGCGACGTTCACGGTTCGGCTGCCGGCTGCCGCGGGGGAGCCGACACCTGCGGCCGCCGCGCCTGGCGAAGCCGCACGCGGCGCGGAGCGCGTTCTCGTTGTGGACGACGAGCGTGTCGTCCGCGAGCTCCTCATGGAGGTGCTGTGCGATCAAGGTTATGAGGTCTCGGTCGCCGGATCGGCACGGGAGGCCCGCGCGCTCGAGGGTCGCTTCGATCTCTTGATCACCGACGTCGTGATGCCCGAGACCGATGGGGTGAAGCTCGCCGAGCAGATCCACGCGCGGCTCGTTCTCTTCATCTCGGGCTACGACCAGGAAGCACTCGTTCGAGCCGAGTCGGCCTTCCTGCAGAAGCCGTTCAGTCGCAACGATCTGTCACGGACGGTGCGCGCGATGCTCGACGGCGATCGAGCTCAGCAGCCCGCCGCGGCCTGACGGAACCTACCTCCGCGAGCAGTCAGGCTTTCGTCACCCGACGGTTGATGTGAGCTCCGGACTGCGCTATAGGCTTGATCCGATGCTCGCCCCCCGCATCCCGACGGATCTCGCGCGCTTTGCCATCGGATTCGACCAGCGCGACCGCGCGCGCGTGCAGGCGCTCTGGGAGGGCGTGTTCGACTCGGAGCGATGGTCGGAGGGCGCCCTGACCTCCGAGTTCGAGGAGGCGTGGGCCGCCTGGAACGGCGTCGAGGCCGCAGTCGCCTTCAACGGGTGGACCGGGGCTGCTCTCGCGGCGCTCGAGTGGGCGGGCGTGCGCGGCGAGACGGTGCTCTGCCCGTCGAACACCTTCATGGCGACACCCCTCGCCGCGATCAGCGCAGGGGCGCGCGTCGAGTTCGTCGACTGCAACGCCGACGATCTGTGCATGTCGTTCGACGACCTCCAGCGAAAGGTGCACGAGCATCGCCCGCGCGCGGTCTTCCTCGTTCACATCGGAGGTCACGTCGCCTTCGAATCCGATTCGATCGCCGAGCTGTGTCGCAGCGAGGGGATCGTCCTGATCGAGGATTGCGCACACGCGCACGGCGCCGACTGGAACGGCCGGCGTGCGGGCACCTGGGGCGACCTCGGCGTGTGGTCCTTCGCACCGACGAAGACCATCTCCACGGGCGAGGGAGGCATGCTCGTCTCCCGACACTCCGAGGCACTCGAGTTCGCCCGCACGTTTCGCAACTACGGCAAGCCGGACTACGCCGTGCACGGCCTCAACTTCCGGATGAACGAGTTCACTGCGGCCATCGGTCTCGTCCAGGTCGACCGGCTCGACGAGATCGTCGCCTGGAAGAACGAGCAAGCCCGGCTGCACATCGATCCGCTCTACCCGTCGCGGATGAAGCTTCCCGACGGTATGACCTCGGGGCTGTACAAGGTGATCGTCTTCGAGCCGGTCGAGCAGTCGACGGGCAAGGTCTACGACGAGCCGTGCCACCGCCTGCTCGGTCACCCCGTCGATCTGCCCACGAGTGACTGGGTGGCCGAGAACCACTGGTGTGTACCGCTCTACTACCGTGCCGAGGACGACGGTACGTGAAGGTACTCGTCACCGGTGCGTGCGGCTTCATCGGCTCTCATGTCGTCGATCGCCTTCAGGCGGCGGGCCACGTGCCGCGCATCTTCGACCTCGTCGAGTCGCCCCATCATTCGCCGGCCGAGGTCGAAACCGTCCTCGGCGATCTCTGCGACCCGGATGCCGTCCGTCGTGCCGTGACCGGCTGCGACGCCGTCGTGCACCTCGCGGCGGTGGCGGACGTCGATCAGGTGGCACGCGACCCGGCGCAGGCGGATCGGGTGAACGTCCGCGGGACACAGACGCTTCTCGACGTCATTCGCGATGCGGAGATCGCGCGCATCGTCTACGCCAGCACGATCTGGGTCTACGGCGATGCGACCGGCCCCGAGGCGCTCGACGAGGCCACTGCTCTCGCTCTGCCGAAGCACTTCTACACGGCGACGAAGATTGCCGGCGAGATGTACACCGCGAGCTACGGCGAGCTCTTCGGGATCGAGTACTCGATCCTGCGGTTCGGTATCCCGTACGGCCCACGTTCGCGCCCGACGGCCGTCGTCGCCGCGTTCACTGCCAAGGCCCTTGCGGGACAGCCGCTCACGATCGCCGGCGACGGAACCCAGTCACGTCGCTTCGTCTACGTCGAGGATCTTGCGGAGGGCGTGGTCGCCTCGCTCGCCCCTGCCGGCGCCGACAGGGTCTTCAATCTCGTCGGCCGCGAGAACGTGAGCGTGCGGGCGATCGCACGCGCCGTCCGTGACGTGGTGGGCGACGTGCCGATCGTGCACGTCGAAGGACGTGCTGGCGACCTGCGGGGTGGCAACATCTCCGGCGAGCGCGCCGCGCGCGAGCTCGGCTGGGAGGCAACGACGACGTTCTCCGACGGCGTGCGCCGCTACGTGGAGTGGGTGACAGACGACGCGGGCACGCCGAGGGCGGCGATCGCGTCGATGACGGACGGCAGCGCCGCCGCCGTCTTGCGCCACGAGTCGTCCGAGCTGTAGGCATCCGAATCGTGCAACAGCACGACGTCGCCGGCCCGCAGCCGGCGCGTCGCGCGGCGCGCGATCGACGTCGCCGTGGCACTGCGCTGCCAGTCGCGGCCCCAGGTCGACCACAGAAGCGGCCGCCAGCCGCGCCGACGGACTGCTGCCAGCGCACCGGCGCTGAAGACGCCATAGGGAGGGCGGTACAGGGCTGGAGCGATGCCGGTCGCCTCGGCGATCGTCGCGATCGCGCGGTCGAGGTCGTCGACGATCGCGCGTACGGTCCGCCGCAAGAGCAGGGTGTGCCGGTCGCCGTGCAGCGCAACCTCGTGGCCGGCGGCCACGATCTCGCGCGCTAGGGCGGGCCGGAGCCGAACCTGCTCGCCGACGAGAAAGAACGTCGCTGTCGCTCCGCCGCGTTCCAACTCGGCGAGCACCGCCGGTGTTCCGTGCGCGTGGGGTCCGTCGTCGAACGTGACGGCGACGGCACGGTCGTGGGCGAGCGTGCACTCGATCCGGTAGGCCCGCGCGACCGGGCGCACGATCGGCGCTGCGGCAGGCAGCAGCCAGTCGCCCCTCACGTGACGAGTGCCAGCACGAGCGACGCCGCCGACGGCAGAGATGCGAGTGCGAAATCGGGGCTCGGCCGCGCAGCGAGTGCACGGCGGAGAGCAGCCGCGAGCTCGAGTCGCGTCGCAGCGGGCTCGGCGAACCCGAGCTTGCGGAACACCTTGTCGTGCACGCGGATGTGGCCACGCCCCCACCCGTACGAGATCGTCGGGCATCCGCGGACGAACGCTTCGAGCACCGTCAGCCCACCCGTCGAATGAATGAGTGCGTCGGCCGCGGCGAGCCACTCGCTCATCTGCTCGGTGAAGCCGACGATGAGCACGCGGGGATTCCCCGCATAGCGGGCCTTCAGCCGATCCCGCAACTCGTCGTTGCGGCCACAGAGGCAGGCAACGACGGCGACATCGTCCATTCGAAGAGCCTCGTCGGCCGCGCTCTCGAGATCGCCGACTCCCCACCCGCCACCCGAGACCAGCACGACTTTCCCCGCTGCAGGCAGCCCGGTGGCGACACGTGCCGATGCCGGGTCGCACGGCCTCGTGAACTCCGGACGCGTGAGGCCGTGCACGACCGCGACCTCGGCGCCCGCCCCGGCGACGGTGCGAACCTCCGCGATGACCTCGGGATGGATGACGAGGTGCAGGTCGATGCCCGGCGCCGCCCACCAGTGCATCATTGCGAGATCGGTGATCGCCGCGACGACCGGGACTCGAAGCCGGCCACGACGGCGCAGGCCGCCGAGCACCTCGGTCGTCAGCGGATAGACCGAGACGATGACATCGGGGTCGATACGTTCGACGAGTCGGCGAAGACCGCGCGATCCGAGCGCCCGCACGAGCGCCTGCACCAGCCGCCGCGAGGGCCCGAACCCGGACGAGAGCCAGAACGTCGCGTCCCAGACCCACTGGAAGTGGTAGAAGAACACGCTGGCTCCTCCCTCGTTGACGAGGCGCAGCCCACGGCCCATCGCAACGAGACCGTCCGCGATCACCACCTCCGTTCCGGGTGCTTCGACGCGTAACTGCTCGGCGAGGGTGCGGGCGGGGAGGTCGTGGCCTTCCCCGACGCTCGCGGTCAGGATCAGGATGCGTGGCACCCGAGCGGAGCGTGCGACTCGGGCGAGCTTCGCCATACGTCCCGGGTCGACCACGTGCCGAGGGTAGCGAGCCGGGCGCTCAGACGGGGCCGGTGAGAACGGAGCCGACCTTCTCGACGAGCTGTACCGGCGTCTTGTGGATGAACGGCCCCTCGGCGCCCGCGTCGGTGTACCCCGACGTGTAGAGGATCTTCACCCCCGGCAGGTCGGAGGTGATGCGCTGGGCGAGCTCGAAGGCATCCATCTCCGGCATGACGACGTCCGTGACGAGCAGATCGATCGAGGTGTCGCCGCGGGCGAGCGCGATCGCCTCGAGTGGAGACGCGGCAGCGAGCACCGTGTAGCCGGCGCTCTCGAGCGTGAGACGCATCACGTCGCGCACGACACTCTGATCATCGACGATGAGCACTTTCTCGTTCATGCCCGCAACATCGTCACCGAAGCGCGCGCGAGAGATCCCCGAAACGGGTTGTCGTGGAAGGCGTGAGCGTCGTTCACGATGTCCCTACTGGTGGGAGCTCGTGGCAGGGGGCCAGTGCGGGCTGATGTCCGGGTCGCCGAGCTCGCCGTAGGGAACGCAGGCAGCGGGGCCTTCGAGAAGCTGCCGGTCGGCCAACAACAGCTCGTCGACACGACGATTCGAGGGTACGGCTCTCTTCCATGCACGCCGAAGCCGCACGCCCAGCCTGACGAGAGCGCGCGGCAGCTGTGGGGACTGGGTCTGAACGACGAAGTAGTGGCTGCCTACGGACTGCAGACGGGTCCCCGGAAGCGCAGCCAATGCGTGCGCCGCCCTGACCCCTTCGCCGGGCGAGGCCGCGTAGAAGAGCCAGACGCCGAAACGGCGCCTGCCCGGGCCTTCGAGGAATGGCAATGCCCGGCGGCACGAGTCGTCGTCGACGAGGTCGATCGACCGCACCCGGAGCGCGACGAGGTGGTCGAGCAGGTTCGCAGGGTGCCCATAGTCGAAGGAGGAGAACAAGGCACCGCTCGTTCCCGTTGAGCCGAACATCACCGCCCCGCGCGGAACCTCCTCGACGCGTCGAACGACGGAATCGACGCCGATCCGACGTACGGCGTTTCGATGATTGAGGTCGTATCGCACCTCCACGCCGAGCAGGCCACCGACGAGGAGGGCCAGCACGACGAGCCGAAGAGCGCCCGCCCAGTCGGCGATCGTGACGCATCCCGCGAGGACGATGACGAGAAATGCCGGCGTGACCGGGATCATGTACCGGTCGAAGAAGAGCGCTGAGTCGCCGCTCGCCGGGACGACCGAGAAGAAGAAGACGGGCGCAGCGATCGTCAGGGTGCAGAACGCGAGTGTGCGATACGCGCGCCGCGCGAGCAGCGACACCACCCCGACGGCGGCGAGCACCGTGAAGTAGTTGACGTCGTGCCGGCCGGGCGCAACGAAATGCAGGGCATCCTCCCAGACGGGCCGTCCGGAGAAGGTCCGGCCCCGAGTCGCGCCCGAGCCCACGCCGTACCGGTCGCCGAGAACGTGCAGCGTGAGCACGTAGTACGGAACGAAGGCGACGAGCAGCGCGACTGCTCCGGGCCACGCGTGGCGGACCACCGAGCGTGGAGAGTGTGGTGCGTAGACGAGTGCGACGCCGAACGCCGTCAAGGCATAGAGCGGCGCGGTCGGATGGATGAGCACGGTGAAGCCGAGCAGCGCACCCGCCGCGACCCAGAGCCGGCGATCGCCGGCTTCGGCCGCCCGCAGCGCGAGGAGCGTCGACCAGGCAAGCCACGCGAAGAGCAGCGTGTGGGGCCGACCGAACGTCGCGTACAGGACCGGGATCGGCGATGCCGCCGTCAGCAGAACGACACCGGCCCCGGCGGGGGCGCCGCCCAGGAGCCTGCGGCCGAGCAGCGCGACAGCCGGAAGGGCCAGGCATCCGAAGACGAGCGACGGGATGCGGAGGGCAGAGACTCCGGGCCACCAGCCGAGCAGGATCTCGATCAGCCAGAAGTGCAGCGGCCCCCCGCCGCGCTTCGTGGAGACGATGTGAAGGATGTGCCCGAGCGAGAAATCGCCGAGGCGAAGCGTCAGCTCCTCGTCGACGTTCAGCGGCGCCCACCAGACGGTCGGCAGCGCGAGCCACGTGAGAAGTGCCGCCGCGACCGCCGTCGCGGCGGGGAGAGTGACCTTCCTAGTCAGAGCGCGTGACTGCGAGCGCCTGCATCTCGGGCGTCTCGGG
The DNA here is from genome assembly GCA_038239825.1 of Gaiellales bacterium. GTDB lineage: Bacteria > Actinomycetota > Thermoleophilia > Gaiellales > Gaiellaceae > PALSA-600. Next base: position 13,133 of record JBBSEJ010000046.1, read on the forward strand.
TGCGGAGCGATATGGGTGCTCGTCGGAGACGTCGGTCTCGTGGTAGACGCTTTCGGCGTTCACTGCCCAGATGTCGTGGCGAGCTCCTGTGAGCAGATTGTCGACGGCGCGCATCGCCGTCAGCATCGAATGGTCGGAGTTGTTGTAGCGGTGCAGACCGTTTCGGCCCACCTGCTGCAGGTTCTCGATTCCCTCGAGCCAGTCGCGAATCGTCGCGACCCGTTCGGCATAGTCTGCGTCGTAGATCGGGTACGCCTTGGGCACCCGGATCGCGAAGCCACGCTCGACCTTCCCGTGTGGCGCCAGCTGCAACTGCTCGAGCTCGCGCGAGGCGAGCTCGACGAGAGCGTCGTCGCTCATCGTCCACAGATCGTCGCCCTCGAAGCAGAAGTACTCCAGACCGACACACGCCTTGTCGGGATCCGGAACCATCCAGGGCGACCACGAACGGAAGTTCTGGATTCGGCCGACGCGAACCGCGGGCTCGTGGATGTAGATCCAGTTGTCGGGGAAGAGATCCTCGCCGTCGACGACGAGCGCAACGCTGAGGAAGTCGCGGTAACGCAACCCGCGAGCGGCGGCGAGGACGTCGTCAGGAGGTGCGGGACGGGCCATCTCGACGACGGCACGAAGTGGCAGCGAGGAGATCACCGTGTCAGGGAGCTCGTAAGCCTCGCCGCCGGCTTCGATCTCGACCACCCGCCCACCTGAAAGCTCGATGCGAGACACCGGGGCGTCGAGGCGCACCTCGCCACCCTCGCGCTCGATCGCTGCCGTCATCGCGTCCCACATCTGGCCGGGCCCATAGCGCGGGTAGTTGAACTCCGAGATCAGGCTCTTCACCTTGTTGTCCTTGTTGCCGAAGAAGGCGGCCCTCGCCGCAGAGAAGAACGACAGCCCCTTGATCCGCTGCGCCGCCCATTCGGCCCGGATCTCGGAGGTGGGCACACCCCACACCTTCTCGGTGTACGACTTGAAGAAGAGCTCGAACAGGCGTCGGCCGAATCGGTTGGAGACCCAGTCCTCGAGCGAATCGTCGACCTTGTTCCTGCGTACAGCAGCGCGCAGATACGACGCCATGCAACGTGTCAGCTCGATCGGGCCGAGCTTGCGGATCACGTCCGGCCCCCGCAGCGGGTAGTCGAGGAAGCGGTTGTTCCAGTAGATGCGCGACATGCGTGGCCGGAGCAGAAACTCCTCGCCGAGGATCTCGTGCCAGAGCGTGTCCACCTCGATCGCCTTCGTGAAGAAGCGGTGGCCGCCGAGGTCGAAGCGGTACCCGTCACGCTCGACGGTCTTGGCGAGACCACCCACCTGATCCTCCGCCTCGAGCACCACGACGTCCCGTCCCTCGCGCCCGAGCAGGTATCCCGCGGTCAGGCCTGCCGGGCCGCCGCCGAGGACGAGCGTCGTCTGGGAGCTCTCGATCGTCATGAGGTCGCCGCGGGCGAGGCCGAAGGCGTCCCCGATGCTAGCGCAGGCGCCGATACACGAATGCCTCCATCGGCTTGAAGTAGTTGCGGTGGATCGCAACCTCGTTCGTGACGACGTGGCGGATGAGCCTGAGTCGCGGGTCAGCACGAAGGAGGGCCGTCCACCGCTGCGAGCGACGCCACACGAGCTTCGTCCACCGGGCGTTCCAGGCCCGGTAGTCGCGGAAGACGGGCGTCACCACGACGAACTCGCGGCCGGGTGCCACCGATGAAAGGAGCGCTGCGAGCGTTGGCCGCGGGCGAGCGGCACGCAGGCGCTCGATGGCGTCGCGCCAATCGAAGATCCGTGGATCCGGGACCGTCCCGAGAGTCGATGCGAAGCGGACGGTGGCGGTGGGGACGTCGCGGCCGAGGTAGTACCGGAAGAGCGGGATCTGCTCCGGCTGGGTCGAGATGACGAGCTCGCCGGGGTGGATGAAGGGCGCGAGGGCGGCGCTCACCGCTCGCGCGTTCTCCTTGGTGTCCTTGACGAGATAGCCCGACCAGAGAAAGAGCACTGCGAGGAGGGCGAAGGCGCCGAGCCTCCGTGCGCGCACGAGCCCGCGCGCCGAGACGACGAGAAGCGGTCCGAGCACGACCGCGAAGTAGCGCGATGTCCACGCGGGCGAGATCTGCGAGCCGACCCAGGCGAGCGCGATTGCAACGCCGGCCGCAGCGAGGAGCGACAACACGAGCGCCCGCTCGGGGTCGCCCCGGCGTCGGAGGACGGCCGCGAGCCCGACGCCGCCGGCGAGCAGGAACGCCATCAGGGTCGCGTCGCCGTTGAACACCGCACCCGGAGCCAGCACGAGATCGTGGAAGCTGGGTGCGGTCGACCAGGGCGCGCCCGTGTGACGCACCTGCGTCAAGAGTGTCGAGACCCACGGCGCGTACAGCACGGCGACGCCGAGAGCGGCGGCGCCGAAGCGCCTGAGGCGCTCCCGGACGAAGAGCAGCGTGGCGGCGGCGAAACCGACGCAGAGAAACAAGGCCCAGTTGTGCACGTAGATCATCGCGGTCAGCGAGATGACGAACACGACCGTCCAGCGCGTGCTCGCGCGCACGATCCCGTTGACGTACGCGAGGACGACGACGAGCGACAAGAACGCCTCGACCGAGTACATGCGCGTCTCCTGCGCGTAGTAGGTGAGGTACGGGTCGAGTGCGGCGATCAGGGCGCAGATGAGCCCGGTCGGGCGGTCGAAGAGGCTCCGCCCGGCCGCGAATGCGAGCGGAATGCTGCCGAGGGTGAAAAGGAGCGAGAGAGCGTGGGTGGGTTGCTCGCCATCCCCGAACACGCGGATCCAGACGCCGAGCAGCAGGTAGTACCCGGGCGGCGAGCCGTCCTTGTGCAGCAGGCCTGGGATCGACGCGAGGTGATGATGTGCGATCCCGACGGACAGCCCCTCGTCGATCCAGAAGCCGGCGTTCAACTGCCGCGTGCGCAGAAGCAGCGAGAGCGCGGTCAGCAGGCAGAGGATCGCGGGCGTCGAGAAGCGCGCTGCGAGCACGCTTCCGGGGCGCAGCGCGCGCGCGCGGTCGACGACGCTTGCCACGAGGCGTGAAGCTAGCAGGCGTCGCGTCGCGCCCGAGCGAACGAGCGAACCGGGACGCCAAGGCCCGACGGGACACGCCGCGGCGAGCCTCGTCCCGACGCCAAACGAGCGTCACGGAAGTGGAACAGACGATCCACAGCGAGCGGCCTCGGCCCGATCAAGCGTATGGCGGCCGTCCAGCGTGGACATGCCCCGACGCCAAACCAGGGTTATCGAAGTGTAGCCTTGCCGTCGCTTTCGCGATTCCCTCAGAGGGCTTGCAGGCTGACGACCGAGCGGCGGCCGGCCTCGGTGAAGACGACGTCGACCTTGTCGTTCTTGCGATACGTACCCGCGACGCCGAGGAAGAGCGACAACCAGCGCCAGAAGCCGAGACGTCCCTCCTCGGACAACTCGCGCCGGAAGACGAGCATCCGGCCGACTCGGTCGTAGTCGACGCCCTCGACCTGGGGCACGCCGTTCACGAACACGTCGAAGGAGCCGGTGACGTGTCCGGGCAGCTCGACCTGACTCCGGGGTTCCACGCTCTATACGATGCCATCCGGCGTGCGCCGGATCGCCTTTGCAACACTCGCAACGAGCATTGTCGCACTCGCGACGAGCACGCTCGCCGACGCCGGGAACGCCGGTTTTCTTCCCGGAGAGGCGCATTCGCCGAACGCCCATCGCATCGACGACGCATTCATCTTCGTGGCGGTCTTCACCGGGCTGATCTTCTTGATCGTCGAGGGAGCGCTCGTGACGTTCATCGTCAAGTACCGCCGCGGGAAGCGGGCACGCACAGCCGAGGGGCCACAGATTCATGGCTCGACGCGTCTCGAGATCATCTGGACGGTGGCGCCGGTCGTGATCCTGGCGACGATCGGTGCGTTCGTCTTCTACAAGCTGCCGGGGATCGCCGATGCGCCGAAGGCGGCCGCCGCAGACCAGACGGAGATCACGGTCGAGGGACACCAGTTCTACTGGCTCTTCCGCTATCCAGGTGGCGCGGTGTCGATCGACGACATGATCGCCCCCGCGGATCAGGTCGTGCACGAGGAGATCCAGGGCTACGACTACGACGTCAATCACTCCTGGTGGGTGACCGATCTCGGCGGGAAATACGATGCGATTCCCGGGACGACGAACCACACCTGGTTCAAGGCCCCCGCCGGGACGTACATCGCCCGGTGCGCGGAGCTCTGCGGAATCCAGCACGCCCTGATGGAGGCGAAGGTGCACGTTGTGCCCAGAGCGCAGTACGACCGCTTCATCCAGCAGCGGCAGGCGAACGCGAGCGGCGCGGACCTCGGCCGCGAGGAGTGGACGGGCGTCTGCCAGAAGTGCCACCAGCTCGACCATGCCCACGTCGGTCCGGCGCTTCGCGGCAACTCCCTGCTCGGAGACCGCCGAGGCATCGAGACGCTTCTGCGGAACGGCCGCGGGGGCATGCCCGCGGTCGGGAAGAACTGGAGCGGGGCACAGATCGACGCGTTGATCGCCTACACCAAGCAGTACACGAAGGCCGGAGGTCAGTAGTGGCCGTCCGCGTCGAGTCGGTCCGGCCGTACCGTGCCGACTGGCGCCGAGGCAAGGTCACGTCGTGGCTGACGACGGTCGACCACAAGCGGATCGGGATTCTCTACATCGTCACCTCGTTGGTCTTCTTCGGGATCGGCGGCGTGCTCGCGCTGCTGATCCGTGCGCAACTCCTGACGCCGGACGAGTCGTTCCTCACGAAGAATTCGTACAACCAGGTCGTCACGATCCATGGAACGACGATGGTCTTCCTCGTCATCGTCCCCATCCTCGCGGGCTTCGGCAACTACCTCGTGCCCCTGATGATCGGGGCGCGCGACATGGCCTTCCCACGCCTGAACGCGCTCTCGTACTGGCTCTTCCTGCTCGGAGGCATCGTGCTCTTCCTCAGTTTCTTCGCGAAAGGCGGAGCGGCGGCGAGCGGGTGGACCGCCTACACCCCGCTCTCGACCCTGCACTCTGCGGGGAACGGCCAGGACCTTTGGATCCTCAGCCTGCACACGCTTTCGATCGCCTCGCTCGTCGGCGCGATCAACATCATCGTCACCGTGCACAACATGCGCACGCCCGGGATGTCATGGATGCGCATCCCACTCTTCGTGTGGTCGATCGTCACCTACGCCTGGCTGCTCGTGATCGTCCTGCCGGTGCTCTCCGCCGGGCTGACGCTGATGCTGCTCGACCGCCAGGCGGGAACGCACTTCTTCGACCCCGCGCACGGCGGGAGCCCGATCCTCTACCAGCACGTCTTCTGGTTCTTCGGTCACCCCGAGGTCTACATCATGATCCTGCCCGCGATGGGGATCGTGTCCGAGGTTCTGCCCGTCTTCTCGCGCAAGCCGATCTTCGGCTACAAGGCCGTCGCGATCTCGACGGTGGGCATCGCGTTCTATTCACTGCTCGTCTGGGCGCACCACATGTTCGCGGTCGGCCTGCCGATCGGGCTCGACATCTTCTTCATGCTCAGCTCGATGATCATCGCCATCCCGACGGGTGTGAAGATCTTCAACTGGCTCGCGACGATCTGGCGCGGCAGCATCTCGTTCGACACGCCGATGCTCTGGTGTCTCGGCTTCATCGGCGTGTTCACGATCGGCGGGCTCTCCGGGATCTTCCTCGCCGCGTTCCCGATCGACTGGCAGGTCACGGACACCTACTTCGTCGTCGCGCACCTGCACTACGTCCTGTTCGGCGGCTCGATCTTCGGGATCTTCGGCGGCCTCTACTACTGGTGGCCGAAGATGTTCGGCAGGCTGCTCGACGAGGGCCTGGGCAAGCTGCATTTCTGGCTCGTGTTCATCGGCTTCAACCTGACGTTCATGCCGCAGCACCTGCTCGGCCTGCTGGGGATGCCTCGGCGCGTCTACACCTACCACCCACACGGATTGTGGGAGGCTTACAACATGGCCTCGTCGATCGGCTCGTTCGTAATGGCGATCGGGATGCTGGTCTTCGTCGTGAACGTGGTGAAGACGACGCGCACCGGCCCGCGCGCCGGCAACGACCCATGGAGCGCCGACACGCTCGAGTGGTACACGACCTCGCCGCCACCCCCGTGGAACTTCGACGACGTCCCGTACGTGACGAGCGCGCGGCCGCTCCGCGATCTGCGTCGCCGTCTCGCGGAGACCCGGGGATCCTGATGGGCGCCTGGGCGCGTCTGACGGCGCTCGCCGCGGTTGCCGGTACAGGGCTTGCCGTCGTCTCGGGCGCGGCAGGCTGGGGCACGGCTCATCGCGTGCTCGCGGCGGTCGCGCTGCCTCCCCTCGCCGCGCTCGCCGCGCTCGCGTGGGTGTCCGCGCGCAGGCTTCTTGCCCCCGCTCTCGCGGCGCTCGTGCTCTTCGGGCTCGCTGCGCTCCTCGTGGGCCGCGACGTGCACCTTCTGTTTGCATCTCTCGCACTGGCCGCGACCGTTCTCGTCGCCGCGCGCACGTTCCGGCGCCACGATGACCGGTCGCCCTGGCGCGACTACGTGACTCTCACGAAGCCGCGCATCATGTCGCTGCTCCTGCTGACGGGCGGTGCAGGTGCGTTCGTCGGTGCGAGCGGCGTCCCGGCGTGGGGAGCGTTCGCTGCGACGATGGCCGGCCTGGCGCTTGCGTGTGGCGGCGCGTCGGCGTTGAACCACTACCTCGACCGCGACATCGACAGGCTGATGGGCGCGCGCACCATGGACCGGCCTGTCGCCTCGGGGCGCGTGCTCCCCGAGCGAGCGCTCGAGTTCGGGCTCGCGCTCTCGGCCTTCTCATTCGTGCTCCTCGATTCGCTCGTCAACCTGCCGACCGCGCTCCTCGCACTCGCGGGAAACCTCTTCTACGTCCTCGTGTACACCCGCTGGCTGAAGCGCTCGACGCCGCAGAACATCGTCATCGGGGGCGCGGCGGGAGCAGTGCCGCCGCTCGTTGGCTATGCGAGCGCCGGCGGACATCTCGGTTGGGCCGCGCTCGTGATGTTCGCAGTCGTGTTCGTCTGGACCCCGCCGCACTTCTGGGCGCTCGCGTTGATGATCAAGGAGCACTACGCGCGGGCCGGTGTCCCGATGCTGCCCGTCGCGAAGGGAGACCGCGAGACGGCCCGGCAGATCGTCCTCTATACGGTCGTGCTGATCGCAGTGACGCTCGCGCCCGTTGCGCTCGGCGTCTTCGGCCTCGTCTATGGGGTCGCGGCAGCAGCGCTCGGCGCCGTGTTCGCGTGGTACGCGCTCGAGCTGCGCCGCACCATGGAGCGTATCGCCGCGGTTCGCCTCTTCCATTACTCGCTCCTGTATCTCGCGCTGCTCTTCGTCGCGATGGCTGTGGACGCGGCGCTGTGACGGTCGACCCGCACGACGACGCGGCGATCGCCCGCAAGAACATGCAGTGGGGCTGGGGGCTCTTCGGGCTCTTCTGCGTGCTCTTCGGCGGCACGGTCGGCGTCGCCGTCGTCTACCTCTGGCTCGACTAGTGCCCCGCTCCAAGAGTCTCGCGCAACGCGGAACTGCCGGAACGGAGCACTCGTGCTGGTAGTAGGCACGCTCGACTTCGCCCACGAGCTGGCCGACCTCGCCGATTCGATCACGATGGGCCGTTTCCGCGCTCTCGACCTGCGAGTCGAGACGAAGCCCGACCTCTCGCCTGTCTCCGAGGCCGACCGCGGAGCCGAGGAAGCGATCCGCGACCGGGTGCGCGCATCCGGTCGCGGCGAAGGGGTGCTGGGCGAGGAGTACGGCGACGACGGAAGCGATGTCAGATGGATCGTCGATCCGATCGACGGCACGACCTCGTATGTGCGCGGCGTGCCGATTTGGGCGACGCTGCTGGCGTTGCAACGCGACGGTGTCGTCGAGCTGGGCCTCGTCTCCGCGCCGGCACTCGGCCGGCGATGGTGGGCGCTCCGCGGCGCGGGGGCGTTCGCGAACGGTGAGCGATGCCGCGTCTCGTCCGTGTCGCGGATCGAGGACTGCGCCATCACGACGACGTCCGCGCGTTCGATGCCGGACGGCTGGCGCACGCTCGTGCAACGGGCGTGGTCGAACCGCGGGCTCGGCGACTTCTGGCAGTACTGCCTGCTCGCCGAAGGCTCCCTCGACATCGCCTGCGACTCGGTCATGCACCTGTGGGACTACGCAGCCGTGCAGATCCTCGTCGAGGAGGCCGGCGGGCGCTGCAGCACCTTCACGGGCGGTGAGCCCGAGGAGCTCGGCTCCTTCGTCGGGACGAACGGGCGCCTTCATGACGAGGCTGTGGCCCTCCTCCGTGCGTAACGGGCTGCCGAGAGCGGAAAGAGCGCCGCGGGCCGAGACTCGACAACCTGGTTCGCACACGAGCCAGGTCGCGCGGTTGAACCTGCTGCGAGCTAGACGACCCCTTCAGACGAGCTCCGAAGACGCGCGCACCGCCTCTTCGTACACCGGGTCACGACCGAAGCGGTCGAGCTCCGCACTCAGGAGGTCGCTCGGGCCGCGGTCGTGGTCGTGCGGCGGGGGTAGCTTCTCGCCGCCGAGGCGGACGAGCAATCGCTTGCCGTCCTCGATCGGCTTGATCGCGCGATCGAGTCTCGCGTTCAGCCACGCGCGGAGCAGGTTGCCCTCGGCGCGCGGCCCGCGAATCGCGATCTCCTGCTCGCGAATCTCGGGCCAGTAGCGTGCGAGCTCCGTGCGCCACGGCAGCGTTCGTGACCACGCGATGTCGGAGACGGCAGTGCGGCCGAACACCGCCTGCAGCTCGTCGGATCGAGAATCCGCCCACTCGCTCGAGTCGACGATCAACCGGTCGACGATCTCGATCATCTGGTCGAACTCCGCCGAGTCGAACGCCGGCTCGCCGCGCCAGCGGCAGAAGACGGGCAGGTCCGAGATCAGGAGCGGCAGCACGATCGAAGCGGGAGCCCGTGCGCGCGCACCGCGCAGCACGAGCTCGATCACCTCGCCGCACACCGCACGATCACCGATCGGGAAGCAGCGAATCGAGAGTTGCGCATCGATCCCGTCGGCCTCGTCCGTCTTCGGAACGAGCAGCAGCGTCCGCGAGGGATGCCGCTCCGCCATGCCGGCGAGTGTCTCCTCGGCGAGATGCTTCCAGTCGGGAGGCGCCCAGGCGATGTGCGTCATCACGGATGTGCGCAGGTTCGGCTGGCTGCCCGTGGCCGAGGTCGCGTCACGCAACCGCGCGAGCTCACGCTCGATCTCGGAGACGGTGACGTTCTCGCCGGTCCAGTCCTCGATCAAGGCGGTCGTCAATGGCGCCTCCACGAGCGGCCGTCACGATGCAGGAGCTCGTCGGCGGTCGCCGGCCCCCACGTTCCTGCTGCGTAGTTCGGGAACATCGGTCGGTCGCGCTGCCAGAAGGCGACGACCGCGTCGACGAGCGCCCACTGCTCCTCGATCTCGTCCGACCGGGTGAACAGCGTGGCGTCGCCGAGCATTGCGTCGAGAATCAGTCGCTCGTACGCGTCGGGAAGCCCTTCCCGGAACGCTCCCCCGTAGAGGAAATCCATGTGCACGGTGCGTATCGTCATGCCCTGTCCCGGTACCTTCGCGCCGATCGCGAGCGAAACGCCCTCGTTCGGCTGCACGTGGATCAGAAGCACGTTCGGCCGCAGGCCCTCGGCGGCGCCGTCCTCGAACGGCGGATGCGGAGCGCGCTTGAACTGGATCGCGATCGTCGTCTCGCGACGCGCGAGCCGCTTGCCCATCCGCACGTAGAACGGCGTGTCGGCCCACCGCCAGTTGTCGACGAAGAGCTTCGCGGCGACGAAGGTGTCCGTGAGCGACCCCGGCGCCACGCCTTCCTCTTCGCGGTAGCCGGCCACCTCCTCGCCCTCGACGAACCCGGAGCCGTACTGCCCTCGCACGACGTGCTTGGGGCCGGGCGTGTGCAGCGACTTCAGCACCTTCACCTTCTCGTTGCGAACCGAGTCGGCCGTGAAATCGATCGGCGGCTCCATCGCCGTGATCGCGACGAGCTGCAGGAGGTGGTTCTGGAAGATGTCGCGGATCGCGCCCGCCGACTCGTAGTACCCCGCCCGCGCCTCGATGCCGATCGACTCTGCGACGGTGATCTGCACGTGATCGATGAACTGGCGGTTCCAGATCGGCTCGAAGATGCCGTTCGCGAACCGCAGCGCCAGCATGTTCTGGACTGTTTCCTTGCCGAGGTAGTGGTCGATGCGAAAGACCTCCGCCTCGGTGAAGTGCTCCTTGATCTGGGCGTTCAACGCGAGCGCCGATGTGAGGTCATGCCCGAACGGCTTCTCGATGATCAGCCGCACCCAGCCCGCCGCACCCCGTCGCGCACCGATCTCCTGCACGAGCGTGCCGATCGCCGCCGGCGGGACGGCAAAGTAGTACATGCGGTTTCCCTGCGTACCGCGCTCCTCGTCGACCTGCGTCAGGAGATCGGCGAGCGCGTCCTCGGCTCGCTTATCCGAGAAGTCGAGCGTCGTGTAGTGCATCGCCACGGCGAGCTCGTCCCAGGTCGCCTGGTCGAACGGGTCGCGCGCATGATCCTTGACCGCCTGCTTCATGCGTTCGCGGAACTCGTCGTCACTCTCCTCGGTGCGAGCCGCGCCCACCACGGCGAACTTCTCCGGCAGCAGCTTGCGTATCGCAAGCGCATAGAGCGCCGGGAGCAGCTTCTTCGAGGTCAGGTCGCCCGATGCGCCGAAGATGACGAGGATGCAGGGATCGGGGCGGCGCCGCAGGCGCAACCCCTCCAACAGCGGGTTCGCGTCCTCGACAGGGGCCGTCACGCGCGAGGATCCTGACGTTGCGACTTCGCACGAGCGACGGCCTTCACCGCGTGCCCGCCGAACTGATTGCGGAGCGCCGCGTTGACCTTCGCGGCGAACGACTCGTCCTGGCGCGACGCGAAGCGGGCAAAGAGCGCCGCGCTGATCACCGGAACCGGGACGTCCTCGGCGATCGCCTCGGCGATCGTCCAGCGGCCCTCGCCGGAGTCGTCGACGTAGCCGCGGATCTTCTCGAGCTGCGATCCCTCCTTCTCGAACGCAGCATGCAGGAGCTCGAGAAGCCATGAGCGCACGACGGACCCGTATCGCCAGATACCCGCGATCTCATGGAGGTCGAGCTCGAACTCCGACGCCTTCATCACCTCGAAGCCCTCGGCGTAGGCCTGCATGAGGCCGTACTCGATGCCGTTGTGCACCATCTTCACGAAGTGCCCCGCCCCGGACGGC
>JBBSEJ010000047.1:0-23333 GCA_038239825.1 Gaiellales bacterium
AGCCTGCTCCCGACGAGGAGCTCCTGGCGGGCGAGGACGCGGTCGTCGCGCTCAGCAAGGAGCGCGCCGACTACCGCGATGCGCTCCAGCGCCTGAAGGCCGAGTTCGACAACTACCGCAAACGGGTGGCGCGGGACCAGCAGGAGCTGGCCGCGCGCGCCCACGAGCGCCTCGTGAAGGAGCTCGTGCCCGTGCTCGACGATCTGGAGCGTGCCCTCGGGGCCGCCGCCGAGCACGAGGAAGGGAAGCTCGAGGACGGCGTCCGGTTGGTGCACCGCTCGCTCGCCGAGGCGCTCGCGAAGGAAGGACTGGCCGAGATCCGGGTAGACGGGACGTTCGATCCGCATACGCAGGAGGCTCTGCTCTCGCAGCCGTCCGAGGCCGAGGAGGGCAGCATCATCCAGGTGCTCCAGAAGGGCTACTCCCTCGGGGATCGTGTGCTCCGTCCGGCGCGGGTCGTGATCTCGTCGGGGCCGCCTGCGGTGGACGCAGATGGCCTCTAAGAGCCTCTACGAGGCGCTCGGGGTCTCGAAGAACGCGTCCCCGGAGGAGCTGAAGAAGGCCTACCGCGCACTCGTGCGCGAGTTCCATCCGGACAAGAACCCGGGCAACGCCGCGGCCGAGGCACGCTTCAAGGAGGTGCAGTCGGCCTATGACGTGCTGTCCGACCCCGCAAAGCGCAAGAGCTACGACGTGCACGGCACGACGAACGGTCGTCCCGGGGGCGGCTTCTCGCCGGGTGGCACGACGTTCGACTTCAGCGATTTCGATCTCGGCGACATCTTCGGGGGCATGTTCGGTCGCGGCCGCAACGAGCAACAACCGCAGCGAGGACAGCGCGGGAACGACGTGGAGGTCGATGTCCGCGTGGCGTTCGAGGATTCGCTGCGTGGCGTGCAGGTGACCGTTCCGGTGCAGCTCGAGCTCGCATGTCACACCTGCCACGGCACCGGGGCGGCTCCCGGCACCGCACCGACGCAGTGCCCGAAGTGCGGTGGCCGGGGCGTCGTTGCAACATCTCAAGGACTGTTTGCGCTGCAACAACCGTGCCCGCTCTGCCACGGTATGGGCTCGATCGTCGAGACGCCGTGCTCGACCTGCCACGGTTCCGGCCGCGAGCGGCGCACGAAGCGCTACACGGTGAAGATTCCCGCCGGTGTGAAGGACGGCACCCGCATCAGGTTGAAGGGCAAGGGTGAAGCCGGTTACGGCGGTGCGGCCGCGGGCGATCTTTACGTCGTCACGCGCGTCGAGCCGTCGAAGCTGTACGAGCGCCGCGGCGACGACCTGATCATGCAGGTGCCGGTGTCCTATTCGACGGCGGCGCTCGGTGGGTCGGTCGAGGCCCAGACGCCCGAAGGACCTGTGTCGCTGAAGATCCCGGCGGGGACCGAGGACGGCAAGTTGCTGCGCATCAAAGGTCGCGGTGCGCCGCGCCTCAAGGGCAACGGCAACGGCGACGTGCTCGCGCGCATCCGGATCGAGGTCCCGAAGCGCGTGGGGAAGAAGGAGCGCGAGTTGCTCGAAGAGCTCGAGAACGCCCGGAAATGATGACCGACCGCGCCCGCTACATGATCTCCGTCGCAGCCGAGCTCGCAGGCATGCATCCGCAGACCCTCCGCGTCTACGAGCAGCGCGGCCTGGTGCGTCCCCAGCGGACGGCCGGTAACACGCGTCTCTACTCGGATCGCGATATCGAGCGGCTGCGGTTGATCCAGCGCCTCACATCCGAGCTCGGGCTGAACCTCGCCGGCGTCGAGAGCGTGCTCCGCCTCGAGGACGACCTGCAGCAGTTGCGGCGACGGCTCGAACGTATGGAAGATGAGATGCGCCGAGCGCTCGACGATGTGCACCGTTCCTACCGTCGCGACCTCGTCGTGTACTCGCCGCCGCAGCTCCCGGCACGAAGGCGTTAGTGCGCCGTTCCGAACGTCTCGCGCACCCTGGCGGCTGCAACGCGGCAGTTGATGGGCAGAAGGGGGCTGCGTCCTCGGTCGCTCCCGAGAGAGAGCCGCCATCGGCCCTCCCTGCGCCTTTGCCCGGCTTGTCTTTCGCTCGCCAGGGCAATCACGGAACCTTCGGGACGGCGCACTGATGGACTTCAGCAAGCTCACGACGAAGAGCCAGGAGGCGATCGCCGCCGCGCAGGATCTCGCGCGTCGCCGCGGCAATCCGGAGATCACCCCGGATCACCTGCTGCTCGCGCTGCTCGACCAGGAGCTCTTCTCGGGCTGGCAGGGGCTGCGCGCCGAGGCGGAGCGGAAGGTCGCTGCGCTTCCGACGATCCAGGGCGGCCTGCAGCAGCCGGCGGTATCGCCCGCGTTCTCCCGCACGCTCGACCGGGCCGGCACCGAGCGCGGGCAGCTCGGTGACGACTACGTCTCGACCGAGCACCTGTTCCTCGCGATCGAGCCGCTGCCCCGCGACGAGATCGTCGCGTGGATCGACCAGGTACGAGGCGGCCAGCACGTGACCTCTCAGGACCCGGAGGGGAACTATCAGGCGCTCGAGAAGTTCGGGCGCGACCTCACGGAGGCGGCCGAGGACGGGAAGCTCGATCCGGTGATCGGGCGTGACGAGGAGATTCGCCGCGTCATCCAGATTCTCTCGCGCCGGACGAAGAACAACCCGGTCCTGATCGGCGAGCCGGGCGTCGGCAAGACGGCGATCGCCGAGGGGCTCGCGCAGCGGATCGTCGCCGGCGACGTGCCGGACGGGCTGAAGGATCGTCGAGTGTGGGCGCTCGACATCGGTTCGCTGCTCGCGGGCTCGAAGTATCGCGGCGAGTTCGAGGAGCGTCTCAAGGCGGTGCTGACCGAGATCAAGAGCTCGGACGGGCGGGTCATCCTGTTCATCGACGAGCTGCACACGATCGTCGGTGCAGGCGCCGCCGAAGGTGCGGTCGACGCGGCGAACCTGCTCAAGCCCCTGCTCGCTCGTGGCGAGTTGCGCTGCGTCGGCGCGACGACGCTGACCGAGTACCGACGTCACATCGAGAAGGACGCCGCGCTCGAGCGCCGGTTCGCTCCGGTCTACGTCGGTGAGCCGACCGTTGCCGACACGATCGCGATCCTGCGCGGCCTCAAGGAACGCTACGAAGCGCATCACGGCGTGCGGATTCGCGACGCTGCTCTCGTCGCGGCTGCCGTGCTCAGCCATCGGTACGTCGCCGACCGCTTCCTGCCGGACAAGGCGATCGATCTCGTCGACGAGGCGGCCTCACGGCTGAGGATCGAGATCGACTCGAGCCCGCTCGAGCTCGACGAGGCGAACCGGCGTGCGATGCAGCTCGAGATCGAGCTGGCCGCGCTCGGCAAGGAGTCGGAGGGCATTCGCGAGCCGGTCGAGCGGTCGCTCGCCGAGGCGAAGGAGGAACGCGACGGCCTTGCGGCGCGCTGGGGCAAGGAGAAGGAGGCGCTCGAACGGGTCAAGGCCGCGACGCGGAAGATCGATGGCCTTCGCATGGAGGCCGAACGCGCCGAGCGCGAGGGCAACCTCCAGCGCGTCGCGGAGATCCGCTACGGCGAGCTGCCGGCTCTCGAGCGAGAACTGGCGGAACGCGACGGCACGATCGAGAATCCGATGGTGAAGGAAGAGGTCGACGAGGACGACATCGCGCTGACGGTTGCGCGCTCGACCGGCATTCCGGTCGACCGGCTGCTCGAAGGCGAGACCGAGAAGCTGATCCACATCGAAGAGAGACTGCACCACCGAGTGATCGGCCAGCAACAGGCGGTCTTTGCGGTCGCGAACGCTCTCCGCCGGGCGCGCATCGGGCTCCAGGATCCCGACCGGCCGATCGGCTCGTTCGTCTTCCTCGGCCCGACCGGTGTCGGCAAGACCGAGCTTGCCCGGGCGCTCGCGGAGTTCATGTTCGACGACGAGCGAGCCATGGTTCGCATCGACATGAGCGAGTACCAGGAGCGCCACACCGTCGCCCGGCTGATCGGTGCTCCGCCCGGCTACGTCGGCTACGACGAAGGGGGTCAGCTCACGGAGGCGGTGCGCCGTCGACCGTACTGCGTGATCCTGCTGGACGAGATCGAGAAGGCGCACACCGAGGTGTTCGACGTCCTCCTTCAGGTGCTCGACGACGGGCGTCTGACCGACGGCCAGGGGCGTACGGTCGACTTCCGAAACGCGGTGCTGATCATGACCTCGAACATCAGGAGCACCGAGTCGATGCGCGAGCACTTTCGGCCTGAGTTTCTGAACCGGATCGACGAGATCGTCGAGTTCGAACTGCTCTCCCGCGACCAGATCGGCGAGATCGTCGAGCTCCAGCTCGGACGGCTGCGTGGGCGGCTCGCCGAACGCGGGCTCTCACTCGAGCTGACCGCGGCGGCGAAGGAGGTGCTCGCCGAGGGTGGCTGGGACCCGTCATACGGCGCCCGTCCGTTGAAGCGCGCAATCCAACGCCTCCTCGAAAACCCGCTCGCGCTCCGGTTGCTCGAAGCCGACTTCGGTGCCGGCGACACGATCCGCGTCGACGTCGACGACGGAGACCTCGTGTTCGAGCGCGTGGGCCTCGCCGCGGGCGTGTGATCCGACACCGCTGCGCCAGAGCTCTGCCTCCGTCCGGGGGCAGGGTCCCGTCAGCGGCCCCCCTCGGGGACGAATCGGTGGGTCGTGTCGTTCTCCGCCGGCCGGCGGTCAGTCCTCGAGGTCGTGTGCCCACCGTTCATCGGAGTGGTGCCGGCATCCCGCCGGTTTGGCGCCTGAAACCGGCGCCCAACCGCCACGAGGATGCCGTAACAGCGCCTGTCGTAACGGTGCCTGGCACCGAGGCTTTTCGACCTCGCCGACAATGCTGCCGACGGTCGCATGGTTTCGCCAGGGCTGTGGGCGAATCGTCACTCCCCCGTAACGGTGCCTGGCACCGAGCGCCTGGCGCCGAGCGTCTCGCATCGGGCGCGCAGGCACCCGCTCCCGGGCGCGCCGCACCTAGCGCGGCGGCAATTCGAGCTCGTCCAGGAAGTCGGCCCCTTCCTGCACCGGCGGCGCGCCGTAGACGAAGACGACAAGCTCCTCAGCGGATTCGTTGCGCATCTGGAGCGGTGTCATCGGCTGGACGGCGACGACGCTTCCCGTTGCGAGATCGACGCGCTCGGGCTCATCGCCGAGCAGCATCGTCAGCCTGCCGGAGACGACGACGAACACCTCTTCTTGCGCGTGGTCGGCATGCCGCCGGCCCGTCGAGTGGGGGGGATATCGCCACAGCCGAGCGCGCGACCGTTGCAGGTGAACGGCGTCCGTGAGGTCCGCGACGTGACGCGCCCCCTCGCCGGGTCTTGCCGGTCGCTCCGCGTACTCGAGATCGTCGGCGCTGATCCAGTGATAGCCCATCCCGCGATCCTACAAAGCCGCCTCCAGCGTCGAAAGCGCGCGAGCCGGATACGGTGCGCGCCGTGATCCTCGTCGTCGCTGCGACCATCGATGAGCTGCGAGGGGCGGGGAGCGCCGGGACACTCGTCTGCGGGGTCGGGCCGGTCGACGCTGCGGCGCGCACGGCCGTTGCGCTCACCGCATCCCGTCCCCTGGCCCTGCTCCACGTCGGGCTGGCCGGCGCGCGCACGTTCGCAGCGCCGTCGCTCGTGATCGGCAGCGAGGCGGTGTACTGCGACGCCGACGACTCTCGCTGGATCGAAATCCGCCTCGCCGCCCCGTCGACGCTCGTCGATGCCGCGAAACGGGCGTTACCCGATGCGGAGGTCGGGCCGATCGGGACAAGCGCCAGGGTGGGAGGCTCGAGCGGCTGCGAGTTCGAGGCGATGGAAGGCTACGCCGTCCTCCGCGCGGCGGCGCTCGCAGGGGTGCCCGCTCTCGAGGTGCGGGTCATCGCGAATGCGATCGGCGAGCCCGACCGGTCATCGTGGCTGCTCGAGGAGGCGAAGGCAGCCCTCGCCGCGGCGCTGCCGGCGCTCGTCGCCGAGGTGGCTCGTGCGTGACCTGCCGCCCCCGCTTCCGCCCGCCGAGCGGACGGTCGGCCAGTTCGTCGGCGAGACGATTCGGGCCTACAGCGGCACCTTCTGGCGGGCTCTGCCGCTCGGTCTGCCGCTTGCGATCGCCGACCAGTTCTCGATCCGCGAGCCGCAGGCCGTCCAGGTGATCGTGTTCCTCGCAGCTGGGCCACTGATCGCCGCCGCCTATGTGCGCGCCTGCGGGCTCGTCCTGCAGGTACAGCCGACCGGCGTCGCCGTCCTCGTCGCCGTCCTCGTCTACCTGCCGTTCCCCGCGCTTCGCGCGATCCTCTTTCTGCCGGGCATCGCCTGGTTCGCATTCATCGGTCTCGCGGTGCCCGTGGCGCTCGTCGAGAGACCCGGCTTTCGCGAGTCGCTCGTCCGCGGCCGCCGGCTCGGGATGACGGACTACGTGCACGCCCTGGGTTCGCTCGCGATCCTCGTCCTCGTCGTCGGGCTCGGTGAGGAAGCCCTGACGGCCGCGTTGCGCTCGCAAGGCGACAACAGCCAGCGCGTCGCGCTCTTCGCCTCCGACCTCGTGCTCAGCCCCTTGCTCTACCTCGGCGGCGCACTGCTCTATGTCGATCAGGCCGCCAGGGTAGGCTCCGGAAGGAACGACCGAAGGAGACGACGCGATGCCCATTTTCATCCTCCTGTCGACGCTCAGCCAGCAGGGCGTGCAGACGATCAAGTCGAACCCTGAGCGGCTCCGCCAGGTGAACAAGGACGTCGAAGAGCTGGGCTGCCGGGTGCTGCACCAGTGGGCGACGCTCGGGTCGTTCGACTTCGTAAATGTCGTCGAGGCTCCCGATATCGCGACGGTGGCGAAGGTCTCGGTATCGCTCGGCGCGCGCGGATCGACGAAGATCGAGACGCTGCCCGCTCTCGACATCGAGGAGTTCCTGCGCATCCTCGAATAGGGCTCAGCCGCGTGCCCAAGCGGCGGCGATCTCACCCGCGAGCCGGGCGTTCGAGACGATCAGCTCGCGGTTCGCGTGCAGCGTGCGCCCGCCACTCTCACGGTGCAGGTAGGCGAGTACGAACGGGGTCACGGACTGTCCGCTCACGGCCTGCGCGGCGGCTTCGGCGAGCGCAGCCTCGATCAGGGGCTCGATGTCGTCGAGACTCTCGTCCGGCGGACGTCCGAGCAGCAGCCCGCCCCCGCCGAGCTGCCAATGTGCGGCCGCAATGCGGGCGGCCTCGACCGCCGACTCGACGCGCGCGGAGGCCGCCGGTCCGCCACGCGCGGTGTAGAAGAGCGGCAGATCATCGGTCTGCCAGCCGAGGACGGGAACGCCGAGTGATTCGAGTTGCTCCGTCGTCGCGGCCACGTCGAGCAACGATTTCACGCCGGACGAGACGACGAAGACCGACGAGTGGGCGAGCGCTTGCAGGTCGGCTGAGACGTCCGGCGGCGTCGGCCAACCGCGATGCACCCCGCCGAGCCCGCCGGTCGCCATGAACGCGACTCCCGTCGCCTTCGCGATTACGAGGGTGCCGCCGACGGTCGTCGCCCCCGGCGCTCCCTGCACCACGGCCGCCGCGAGATCGCGAGGCCCGAGCTTGCGCGCGGAGACGTCGAACCGCTCGAGCTCGGGCGCGGTCAGTCCCACGACGATCTGGCCGTCGAGCACGCCGATCGTCGCAGGTACCGAACCGCTCTCCCGGACAGCCTCCTCGGATGCAAGCCCGACGGCGACGCCCTCGCCCGGCGGGAAGCCATGAGCAACGAGGGTCGTCTCGAGCGCGACGATGCCGACGCCGTCGAGTTTGGCCTGCTGAAGCTCGTCCGAGAGACGGATCACGGCATTGCCCCGAGCCGGCCACAGCACCGGGCGGCTGCCTCGAGACCGAGCTCCACGCCGCCGACCAGGAAGCCCGCCGCGAGTGCGTCGCCCGCACCGGTCGTGTCGATCGCAGTCGAGGCGAGCGCAGGGTGGTCGCGCCCGTCGACGCGAATGCCGCCGGCGCCCCGCTTCAGCACCCACCGGGTGTCGAGGTCGCCGACCGCCGCTCGCTCGAGCTGGTTCGCGAACACGACGTCCGGCGCGACTTCGCGGACGCGTGCGCGAAACGCGTCGTCGGCGAGCGTCCACGTCGAGAGATCCACCGAGATCGAGGCGCCGTGTCGGCGGGCGACGCGCGCCGCGGCGACCGCGGTCGCCGCGATCGGTTCGCGCAGCAATGAATAGCCCGAGAGGTGGAGCACATCGCAATCGAACCATGCGTCGTGGAGCTCGTGCGGCTCGAGGTGAGGGGCTGTCCCGCGGTCCGAGGCCATCGTGCGGTCGCCTGCGGATGCGATCGAGACGACGACACCGGTGCGCCCGTCAGCAGGCCCGACGACCTCCACTCCTCGGCCGAGCAGCTCGGCGGCGACGAGTCGACCCGCGATATCGTCGCCGCGCTTGCCGACGAAGCGAGCGGTAGCCCCGAGCTCGCACGCCCAGGCGGCAACGTTCGCGGCCTGGCCGCCCGCGCCGGCTCTGGAGACCGCGGTCTGGTCGTCTCCCGCGACGAGCGGAAGATCGAGCTGCACGATCACGTCGAGCAGGAGATCGCCGAGAGTCGTGAGCCTCACGACTAGGATCGTCGCATGGACAGTCCCGATCGCGGCAGGAAGCTTCGCTCGTTCGCCATCGGTGGCCTCGTCGGCGCCGCGGGTGCGATTGCCACCGTCCGTCGTGCGTCTCGTCCTTCGAACCGGTCGCGGAACGCTCCTGCGGGACTGGCGGCATTCGAGGACGCACCGTGCTTCACCGAGTTCCTCGGTGAGGAGGCCCGGCGCTACCGCACCCGCGGCGGCGAGACCGACACGGGGCCGTTGAACCCGGCGTAGCGCTCGACCATGAAGTGCGCCGCTGCGGCCATCCGCAAGCGGCGCAGACGAACGCCCGAGATGTCGAGTCGGAACCAGGCGGGAATCGTCGGATCGAAGAAGGTGAGTACCCCGGGTGACACGAGGTGGACATTCCGTGCCGCCCCCCAGTTGGGCTGCGTCACCTGCAATCGGGTTTGCTCCGAGCGGAGCCACGGGCCGCCGACCCGCTCGCGATCCCACCGTCTGGTCCCGATCACGATGGCCGCCGGCCCGCCTCGGATCGAGTAGGAAAGCCGATCGGGAGCGACCAAGGCGAAGTGGGTCCGCTGAGGATTGGCGGGCGTCGAGGCGAGAGTCTCGTCGAATGTGATCGTCCTCGAGCCCCGGTAGGAGCTCGTGACGCGTGCGAGCGCCGGACGGCCGTCGGGCGCTGCCGGAGGGACGCTGAAGATGAGCGTCCGGGTACCGATCCGAACGCGAAGTAGCCCTGTAGCTGCGGCTGCCCGATAGCAACCTGCGCCGCAGGCGCGCGCCGGCCTGCCGTCGACGTGTACATCGCGCCCGCTCGCCCCTTGGCCGTCGGGTCCGAGGATCGTCACCGTCGCAACGCCCGGCAGCCGTGCGACGGCGACGGCGAGCGTGCCCAGCTCGCGAGCCGCGACGACCGCGGCTGCCGGTGGGGGCGGCGGTGGCCCGGTTGGCGGTCGCTCGAGCGGCTGTGGCGCTGCAGCCGTGGGGAAGGCCGAGATCGCCTTTCCGGGCCGCAGATCGGTGAGCACGCCGACGACGACGACGATCGTGGCGATCACCGCGACCTCGACGAGCACCGAGCGGCGCAGCCGCGCGAAGGCACCGGCGAGCAGCGAACGGTTCAACCAGCCGACGCCGAGCAGCGGCACGAAGAGCGCGGTCTTGACGATCAATGCACGGCCGTAGGACGTCGACGAGATCTGATGGAACGCCGACAGCTCCGTGAGTGCGCGTCCGAGCCCGGTCAGCCCGAGCACGATCACCGCGGTGAGCGCCATCGTCGAGAAGCGTCGGGCGAGTGCCCGGCGCTCGGCCTCCTCGGAGCCCGACGGGACGACGAACGCGAGGGCCAAGAGCCCCCCGAACCACACTGCCGCGGACGCCGCGTGGGCGAGGTCGACCACCGGAGCGAGGCCGCGGGGCTGATCGTGGTCGAGTGCGTGACCCGAGAGCGTCGGTGCCGCCACGAGCGCTCCCGCGCTCAGGCCGGCCGGCAGGAGGAGCGCCGGGTACGTCGGAGCGAGCGCCGCCGCCGCTCCTCCGACGAGCGACAGCGTCAAAACGACCTTCAGCACGAGCGCGTAGCGCGTTCCCGGCGGGGCGGCATGGAGGATCGCGCTCGCACCGAGGAAGGTCGCGAGCAGCGAGAAGAACAGCAGGTGAGCAAGCGGACGCTGCAGCCGCGCGCTCGCGATCCCACGCATGGCGAGCCCGAAGGCGGCCGCGCCGCCTCCCGCGAGCAGGCCGAGGTAATAGAGCGCACGCAGCCCGAAATCGACCAGCCCGGTGCCGGCCGAGGCTCCGAGGACCGAGCGCGGCGTGACGCCTCCGCCCGGCCCGATCCCGAAGGCGACCACCCCCGCTTCGCGATGACCGTCGTCGGAGACGATGCTCCAGCGAACGCTGTAGGTCCCGTTCGCGAGCCCGGGCCGAAGCGGCAGCACGAGCGTGTGCCCGCGCGTCCGCGGGGAGCCGAGCGCGGAGGTCCCGGTGGCATTCGCGACGACGGCGTTCCCGGGCGCAACCCTGATGCCGTCGTCGAACTCGACGCGGACGACGCTCGGAGCTCGAGCGATCACGCTTCCGTCGGCGGGAAACGTCCGCAGCAGTGTTGCGTGGGCCGCCGCCCCGGCCGGCAGCGCGAGCGCAACGAGCAGTGAGACGGCGACTGCGCGCTTCAACGTCGCGAGGCTACCCGCGCGTATCGAGCGGGCGGCGTCGTGGGTGGCGCTCGGACGCGCTGCTAGCCTTGCCGATCCATGCCGATCTACGAGTACAAGTGCCCGAACGGCCATCTGTTCGAGACGTTCCACGGCATGATGGAGCCGAGCCCCGAGACGTGTGAGGTGTGCGGCGCAGGACCGTTGCAACGCGTCTTGCATCCCGTTGCCGTCCACTACAAAGGCGCCGGCTTCTACTCGACCGACTACGGGCGTAAGTCGAAGTCGCCGTCGAAGGATGGGGGCGGCTCCGACGGGTCGGGTTCGTCGTCCGAGAGCGGCGGCTCGGGCGGGTCGGGTGACTCCGGCGCATCCGGCGACTCGGGCGGCTCGGCTGAATCTGGTGGGAAATCCGAATCCGGCGGCGAGGGGAAAAAGGCCGCCGAGGCCTGATCGCTTCGCCCCCCGGGCCTGCGTCGCCTCGAGTCTCGCGGGGGTCGGCCGGTGGATGGATCAGCGCGGAAATGCACCCTCGCGTGTTCCATCGGTCACGAGTTCGAGCACGATCGACACGATTCCCATGCGGCGCCTACCGGAGCGGGTGACCGACGACGCAGCCGGGCCCGAACGGGTCGGTCGGAGGCTGAGGGGCGGACGTGCCGAGGAACATCGCGATCGTCGCCGGGTTGTCCTCACTCGGGCTGCCGGTGCCGCTGCCGCCGAGATCGCCCCCGAGGCGGCAATGGATCGAGCTCGAGCTCGGGGCGCGAAACTTCACCCAACCGAGCTGGGTCAGCTCAATCGCCGTCAGGTCGGTCGTGAGCGGCTTCACGAACGACCCACCCGAGAACGGCGTGCGGATGAGAGTCAAGGGCGAGGTGAAGCGCGAGGCGACCGCCTCCAGCACCGACTGCTGACGCGCGCCACGAGTAATGTCGGTTTCGGACGGATCGAGCATATTCTCCCGAATGCGCGAGTAGATCAGCGCTCGCTCGCCGCTCATGTGCTGCGTGCCTTTCTGGAAGCGCCAGCCCTGCCACGCCGCGCAGCGCGCCTGCGTCGCGTACGGGCAGTCGAACCGGTTCGAGCGGATCGGCTTCGGCACGTTGACGTCGATGCCGCCGAGCGCATCGATCAGATCCCGGAAATCCGCGAAGTTGACGACGACGACGTGGTTGACGGCGATGCCGGTGAACGTGCGAATCGTCCTGATCGCGAGTGCGGGGCCGCCATTCTGAAAGGCGGCGTTGATCTTCTGCGTCCCGTAGCCGGGAATCGGTACCTGGATGTCGCGCGGGATCGACAGGTAGTAGAGCCGATGATGGGACGGATCGGTGCGGAGGAGCAGGATCGAGTCGGAGTGCCGATCTCCGGCACGTCCGCCGATCTGGGAGTTGTCGGTGCCGAGCATGAGGACCGTCGTCGGATGCGAGACGAGGAGGCCGCTCTGCGGGGCGAGGGCTAGCTTCGCGTTCTGATCGAGCTGCTTGTTCGCGTGGGACACGCCCCTCGAGAAAGCGAGCCAACTCGCAACACCCCACACGACGACGAGGATGAACAGGATCGCCACCCCGAGGGCAATGCGGCGGCCGACGCGACGCCGACTCCGGTCGCGCCGCGGTGCCCCCGGCCCCCGGTACTCCGAAGCGGCGGTGCCGGCGCCCGCGTCACGGCCGTCTGCGCCCTCCCGCACGGGGCGTCCGCGACGCGGCGAGGCCAGCGGGACCTTGCCTTTTGCACGGCCGCCCCGGTAGACGCGATAGGGCTTCTCTTCCCGCGCCATCTGGCGGGTTACGTTACCGACCGGGCGTGAGTGCGAATCGTGTCATCGGCGTCGACCTCGGCGGGACGAAGATCCTGGCTGGGGTGATCGACCAGGACGGCCGCGTCCGCGAGACCCTCGAACGTCCTACCGTGACCACCTCTCAGGGAGCTCTGCTCGACGAGCTCGCCGCCCTCGTGCGCGCCCTGCCACAGGACGGCGTCGGGGCCGTCGGCTTCGGCATCCCCTCGCGGATCGATCAACGGAACGGCATCGCGCTCGGTGCCGTCAACATCCCGTTGCGCGACGTGCCGTTCCGCGCCGAGATGGAACGTCGTCTCGAGCTCCCTTGCTCGATCGAGAACGACGGCAGCGCCGCCGCCTACGCCGAATTCGTCCTTGGCGCGGGGCGAGGCGCGGCGAACATCGTGATGCTCACCCTCGGGACGGGGGTGGGGGGTGGGGTCGTCGACGACGGAAAGCTCTTCCGAGCATGGACGGAGCTCGGCCACATGGTGATCATCGAGGACGGCGAGCCGTGTCAGGGCGCGTGCTCCGGTCGAGGCCACCTCGAGGCCTACTGCTCGGGTCGTGCCGCCGACAAGGTGGCGCGGGCGGTGCTCGGTGCCTCCGCGAGTGCGCGCGACCTGGTCGAGCGCCGGCATCCCGCGCTCGATCAGGTAGGGCATCACCTCGGTGTCGCGGTCGGCTCGCTCGTGAACATCTTCGGGCCTGAGCGAGTCGTGATCGGCGGTGGCTTCGGCGTGGCCGCGTTCGAGCTCCTGATGCCGGCCGCGCGCCTCGCGGTTCTCACCGAAGCGCTCGCGCCCGGGGGCCAGCAGGTCGAGATCGAGCTCGCGCAGCTCGGCGCCGACGCAGGCCTGATCGGGGCGGGCCTGCTCGCCTTCGAGGCACCGTTCTAATGCCGCTCGCGATCTGCGCGACGCCGATCGGGAACCTGGAGGACATCACCTTGCGTGTGCTCACCGAGCTGCGCGATGCGGACCTCGTCCTCGCGGAGGACACCCGCCACACCCGCGGGCTGCTCGGACGGCACGAGATCCGCGCCCGCCTCCTCTCCTACCACGAGCACAACGAGGCCGCGCGGGTCGCGGAGCTCCTGCCGAGGCTCGAGGCGGGAGAGAGGATCGCCCTCGTCACCGACGCCGGAATGCCCCTCGTCTCCGACCCGGGTGCCCGGCTCGTGCGCGCCGCGCTCGACTCGGGCGTCGAGGTCACCGTGCTCCCCGGCCCCTCTGCCGTGGAGACCGCTCTCGCCGGCAGCGGGCTCGCCGGGGCCGGGTATGGGTTCGTCGGTTTCCTGCCGCGCAGGGCGGGCGAGCTCGTCGCTCTGTGGCGCGAGCTCACGTCGTGGGGGAGGCCCGTCGTCGCATTCGAGTCGGCCCAGCGCCTCCCCGCGACGCTGCGCTCGCTCGCGGCGTTCGATCCCGGGCGCGAGGTGGCGGTGTGCCGGGAGCTCACGAAGCGGTACGAGGAAGTCGTGCTTGGCCCAGCCGGCGAGCTCGCCGCGCGCTTCGTCGAAGCGCCGAAGGGTGAGCTGACCCTCGTGATCGCCGCCGGTGTGGCCGTGTCGGATCCCGACGAGGCTGTGGTGGCCGTGACCGAGCTCGTCGAGGCCGGAACACCCAGGCGAGTGGCCGCCGAAGTCGTCGCCCGGCTGACCGGCACGTCCCGAAACGATCTCTACCGTGGATCTTTGTGACAACTTTGTAATCTCGTTTGACAACGGCGGGTACCGTGTCCTATCGTGTCTGGGCGTTCGCTTTTCAGACAACACTTGATCCTCGGACGACACTCCTCAGAACATTCTCGCCCTTGAGATTTCTCGTATTCGAGACTTCTCGCACTTGAGATCGCGCACGTGAGGTATCGCGCACGTGAGCTGCAGTGTCGATCCGGCAGACCAGCACGCTGACCTTCGAGGTGATGCCCATGCGTCGTTTCATCCCCCGTGCCCTGCTCCTGGCGGTCCTCCCTGCACTTGCCCTCGCGCCCGACGCGGCGGCCTGGACCTGGCCCGCAGCCGGCGCAGTCCTTCAGCCCTACAGCTTCGACCGCGCCCACCCGTACCTCGCTGGACAGCACCGTGGCATCGACGTCGGGGGCGCCGCCGGGGCACCTGTCGTCGCGCCTGCCGCCGGCAACGTGACGTTCGCGGGCACGGTGCCGGGCTCGGGGAGGAGCGTCACGATCGCGACCCAGGATGGCGACTCGGTCACGCTCACCCACCTCGGCTCGCTGACGGTTGCCCAGGGGGCGATGGTCGCCGAGGGCGAGGGTGTGGGGTCGATCGGCCCGAGCGGCGACCCCGAGGTGCCCGAGCCGTATGTGCATCTCGGCATCCGGATCGCCTCCGATCCGGAGGGGTACCTCGATCCGTTGTCGCTTCTCCCGGCGCGCCCCGCCCCTCCTGCCGTGCCCGTTCCCGCGCCCGTCGATCCGGTAGTCGATCCCGCGCCACCCTCGCCCGACGCTGTGCCCGCGCCGATCCCGGAAGCGGTGTCTCAACCGCCGTCCGCGGCTCCGGGCTCCGAGCCGTCGCCGCCTCGGCGTGGCGGCGTCTCCCAACCCGGTGTCTCCCAACCCGGTGTCTCCCAACCCGGCGTCTCCCAACCCAGCGTCCCCCAACCCAGGGCTTCTCGAGCCGAGTCCTCCCGACTCGAGTCCTCCCGACCCAAATCCTCCCGACCCACGACCGATCCCACGCGCGGTGCGGCTCCGGTCTCGGGTGCGGCCGGGACGCCGGCAGACGCCGACGCGACGCGTCCCGCGCCGCCGACCACCTGGGCACATGCCGCACACGAGCGCGTCAGTCACGGCACGAGCATGATCGACCCGAGGGGCGCGGCCGCGCAGTCGAGTGCACGTGGCGGGGGCGTTCACGTCTCGTCAGGGGGTGGTCACCGTCGTCTCCGACCCATGGTGGTCGTCCGGACGCTCGTACGGACGCCGACGGCGGGCTCCCATCAACGTGCCCGCGCGCGCGACGATCGTGCTCGCAGGTCGCAAGCGTGGGCCGCACCAGGTCGTCCGCGGGCGCCATCCTCGACGCCGGCAGGCGTTCGAAGACATCGCGCGGCGGCGTCGCCGGGACCGTTCCGCGAAGCGACGGACGAGCAACCGTCCGGGCGTGGACGGACGGTCGCGTGGGCTGCGCGGTTCACGCTCGCGTTCCTCGTCGGGCTTGCGTCGTTCCTTGCCCTCCTTGCTTTCAGAAGCCGTCCCCGGGCCGTTCGTATGATTGTGGGCGATGCCAACGCCGCGGAAGATCCTCGTAGCGCCGGCGTGGCCGTACGCGGCGGGGCACCGTCACCTGGGGCACGTGGCGGGGTTTGGCGTCCCGTCGGACGTGTTCGCGCGCTACCACCGGCTCAAGGGCAACGACGTCCTCATGGTCAGCGGAACGGACGAGCACGGCACGCCAGTGATGGTCGCCGCCGACCGAGAGAAGAGGTCGTACGCTGATGTCGCCGACTACTACAACGCCGCGTTTCGCGACGACTTCCGACGCCTCGGCCTTTCGTACGATTGCTTCTCGCGCACGACGACGCGCAATCACGCTTCGGTCACTCGGGACATCTTCAAGACCCTGTACGAGCATGGGGCGATCATCGAGCGCGAGATGCTCGTCTCGTTCTCGCCGACCACGGGGCACACGCTCCCCGACCGCTACATCGAAGGGATATGCCCGATCTGTGGTTACCCGGAAGCGCGAGGCGACCAGTGCGACAACTGCGGCAACCAACTCGACCCAACCGAGCTGATCGACCCGAGATCGAAGGTCGATGGCACGACACCCGAGTTCCGCCAGACGAAGCATCTGTTCCTCGACTTGCCGGCGTTCTCCGATGCCTTGCGGGCCTGGATCACGAGCCACGACGACTGGCGGTCGAACGTGCGCAGGTTCTCCCTCGGCTTGCTCGAAGGGATTCGAGCGAGGCCGATCACCCGCGATCTCGACTGGGGCGTCACGATCCCGGTTTCCGGCTATGCGGAGGATGCCAACAAGCGCATCTATGTCTGGTTCGATGCCGTGGTTGGCTACCTCTCGGCGAGCATCGAGTGGGCTGCCCTCAGCGGCGACGAGGAAGCGTGGCGCGACTGGTGGCAAAACCCCGACGCGCGTCACGCCTACTTCCAGGGCAAGGACAACATCGTCTTCCACACCGTGATCTGGCCGGCGATGCTGCTCGGCTATGCGAACGGTGGCGCCGTCGGAGGCGGCGCCGCGCCGCTCGAGCTGCCCGACGACCTCTTCGCGACCGAGTACCTGACGATGGAGGGCAAGCAGTTCTCGACGAGTCGTCAGCACTCCATCTACGTGCGCGACTTCCTCGATCGCTACGACCCGGACCCGCTGCGCTACTACCTCGTCGCCGCGGGTCCGGAGACGCAGGACACCGACTTCACGTGGGCCGAATTCGTTCGCCGCAACAATGACGAGCTGCTCGCGAACTGGGGCAACCTCGTCAATCGCACGCTCACGAACGCGCAACGGAACTTCGGTGCGGTTCCCGAGCCGGGCGAGCTCACGGCCGCCGACAGCGCGCTTCTCGCCGGCGTGGGCGCCGGCTTCGACACGGTGGGTGACTTTATCGAGCAAGGACGTTTCCGCGCGGCGCTCGGCGAGGCGATGCGGCTCGCGACGACGGTGAACCAGTACGTCAGCGATCAGGCGCCGTGGGCGCTCGTCAAGACCGATCGCGGGCGCGCGGCAACCGTTCTCTACGTCTCGCTCCGCGCCGTCGACAGCCTGAAGACGATCTTCACGCCGTTCCTGCCGCACACCTCGCAGCAGGTGCACGAGCTGCTCGGCTACGACGGGTTCATCGCCGGCCCGCTCGAGTTCCGCGAGGTGGACGAAGGCGACCGGTCGCACCAGATCCTCACCGGCGACTACACGTCATGGGTCGGCTCCTGGTTGCCGAGTGATCTTCCGCCCGGTCAGCCGCTCCAGGAGCCGCGACAGCTCTTCAAGAAGCTCGACGACTCCGTGGTCGCGGACGAGCTCGAGCGGATGCGCCGCGCCGACGACGCGTGATCGACACGCACGCGCATCTCGGTGACGATGCATCCGATGTGATCAAGCGCGCGCGAGTCGCGGGTGTGTCGCGCATCGTGACCGTCGCGACGACGCTTGCCGGAGCTCATCGCGCGCTCGCCATCGCCGATCGGCACGACGGCGTGTATGCCTGTCTCGGCATCCATCCGCACGAAGCGGGCGGTGCGGAGGCCGGTCATGTGCGTGAGATCTGTGCGCTCCTCGGGCATCCGAAGGCAGTCGCCGTGGGGGAGACCGGGCTCGATTACTTTCGTGACCATGCGCCTCACGATGCCCAGCAGTTGCTCTTCGAACGTCAGCTTCGAGTTGCGCGGGACACCGGTAAGCCCGTGGTCGTCCACACGCGTGCTGCCGATGCCGACACACGCGCCCGCCTGGTCGAGCACGCCGGCCCAGTCGTTCTCCACTGCTACTCGTCGGAGGCGCGGCACGAGCCCGCGCTCGAGCACGGCTGGTACGTCTCGTTCGCCGGGAATGTCACGTACAAGAGCGCGTACGACCTGCGCGACGCCGCGCGTCGTGTGCCGGCCGACCGGCTGCTCGCCGAGACCGACAGCCCGTATCTCGCTCCGCAGGCCGTGCGCGGCCGCCCGAACGAGCCCGCGTACGTCACGCACACCTACGCAGTTCTCGCCCAGGTTCGCGGCGTCGACGTCGCAGATCTCGCCGACCAGCTCGATGCGAATGCGACTGTGGTGTTCGGCCTGTGAGCATCGCGCCCCGTAAGAGGCTCGGCCAGCATTTCCTCATCGACGGCAACATCCTCGGTGTGATCGGCGGCCTTGCCGAGATCGAGCCGACCGACGTCGTGCTCGAGATCGGACCAGGACTCGGGACCCTCACCCGTTATCTCGCGGAACGGGTCGCGCACGTGCACGCGGTGGAGGTCGACGGCCGCCTCGAAGCACACCTGGAGGAGATCCCCCAGACGACGATTCATTGGGGCGACGCGATGCAACTCGACTCGGCGACCCTCGATCCGCGGCCGTCCAAGCTCGTCGCTAACCTTCCGTACAACATCGCGACACCGATGGTCGCCGAGAGCCTCGACGACGACGGGCTCCGGCTGTGGTGCGTAATGGTGCAACGAGAAGTCGCCGATCGATTCTTCGCGGTGCCCTCGACGAAAGCGTACGGCGCGGTCTCCGTGCTCGTTCAGCTCGCGGCAGTGCGTACGGGCCTGCATCCCGTCTCGCGCGAGGTGTTCCGTCCCAAGCCCAACGTCGAGTCGGCCCTTGTCGCCTTCCGGCGCACCCGCCCCGCTGCGCGGCCGGCGGTCAAGCGCATCGTCGGAGCGGCGTTCGCGCACAGGCGCAAGACACTCGCGAACTCGCTTTCGCTCGCCGGCGTTGCGTCTCGGGAACGCGCGGTCGAGGCGCTCGCTGCGATCGACCGGGCGGCGAACGTACGCGCCGAAGAGCTCGAGCCGGCCGAGTTTCCCGCATTGACCGCTGCGTTGGAATGAGCAGAGTCGGATGAACGCGCCCGCCCCGGCGAAGATCAACCTTGCGCTCGTCGTCGGGCCGAGGCGAGCCGACGCGAAGCACGAGATCGCGACCGTCTATCAACGCGTGGATCTGGGCGATCGCATCACGGTCGTGCCCGCCGCCGAGATCTCTGTCACCGGCTTCCCGGAGGACACCATCGTGAGGGAGGCTTTGACGGCGCTCCGGGCTCCCCACGGCTGGCAGGTGCAGATCGTGAAGAACGTGCCCGTCGCCGCGGGGCTCGGCGGCGGCAGCTCCGACGCAGCGACGGCGCTTCGCCTCGCAAACGCGCAGCTCGCCAACCCGCTCAGCCAATTCGCGCTGCACGCGCTGGCAGCGCGCCTGGGCGCAGACGTGCCGTTCTTCCTCGCCGACGGCCCTCAGCTCGGCACCGCAGACGGCACCGAGCTGCAGCCGCTCGACCTGCCGCAGGACTTCGTCGTCCTGCTCCTGCTGCCGCATGACGCGCGGAAGGCTTCGACCGATGAGGTCTATGCGCGGTTCGACTCCGACGGCGGCGAGACCGGGTGGGAGGAGCGGTTCGTGGCGTTGCGCGCGGCGCTCGCCGCGACACGGAGGCCGCGCGATCTCGCAGCGCTGCCGCGAAACGACCTCGCCCACTCGCCGCTCAGCGAGGAGCTCGAGCGGCTTGGCTCTTTTCGTGCGGATGTCAGCGGTGCCGGCCCCACGGTCTACGGGCTGTTCCACAACCGCGCCGACGCGTCGCGCGCAGCGCGGGACCTCGAGCGACGCGGACAGCTGTGGCTCACGGTTCCCGTCTGGTACTCCTGATGCGTTCTGAGACGCGGGCTCCTCTCCGAGCTGAGGGCAGCGGCACGTGGGGCACGGCGACGACGCCGCGCCGCTCGAGCGCCTCCTCGGCGAGGGGGCCCCTCTAGAGAGTGGTGCTGGGCGTCTGACAGGCGTCACGCACCGCAATGGTGCGTCCTCGGTCGCCCCGACATATCGAGGCTCCCTGCGTCCTTACCTCGCAGCACGTGCGGCGTGTCGTCCACCGTGCCCACGTTCCGGACAGACCCTTGGACGACGAGGGCGCTCGGGAACCGAGCGAGGCCAGGCGACCCCCGCGCCTCGAGTTTTCGCGGCGACTGCGTGGTACCGTTTCGGCAGAGATGTACGGCGCGACCGCAATCGAGCACTCCTCGACGCGCCCGGGGCGCTGGCTGCGCGAGCGGCGCCTGCGTCTGACGCTCGGGATCACCCTCGTCGAGGGTCTCCTTTATCTCGTCCACGTCCTCCACTGGTGGGAGGCGGTTCTTCTCGCCGTGGTCGGTGTCGGCTTCTGGTGGTACGCCGGACGGCGCAACCGCTCCGACCTGATTCGCCAGGCGAGCTGGATCTTCGCCGCCTCCCTGCTGCTCGTCCTCTGCGTCCCGGTGGGGCTCGCGATCCTCAAGGCGATCGCGATCGGCGCGATTGCGATTCTCGCGATCGTCGCACTGTTCTTCCTCTTCAAAGAACGCGGGTAGACGGGCCTATACTCGCCGCACTGTGGGGCGTAGCCAAGCGGTAAGGCAGCGGGTTTTGGTCCCGCGATCCCAGGTTCGAATCCTGGCGCCCCAGCCACTTTCAAACCAGCCGCTTTCAAGCCGGCACGTCTCGACCCACGCGTCATCCTGAAGCCCCCGATGCCGACCGACACGTCCATCGCAGCCGTCGTCATGGCCGGAGGCCTCGGCACCCGCATGCGCTCGGCCGTGCCGAAGCATTTCCACACGATCCTCGGCCGGCGCATGGTCGACTGGGTGATCCATGCGGGGCGTGACGCGGGTGCGGAGCCGCTCGTCGTCGTTGCCTCTCCGGCGGGCCGGGAGGAGTTCGCGCACACCGGCGGCACCGTCGTCGTGCAGGATCCTCCGCTCGGAACCGGTGACGCTGTACGTACCGCGCGAACCGCGCTCGCGTCAGCGACCGGCGATATTCTCGTCCTGTCGGGCGACACCCCGCTCCTCACCGCGCAGCTTCTGCGCGACCTCCTCGCGACACATCGGCGAGAGTCCGCCGCCGCCACGATCCTCAGCGCAGAGCCGCCCGACGCGCGCCGGTACGGTCGGATCGTTCGCGACGCCGACGGAGCTGTGGTGCGCATCGCCGAAGGCACCGATGCGACATTGGATGAGCGAGCGATTCGCGAGATCAACTCGTCGATCTACGTCTTCTCGAGCGAGGCACTCTGGCCGGCGATCGAGCGGCTCCAGCCGAAGAACGTCCAGGGGGAGCTCTACCTGACCGACGTGATCGGAATCCTCGTCGGCGACGGGTTGAAGGTCGCAGCCCACGTGGCGCCGGACTCCGACGACACCGACGGCGTGAACACCCGCGTCGAGCTGGCACACGCCGCGTCGATCCTGCGCGACCGGATCAATGAAGCGCACATGCTCGCGGGGGTCACGATCGTCGACCCACGGACGACCTGGATCGATCCGACGGTGACGATCGAGCCCGACGCGACGATTCAGCCGTTCGTGATCCTGCGTGGGGCAACGGCGGTCGCTGCCGGCGCCGAGATCGGCGCCAACACGGTTGCCACCGACGCGCACATCGGCGTCGCGGCGACGATCGGCCCCTTCTGTTACCTTCGCCCCGGAACGGTCCTCGGCGAGTCTTCCAAGGCAGGCACCTTCGTGGAGATCAAGAACTCTCGAATCGGCGACCGCACGAAGGTGCCTCATCTGTCGTACATCGGGGACGCCGAGGTCGGCGAGGACACGAACATCGGTGCCGGTGCGATCACCGCCAACTACGCGCACGAGCCAGGTCTGCCCAAGGGGCGAACGACGATCGGGAGCAACGTCAGGACCGCAATTCACAATGGCTTCATTGCGCCGGTGGAGATCGGAGACGGGGCTTGGATCGCCGCGGGGTCGGTGATAACGAACGACGTCCCCGCGGACGCGCTCGGCATCGCCCGTGCCCGCCAGGAGAACAAGGAGGGATATGCAGCCCGGCAGCGCGGCGACTGAGCTCGCTCTTCCAGGACTCGAGTCCTCGGAACCCGTGACGCAGCCGTCTCTCGGACACTGGCTCGAACGTGGGCCGCAGAAGCGGTTGATGGTGTTCTCGGGCCGCTCGCACCCGGCTCTCGCCCAACGGATCGTCGAGCCCCTCGGTGTCGGGCTCGGCGAGATCGAGCTGCACACCTTCGGCAACGGCGAGACCTACATACGCTACTGCGAGTCGATTCGCGGCGCCGACATCTTCCTGGTGCAAACCGGCTGCGAGCCGGTCGATCAGAACCTGATGGAGCTGCTGCTGATGATCCAGGCCGCGAAGCTCGGGTCGGCGAAGCGCATCACCGCTGTCATCCCGTGGTTCCCGTATGCACGCCAGGATCGCAAGGCGAAGCCGCGCGAGCCGATCTCGGCGCGCCTCGTCGCGGACATGCTGCAGCTCGCAGGCGCCGATCGTGTCCTCACGATGGACCTCCACGCCGGCCAGATCCAGGGTTTCTTCCAGATCCCGGTCGACCACATGACGAGCCTGCCGCTCTTCGCCCGCCACTTCCGTGACCTCGGCCTCACGGGTGAAGGAGTCGTCTCCGTCGCGCCGGACGCCGGTCGGGCGAAGCACGCGGTGCGCTTCGCGGAGATGATCGAAGCCGACTTCGCGATCATGCACAAGACACGAGCCGCGCACGATGTGGTCTCGGTGACCGAGGTGACCGGACGCGTGCGCGGCAAGGTCGCGATCATCGGTGATGACATCACAACGACCGGCGGCACACTGATCGCAGGCGCTGAGGCTCTGCGTGAGCACGGCGCAACCGACGTCTGGGTGTTCGTCACGCACGCCCTGATCTCCGATGAGGGATTGAAGAAGCTGAGCGAGGCGGGCTTCTCCGGCATCGTCGTCACCGACACGGTGCCAATCGATCCGATCTCCAAGCCCGACAACATGACGGTGCTGACGGTTGCGCCCTTACTCGCCGAGACGATCATGAGCGTGTTCGCCGACGATTCCGTCTCGGCGATCTTCGGCGGGGAAAACCAGCTCTTCTAGCGGGAGTTGCTCAACGAAGCCGTTGGGCGGCTCTTTCTACCTGAACTTTCGACAGCCCTCGAGAGGACGGCGGAGTGACGCTCGCCTCCGGGGCATCGGCCAGGCACTTCGACGACGGAAGCATCGACGCCGCCGCGACTCGGCTGCGGCTAGATGATTGATGCCACGGTTTTGGTGGTGGCGAGGGACCGAGTGGTGCAGGTCGAAGTCGGCGCTTCCTAGCGTCGATGACTTGGAGGCCAGGATGCACGCCGACCTTGACCTGCTCTGCGTCAGTGTCTACTGCACGG
>JBBSEJ010000048.1:0-23250 GCA_038239825.1 Gaiellales bacterium
GGAGCTGTGACCCGAGCCCGGGGGCTATTGGTGGGGCGCCGACCCGCAGCCCGACCTTCCCGCCCCCCCGCACGCGCGGGGCCCCCGGGGGGCCGCCGGGGGCCCCGACGCTCGATTGGCTAGCCGATCGTGACGCCGCGCAGGTTGACGACCGCGATCCCGTCCGGGACGTAGCCGTGCACCTTCGGGCTCGCCGCGGCGATGAAGTTGTAGAAGAAGCTGTAGATCGCAGGAGTGTCCTTCAACAGCTGCTGCTGCATCTGGTGCGCATACTTCTTCTGGTCCTTCAGGCTCGCGGCCGACTGGAAGGCGTTGATCATGCCGTCGAACTGCTTGCTGTGGTAGCGGGCAGCGTTCCAGACCCCGCCCGTCCTCAGCGCGGCATTCAGATACGTGAGCGGCACGGCGCGGTGACCGTAATCGACGATCCCGAAGTCGGTCGAGAGCCACGGCGCGAGCTTGCCGGTCGCCCCGAAGCTCACACCGTCGAAGTACTGCGCGCTCGTGTACACCTTGACCTGGCAGTTGATGCCGATCTTCTTCAGCTGCTGCGCGACCCGCTGCGCGTAGTCCGGCATCTCGAAGCTCCGGTAACAGGTGAGCGTGAGCTTCAAGTTCTGCTTGCCGGCGGCCTTGAGCAGCCCCCGCGCCTTCGCGAGATCCTGGTGACGCTGTGCGACCGACTTATCGGTGAACGCGTAGCCGGGCCACATCGGGCTGTCGTCGCCGACCTGCGCGTACTGCCCCCAGAGACCGTGTGCGATCCCCGGGCGGTCGAGTGCAAGGGCGATCGCCTGACGGACGCGCGGGTCGCTGAACGGCGCCTTCGTCACGTTCATGTTCAGGTAGCGGTGATTCGCCGTCTGCAGCGGGATCACGTTCGCATGTCCCTTGAGTTGCTGGGCACCCTGGTAACTGATCTGGTGCGCAAGGTCGATCTGGCCGCTCTCGAGCGCGGTCACCCGAGCCTGATCCTCGAGGATCGAGTACTCGACCGTGTCGATCGCCGGCTTGCCGCCCCAGTAGCTCGGGTTCGCGACGAACGTGAGGCCGGCAGCACCCCGGTTGTCCTTGAGCAGGAACGGCCCGGTGCCGTTCATCTTGCTCGTCCACTCGCCGGGCTTGGAGAGGTCGGAGGGGAGCTGGTAGGTCTTCGGCAGGATGATCGCCTGGTAGGTCATCTGTCCCGTGAGATACGGGAAGAAGCCGTTCGGGGAGTCAAGGTCGAAGCGGACCGTCTGGTCGTCGACCTTGTGCACTCCGCCCGCGGACAGGACGCCTTTGAAGGACGAGAGCGCCTGCGAGTCCTTCGTCAGGAGCCGATTGAACGTCGCGACGACGTCGTCGGCGGAGAGTGGCGTCCCGTCGTGGAACTTGACGCCCTGTCGGAGCTTGAACGTCCACGACTTGCTGCCTTTCGACGGCTTCCACGACGTGGCGAGCCGGGGCCGAAGGACGGAGTTCTTATCGGCGAACACGAGCTGCTCGCCCGGGATGTGCGAAACGGCGAGCGCCCCGAGCGATTGGAGGAGGGGCGGCTCGAGCGAGCCGTCAGGGATGACGGCGCCGAACCGAAGCGTCGTGGCCGTGCGACGGGCGACCGCACGCGGCGCCTTGGCGGCGGCCTGGGCGCCGCCGGCAAGCAGGCCGATCAACGGAATCGAGAGGCCGAGCACCGACCCGCGCTGAAGTAGCTCGCGCCGCGAAATGCTCCCTTCCCTGTATTCGTCGATCAGCTCGTTCTCGAGCTCGCCGGCACTGCGGCGGTACTTCTCGATCTCCTCGTTCGGGTAGCGCATAGCTCCTCCGAGTCTCGACAGCGGGAGAGGGGGGCATTCGATCCTTCCACAGCCTAAAGACACATTGCAAGACGCAGGTGAGGACCCACTGTCGAGCGGTAGGTGAGCGCGCCGCCAGGCATCAATAGTCTCTGCACATGAGACGGGTGCGGATCGCCTTGGCCCAGCTCGACTCCACGCTCGGCGAGCTCGCGATGAACTCGCGCCGCGCTCGGGAGGCATCGGAAGCGGCGCGTGCCGGGGGAGCCGATCTCGTCGTCCTGCCCGAGTTGCACCTGAGCGGCTATGCGCTTGCCGGCGCAGGGGGCGAGACGGCGGCCACGGCGACGGAAGCGGCGGTCACCGCGGGCGGGGTGGCCGCACTCGTCGGCTTCCACGAGCGCGACGGTGAGCATCGCTACAACAGCGCCGCCTACATCGAGGCGGGCGCCCCGCTCCACGTCCACCGGAAGATGTACCTCGTCGAGTACCCGCCGTTCCTCGAGCACGCGCCGTTTCTGCCCGGCGAGGACCTGCGCGCGTTCGACACCGCCCTCGGCCGCATGGCCGTGCTGATCTGCAATGACGCCTGGCAGCCGTTCCTGCCCTCGTTCGCGGCGCAGGCCGGCGCGGAAGTGCTGCTCATCCCCTCGGCAAGCTCGACGGCAATCCCGGAAGCCGAAGCGTACTGGCGTGACCTGACCCGCTTCTATGCACGGATGCTCGAGTGCTACGTCGTCTTCGTGAACCGGGTCGGGACCGAGGCGGGATTCACCTTCTGGGGCGGATCGCACGTCGTCGATCCACTGGGCGAGGTGATCGCCGAGGCTCCGAGGCTCGAAGAGGCGATCGTGTTCGCAGACCTCGATCTCGACCGCGTCACCGAGCGGCGAGCGCAGCTGCCCCTGCTCGGCGAGTTGCGTCCTCCGCTGCTGCGCGCCGAGCTCGCACGCATCGCGGGAGGGACGAAGGCTTGAGCGCCCCTTTCGGGAACCCCGCGCGTCCGATCCCTCCCACCGCCTTCACCGAGGCTGCGACCTACGCCGCAACGCGGCTCCCGATCGACGCTGCCTCGACGCTGATCCCCGACGCGTACACCTCCGATGCGTTCCATGAGCTCGAGCGCGAGCGGATCTTTGCGCGCTCCTGGATTCCGGTCTGCGTCACGGACGAGGTCGCCGAGCCGGGAAGCTTCGTCGTCGTCGACGTCGCCGGGCGCTCGTTGATCGTGTGCCGCGACCACTCCGGGACGATCTACGCGCACCACAATGTCTGCCGGCATCGCGGCTCTCGCCTGTGCGTCGCCGAACGCGGGAAGGTCGAGCGTTTCTTCCAGTGCCCCTATCACGCGTGGGCCTACGGCCTCGACGGCGCCTGCCTCGGAACACCACTCTTCACCCCCGGGGCCGGGATCCCGGACGACCAGCGAGCCGCGTTCGACACGGCGGGGGTGCAGTCGTTCGATCGGCGGGAGGTCGGGCTGCACCCGGCGCGTGTGGGAACGTGGGGCTGCCTCGTCTTCGTCTGCCTCGATCCGACCGCGCCCGGGCTCGCCGACGAGCTCGGGGACCTGCCCGACCGGCTCGCGGGGTACGCACTCGAAGAGCACCGCCTGATCCGCCGCTCGGAGTACGAGATCGATGCCGACTGGAAGCTCGTCGCGGAGAACTTCATGGAGTACTACCACCTGCCCTGGGTCCATCCTGGCCTCGTGAAGGTGTCTCCGCTGAAGCATCACTACCGGTGGCAGGGAACCGGGATGTATGTCGGTTTCTGCACGTCGCCGATCGCAGCGAACACCGACGACGGCGGCTGGCAGGGCCTGCCTGCGCTTTCGACCCTCGGCGACGAGGATCGAACGAGCGCACGGTTCGTCTGGCTCTTCCCGAGCGTCGCCATCAACGCGCTCCCGAACCATACGTTCCTGCTGCTCGTCTCACCCACCGCGTCGGGACGAACCCGCGAAGTCGCGTACCTCCTCGCACACCCGGAGCCGATGGCGGACGCCGGCGAATCGCTCGACGCCGGCGCGGATGACCTGCTCGCGTTCTGGGACGGTGTCAACCGCGAGGACATCGCGATCGTCGAGCGCGTCCAGGCGGGACTCACGGATCCCGCGTACACGGGCGGGCGCATGTGTTACCGCTTCGAGGAATCGGTTCATCGCTTCCAGAACATGGTGGTCGACCGCATGCTCGACGTTCGCCGTGTGCCCCCGGGAGACGACGCTCGCGAGCGGCCGATGTTCGCCTGAGCTGCGTTCGACTACGCGAGGGTGGGATCGAGCGCGGCGCCCGTCACCGGGCGACCCGCCTGCACGACGAGCCAGATGCGCGACCGATCGAGGAGGATGCGCGGGTCGCCGACCGGGTCGCCGTCGACGACGAGCAGGTCGGCGACCTTGCCGGCCTCGACCGAGCCGAGCTCCGCTTCGAGCCCGCAAGCCGCTGCCGCGATCGCCGTGCCCGCGGCGATTGCCTCGAGCGCGGTGAGGCCGGCGTTGTGCAGCCGCACGAGCTCGAGCGCGCTCTCGCCGTGAGGCATCGAGTCGAAGCCCATGGCCATCCGCACGCCCGCCGCCCGCGCCGCCAGAACGGTGAGGTGCGCCTCCTCTCGCTGCCGCTTGGCCTGTTCCACGAGCCGCGGCGCCCAGAGGCATGCGTGCGTCTCCGAGAGGTCGAAGAAGCACGACAGCGTCGGGACGAGTATTCGCCCCGACTCGGCGAGCGCGCGAGCGGCTCCGGCGCGCGGTGCAGCTCGAGGCCGTGCTCGATCGTGTCGACACCCTCCTCGATCGCGAGCCGTGTCCCGTCAATCCCCTCGCAGTGCGCCGCGACGCGAAACCCCATGCGGTGCGCCTCCTCGACCACGGTCGCGACCTCGGCCCGTGTCACCTGCGCCGGCTCCGGATCCTCGAGCGCCACCGAGCGCGCGCCGGTCGTCATCAGCTTGACGAAGTCGGCGCCGCGCCTGATCTGCTCGCGGGTCGCCTTGCGCATCTCATCGACGCCGTCGGCTTCGCGATACATCGACGCGAAGTGGGCTCCGCCGGGCGAGGTTGCCGACAGGACCCGCCCGCACGCGAGCACGCGGGGAGAGTCGAACGCTCCGAGCGCGGCGGCACGCCTCGCGTGCAGGAGATCGTCGCCGAACGCTCCCACGTCACGAAGCGTGGTGATCCCCATGCCGAGCATCGCGCGCAGGCCGGCGGCCACGAAGTGGTGCTTGACCTCGGGCTCGAGGGGCGCCTCGCCCTTCAACTGTGCCGGCAGGTCGAACGACGTGACGTGAACGTGTGCGTCGATCAATCCCGGGAGCAATGTCCGATGCGCCAAGTCGACCACGGTCGCCCCGGTGGGCGCCGCGTCGCTCGCGGCGCCGACCCGGGCGATCCTCCCCTGCTCCACGAGCACCGACATCGCCTCGCCAGGCGGCGCACCCGTGCCGGCAACGAGGCGCGCGTTTTGAAGGAAGAGCGCGGGAGGGTCGATCCGCACGAGCCTAACCCAGATGATTCACGTCAGAGGGACTGGCGCGCCTTGCGGCCTACGCGCCGACGGTTGCGCGCACCGCGACCGGACCGTGACGGCCACCGAGGTCGATCGTTCCCGCACGATCTGCAGCGACACGGGTCGACCCCACGAGCACGCGCACGAGGTGCTCGCCGGCGGGAAGCCGCAGCCGTAGGCGGCAGTGGGCTCCCGCCGGCAGCACGAGCCGCGCAGCAACCGTCGCGCCCGTGCGGACGAGCGAGTAGCTCACCTTGCCGAAGGCCGTCGGTGCGCGATGCACGTCGATCGTCTGTCCAGCGGCGAGCCAGGAGCGCGGCGTCGAAAACGCCAGGTCGAGCCCTGACGGAGCGCCGAGCGGCCCGCGCCGCTCGTGGATGAGGAGCTCACGCAGCGTCTCGAGATACGAGGCGTTCGAGCCGGAGTTCGGCGGCATGAACATCGAGCGGGCAAATGCCCCGTTCAAGGGCAGCACCGAGACCGCTTCCCCCGAGACATACGTGCCCGCTGTCATGCCGGCCGCGAGCATTCCGTAGAGGCTGAGGGAAACCTGGTCGGGCTGGTCGTTGTCGGCCAGGAACCGTGAGGTGCTGAGACCGTAGACCTGTGCCAACCCGGCTCCCGGCGCGTCGCCGTACACCGTCCGCGCGTAGGTACGCGGTACGCCGAGGAGCCTCGCTCCGTGCCGAAGCAGGTAGTGCAGGACTCCTCGCGCGGGCCTCGAGTGCGCCCCGAACCACCCCGACGCGAACGCGTAGGGCATGACGAGGTTCCAGTAGGAGCCGTCGCGAGAGGCGGTGAGGCGGTCGAACGGCCGCTGCGGGACCGTCAGCTGGTCGGGCACGAACAGGGAGCCGTCGTGCAGTCGGGCCCAGGCACGCGTCAGGGCCGGCCGGAACGCGCCGTCGATTCCGAGGGCAAGCGTCCGGGCCCGAGCCGCATGGGCGGGGTACCCGGTCGAGCTCCAAATGCGCCCGATCGCGAGCAGCCCCTCGATCGCCTCGATCTGGCCCGGCACGCTGTCGACGTCGTGGCCCTCGAGGTCGGTCGAGAGCGGCTCGGGCACGAGGCGACCCCGAGCCGGACCCTCATTCCGCCGGCGCTCCGCGATGCGCGCAACCACCTGGTCGAGTGCCGGCGTCTCGGCTCGGAGAAAGGCCCGGTCGCGGGTGAGCCGGTAGTAGGACGCCGCGGTCGCGAGGATGTGGCCGCCACGGAACGCCGTGAAGCGCCACGGTCGCAGACGCATCCGCGCAAGCGCCAGCTCGACGATCGACTTGGCGACGGAGGGGTAGCCGTACTCGGCCGCCACCTCGGCCGAATCGAGCGACTCCGCATACGAGAGCTCTTCGTACGGGTTGCCGATGCTGTAGCGCCACCCGAAGGCGATCAGCTGTGTGAGGATCCCGCGCTCGGCGTCCTGCACCCCGGTTTCCGGGACGTCGAAGGTCGCGCCGGCATCGAGACGTGCCTCCCAGAACCTCACGACCGCGGCGCGCGCGGCGCCATACGTGGCGGCGTCCGCGTGCACGTAGCGCGCGTCCGAGGGCGCGTTGAGCCACGCGAGGTAGATCGTCTGCCGCTGGCCGGCGGGGACGCGATAGCGCACCACTCCGTCGACGAACTCCGCTCGCGATCAGCCGGGTCTGCCCGCGTGTCGCCAGACGGTCGGAAGCGGAGTGCGCGAGCCGGCGCCACGGCACGAGCCGCGCGGTCGCGGTTCTCGACGCGCCTCGTGCATCGACGACGAGGCGCACGAAACTGATGACGGAGCGCGCACCGTACGCGCCGTAGGCGCGTCCTACGAACGACTCCTGCCGGTAGCGAACTCCGCCGGCATCGGTGTATGACGTCTGCAGGATCGGAAGGTAATCCTGCGCCAGCCGCGCCGGGTGGAGGCGAGCCGAGCAAGAGCCATAGAGCTCGCTCCCGGAACCGACGTAGATCGACAGCGAAGGGCCACCGACGTGCCGTGTGACGATCTCGCTGCCGTCCGCGACATGCAGCGCGAAGACGATCGAACCGTACGACGTGAACGGAAACGACAGCGGGACGTAGTACGAGCCGCTCGAGGTCAGCGGCCGGCCCTGCCACTGCAGGCCCTGCGTCAGCGGGGCGAGGTACCGCCGGGCGGCCGCGTACGTGGGGCCGCCACGCTCGCGGAGCAGCCGCCCACCCCACAGGTCACGGCCCGATGCGACGGCTTGCTGCACCGACCATGTGTACGCAGCCGTGGCGCCGCGCGGCGCACACCCCGCCGAGGTGGTGCGACCCGCTTGCCCTGCCGTCGTGCCGAGCGCGAGCAGCGCGACGGCGACTCCTGTGTAGGCCCAGATCCTCGGCATCGGTCGCGCAGTATCGTCGTAGCGCGCGAGGGGGCCGCCACCGAGGCGCCCGAGGCGCATACTGATCCTGTGCCGACCTACGACCTGCACCAGCACCTCTGGCCGCCGGCCCTCATCGACGCGCTCCGCGCCCGCCGAGCGCCACCGAGGCTGCGTGCGAGCACGCTCGAGCTCGCGAGCGGCGAATGGGACCTCGATCTGAGGTGTCACGACCTCGATGCACGCCTCGCGGCACTCGACCGTGACGAGATCGACGTCGCCCTGATCTCCTGCCAGCCGACGCTGGAGCTCGACGAGGCGCTGACCGAGGCGTATCACGAAGGCGTTCTCGAGCTCGTGGCGGCGGCGGACGGGCGGCTCAGGGCCCTTGGCTGCAGCTTTACGCGGCCAGGGTTCGCCGGCGCTTGCGTGCCTGCGCCGGCCCTCGCCGATCTCGACGCCCTCGCTCCGCTGCTCACCGAGCTCGAAGGCCGGGGCGAGCTCCTGTTCGTGCATCCCGGCCCCGCGCTCACTCCGCCCGGCGCCCCATCGTGGTGGGCGTCGGTGGTCGGGTACGCCGGCCAGATGCAGGCCGCATACGCGGCGTGGCTCGCACGCGGTGCAGAGGATTGGCCAAAGCTGAACGTGCTGTTCGCGATTCTCGCCGGCGGCGCTCCGATCCAGCTCGAGCGGCTCGCGTCGCGAGGTGTGGACACGCGCGCGATCCTGCACGAGCACGTGTACTTCGACACCGCCTCCTACGGCGAGCGGGCACTCGAGCTCTCGATGGCGACATTCGGCGTCGGCCAGCTCGTCTATGGCAGCGACTGGCCCGTGATCGACGCGGAACCGACCTTGCGCTCCGTCCGGGGTTTCGGTCAGGCTGTCGTCGACGCCGTCTGCGGGAACAATCCCGCCCGGCTCCTGCAATGACCAAGCTCGACACCTGGATCCACGCACGCGTCGTGGCCGGCGAGAATCTGACCCGGCCGCAACTTGCGGCGCTCGCGGTCGCGCTCGGGAACGAGCCTCGGTTCTGGAGCGACCACGTGCGGCACGACCCGCAGACCCGGCACTTCGTGCAGCTCTATCGCGACACGAACGTCGACGTCTGGCTGATCTGCTGGCTGGACGCGCAGGACACCGGCTACCACGACCACGACCTCTCCTCGGGAGCCGTCTACGTCGCGGAAGGAAGCCTCTCCGAGGACTTCTTCTACCGCGACGCCGCCGGGTGGATCGACGTCCGGACGCGCGAGCGGGCGGCCGGCACCGTCTTCGACTTCGACGGTTCGTCGATCCACGGCATGCGCCACGGGGGCGGTCCCTCTGCGACGTCGATTCACGTCTACTCGCCCGCGCTCTGGCGGATGGGCTACTACGAGCCTGGTGAGGGCGGTCTGCGACGGACGTCCATCACCTACGCCGACGAGATGGCGGCGGCGAGCGCCCACTCCCATTCGCTCGGCGCTGCCTGCTGACCGTCTGCCGGTGACGGTCGTCCTCACGGGCTCGACGCTCTCCCTCGAGCAGGTGGTCGCCGTCGCGCGCGGGGAAGCGACGGTCGAGCTCGACCGGGATGCGGTCGCGCGCATGACGGCCGCGCGGGTCGTCGTCGACCGCGCGCGCATCGCCGGGGGCGCGGTCTACGGCCTCTCGACGGGCGTCGGCGTGCGCAAGCGGGCGAGCGTCGAGGAGCCCGAGCAGACCGCGTTCAACGCCCGACTGATCCTCAACCACCTCGTCGGCCAGGGCGATGACGCACGAGAAGACGTGGTTCGCGCGACCATGATCACGCTGGCAAACGGCTTCGCCCGTGGCGCGAGCTCGGCCACTCCGGCACTTGCACAGCGCCTGGTCGCGTCGCTCAATGCGCGACAGCACCCGCGCGTGCGAATGCTGGGGTCACTCGGCCAGGCGGATCTTGCGCCGATGGCGGATCTCGCGCACGGCCTTCTCGGCGCCGAACCGCGGCTCGAGCCCGGGGAAGGCCTCGCCCTCCTGAACAACAACGCGTTCGCGACGGGCCTCGCGGCGCTCGCCGTGGCCGACTACGAGCGCCTGCTCGAGACGAGCCTCGTCGCCGCTGCACTCGACCTCGAGGCGTTCGGGGCGAA
Source organism: Gaiellales bacterium (assembly GCA_038239825.1). Taxonomy (GTDB): domain Bacteria; phylum Actinomycetota; class Thermoleophilia; order Gaiellales; family Gaiellaceae; genus PALSA-600. Next base: position 9,729 of record JBBSEJ010000048.1, read on the forward strand.
CCTTTCGGTCATTGACTCCGCCGTCGGTCGCGAGCGGCCCTATCCAGGGCTCGTCTCGACCAACGCGACGTTGCGCAAGCTGCTCGACGGCAGTGCGCTCCTCGACGAGGGAGCCGCCCGCAATCTGCAGGATCCGCTGACGTTCCGCTCGCTGCCCCAGGTCCATGGCGCAGCGCGCGACGCGCTCGGCTTTGCGCGATCGCAGCTCGAGACGGAACTGAACGCCGCCCAGGGAAACCCGCTCGTCGACGTCATCGGCGGCCGCATCTTCTCGGTGGGGAACTTCGACGTGCTCCCCCTCGCGGCCGCGCTCGATCTGCTGCGAATCGCGCTCGCACCGGTGCTGACGAGCGCCAACGAGCGAATGGTCAAGCTGCTGCAGGCGCCGTTGAGCGGACTGCCCGAAGGTCTCGCCGAGCGCCACGGCTCGGCCGAGGACTCACTCAGCGAGTACGGGCCGGCGGGGCAGGCCCTGACCGCCGAGGCACGCCTCCTCGCGCAGCCCGTCTCGTTCGAGCTCGCAAGCTCGGCGCACGCCGAGGGGCTCGAGGACCGAACGACGATGGCACCGCTCGCGGCACGTCGGCTGGCCGAGATGGTCGCTCTCGGCGAGCGGATCGTGACGATCGAGTTGCTCGTCGCCGCTCAGGCCGTCGAGCTTCGGGGCCGCCGCTTGGGGGCGGGCACCGAGCGTGCCCGCATGCTCGTCCGCGCTCGACTTCCTTTCAAGCGCGAGACGGATCCGATCCCCGCGAGTCTCGAGCCGCTCCGTGAGCTCGTACGCTCCGGCACCCTGTACGAGGAGTAGCTGCGCCCGGCCTGCGCCTTCCCAGCTCACGGTTCTCGAAGCGCCTGCTTCCCGGGCTCACCTGGTCCGCGGCCGTCGCGGGTGTGGCGTGGGTGCTCGCACGGTTCGTGCCGCTCCTCGGCGCAGCCGTCCTCGCGATCGTGATCGGGATCGCGATCTCGCTCACTCGCCGGCCCGGGCCCGCCAGCGCTCCGGGGATCGCGTTCGCCTCGACGGTACTGCTGCAGGTTGCGATCGTCCTCCTCGGCACGACCCTCGGGCTGGGGCAGATCCTGCGCGTCGGCGCGAGATCCCTGCCGGTGATGCTCGGGACGCTCGCCGTCGCGCTCGCCGGCGCGGCGCTCCTCGGACGCGTGCTCGCCGTCTCGCCGCGGCTACGCGCGCTGATCGGTGTCGGTACGGGGATCTGCGGCGCCTCCGCGATCGCCGCGATCGCCGGGATCGTCGAGGCGACCGGTACCGAAGTTGCCTACGCGATCTCGACGATCTTCGTCTTCAACATCGTCGCCGTTCTGCTCTTCCCGCCGCTCGGGCACCTGCTGAACCTGAGCCAGCACGGCTTCGGGCTCTGGGCCGGGACCGCGGTCAACGACACGTCGTCGGTCGTGGCCGCGGCGTATGCCTACGGCCACGCTGCAGGCGCCCAGGCCGTGGTGGTCAAGCTGACGCGCACGACCCTGATCGTCCCGGTCGCCCTCGGCCTGTGGGCCTTCCGCGCCCGCGGACGAGCGGCGCCGCCGCGGCGACTCGTACCATGGTTCCTCGTCGGCTTCGTCCTCGCCTCGGTGCTCAACACGATGGGCGTGGTCGACGACTCGGCCCGCCGTCCACTCGCGCATGCCGCCCTCGTGCTGATCACCGTGGCGCTGGCGGCGATCGGGCTCGCGTCGGACCTCGGCCGGATGCGCCACATCGGCGCGCACCCGTTCGCGCTCGGTGCGCTGCTCTGGGTCGCGGTTGCGGGGACGAGCCTGCTTCTTCAGGCAATCAGCGGGCAGCTCTAATGCACATTGTGATCAGATCTGCTCACAATATGCACGCGTCATGTACGATACGCGCATGGCACTCGAGAGGAGCGGTGGCACACAGGCGGTCGATCGCGCTCTCGCGATCCTCCAGTGGTTCGACGAGCGCACGCCCGAGCTGAGCGTCGCCGAGGTCGCCACGCGGCTCGAGGTGCACCGAAGCACCGCCGCGCGACTACTCGCCGCCCTGGAACGGCAGGGGTTCGTCGAGGTGGACGCAACGAGCGGCCGCTTCCGCCTCGGGCTCCGGCTCGTCTCGCTGGCCGGTCTCGTCCTCAACCGGTTCCCGGTGCGCACGCTTGCCCGAAACGTCCTGCGCGAGCTCCGCGACGAGACCGAGGAGACGGCATATCTCGGCTTGCTCGACGGACGCGAGGTGATCTACCTCGATCAGGCTTCGAGCCCGCACGTCACCGTCAACGTCGACTGGGTCGGATACCGGCAGCCGCTCACGGCCGGCGCGACGGGCTTCCTCCTACTGGCGTTCCAGCCGCCGGCCGTGATCGCGGAGCTCGTGCGGAGCGCCGGGGCAGAGCCGCGAGTCCCGAGCGAGCTCGAGCTCGCAGCGATCCGCCGCGACGGCTACCTGCTTCGGGCTAGCCCCGACCCGGACGGCGATGCCGGCGTCGCCGCAGCCGTCCGCGACCACCTCGGGTCGGTCGTTGCGGCACTGACGGTGTCGGCTCCACGACACCGGGCAGGGGGACGGCTCGAAGCCGAGATCCTGCCGGCGGTCGTGCGAGCGGCCGCCCGCGTCTCCGAGGGCCTGGGGTATCGCGCGGCGTGAGGGGCGCGCCCGAGAGTGCACGCTTCTACGCCGCCGCCGCAGGGATCGGCACGGCTTTCGGGAGCGTGGGTGTGGCGGTACCGTTGCAGGTCAACGCGCTCGGCGGCACGGCGACGCTGGCCGGCGCGGTGATCGCGCTCGGGACCGTCTCGATCGCGCTCGGCGCCCTCGCAGCCGGTGTCCTCTCGCCTCGTCTCGGCGGCGGGCCGCGGACACTCCTGCTTGCGCTCGTCACGAGCGGTGCGGGCGGTCTCGTGCTCGCTGCGGCGAGCACGATCCCGGAAGTTGCAGTGGCCGGGGGTCTCGTAGGCAGCGGCATCGGCCTCTTCTGGGTGGCGAGCCAGATGGTGCTCGGCCGCCGCGCCGGGGACCCGGGAAGCGAGGAAGGCTTCGCCGCCCATTTCGCGGCTTACACGTTCGGGGGCCTCGCCGGCGGCATCCTCACCGGGGCGATCGTCGCCGCCGCCGAGCGAGCGGGGCTTCAGACGAGCAGCGGCATCCGCCTGAGCGCGATCGTCGGACTGGGCGCGGTGTTCGGGGCGGTCGTCCTGTGGCGACCACTCGCCGTGCCTGTCGAGATCGTGCGATCTGGACGGATCCGCGTCGACCCCGCGCGGCACCTCGCGGTTCAGGTCCCGGACCTGCTCCTCGTCACCGCGCTCGCCTTGCTCCTACCGCTCGCGCCGACCGTTCTCGCCCGCGGCTTTCACCTCGGCCCGTTCGTGATCGGAGCCGTGATGAGCGGTGTCTCGCTCGCGAAGATCACCGGCACCTTCGCCGCCCGCCGGCTCTCACGAAGGCGCGGGAACCGGCGCACGATCCTCCTCCTGCTCGCGGGCGGCGGGGGCTCATGCGTTCTCCTTTGCGCCGCGATCACCGCGTCCTCGTTCATCTTCGCCCTTCTCGCGGCGGCCTTGCTGCTCGCCGGAGCGTGGCCGCTCGTCGTCGACTCGGCGCATGCCCGCGTGCCGCCGGACGGGCGTCAGGGCCTGGCGGTCGTCTGGAACGCACGGGAATACGGCGTGATCGCCGCGGGCACGCTGGGGTCGGGCTGGCTGCTCCAGCGGTTCGGCACACCGACGCCGCTCTTCGCGCTCGCCGCCGTCTTCGTCGCCGCTGCCACGGTCTGCTCGGCCGTGCTCGCCCGCCGACCGGTCTGGCGCCCCGCCTCAGGTATCTGATGCCGTTGATCGAGAACCTGGTTCCGGGCGTCACGAGCCACGTGCACGGTTGCGAGAGCCCAGACGCGGTCTAGAGTCGCTCTCGTGCCACGCACGGGACAACCTGCGGTCCGGCTCGTCGAGGCGGTGCAGCGCGCGTTCGACGTGCTCGACGTGCTCGCAGAGTCCGACACCGAGCTCGGTACGAACGAGATCTCCCGCCGCGCGGGGATCAATGCGTCGAGCGTCTCGCGGCTGCTTGCAACACTGACCTCGACGGGCGTCGTCGAGCACGTGCAGGCATCGGGCCGCTACAAGCTCGGCCCGAGGCTACTTCAGCTCGGCAGCATCGCGCTCGCGCGCCTCGATCTGCGCGGGATCGCCGCGCCCCATCTCCAGGCGCTCGTCGATGCGACCGGCGAGACCGCGACGCTCTCGGTGCCCGGCGAGCGAGACGCCGTGACGGTCGACTTCGTGCGGAGCCCGGCCTCGGTGCAGGGGGTCGCCCACGTCGGTCGGCCGAGCATCGCGCACGCGACCGCAACCGGCAAAGTGCTGCTTGCGTTCGGGAACAGGCTCCCTCCGGCCGGGCCGCTGAAGATGTACACACCGCGCACGATCGTGCAACGTGCAGCGCTCTCAACCGAGCTCTCCCGGGTGCGCAAGCGCGGTCACGCCTACAACTTCGGCGAGCGGGAGGAGGATCTGCACGCGATCGCTGCGCCGGTTCTCGGTGCCGGCCCCGAGCTCGCGGCGATCATCGCCGTTCAAGGCCCCGCATCGCGCTTCTCCCGCGTGGCGATGGAAGCGGCAGTGCCGCTGCTCCGCACTCATGCGGATGCGCTCTCGCTCGAGCTCGGAGGAGCCACCGAGGCTCGGGGCCGACGCGAGCTATGACCAGGGGTAGGGCGAGTGCGAGACCGGATGCAGATCGCCGGTCTCGAAGCGCTCGAAGCGGAACGGCCGCAGGATGGAGGAGCCCTCTCCGACGAGCACCCGCGCGACCTCTCGGCCCACACCGATCATCTTGTAGCCGTGGTTCGAGTCGAGCACCGCGTAGACGTTCGGCCGCACGTAGTCGAAGACCGGGAAGTTGTCGGCCGTGAATGCGCCGAGGCCGCCCGAGCGCGCACTCTCGTACACGGCGCGGCAGCCCTCGAAACGCGCCATCGAATGCGAGAGGGCGGCGCACCACATGTCGGCGAACGCCGGGTCGACGTTCGTCGTCTGCGGATACGGGTCGAGCTCGACCTCCGCGCCGACGGTGAGTGGCTCCGCCCCTCCCTGGATGCCGTGCCGGTCGCGCTTGAAGTAGATCCCCCACAGCTCGTCGGTGACGAGGCGGCCGTCATCGGTGTAGAGCGGGGCATCGGTGTCGAGGTGCAGAACAGGTGGCGGCCCGCCGTCGACGGTCGTGAAGCTCGCCGGATCGAGTCGGATCTCACCTTCCTGGAGATTCAGATATGTCCACATCGCCCGGTCGCGAACGATCTCTCCCGAGGGAATCCGGATGTCGATCGACATCGGCAACCCGAGCATCTCCCAGAACCGCTGCGCCCACGGACCGGGCGCGATCACGAGCTGTTCGCCGACCTCGACCCGTCCTTCGTCCGTGACGACGGCGCGCACCGTGCCGTCCGCCGCCGCCTCGAGCTCCTGCACTTCGACGCCGGAGAGGATCAGCACGCCCTTCGACTCGCACTTCCCGACGAGGCCACGAACGGAGTCGAGGTTGAACGCGAAGCCTCCCTGGTGCTCGTGCAGGCAGACAGTCACGCCCTGCGCACGCCAGTCCGGGAAGAGCGCTTTCATGTGCTCGTCGCAAGCCCTCTCACCAAGGATCAGCTCCGAGCGGTAGCCGATCTGTGCGTGGTGCTGCGCTACCGCGGTGAGGTCGGCCTCCTGCACGGCGGCGCCGAGAGCGACGTAGCCGACAGGGTTGTAGTGATAGGCCGCCGGGTCGGACTCCCACACCTCGACGCAGGCCTGCATGAGCTCGGTCATCGCCGGCTGGAAGTAGTTGTTGCGGACGACCCCGCAGGCGATCCCTGAAGCGCCTGCGCCGGGGCCGGTCTTGTCGAGGACGAGCACGTCCGCGCCGGAGCCCAGCCCGTGGGCGCTCAGCTCGAGTGCGAGGTGGTAGGCCGTGGAGAGGCCGTGGATACCGGCCCCGACGACGACGTAGGGTGCCGACGCCGGCAGCATCAGTGTTATCGCCGCCTCGGCAATGGCATATCCATATACTATCACCGCCGAGTGTCGTTCCTCCTGAGCTGCCCCAACTGCGGACTGCGCGACGTCAACGAGTACGTCTATGCGGGTGAAGTGACGACGCGGCCCGCCGGCTCACCCGGCCCGCGCGAGCTGAACGAGTACCTCTACCTCCGCCGGAACGTCGCAGGAAGACAGCGCGAATGGTGGCACCACCGGTTCGGCTGCGACCTCTGGTTCGTCGCCGAGCGCGACACGACGACGAACGAGGTCATCTCGGTCGAGGTCGTCTGATGCGCCTGTCGCCTCAGCCCGGCGAGCAGATCGACCGAGCCCACGAACTCGACTTCACCTACCGCGGCAGGCGCGTGAAGGCATTCCCCGGCGACACGATCGGCTCCGCGCTGTATGCGGACGGGGTCCGCGTCTTCTCACGCAGTTTCAAGTACCACCGGCCGCGCGGGCTGCTCTGCTGCTCGGGAGCGTGCCCGAACTGCATGATGACCGTGGACGGGACGCCGAACGTCCGCGTCTGCGTCGAGCCTGCCCGCGCGGACGCGGTCGTCGAGCCTCAGAACGTGCTCGGATCGGTCGATCGGGACTTCCTCTCGGTGGTCGACAAGATCGGCAGGCCCTTCACGCCGGTCGGCTTCTACTACCGAACGATGATCCGGCCGCGGCGCTTGTGGCCCTACTACGAGAAGTTCCTGCGCAACGTCGCCGGACTCGGCCGCATCGACAAGCATCGCGGCCGTACGACCCGCTTCGACACCGAGCACCGAACCGTCGACGTGCTGGTCGTCGGCGGCGGACGGTCGGGGCTCCGGGCCGCACGTGAGGCGGCTGCGAGCGGCGGGCGAGTGCTGCTCGTCGACGAGAATCCCTCCTGCGCCCAACCCGAGGGGTTCGAACTCGTCGCTCCTGGCCGGGCGATCGGGATCTACGAGGGGGGGCTCGTGCCGGTGGAGTCCGGCACGCTCCTTCTTCGCGTGCGTGCACGACGCATCGTCGTCGCCTCCGGTGCGATCGAGCAGCCGCTCATCTTCTCGGGCAACGATCTCGTCGGCGTCATGCTGCCGAACGCGGTCCGGCGCCTGGTACGTGACTGGAGCATCAAGCCCGGCACGCGCGCGGTGGTAATCGCTGCCGATGACCGAGCCCTCAGCGTCGTGGATGACCTCGTGCAGGCAGGCGTCGACGTCGCCGAGACGATCGACCTGCGCGTGCGCGAGGTCGAGAGGATCGAGGCGAGCGGCAAGCGAGGGCGGCTTCAACGCGTGCTCCTCGACGGAACGGCGTTCGACTGCGACCTGCTCGTCCCGTCGGGCACGCCGCAGCCTGCGTACTCCTTGCTCGCACAGGCAGGGGCACGAATCTCCTTCGACCCGGCACGCGGGGCGTTCGTCCCGGCCGAGCTGCCGCCGAACGTGACCGCGGTCGGCCGTGTGACGGGCGCCTTCGGCGCGGTGGTGCCGACCCGGCCGAGCCACGGCGGTGCGGGATTCGTCTGCGTCTGCGAAGACGTCGCCGTCAAGGATCTGAAGCGCGCCGTTGCCGAGGGCTTCGACTCCATCGAGCTCTTGAAGCGCTACACCACGGTGACGATGGGCCCGTGTCAGGGACGTCTGTGCCACCTCGCATCGATCCGACTCTCGGCGCGCGAGCTCGGACAGGACGAGTCGTCGATCGGTCCGACGACGGCGCGACCACCGTGGGCACCGGTCTCGCTCGGACTGCTCGCCGGGCGTCCGCGCGAGGTTGCGAAGCGCTCGTCGCTCCAGGCCCGTCACGAAGCGGCCGGCGCGACGATCATCCGCACGGGTGCGTGGAAACGCCCGCACTCCTACGGCGACGTAGCCGCGGAGGTGAGGAACGTGCACCAGGCGGTGGGCGTCATCGACGTCTCGACCCTCGGCAAGCTGCTCGTCACGGGACCGGACGCCGCCGCATTCCTCGAACGGCTCTATCCGAATCGGTTTGCGGACCTGAAGGTCGGGCGCGTGCGCTACGGCGTGCTGTCGACGGACGGGGGACGGATCATGGACGACGGCACGGTCGCGCGGATCGGAGAGAGGGAGTTCTACGTCACGACCACGTCGACCGGCTCGGATGCGGTTCTCGGCTGGTTCGAATGGTGGAACGCGGCCTGGCGCCTGGACGTCGAGATCGCCAATCTCACGGGCGCAGTCGCGGCCGTCAACCTCGCCGGACCGCTCGCCCGAACTGCACTCGGCGCGTTGACCGACACCGACGTGTCGAGCGAAGATCTGCGGTACCTCGATGCGCGCGAAGCGACAGTCGCAGGCGTGGAGTGCCTGCTCTTGCGAATCGGCTTCGTCGGCGAACTCGGCTACGAGCTTCATTTTGCAAGCCCCCACTCGGAGCACGTGTGGGATGCCCTGCTCGAACGTGGCGCACAGCCGTTCGGGCTCGAGGCGCAGCGCATCCTGCGGCTCGAGAAGCAGCACATCATCGTGGGGCAGGACACCGACTCGGAGTCGAACCTTCTCGATGCGAACCTCGCCTGGCTCCCGAGTTTCGACAAGGAGGACTTCGTCGGCAAGTGGGCGCTCGAACATGCGCGCGACCGCGCTTCGCGCGAGCGTCTCGTCGGGTTCGAGATGGTGAACGGCACGGTGCCGGCGGAGGGGTCGCAGGTCGTGCGTGCCGGGCGACCGGACGGACGCGTCACGAGCGCCCGCTGGAGCGAGCAGGTCGGCAAGGCGATCGGCCTCGCCTGGCTGCCGCCGGAGCTGGCGGAGGAGAACGCGGAGTTCGAGATTCGCATCGACGATCGGCTCGAGCGTGCGATCGTGCGGCGGCGCCCCTTCTTCGACCCCGAAGGAGAACGCCAACGGGCATGACTGGGCTCGCATTCACCTTCCCCGGAACGGCGCCGACGGTGTCTCCGCTCGCGCGCGCGCTCGCCGGCGCGCAGGGCATCGACGACCTCTCGCTCCTCGGCAAGCTCGAGGTTCGCCGTGCCGTGACTCGAGCTCTCACCGTGTCTGCGGATGTGATCCCAATCACCTCGTCGCGCACACTCGTCGTCTGCCCGAGCAAGCTCCGGAGCGAGCTCCGTCGCAGCCTGCCGGGAACCGTCTTCGACGTCACCTCGGCCCTCGCAGGCATCGCAGTCGAAGGCGACGAGCTGCTTCGTCGGCTCACCGAGCTCGATCTCGATGCGCTGCCCGCGGCCGGGAAGGTCGCGGAGGTCCCAGCGCTCCTGAGCAGGAGAGGGAACACCTTTCGGATCTTCTTCCCCCAGGAGTACGGCGACTCGGTCGTCGAGATCGTGCGCGACGCGCAAGCGGGTCTCGGGTGAGAGACATCTTCCGGGTGCGCCGCATGTGGCGGCCGCGTGCTGAGCTCGAGCCGCGCTACGACGTCGTCATCATCGGCGGAGGGTCGCACGGTCTCGCCACGGCCTACTACCTGGTGAAAAACCACGGCATCAGAAGTGTCGCCGTGCTCGAGAAGAGCTACATCGGGTCGGGGGCGGCCGGCCGCAACACGACGATCATCCGCTCGAACTACCGCACTCCCGAGGGCGCGGCCTTCTATCAGCGCAGCGTCAAGCTGTACGAGAGACTCGGCGCAGATCTCGACTTCAATCTGCTCTTCTCGCAGCAGGGCCATCTGACCCTGGCCCACTCCGAGCGCGCGATCGTGACGATGAACGAGCGCGCGGAGGTGAATCAACTGCTCGGCATCGACAGCAGGCTGATCGACAACTCCGAGATCGCGAAGCTCTGCCCTGAGCTCGATCTGTCCGACAACCCCACCTGGCCGGTTCTCGGTGCGCTCTACCATCCTCCGGGCGGCATCATCAGGCACGACGCGGTCGTCTGGGGCTTTGCCCGCGGCGCCGATCGTGGCGGTGTCGAGATCCATCCGTACACCGAGGTGACCGGGATCGAGCACCGGAACGGGAAGGTCACCGGCGTGCGAACGACACGCGGCAACATCGCCTGCGACACGGTCGTGAGCGCGACCGCCGGCTGGTCGACGCTCGTCTGCGACCTCGCCGAGGTTCGCTTGCCCATCACGACGCACATCCTGCAGGCGTTCGTGACCGAGCCCGTCAAGCCGTTCCTCGACGTGGTGATCGTCTCGTCGCAGCTGCACGTGTACATCTCGCAGACCGATCGCGGCGAGTTCCTGATCGGTGCCGAGATCGAGCCGTACACGACCTACCGCGGAACCGGGACGTTTCCGTTCCTCGAATCGTCGTCGCGTCACGTTCTCGAGCTCTTCCCTCAGCTCGAGCAGGCCAAGGTCCTCCGCACGTGGACCGGGCTCTGCGACCTCAGCCCGGACTACAGCCCGATCCTCGGCACGACCGAGGTCGAGGGCTTCCACATCTCGGCCGGGTGGGGCACCTACGGGTTCAAGGCGGCACCCATCGTCGGCACGACGATGGCCGAGCTCGTCGCGACCGGGCGAACCCCTGATCTGATCGCCCCGTTCTCGCTCGAGCGCTTCCACACCGACACACTCGTCTCCGAGCTCGCCGCTGCCGCGGTTTCGCACTAGGTAGCGCCCGCCCCACGAACGTTTTCCGAGCTGCTCGGGAACCTCGACGAGCTTCACCCTCCAACGCCCACGCAGATCTGCATCCCGCCCCGTCTGATCGTTAGGCTGCGACCGATGCACGTCGTCGTTCTCGGGGGAGGGTCGTCTGGCGAGCATTTCGTCGGCGCACTTCGCAGGCTTGACAGCGTGTCGCAGGTGACCGTCGTCGAACGACGACTCGTCGGCGGTGAGTGCTCCTACTGGGCGTGCATGCCGACGAAGGCGATGCTGCGCGCGCCCGAGCTCCTGGCGGCGGCACGCCATTCCGACGGTGCCGTGTCCGGCGGCGACCTCGACGTGCAACGCATCTTCGCCTGGCGTGACTGGGTCGCCGAGCGGGACGACTCCTCGCAGGTCGAGTGGCTCGGCTCGCAGGACGCAAAGCTCGTTCGCGGCGATGCTGTCGTGTCCCGGCCAGGCGTCGTCACGGTCGACGGCTCGGTCGAGCTCGCCTACGACCAGCTCGTGATCGCGACCGGATCGTCGCCCGTCATTCCTCCGGTCGACGGGCTCGACGCGGTCGACTACTGGACGAACGTCGATGCGACGGAGACCCTCGAGGTACCTGAGCGGCTTGCCGTGCTCGGAGGCGGGCCGGTCGGCTGCGAGCTTGCGCAATTCTTTCAGCGCGTCGGCTCGCAGGTGACGCTCGTGCAGGGCGATACCCGCCTGCTTTCTCGCGTCGACTCCGACGCGGCTGCGCTCGTCGACGACGCGTTGCGCGAGGACGGGGTCGATGTGCGACTGGACGTTCATGCGACAAGCGCCACACACGACAGCCTGTCGCTCGATGACGGTACCGTCGTCCCGTTCGACCGCCTGCTGCTCGCAACGGGACGCAAGGCGAACGTCGACGGCCTCGACCCACTCGGTCTGACGGTCACGCGCCGTGGCATCGAGGTGGACGAGAGGATGCGTGCCGGCGAGAACGTGTGGGCGATCGGCGACGTCACCGGGATCGCGCCGTTCACCCACGTCGGCAAGTACCACGCGCGTATCGCCGCCTACGACATGGACGGGCGCGACGTGCGCGCCGACCATCGCGCCGTCCCGGCCACCATCTTCACCGACCCGCAGGTCGCGATGGTCGGCAAGACCGACGGCGGCATCAGCTCGACCTGGCAACTCACGTCGGTCCCGCGACTTGCAACCTACGAGCGCCCGAAGCGCCCGGGCTTCGTGAAGGTGGTCGCCGACCCGGAGCGTCGCGTGCTGACGGGCGCCGTCGCGGTCGGCCCCGAGTCGGGCGAGTGGTTGCAGCAACTGACGCTCGCCATTCGCGCCGAGACACCGATCGACGTGCTACTCGACGTGATCCAGCCCTATCCCACATTCAGCGAGGGAGTCTTCCTCGCGCTGCGCGAGCTGAACCTGGATCTGTAGGAAAGAGCGTCTCCGAGACGGCTCGCTCCTCGTGTATCTCGCACGGCTGAGATCGGGTGATGATCCCGCACGGCGATCCGATCCTCACGGACGGCGCCGCACGGATCGAGCAGCGGTACGCGAAGCCGAGGAGATTGAAGAGAGCTCGTCGTCGTCCTTCAGCGTCACGAGAGCGCGCGCTCGAGGCCGGCTCGATCGGTCGGGACACCGTGCGTCGGGAGCACGAGCTCGACCGGCAGCTCGAGCAGCGGACGCAAGGTCTCGAGGATCTGGTCGGGCGGCACGCCCTTGTTCGCCCAGTCCCTCGGAAACTCGAGACCCTGACCACGGTCGATCAGCGTGTCGCCCGCGACAAGCGCTCGGCGGCTCTCGATCCACAGCACGAGATCGTTCGGCTCCATGCCCGGGAACGCCTCGACGCCAAGGGCAGGCGATCGCCCGCAACGAAGCGTTGCGCTGCGAGCACGTCGCCGGTCGGGCCGTCGGGGGCCGGCGAGAACACCGATGCTCCGGACCGCTCGACGATCGTCCGAGCGTCGCGCTCGTGCCACGGGCATGTCAGGACGATCATCGTCTCGCGGGCGGCCACGAGCTCATCGACCGGGCTCGGCGGGAACACCGGATCGATCAGCAGGAGCCGCTGTCCGTCGTCGATCGCATAGGAGGAGACCTCAGGTCCCCAATCCTCCGTGGTGGCGTCCTCCAGAGTCCACTGCGGATGCACGGCCTGCCAGCACCACACACCCTTCCGCACCTCGCGCACGCCGAGACGCTAACAGGCGATCGTCGAGCACGAGCCTGTTTCGACGACCGAGACACGGGAAAGAAACGATGAGATGCCTCGCCGGATTCTCGTCGTCACGACTGCCGCCGCGCCGAGAGCCGAGGTGGAACCCGTCGTGCGAGCGCATGCCGGCGCTGACGCGGAGGTCTACGTGGTCGCTCCCGCTTCGAAGATCTCCTGGATCGACCGGTTGACGAACGCCGAGGACGACGCGCGCAGCGATGCCGCCGAGCGCGCCGAGGCCGCGTCGGAAGAAGCGCCGAGCGAGCAGGCCGAGGCGCACGTCGGCGACGTCGACCCGCTGCAGGCGATCGAGGACGCGCTGCGCGAGTTCCCCGCCGACGAGATCGTCCTCATGACCGCGCCCGACGAGGACGCGTCGTGGCTCGAGGTCGGGCTCGGTCCGGAGGCCCGTAAGCGGTTCTCGTTGCCGGTCACACATCTCGTCACCGGCTGAGGCGGGCCGCGCGAACCGGCCCGCATGGCCTGGGGCCCGTCCAGAAAGGGGCTACGGTGAATGACACGCGGCACGTGCCGCGAGGCAAGGACGCAGGGAGTCTCGATATGCAGGCATATCGGTACGACCGAGGATGCGGCATCGCGCTGCGTGCCGCCTGTCAGGCGCCCTCGATCACTTTTTGGACAGCCCTTAGAGGCTCTCACACAATGAACGTTGTGCCGTCCGGCCGCGCTCGGTGACGCGATGCTGTGTCCTCGGTCGCACCGATAGAGCCACTATTGGTGCTCCCTGCGTCCTTGCCTCGCACCACCGATCGCACCCGGATCGAC
>JBBSEJ010000049.1:0-22222 GCA_038239825.1 Gaiellales bacterium
ACGGCGCGTGAGGATCCCGACGCGTGCGCCCATCCGATCGAGCGCGTCGAGCAGCCCGGTGCGGCGGGGGTTCAGGTTGACGTCGTGAATCGTGATGCGCGACTCGGGCACGAGCGTGGCGGCGACGATGAACGGCGCAGCCGACGAGAAGTCGCCGGGCACCTCGACCGAGCCGAGGCTGATGCTCTGCGGGGGGTCGATGCTCACCGAGCTCGGCCGCAACGAGACACTGACGCCCGCGGCGCGGAGCATCAGCTCCGTGTGGTCGCGACTCGGGGCCGGCTCGATGACGGTCGTCCGGCCGGTCGCTCCGAGCCCGGCAAGAAGGATCGCGGACTTCACCTGGGCGCTCGCGACGGGGAGCTCGTAGTCGATCGCTTCGAGCCGCGACCCCGCAATCGAGAGCGGCAGCCGCCCGCCGTTCGTCTCGATCCGCGCGCCCATGCGCCGCAGCGGCTCGGCAATTCGCTCCATCGGACGGCCCGACAGCGATTCGTCGCCGCTCAGGGTGAAGGTCCCGTCCTGGAACACGAGCAGGCCGGGCAGAAGCCGAGCGAGCGTGCCGGAGTTGCCACAGTCGACGTCCGCGGAGCGGAAGCCGCGCAAACCGGCGCCTCGCACGATCAAGCGCTCACCGTCATCGTCGACCTCGACGCCGAGTGCGCGCACGGCGGCGAGGGTCGACTCGGTGTCGGCCGACCGTCCCCAGCCGTGCACAGCCGTCTCGCCGTCGGACACCGCGCCGAGCAGCAGCGCGCGGTGAGTGATCGACTTGTCGCCGGGAACGGCGAAGTGACCCTGGAGCGATGCGGCGGGCTCGACCTTCATCAGGCGTCCAGCACGGGGCTGACGACGACGCCGTAGCCCTGCCCCTCGAGGATGCCGGCGGCACGCTGGGCCTCACTCTCACCCGCGACCAGCACGGTGAGTGTGCCGCCGCGTTCGGGAGACACGTGGTGCAGCTCGAAATCCTCGATGTTGATCCGTTCGGCGCCGAGCGCCTGCGTGATCCCGGCGAGGACGCCGGGAAGATCTGGCACATGCACCCTCAACTGCTGCAGGGCGCCGGGTGGATACTCACGCTCGAGCATGCGCCGGCGGTTTGCGGATGCCTCTCCGATCCAGCGCGCGAGGAAGCCGGCATCACCGCTCGAGAGCGCGGCCTCGACCTGCTCGATGCGCCGCCGGTGCTCGGCAAGCGCGGCGCGGACGGGCTCTGCGTTGTCGAGGAAGATGTCGACCCAGATGCGTGGATTTGCACCCGCGACCCGTGTCATGTCGCGAAGTGAACCGCCTGCATGGGCGAGCGGCTCATGGCCCTCGACCCGATTCGCGCCCGCCTGATTCACGATGACGTTTGCGAGCACGTGCGGCACATGGCTCGTGAGCGCCACGAGCGCGTCGTGCGCAACGGGGTCGATCGCGACCGGTATGGCGCCGAGCGCCGTCACGAAGCCGTGTACCGCACGGTAGCGATCGGGGTCGGTCGAGGCGAGCGGTGCGAGGAACCAGGTGGCGCCCCGGAAGAGATCTGCCTTGGCGGCACCGGGGCCGCGCGCCTCGAGCCCGGCGATCGGATGGCCGCCGACGAACCGGCTCGAGCCGCCGGCTGCGAGGCAGACCGCGGCTTTCGTCGAGCCGACGTCGGTCACCGTCGTGGCATCGCCCGCCGCCGCGAGCACCGCCTGCACGGTCGCCGGCAGCGCCGCGATCGGCGCGGCCACGACGGCGAGCTGCGCCCCCGCGAGCGCCGCTTCGAGTGACGCTGCAGGCTCGACCGCCTCATGCACACCGGCGAGTGCAAGCGACTCCCCATCGGGGTCCCAGCCGCGAACCGTCGCGCCCATCGCGCGCGCGGCGAGCCCGATCGAGGCGCCGATGAGGCCGGTTCCGACCACTGCGATGCGCTCGTGCATGGCTCTCAGCGCGGAGCGGTGCGCATCAGCTCGGCCAGCCGGAAGGCGAGATCGAGGGACTGGCGCGCGTTCAAACGTGGGTCGCAGAGCGTCTCGTACCGTGCTGAGAGGTGCTCCTCGAGCACGTCGTCGGCACCGCCCAGGCACTCGGTCACATCCTCGCCCGTGAACTCAAGGTGAACACCGCCGGGCCAGACGCCGACGTCCCAGCAGGCGGCGAAGAAGCCCTCGATCTCGCGCATCACATCCTCGAAGCGACGAGTCTTCAGGCCGTCGGCGGTGCGAATGCCGTTTGCGTGCATGGGATCGGACGCCCAGAGAACCGGATGCCCCTCGTCGCGAACCGCGCGCAACAGGGTGGGCAGATGCTCGCGTACGCGGTCGGCACCGAGCCGAGCGATGAACGTGAGCCGACCGGGAACGCGTCCGGGGTTCAGCCGCTCGCAGAGTGCGACCGCCTCTTCGGCGGTCGCGGACGGCCCGAGCTTCACCGCGAGCGGGTTGTGAACACCCGAGAAGAACTCGACGTGCGCACCGTCCGGCTGGCGCGTCCGCTCCCCGATCCAGAGCAAGTGTGCGGAGCAGTCGTACCAGTCGTTCGTCAACGAGTCGCGCCGCGTCAACCCCTCTTCGTACTCGAGCAGCAGGCCTTCGTGGCTCGTGAACACGTCGACCTCGTGCAGACGTCGCTCGGCGGCGAGATCGATGCCGCACGCGGCCATGAAGCGAAGCGCGCGCGCGATCTCCGAGGCGAGCAACTCGTAGCGGCGGCCCTCGGGAGAGCTCGCGACGAACTCCTGGTTCCAGAGCTGGACCTGCGTCAGGTCTGCGTACCCGCCCTTCGTGAACGCGCGCAGCAGATTGAGCGTCTGGGCCGACTGGTTATAACCCTCGACCATGCGTTGAGGGTCAGGGATCCGTGCCTCGGACGCCGCTCGGTCGTCGTGGACCATGTGACCGCGAAAGCTCGGCAGCCCCGTGTCACGCTCGGTCGGCTCGGAGCGGGGCTTTGTGAACTGGCCCGCGATCCTTCCCACCTTGACGACCGGCAGCGTCGCCCCATAGGTGAGGACGGCGGACATCTGGAGCATGATCTTCAGCTTCTCGCGGATGCGGATCGTGGACAGCTCGTTGAACGACTCGACGCAGTCACCCGCCTGGAGCAGGAATGCGCGGCCCTCGAGCACGTCCGCGAGGCTCGCCTGGAGAGCGCGCGCCTCGCCGGCGAAGACGAGCGGAGGGCTCGCCTTCAGCTTCTCGACCGCAGCGGCCGCGCGGGTCGCGTCCGGCCACTCCGGTTGCTGCAGAGCCGGGCGCTCGCGCCACGATGCGGGCGACCAGGCGGAGGATGTGACGGCCATTTGCTGGAGAGTAGCTCGTGATTTCCTCTATCCTCCCGGCAATGACTTCCGCCTCCCGGAGTTGCTTCGCATGGCGCTGCGGGCGAGGCGGAGGCCTGCTCCGGGCCTGACAGCTGAACCGCCTCGTCCGCTGATCGATTCCACAGCGCGCTCAACGACTCCAACGAGGTGACCTCAATGCGCGTCTTTTCCGGCATCCAGGCGACGGGTGCGAAACAGATCGGCAACTACATCGGCGCCATGCGCCAGTACGTCTCGACCCAGGACGAGGGCGAGGCGTTCTTCTGCATCGTCGACATGCACTCGATCACGACGGAGTACGACCCGAACGACCTGCACGTGCGCACGCTCGACCTCGCCGCCCTGCTCTATGCGGTCGGGCTCGATCCAGATCGCTGCACGCTCTTCCTGCAGAGCCACGTGACCGCCCACGCCGAGGCGGCGTGGCTGCTCTCGGCCGTCACCGGGTTCGGGCAACTCGGCCGCATGACGCAATTCAAGGAGAAGGGAGAAGGCAAGGAGTTCGTCTCGGCCGGGCTCTTCACCTATCCGGTTCTCATGGCCGGCGACATCCTGCTCTACCAGACGGACATCGTTCCGGTCGGCGACGATCAGCGCCAGCACGTCGAGCTCGCCCGCGACATCGCGCAGCGCTTCAACTCCCGGTTCGGGGAGATGTTCACGATCCCGACCGGCGTGTTCCCCGCGGTCGGTGCCCGGATCATGGATCTGCAGGAGCCGACGAAGAAGATGTCGACCTCGAGCGGCACGCAGCAGGGGACGGTGCTCGTGCTCGATCCGGCCGACACGATCCGTAAGAAGTTCAAGAGCGCCGTCACCGACTCGGGTCGCGACGTTCGCTACCTCCCCGATGAGAAGCCGGGTGTCTCGAATCTGATCGAGATCCTCTCGGTCTCGACCGGCCGTCCGATCCCGGAGGTCGAGGCCGCATACGACGGCCGCGGGTACGGCGACCTGAAGGCCGATGTCGGGGAAGCGGTGGTGGAGTTGTTCGCTCCGATGCAAGCGCGCTACGGCGAGCTTCGAGCCGACGAGGGCGAGTTGCGCCGGCGCCTCGCGATCGGCGCCGAGAAGGCCCGCGAGACCTCGGCACCCACGCTCGGCCTGATGTACGAGCGAATGGGGTTCGTGCGACCGTGAGACTCGGATCCTCTCCACCCGAAGGCGGCTCGATCCATCTCACCGACTCGCAAGGCACAAATCCGCGACGATTCGGGCGATCGGTAGCACCCGCGTCGGGCATACGAGCCAGGCGGTGGAACGTTCGTAACACGTCCGCCGACCCTTGGTCTCGCCAAGGGTCATGCCTCGACGCGACATCGCCGCGATGGACTATGGAGTCCTTGAAGCGGAGCGGAGCTCCGTCACTTCGGAGGGCTCGAGCTCGCGCCACGCGCCGGGCTCGAGCCCTGCAAGCGTCAACGGCCCATACCTGCTGCGGTGGAGCGTCCGCGCGCGATGGCCGACTGCTTCGAGCATCCGCCGCACCTGGCGGTTGCGGCCCTCGTGCAGGGTCAGCTCGATGCGTCCGCCGTCGATTCGCCTGACGGCTGCCGGAGCGGTCTTGCCGTCCTCGAGCTTCACTCCCTCCGCGAGCCTGCGCAACGTCCCGTCGGTGGGCTGCCCCCAGACGTCGGCGACGTAGACCTTGTCGACCTCGTATTTCGGGTGAGCGAGCCGGTGCGCCAGGTCTCCGTCGTTCGTCAGCAGGAGCGCTCCGGTCGTGTCGACGTCGAGCCGGCCGACGGGCACTACCCGAGCCGGGTGGTCGACGAGACCGACGACGGTGATTCGTCCCTGTGGGTCGCTCGCAGTCGTGACGACGCCGGCCGGCTTGTGCAGCAGGACGTAGGAGAGTGCCTGCTTCGCGAGCGAGCGACCGTCGAGCTTGACGTCATCGGTGCGCTGCACGAAGGTGTTGAGCTGCCCGGGGTCGCCGTTGACGGTGACCCGGCCGGCCTTGATCAGCTCGTCGGCCTTACGGCGCGAGGTGACTCCGGCGCGTGCCAACCAGGCATTCAGTCGCATGGGCACATTGAACCGAGAAACGAGGACTGTGGTCCGTACGGGAGCGAGGTGCGTGACCTACGCGCGGGGCACGTGCGGCAGGATTCGCTCGCCGTAGATCTGGATCGCCCCTCCCGGTCTGCACCCGAGCAGTCCATGACCGCCTTCTGCTTGTACTCGTCGTCCGAGATCGTCTGCTCGGCATGCTCGTAGGCCTTTCTGCGGGTCGTGCCAGTCGTCGATGCGGTACTCCGGCGGCCTGCGCGCCTTCCAGACCCGCGCGCCTTCGAGGGCTGCCTCATCGCCGTCGGCCCACGAGACGAGTGCCTGCAGGATGATCTCGCCCGTGCCGCCTGCCGCGTGATACGTCTCGATGAGAGCGGCGGGCCTGCTTCGGGTCTCCGAGCGACCAGAGGCCGTCGGCGTACTTCGCCGCGACCCTGGCCGACCCGTCGTGAAACGCCGAGACGATCGCTGTCAGGCTCGCCCGCGAGCCTTGTCGATCTCATACGCCGCGGTGATCAGGCCGATGTGGCTGAAGGCTTGTGGGAAGTTCCCGAGTTGCTCGCCCGTCGTAGAGTCGATCTCCTCCGCAAGGAGCCCGAGGTCGTTCGCGTAACCGGCGAGCCGGTCGAACAGTCGCTCGGCGCGCTCGATCTCGCCCGCCTTGGCAAGGCACGAGACGAGCCAGAAGGAGCAGATCACGAACGTGCCCTCCTCGCCGGTGAGGCCGTCGGCGTTCACGCCCTTGTCGTTGCGATAGCGGAGCACGAGGCCGTCCTCGGTGAGGTTCTCGGCGATCGCTTCGATCGTCGAGCGCATGCGCTCGTCCGTCGCGGGCAGGAAGCCGACGATCGGCATCAGGAGTTGCGCCGCGTCGAGCTCGTCGGCGTCGAACGACTGCGCGTAGGCACCACACTCGTCGCTCCAGCCGCGTTTCAGGATCGCGTCGCGGACGCGATCGCGTTGCTCGGCCCACTCACCCGCCTTGGCGAACGTTCCGAGCGCGGGCGCGAGCTTGACCGCCCGGTCGAGCGCGACCCAGCAGAGGACCTTCGAAGAAAGGTGGTGCCGCGGCTCGCCACGCATCTCCCACATGCCCGCGTCGGTCTCCGGCCAACGTTTCCCCGCCATGTCGGCGAGGTACGCCGCGAACTCCTGGATCTCGGGATGAAGCTCACCGAGCTGCTCCCGATAGAGATGCAGAGCATCGAGCAACTCCCCGTAGACGTCGAGCTGGGTCTGATCCCAGGCGCCATTCCCGACCCGGACGGGTCGCGAGTCGCGCCAGCCCCGCAGGTGCGGCAGCTCGCGCTCGGTCAGGTCGTGCTCCCCGCCGATGCCGTACATGATCTGCAACGAGCCGCCGAGCCCGGCCGAGCTCGTCATGAAGGAGACGAACTCGGCGGCCTCGTCACTACAGCTACCGATGTAGAGGGCCTGCAGCGTCAGGCTCGCATCGCGGATCCATGAGTAACGGTAGTCCCAGTTCCGCTCGCCGCCGACGGTCTCGGGGAGCGAGGTCGTCGGCGCGGCGACGATCGCACCGGTGGGGCGAAAGGTGAGCCCCTTGAGCACACGGGAGCCGAGCCGCACGAGCTCCTTGTGCGGCCCCTCGTAGATGTCGTGCTCCTCCTCCCACGATCTCCAGGCTCGGGCGGTGTCCGCGACGCGCCGACCCACATCATCGGGCGCGGTCGGCTCAGGAGCCTCACGCGCCTCGGACGACGCCCAACGAAGTGAGAAGCCGACGTGCTCGCCCGCGGAGACCGTGAACCCGGCGCGCATCGTGACGTCCACGATCTCGACCGGCGCACCGGCTCGGACCGTGATCCGGTTCGGGCCGCCGAACGTGCGCCCACCGTCGCCCTCCTTTCGAAACAGGGGCCGGACGAGCCCGTACTCGCTGCGCGGCGCGAGCGCGAGCACCAGGTCGACCGTGCCCGACACACCTTCGACGCTTCGCAGGAGCTCGTGCGGGGAGTCGTAGCCGAGGTCATGCTTGCGTTGGCCGTCGGGAAACGCCAGTGCGTCGGTGACCTTGGCGGTGCCGGTGTCCGTCGTGAACGTCGTCTCGATCACGAGCGTGCCCGGCAGGTAGCGTCGCGTGCTCGTGAAGGCGGTGGCGGGCGTGATCGACCAGTAGCCGGCGTCGGGATCGAGCAGACGGCCGAAGATGGACGCGCTGTCGTAGCGCGGCAGGCACAGCCAGTCGATCGACCCGTCACGCGCGACGAGTGCCGCCGAGTTGCAGTCGGCGAGCAACCCGTAGTCGGCGATCGGCAGCGAGCCGCGCTCCTCCTGCGCCGAGTCGTCAGCGGTCGCCGGCATCCGAAGCCACCTCCATGTAGACCTTGATCGCGTCCCGATCCTCGTTCAGGTGCCGGATCAGCTCGGCGTAGTTCTCGAGCCCGTGTACCGGCGTCGTCAAGAGCTGCGAGAGCCAGCCGGGAAAGAGCGCTTCGGCGGAGATGAGGTCGTCGACGCCGCTTCGGAAATCGGCGGGTGCGGCGTTGACGGTGCCCACCATCACCTTGTTGCCGAGCACGAAGCTCTGGTTGATCGCGTCGGAATCGACCTCGACCTTCCGGTTCCCGCCTGTGATCGAGGCGAGCACCAGCACACCGTTTTTCCCCAGCACCTCGGCCGCGTCCCAGACGATCGGGCTGTAGCCGGTTGCATCGAACATCAGGTCGAAGGGGCCTCGCTCCCGGGCCACCTCGGGGAGCGACCGATCCTGGGAGGAGTAATAGGAACCGCCGAGCTCGTCGATCAGATCCGCATTTCGGTTAGGTCGTCGTTCGAGCGAATAGACCGTCAGCTCCAGCCCGCGCAGACGGGCAGTGAGCGCGGCGAGGAGGCCGACCGTCCCGGAGCCGAGGACGCACGCGTTCTTCGGCTCCCAGATCCGCAGGCGGCGCTGGATCTCGAATGCCTGGTTGACGCCCTTCTGCGCGACGGTCGTCGGTTCGAGCAGCACGCCCACGTCGACGAGCGTCGGCGGCAGCGGGAAAACGTAGGAATGGTCTTCCACGTAGAACTCCGTGAGGTACCCGTGGAGGAGGTTGATGCCTCGCTCGTAGTACACGTCGTCCGTCGTGAAGTCCTGCAGGCCGATCTTCCCGTAGCTGGAGGAGTCGGGCCGACGGACGCTTGCGACGACATAGATACCCGGTTTGATCGTCGACGGGACATTCGGCCCGACCTCGACCACTCGTCCGAAGCTCTCGTGACCCGTGACGAGATAGTCGTCACCGGGCGGGGCAGCCCCGTACTCGGCGCCGTTGATCTCCCTGTCGGTGCCGTCGACACCGACCCGAAGCACCTTGACCTTGACGCCGCGTCCCTCGGGGATCTCGGCGACCGTCGGCTCTGCGATGTCGCGGAGGTGCATCGAGTTCGGCCTTCCAGGGTAGACGGCGATCGCCTTCATGCCACGTCTGTATCACGAGGCGGCCGGGTGTTACGCCGCGGGGGGACGAACGTCAGGCCGGGCGCTTCTCGGCGACCGACTCGAGCCGCCCACGGATCTGCGCGACGTCGTTACCCAGATCGTCGACGCGAGGGAGCGCCGCCAGTGATTCGAGCCCGAAGATCCGTTCGAAGAGCTGCGTCGTTCGGTAGCGGATCGCGCCGAACTCGTCGTCGCGACCACCTTCGGCGACGAGGCCCCGCTCAGCGAGGCCGGCGACCACTCCGTCGACGTTGACGCCGCGGATGCGAGCGATCTCGGGACGCGACACCGGGCCGAGGTAGGCGACGATGGCAAGGGTCTCGAGAGCTGCCTGGGAAAGCCCCTTCTCGGCCGGCTTGTCATAGAGACGTGCGCAGGCCACCGCCGCGGCGGCCGCGGCGCGGAAAGCGAAGCCACCGGCGACCTGCTCGAGCACGATCCCGCTACGACCCTCGGCGAACCGCTCGGCCAGCACGTCGAGCGCCTCCTCGACCTGAGCCGGCTCGACCTCGGCCGCCGATGCGATCTCCTCGAGTGGCAGCGGCTGCGAGGCGACGACGAGCAGTGCCTCGATCGTCCGCGCCAGCTCGGCTGCGGGCGTCGAACCGGTCGGGATCAGGCGGAGTGTGCGGTCCACGAGAGTGTCCTTTCGGCGTCGGCACGGGAAATCCTTATCGGGGCGAACGGGCCCGTTTGGGCGATCGCGATCTCGTTCTGCTTGCGCAGCTCGAGCAGCGCCAGGAACGCGACAGCCACCTCGACGCGTGAGAGGCCGGCGACCTCGTGGTCGAAGTCGAACCGCGCGCGACGGGTAAGGAGCGCGCGCCAACGATCGAGGAACTGCGAGACGGGCGGGAACCGAAGCGCCATATGAGCGGTCGACGGCGCCGGTGGCTCGACGGCGAGGCGGCGGAGGGCGGCGGCGAGCCCGGACGGCTCCTGCGGAGCAAGCCTCCGCTCCGGGACGGGCGCGAGGGGCGCCGGCCCGATGCGAAAGAAGAGGTCGCGACGCTGCCCCAGCCGCTTCTCCAACCAGTTCGCACCCTCCTTTGCCCGCCTGTACTCGGCGAGGCGCCGCGCAAGCTCCTCGGCCGCCTCCTCCGGCTCCAGCTCGGAGAGCTCCGCGTCCTCCTCGGGAAACATCGCGCGGGCCTTCAGCTCGAGGAGCGCGGAGATGAGGATCAGGAACTCGCCGCATGCCTCCAGATCGAGCTCGCCTCTCACGTCGAGGTGCTCGACGAACGCGATCACGATGTCGGCGAGGTCGACCTCTCGAAGCGGCAGCTCCTCACGCAGGACGAGCGAGAGGAGGAGGTCGAACGGCCCCTCGAACGCGTCGAGATCCAGCTCCAGCTCGCGGACGGCTACGGACACGTCGTCCCTGCGGCCGTCGGGCCCGTTTCCTGCCGGGCCGGTTGCGCACCGGCGTGTAACCGCGTCACAGGCCACCACGAAAGGACGCCGCGACCAAGACTTGCCGCCGCCGTGCCCTGCGTGGCGCTCGCTCCGCCGGCCAGGGGTCTGTCCGGAAGCACGCCAGAAAGCCTACTGCGGCTACCGGACGCGACCCTTCGGCACCGCCATGGCGGGGCCGGTCGGCACCCTCGGCTGCCGCACCGCCACATCGGGGTCGCGTCGGACGAATTGCCACCAGACGAAGAAGGTGATTGCGGCGAGGAAGCAGACGATCGAGACCCAGGCGTTCAGGCGCAGGCCGGCGATGTGATGCGACGGGTCGATTCGCAGCAGCTCCTCGAAGAACCGCCCGAAGGTGTACCAGGCGACGTAGAGCGCGAAGAGCGCGGGTGGGCGGATGCGAAAGCGGTGGGCGACGAAGAGCAAGACCCCCACCCCGGTGAGGTTCCAGATGAGCTCGTACAGGAAGGTCGGGTGATACGTCGCGACGTCGAAATGTTCGAAGGGGCGGTGGCCCGGGTCGATCTCGAGCGCCCAGGGCAGCTTGGACGGCTTGCCAAAGAGCTCCTGGTTCCACCAGTTGCCGATGCGACCGATGCCCTGCGCGAGCAGGATGCCGGGCGCGGCCACGTCGGCGAACCGAGCGGCACTCGCTCCCGAGCGCCGCACCACCACGACGCCGGCGAGGGCGCCGAGCGCGATTCCCCCCCAGACGCCGAGTCCGCCTTTCCAGACCTCGAAAATCCCTTGCCACTTCGGGCTCGGCACCTCGTTCCACGAGGTGAGGTCGTGGTAGAGGCGGGCGCCGACGACGCCGAATGACACCCCCCAGACCGCGACGCGTGTGACGAGGTCCCATTCGCCGCCACCGGCTACCCATCGGCGTCCGGTCAGTGCGACCGCGGCCAGGATCGCGACGAGCAGGGTGAGCCCGTACATGTGCAGCTGGAGCGGCCCGAGGTGGACGACTCCGGTGTGCGGCGAGGGGATGGAGCCGAGGAGCAACGCGGCTCCATTCTGCCCGACCCGGTCGACGGAAGAGAGACCGGAGGCCCAGGAGGCCCCTACAGCAGAATCAGGAGCGCGAGCTCGACCGAGCAGCCCTTGGCGAGCAGCTCGGCGGCGTGGTGAAGATCGACGTCCCCCCGGGCCGCGAGCTTCGCCGCGTCCGCGGCCGGATAACCGGCGAGCTCGAGACGCTCGGCACGCCAATGCTCGACGAGCTCCTGCTCGCTGGGCCGGACGTTGATTTCCGCAGTTGCCATCAGATGTTCATCTCCTCGGTCATCTATTCGGTTCTAACGGCGCGGCGGTTCTCCCCAT
The DNA here is from genome assembly GCA_038239825.1 of Gaiellales bacterium. Taxonomy (GTDB): domain Bacteria; phylum Actinomycetota; class Thermoleophilia; order Gaiellales; family Gaiellaceae; genus PALSA-600. The sequence continues at coordinate 11,499 of JBBSEJ010000049.1, forward strand.
GCCGGGGGATCTTCAAAATTTACGGTCCGCTAACCCGAGAGGGACCAGACACACGGTCTGGATTCGTCGAACTGACGGCTGGTCGAGTCCCACTCGGGAGTCACGGATCCAGCTCGGACAGGCCGTTATGCGACGGCGGATTCGCCGAGGAGCATCTTCACCTCGGCGTAGAAGTCAGGCGCCGGTTTCACCTTGTACTGAGGCCCGAAGGCATAGACCTTCTTGCCCTGCGAGGTGATCAGGTCGGCGTAGACCGGTGACTCACCGGGAAAGTCCCTGATCAGCGTCGCGAGCTCGCGGATCGTGCCGGCCGCGGCCTTCGTCGCGTCGATTTGCAGTCGCACCTCGCGCTTCTCGGCGACCGCCTCGAACGCGGCGAGCTCCAGTGCGACGAGCTTCGTCTCGCCCTCCTTTCGGTCGATCCGCCCCTTCACGATCAGAATGCGGTCGCTCGTACAGAGCTCGCGCGCCTTCTCGTAGGTCTGGTTGAAGACGACTGTCTCGACGCTTCCGGTGACGTCTTCGAACTGCAGGAACACCATTGCGTCCCCGCGCTTGGTCGTCATGTGGCGAACGCCCGAGACGATGCCCCCGACCGTGATCACCTCGCCGTCGCGGCGCCGCTCGAGCTCGCCGATCGTCGAATCGGACTTGCGACGCAGCTGGTCGCGGATCGCCGACAGCGGATGCTCGGAGACATACAGCCCGAGCACCTCCTTCTCGAGCTTCAGCAGATCCGATTTCTCGAACTCGTCCGTCGGTGTGGCCGGATGGTGCCGAGGCCGTTCCTCGTCCGCCGGCCCGAGGTCGAAGATCGAGCCCTGGCCGGCGAGCCGGTCGGACTGCTGCTTCTGCCCCCAGGCGACCGCTTGCTCGAGCACGTCGAGCATGCCCTTGCGGGCGCCCGGAAGCGCTCCGCACTTCACGAGCGCCTCGAGCACGCGCTTGTTGGAGACCATCGGGTCGACGCGCTCGGTGAAGTCCCAGATCGACTCGAACGGACCGCCTTCGGTGCGGGCGGCGATGAGAGCCCGCGCGGCGCCCTCCCCCACGCCCTTGACGGCGTTCAGACCGAAGCGGATCTTCCCTTCGACGACGGCGAAGTCGACCTGTGACTCGTTCACGTCGGGCGGCAGCACCTCGATCCCGAGATCGTGGCACGCGTTCACGTAGATCGGCACGCGGTCCTTCGTGCTCATCACCGAGCTGATCAGCGCCGCCATGTACTCGCACGGATGGTTCTGGCGGAGCCAGGCCGTCTGGTACGCGATCAGCGCGTAGCACGCCGCGTGGGCTTTCGGGAACGAGTAGTCGGCTGCCTTCTCGACGTCCTCCCACAGTTGTTTCGCCGCAGCAGGCGTCACGTTCTGCTCGGCCGCTCCGTCCATGAACTTGCCTTTCAGCGAGTCCATCAGCGAGCGAATCTTCTTGCCGATCGCCTTTCGCAGGTCGTCGGCCTCGGTGATCGTGAAGCCGGCCATCTCGCGCGCGATGCGCATGTATTGCTCCTGGAATACGCAAATGCCGTACGTATCCTGGAGGATCGGCTTGAGCCGCTTGTCCACATAGGTGACCTGTTCCCGGCCCGCCTTGCGCTTCCCGTAGCCCGGGATGTAGCCCATCGGGCCGGGGCGGTAGAGAGCGACGAGTGCAATCAGGTCCTCGAACACCGTCGGCTTCACCTGACGGAGCGCCTCGCGCATCCCCGACGACTCGAACTGGAAGACGCCTGCGGCATCGCCCCTCGCGAGCATCGCGTAGGTCTTCCGATCGTCGAGCGGGATCGTCGAGATGTCGAGGTCGCCGATCAGCCGGCAAGCCTTGTCGATCACGTCGAGGTTGCGCAGGCCGAGGAAGTCCATCTTCAGGAGGCCGAGCGCCTCGATGTCCTTCATCGCGAACTGCGTGACCACTTCCTGGTCGAAGCCCTTCTGCTGCAACGGGACGACATTCATCAGCGGCTCCGCCCCGATCACGACGCCGGCGGCATGGATCGAGTCGGCACGCGTGAGACCCTCGAGCGGACGGGCGAGGTCGAGGATCTCGCGCGCGACGGGATCGGCGTCGACGAGCTTGCGCAACTCGCCTCCGGGTTTCAAGCACTCGTCGAGCGTCTGGCCGGGCCCTTCGGGAATCAGCTTCGCGATCTTGTCGACCACTCCGTACGGAATCTCGAGCACGCGGCCCGCGTCGCGCACGGCTGCGCGGGCCGCCATCGTCGAGAAGGTAATGATCTGGGCGACCCGATCGTTGCCGTACTTCTCGCGGACGTAGTTGATGACGCGCTCGCGCCCGTCGACGGCGAAATCGATGTCGATGTCGGGCATCGACTTGCGTCCGGGATTGAGGAAGCGCTCGAACATCAGGTCGTAGCGGATGGGGTCGATGTCGGTGATCGCGAGCGTGTAGGCGACGAGTGAGCCTGCCGATGAGCCGCGGCCCGGGCCGACCGAAACGCCGTTTCCCTTCGCGAAGCGGATGAAGTCCCAGACGATCAGGAAGTAGTCGGTGAAGCCCATCTCCTTGATCGTCTTCAGCTCGTAGCGCAACCGCTCCTGGAGCTCGGACGTGATCGTCTCGTAGCGCTTCTCCAGGCCGCGCTCGCACTGCTCGACGAGGTAGTCGAACGCATCACGTCCCTCGGGGACGTCGAACTTCGGCAGGTGGATCTTGCCGAGCTCGATCTCGACGTTGCAGCGCTCGGCGATCTCGAGCGTGCGACGCAGGGCGTCCTCCTGCCCGGGGAAGTCGCCGAGCATCTCGGCGGGCGACTTGAAATAGAAGTGCTCGGTGTCGAACTTCCAGTGCTCCGGATTCTTCAAGGAGTCGCCCGACTGAATGCAGAGGAGCGCCTCGTGCGCCCGGGCATCGGTGTCGCGCAGGTAGTGCACATCACCGGTGCCGACGAGCGGCAGCTTCGCCTTCGTGGCGAGCGCGACGAGCTGTGGGTTCAACCGCTGCTGGATCTCCATGTGGGCGTTCTGCAACTCGACGTACACGTTGTCGGCGCCGAACACGCTCGAGAGCCGGTCGAGCTCGCTGTGCGCATCGCGCGGGCGGTTCTCCTCGAGTGCCTTGTTGACGCGTCCGGACAGGCAGCCGGAGAGCGCGATCACGCCTCCGCTGTGGCGCTCGAGCAGCTCCCAGTCGACCCGCGGCTTGTAGTAGTAGCCCTCGAGGTACCCGAGCGAGGAGAGCTTGATCAGGTTCGAGTAACCCGCGTTGTCGGCCGCCAGAAGCGTGAGATGCGCGTAGCCCTTCTGCTGCGCGTGCCGGTCGTCGGCGAGATAGACCTCGCAGCCGACGATCGGCTTGACGCCAGTCCCTTTCGCCGCCTTGAAGAGCTGCACCGCACCCGCCATCGAGCCGTGGTCGGTGAGCGCGACCGCCGGCATCTCGAACTCCGTGGCCCGCGCGACGAGGTCGGGAACCCGGCACGCACCGTCGAGAATGGAGTACTCGGAGTGCACGTGGAGGTGGACGAAAGGGGCAGCAGCCATTGGCGAAGCGCCAGTGTACGCCCGACCTCGGAGGGCGCCTCGAACCCGCCGCAGGCGCGCACGGACGGCCTGCCCGCCGGTCGATTGACTTCCCTGTCGGCGTTCAGGAGGATGGCATCTTCGTCACAAGCAGCCGAGGCTCCTGCGGCCACGGAGGCGCGCTCCCGTGATCTCCCGGCACGAATCCGCAGGAGGTTTTCTCATGAGCAGTCCACCCGCCGGTCTCTCCGTCCGCAGGCAGAAGGGTTACGGCTGGCGTCGGGACACCCCTGACATGCGCGACTTCCTGCTCGCGATCGCGCCGCCGGAGTCGTTGCCTGCCGAGGCGAGCCTGCGCGCCACGATGCCGCCCGTTTACGACCAGGGTCAGCTCGGCTCGTGCACCGCCTGCAGCATCGGCGCCCTCCTCGAATTCAACGAGCGGAAGCAACTCGAGCTGGATGCGGCGTGCCCGTCGCGCCTCTTCATCTACTACAACGAACGGGTGATGGAGGGCACGGTGTCCGAAGATGCCGGCGCGGAGCTTCGCGACGGGATCAAGTCCGTCGCTCAGATCGGCGCACCGCCAGAGGCACTCTGGCCCTACGAGGTCGCGCGATTCGCGGACCGCCCGCCCGAGGTGGCCTACACGGAAGCTCGCAAGCATCAGGCAGTGCGCTATGCGCGGGTCGCGCAAGCCTCGCTCGCCATGCAAACGGTGATCGCGTCGGGCTTCGGCATCTCCTTCGGGTTCACCGTCTACACCTCCTTCGAGCGGGATGTGGCCGCCGACGGGATCGTCCCGATGCCGCAGCCCGGCGAACATGTGCTGGGCGGCCACGCCGTCGTCGCAATGGGCTACAAGCCGATCGGCGGACAGCTCTACTTCGAATGCCGCAACTCATGGGGTGCCGACTGGGGCGATCACGGCTACTTCTGGATGCCCGCCGCTTACCTCACGAGCAGCTCCCTCGCGGGTGACTTCTGGACGGTCGAGCGCGTGGAGTAAGCGCTCCACCTCGGTGTTGTTCGTCACGCAGATCAGGCAAGCGCTCGGCGACCCATGCGCGTCGAGCGACCACTCCTTCACGGCCGCCGCCGGCGAGCCCTCAGTTCAGATCCGGCCGGCCGATGTCCGCGAGCAGCAGCGTGCACACCTCCTCCCACACGTCGTCGTCTTCGGCGCGGGCCGGCACGGGCTCTGCCGCGAGCGTGCGCAGCTCGGCGGCCAGGGTCGGCATCGAGTCGCGCCCGAGCTCGCCGAGCCGCCCGAGCCGTGCGCGCACGGCGGCTCGCCGCCCGGCCGTTCCGAGCCGCCCGAGTGGCGATAGCGCGGTGACGTCGCCGAGGGCGGAGCGCAGCTCGGTATCGGGCACCGCCGCGTTCCGCCGCGCGACCACCGCCGCCCCGAGCGCGATCGTCCGACGTTCCTCCGGCTCGATGCTCGACAGTGACTCGTTGAGGCAATCGAGGCAGAAGAAGACCGGCTGGTCGGCACTCCCGAGCTGCATCGCGAGGCAGCGGATCACCTCCTTCGAGACGGCGCTCGCACGGGGCGCGCGCTCGAACTCAGCGAGAGCGGCTCCGGCGCTCCGCTCCCAGCCGGCGGTCGTCGAGAGGCGCACGAGCCCCTCGCTGATCCACTGCTCGATCTCGTCGTTCCAGAGCGCATCGAGCGCCGGACCGGTCAGCCGCTCGAGCGTCGGCTCCGGCGCCCACATGAGGAGAGCGTCGGCGAGCTCGTCGAGCGCCGGCCGATCGGTCTCTGGATCCACGCCGATCCCGATCGAGAACGCAAGATCCCATGCGGTCGGCGCAAGGACGTCATCGTCGAGCGGGTCGAGTTTCGTTTCGTTCATCGACAACCATGAAAGCGGCGCGGACCGCGGTTGTCATCGGCTCTTCTGGACAGTCTCGTGTAACGATTCATCCACAGGGCGATCCACCTGGGGCGGGGCGGGCGCCATCGCCGCCACGACCGGCGCGGCCTGCAACGGCATCGTGACGGCGAACGTCGACCCCTGTCCGCGGGTCGAATCGACCTCGAGCGTCCCCCCGTGGGACGAGACGATCTCGCGCGCGACCGCGAGCCCGAGACCCGTCCCGCCCACCGTCTTCGTCGCCTCGGCCGAGCGGAAGAACTTCTCGAAGATGCGCTCGGCGTCCTCCGGCCCGATGCCGACGCCTTCGTCGGACACCGTGACGAGCGCCTGGGAGCCGCTCCGCCGCGCCGCTACTTGCACCTCTCCCCCTTCCGGCGAGTACTTGATCGCATTCGAGAGCAGGTTGCCCACCACCTGCGACATCCGGTCGCGATCGCCGTCGATCACGAGAGGAAGATCCGGCAGGTCGACGACGAGGCGATGCGTCGTCAGCTGCAGGAAGAACAACTGCACCTGCTCCCGAACGAGCTCGGCGAGGTCGAAGGGCATTCGCACGAGCATCAATGCGCCACCGTCGAGCAGCTGCACGTCGAGAAAATCGCCGGCCAGCGTTGCGAGCCGACGCGCCTGCGCATCGACGATCTCCAGATAGCGACGCTGCTCGTCGGGCGGGAAGTCCCGCTGAAGCAGCAGCGAGGTGAATCCGAGAACCGAGGCGAGCGGCGTTCGAAGCTCGTGCGAGACCATGCTGATCAGGTCGCGCTTGTGCCGCTCGCCCTCTCGCAGCTGCTCGTTCTGCGTCTGCAGCTCGCGCCGGGCGAGCGCGAGAGACCGGGTCATCGAGTTGAACGCGCTCACGAGGGCGCCCACCTCGCCCGCGCCCCCTTCCTCGAGCCGGAGTGACAGATCACCACCCGCGACGTCGGCCGCGGCACCTGCGAGCCGTCGCACCGGCCGTGCGACGCCCCGTGCGACCCACCAGCCGAAGAGGAGGATGAGCGCCGTCGAGACCGTGAGCGAGACGATCCCGACCGCGATGGCGACCTTGGTGACCGCGCGCGCATGCAAGGACGCTTTCCGGGCACGACTGTTCTCGGCGACGAGGAGCCGGCGAAGAGTGGACTTGATCTCGTCGGTGCGACGCTTGTCCTCGGCACCCGCGGCCGGGCCCCGTACGGCAGCGCGCGAGATCGACGCGATGTTGATGACGTTCTGGGCGTAGTCGGTCAGGTAGTCGTCCAGCTCGCGCCGGACGAGCAAGGAACGGCGGCTCTGCGGTATGTCGTCGTGCACGAGTCGCTGGAGCCGGGCCGTCTCGCGCGGCGTCCGCAGACGCGAGGTCCTGAAGAGCGTCAGGAACCGCCGGTCGCCCGTGAGGGCATAGCCGTTCAGAGCGGAGTCGAGGTCGGCTGCGACCGCTCGCACGCGGAGCGTTGCAGCGGTGACGTCTTTCGAGCGAGACTCACGCGCGTCCGCCTGCCTCAACGCGAGGATCGCGACCAGCGCGGCGGCGAACGCGACCCCCACGAGGGTGGCGATCCCCGCCGCCAGCAGGGCGACCCGCCGGACGAGCGAGATCGATCTCATCGACGGCGGCCGACCAGGCCGCGCGCGACCGAAGCGAGCTCGTCGACGCGGAACGGCTTCTCGAGGAACCCATCCGCACCGCTCTCGAGTGCGACCGCGATGTCCTCCGGCCCTTGCCAGGCCGAGACGACTACCACCGCGACGTCGTGCAGCGCCGGGTCGGCCCGCAGCTTGCGGAGAACGTCGATCCCGCTGAGGCCCGGCAGCATCACGTCGAGGAACACGAGGTCGGGCGGATCTCGCGTGATCAGCCCCAGGGCGGTCTCTCCGTCCGCCGCCTCGTCGCACTCGAACGCCTCACCGAGCGTGACCGTGATCAGCTCCCGGAGCGGTGCCTCGTCGTCGACGACGAGAACCCGCGGGCGCGAGACCGGAGCCTCCGCGCTCACCCGACCAACCGGAAGAGGAGCACCTCGTGGCGGGGGTGCAGATGCGACGCGGTCACCGTCAGCGTCCCGCGCGCGTTGTCGTAGAGGCCCGTGCCGCCCACCACCGCAACCTCGTACAGGAGTCGCGACTGCAGTGCGCCGGCGACGACGAGGCTGCCCTTCGGGAGGATGTAGGCGCCCGCGCACATCCGGTCGCGCGAGTCCGACGACGTGCACACGATCAGGCTGCGCCCGATCGCCCGCTTCGAGCGGCTCGGATTGTAGAGCTGCTGCCTGATCGTCTCGACCGTTCCTGCGCGGCCGCCTTCGAGCGGTGGGACGACGCGATCGGAGAGCTGGACGTCGGTGATCCGAATCTGCGACGGCTGCGTCGAGCCGTCTGCGCCGCCGGTCGCCGCGAGGGCGACCCAGCCGAACGCTGCAGCCATAAGCGCCACCGCCAAGCGCTTGCCTCGAACCATGGGATTCCTTTCCGTCGCGATCGTGAACTCGACGGGCCCCCGTTTCCCGCCCTCAGTGTTCCACATCGAGTCGGGAGCGCCGCGTCTTCGTCGCCCGGCGCTGCGTTCCTGCGTGCCCGGAAAGCGCCGTCAGCGCTCGATCTGGCTGCCGCCGACGATTGCATCGCGTCCGTCGGGGCAGCGCACCCAGGCCTTGTGCGTCCCGTCGTAATCCGGCCCGAAGAGGATCAATGTCGCGGACTGGCCGCGCACGCGGCACCGCTCGGTTCCTTCGGGATCGAGCCCGCGCCAGATCCGGATGAACGGGTTTCCCTCCCATTCGTCACCGACGGTCGAGGGCAATGTGTGTCCCGGGTGGATACGCGTCTCCGCCGGCAAGCTCATCAGTCGGTTCATGATCGAGTCGACCTGATCGGCGTACCCGGTGGCACCGCCCCCGCCGGTTCCACCGACCGTTCCCCTGAAGAGGCAATCGGCGGTGAGGCAATCGGTGCCGTTCACGAGCAGCGCGAGGTGGTCCGGGCAGTGGCCGGGGGTCGCGATCGCCCGGATCTCGAGATCCCCGGAGCTGACCGTTTCTCGATCGTCGATCGTCTCGTCGATCGGCACACCGGCCGCCTTCGTGAGTGAGCTCCCGACCACGGGGACGCCGAAGTGCCTGGCAAGCGCGACGAGGTTCACCACGTGGTCGGGATGCTGGTGCGTGACGAGCACGTGGGTGATCGTCAGGTCTCGCTCGGCGATCAGGGCGAGCAGCGGCTCCTCGACGCCGTTCGAGTCGACGAGGACGCCGTGCCCGCCGTCGCCGTCGGCGACGAGGTAGGCGTTCGAGGTCCAGCTCGGGTGCTCCGCGCGCTCGAGGATCATGAGAACTGGATCACGCTCCGAATGCCGTCCTGCGCTTCCATCAGCTCGAAGCCGCGATTCACCTCGTCAAGGGTGATTCGATGCGTGATGAACGAGTCGACGTCGATCTCACCGGCGAGCCAGCGCTCGACGAGTTGCGGGACACCGTCTCGTCCCTTCACGCCCCCGAAGGACGAGCCGGCGATGCGGCGCCCGGTGATCAGATACCGCGGCACCACCTCGAGCGTCTCCCCTCGGCCGGCAACTCCTGCGACGGTGCAGAGGCCCCAGCCCATGCGCGCCGACTCGACGGCCTGTCGCATGACGGCCACGTTGCCGGTTGCCTCGAAGGTGTAGTCGGCGCCGAAGCCGCTGGTCCACTCGAGAATCCTCTCGACGACGTCGGCCCCGCCGAGCATCGTCTCGGTGGCGCCATGCGCCCGTGCGAGGCCGAGCCGCTCTTCCGACAGATCGACGCACGCGATCCGCTCCGCCCCCTGCAAGCGGCAGCCGATCACGGCGCCGAGCCCGACCATGCCGGCGCCGAAGACAACGCAGGTCGAGCCCGGTTCCACCTTCGCCGTGTTCAGGGCCGCACCGAGGCCCGTCGAGAGCCCGCATGCGAAGAGAGCGGCACCCTCGAGCGGAGCTTCAGGGTTGACCTTCGCGAGCGCGATCTCCGGCATGACGGTGTACTCGGCGAACGTGGATGTCCCCATGAAGTGACGCACCGGCTCGCCGTCGAGCGCGAGGCGCGTCGTGCCGTCCGGCAGGTAGCCCTTGTTCTGCTGCTCGCGGATCGCGAGGCACAGGTTCGTCCGGTCGCTCAGGCAATGGATGCACGCGCGGCACTGGGGTGAGAAGAGCGTGACGACGTGGTCGCCGACTGCGAGCGAGGTGACGCCCTCTCCGATCTGCTCGACGACGCCTGCCCCCTCGTGCCCGAGCACGGTCGGCGCGTAGCCCGACGGGTCGGCGCCGGAGGCCGTGTAGAGGTCTGTATGGCAGACCCCGCAGGCAACCAGGCGGACCAGGGCCTCGCCTGATCGTGGGCCCGACAGCTCGACTTCCCGCACGCTGAGCGGGGCGCCGAACCGTTCGAGGAGTGCGGCCCTGATCTGCATCGGGCTTGCATCCTACGCGCGGGGTGCTCAAGGAACCGCCCCTGCGCGCTCGAACACTGTCGGCGTGTCGCGCGCTCTGGCCCTGACAGTCATGCTGGGAACGATCGCGCTCACGGTCCTCGCCGTGCAGCTCGCGGCGCCCGCTGCGAGCGCACCCGGGCCGGCCCCGCTGGCCGTGTCCTCGCCGCTCCCGGCGTGGGCGGCGCCGGGCGTGCGCATCGTCGTCTCGGGCTTCGCGGGGGCGGATCGACCGGTCCGCCTGCTGCTACGCGGTCGCGTGACGGGACGTGCCACCTCGGGCCGGCTCGGACGCTTCCGGTTCGGCTTCGCCGCACCGAGACCGGGCCGCTACGGCGTAGCGATCGCGAGCGACGGCCGGGTCAGGCGAGTCGGCGTCCTGACGACGCGGCCCGTGACACTCGCCGCAGTCGGCGATGTGACGAGTGGCGAGCAGGTCGGTGCGACCGCATCGACACTCGGCGCCCGATACCCCTGGACGAACGCCGGGCCGCTGCTCCGCAAAGCCGACCTCGCCACGGCGAATCTCGAGGGAGCGATCTCCACGCGCGGGCTGCCCGTCCCGAACAAGGAGTTTCACTTTCGTGGGCCGCGCGCCCTGCTCCACGCGGCGCGGGTCGCCGGCGGCCTCGACGTCGTGACGGTCGCGAACAACCACTCAGGCGACTACGGCTCGCAGGCGCTCCTCGACACGATTCACGACGGACGTTCCGCCGGACTGCTCGTCGTCGGCGGCGGCCCCGACGCACGCTCGGCAGCGCGTCCGGCGATCGCCGTGGCCGGCGGGCTGCGCGTCGCGTTCATCGGCTTCTCCGATGTCAATCCCGCCGGCTTCGTCGCCGGTGAGCGAACACCCGGCACCGCATCGGCCGACCCGGCTCGCGTCGTCGCGGCCGTGCGGGAAGCCCGGCGCCACGCCGATGTCATCGTGTGCTAC
>JBBSEJ010000050.1:0-21796 GCA_038239825.1 Gaiellales bacterium
CGCCGCGACGCAGCAGGAACTCGAGCACGGGCGCGGGCGGAAACTTGGGCGCTCGGCCCCAGCCACCCCAGTTCGGGTCGAAGCCCTCGCGCAGGTTCGCCTGTGCCTGCGCGAGGAGCGACGCGTGGAGAGGCTCGGCCGAGCCCCCCACTCGCGCGCCCGCCCGAATGTGCTCGGCCAGGTTGGCCGCAGTCTCCGTCACCTCGTCGCGCCGCCCGGCCCAGGCTTCCGAGACCGCGAGCAGAACCTGCTTGAACGAGGGCAGTCCGTGCCGTGGCTCGGGCGGGAAGTACGTTCCGCCGAAGAACGGCTCACCGGCCGCCGTCAGGAACACCGTCATCGGCCAGCCTCCCTGCCCGGTCAGCGCGACCACGGCATCCATATAGATCGAGTCGAGGTCGGGTCGCTCCTCACGATCGACCTTCACCGAGACGAAGTGCTCGTTCATCACGCGCGCCGTGAGCGCATCCTCGAACGACTCGCGCTCCATGACGTGACACCAGTGACAGGCCGAGTACCCGATCGAGAGCAGGATCGGCTTGTCCTCGTCGCGAGCGCGGGCGAGGGCATGCTCGCTCCAGGGATGCCAGTCGACGGGGTTCGTGGCGTGCTGGAGCAGATACGGGGAGGTCTCTTCCGCGAGCCGGTTCACGGCGTTAGCGTAAGCGCATGAGCTCGCTTCCCGGTGGAACGTTCACGTTCGTCTTCACCGACGTCGAAGGCTCGACGAAGCTGCTGCAGGGACTCGGCGACGACTACGCCGAGGTTGCGGGTCACAACCGGCGCCTCGTCCGCGAGGCCCTCGCGATCGTCGCCATTATCTTGCTCGTCAAGCTCTCACTCTGATGCGGTTCTACGAGGACTTCGCCGTCGGTGACACCTACCGCTCCGCGATCGGGCGCACCGTCACCGAGACCGACAATCTGCTCTACACGATGCTCGCGATGAACACGAACGAGCTGCACTTCAGCGACGAGGCGGCACGGGCGAGCGAATGGGGTAAGCCGCTCGTCAACTCGACGTTCACCCTCGCGCTCGTCCTCGGCCTCTCCGTCGCGGACACGACGCAGGCAGCGGGGGTCAACCTCGGCTGGACGGAGATCCGCCTCCCCCGGCCCGTATTCGTCGGCGACACACTCTGGTCGGAGACGGAGGTGGGCTCCGCGCGCGAGTCGGCTTCGCGGCCGGCGTACGGAATCGTCTCGGTGCGAACCCGCGGTATCAACCAGCGCGGCGAGGTCGTCTGCGAGTATGTCCGCTCCTTCCTCGTGCCGAAGCAGTCCGCAGCGGTCGACTCCTTCCCCGCGACGGACGAGCCGTGGGGCGTCTGACGACGAACGTCGCCCATCGCCACCCCGCGGCCAAGCGTTCGGGCGAACGGGCCAGGTCCGGCGGCGGCCGTCGTAACGGAATTGAAACGTTTGTGCGCCAAGACGCGCTCGACACCCAGCCGCACGGGACGATGCCTTCACACTTCGAATCGCGACTCCGCTTCGGATCGAACGTCCCTGGCGGCGATCTCCGCCTGATCGCAGTTGAGATTCGGCACCCCTCGGAAGCTGCAGCCGCACCGCGGGAGCGGCAGCCGCCGTGTCGAAGCCGTGTCGAAACAGCCAACGAACAGTGCCGCGGCCGAGGTACCGGCCGATGACACTCGACGACTTCGAGCCATACGCCGAGTTCCTCGCCGCTCCCGATTGCACGCGCGAGCCCGATCGTGGAGGCGGCGACCCTGCCGTCAGGTGCGACGACGACGCAGTCGAGGTCGGCGCGGAAGGACCACGGCCTGCGAACCATGTCGCAGACGTCTCGCGGAACCGCACGACGAGAACGCCGAGCGGTGCGCGGCTGCGAACGACGCGTAGTCGGCGTGCACGGCCATCGTCGTCAATCGAAACCCCGCGGGAAGAGGAGGCGATTCGATCGCGTCCAGTGACCGTATGTTGCGTGCACTCGAGCGAGCCTGGACCGTCGTGCCACAACTCGGCCTGGAGCCCGGGCATTGCCCGAACGTCGCCGTCTGCGTACTCTCGAGCCGACATGTTCGAGGGTAATGCACCGTGACCGCTGAGTTGCGCGAGCTTCTCGAGCTGACGGCGAGCCTCGCCGCGGACTTCTACGAGTCGCTGCCCGAGCGCCCCGTCTTCCCGCACACCACGGCAGGCGAACTTCGCGACGGGCTCGGCGGAGCGCTTCCCCGATCCCCGACCGATCCCCGCACCGTGATCGCCGAGCTCGCTGCCGCCGCGGATCCTGGCATCGTCGCCGAAGCAGGCGGCCGCTACTTCGGCTTCGTGATCGGCGGTGCCGTGCCCGCTTCGCTCGCGGCGGACTGGCTCGCCTCGGCGTGGGATCAGAACGCCGGCCTCTACGTCTGCGGCCCCGCCGCAGCCGTCGTCGAGGAGATCGCCGGAGCGTGGCTCGTCGAGCTGCTCGGCTTGCCTGCCAACTCGTCGTTCGGGTTCGTGACGGGCGGGCAGATGGCGAACTTCACCGCTCTCGCCGCGGCCCGCCATCACGTGCTCGCGCGGGCCGGCTGGGATGTCGAACGCGACGGCCTCACCGGCGCGCCACGTCTTCGGGTGGTCGTCGGCGAGAAGCGCCACGGGACGATCGACCGCGCACTGCGGATGCTCGGGCTGGGCGCGCCGACCGACATCGTCCCCGTGGACGGAAACGGCCGCATGCTCGCCGAGAATCTTCGGATCGGCGACGAGCCGACGATCGTGTGCGCGCAGGCGGGCGAGGTGAACACCGGGGCATTCGACCCGTTCCATGCGATCGCCGACGCGCGCGACACCGCGCCGAACGCGTGGATCCACGTCGATGGGGCGTTCGGCCTCTGGGCCGCCGTCTCGGAATCGTTGCGTCCGCTCGTCGGCGGAGTCGACCGCGCGGACTCGTGGGCGACCGACGCGCACAAGTGGCTGAACGTGCCCTACGACTGCGGCATTGCCTTCACCGCACATCCCGAGTCGCACAGCAGCGCGTTCGTAGCGCGCGCTGCCTATCTCGTGGCAGACGGCGACACGCGCGAACAGATCGACTGGAACCCGGAGCATTCCCGCCGGGCACGCGGCTTTGCCGTCTATGCGGCGATCCGCTCGCTCGGCCGCTCCGGAATCGTCGAGATGATCGAGCGCTGCTGTCGGCACGCACGACGCTTCGCTGTGGGCCTCGAGCAGCTGGGCGCCGAGGTTCTGAACGATGTCGATCTGAACCAGGTTCTGTTCCGCTTTGCGTCCGACGAGGAGACGAACGACGCGATGCGCGCAGTACAGGCGAGCGGCGAGGCATGGATGTCCGGAACGACCTGGAATGGACGGGCAGCCATTCGCGTCTCTGTCTCCAACTGGCAGACGACCGACGAGGACGTCGACCGGACGCTCGCGGCCTACGCGGGCCAGCCTGCCGCGCGATAGAGCGAACCCTCGAGCTGCCGTCCGAGCAGCCCTTCCAGCCACCGCGAGACCACCACGAGCGCATCGACGTCAATGCCCGTGCGCACGCCCTCACGCTCGAGCTGCCACGCGAGATCCTCCGTCGCGACGTTCCCGGTCGCCCGGGGCGAGAAGGGGCAGCCTCCGAGGCCGCCGACCGACGCATCGAGCAGCGTCGCGCCACCCGCCAACGCTCCCCAGGCGCTCGCATACCCCGTGTTGCGCGTGTTATGGAGGTGCGCACCGACCGGCTTGCCGAGGATCGAGACACGCTCGATGAGGCGTTGGACGCGCCTCGGCGTCGCAACGCCGATCGTGTCCGCAAGGACGAGCTCGTCGGCGGCAGCGAGGCGCTCGCACAGATCGGCGACGGCACCTGGGTCGACCTCTCCCTCGAACGGGCATCCCCAGCTGCACGAGACCGTCACCGTGACGGGCACGCTCGAGGTTTCGGCGATCGACCGGACTCGCTCGACCGCCTGTTCGAGCGTTGCATTGCCGTTCCGCACGTTGAAGGCCTCGGTTGCAGCGAGTGTGCAGTTGACGCGGGCGAGCCCGGTCTCCATCAGCCGCTCGTACCCACGCTCGTTCAGCACGAGACCGGAAAGCTCGGCGTCTCCCCGCTCGGCGCGGCTGACGACCTCCTCGGCGCCCGCCATCTGCGGCACACGATCGTCACGCACGAACGAGGCAGCCTCGATGCGCGGCACCCGGGCGGCCGCGAGGCGCGTCACGAGCCCGGCTCGGACGGCGGGCGGCAGCGTCTCCGGCTCGTTCTGCAGCCCGTCGCGCGGCCCGACGTCGCAGATCGTGACCTGCAAGCTACGCAGGCGCGGGCGCCGGCACGAATTCGACGGTGTCCCGCGGGCGCGCTGGGAGCAACGCGACGACGAGACTCGTGATCGCGACGCCGAGCCACTGCGTCGAGGAGAGCGTCGCGCCGAACGCCAGGTAGCCCACGATCGCGGCCGTCACCGGGAACGCGAGCTCGGCGAGCGTCGCCGCGACCGCAGGGGTGCTGCGCAAGCCGTAGTAGTAGAGCCCGAGCGCCAGCGCACCCGTGACGAGCGCCAAGATCGCGATCCACAGCGAGTCGTGCGCCGAAGCGAATGCGGGCCCGCCGAGGATGAGAAGCGCGATCCCGCTCGCCGGCAGGCCAAACGTGAACCGCAGCGTCGCCACGTGCTCGAACCGAAGTCGCTGCGTGAGATAGCGGCCGAGCACCGTGCCGAGGGCCCAGAGCACGGCGGCCGCAAGGGCGTACAACACCGGCACGAGGGTGCCGTGCACATCGAGGTTCGTCGGGCTCGAGAATGCGATCAGCCATGTGCCGACGAGCGCCGTCACGAGATACAGGCCGAAACGCGGCCGCGGACGCTCACCGAGCACGACGGCCGCACCGAGCACGGCGACGAGGGGCTGGATCTTCTGCACCATCACGACCGTGACGATGCTGCGGACTCCGCCGTCGACGAACGCCTGCGTGAAGAGAATCGTCGCGACGGCTGATGCGCCCGCACCGATCCCGACGGCCGCGAGCACGTAGCGCGGCCCGAGCCGCCACACTGCGGCAAGCGCGGATCCGACGAGCGGCAGCGTGATCGCGACGAGCACCAGATGCTCGCCGAAGACGATCGTCGCCACACTCGTCGACTGGGCAAGCGGTCTCCGAAAGAGCGCATCGGTGCCCCAGAGAGCCGCCGCCACGGCGACCAGCATGATCCCTGTAGACCTCCGCACGCTCGTGAGGGTACTTGCGTGACTCAGGGTGCTGGCGGCAGATCGGCCGGCAGTGCCGTCGGCTGCGGCCCGCCGACCTCGGCGGCGCGAGCCTCGTTGCGCACATCCGTTCCGAGCACATAGCCGACGATGCCGAACGCGAGGATTACGGCGAGCGTCACGAGCGTGTACAGCTCGAAGCGACCGCGCCCGACGCCCCAGTTGTCCTTGAAGTCGTAGCCGACGCCCACGAGCTTCTCGAGCGTGCCCGGGAACACGGCGACCCACGAGCCGAGGACGACCCAGCCCGTGATCACGAGCGCACCGATCCACATGCCGTACCGACCGGGCACACGATACGGGCGCTCGACATCGGGATGCGTGAAGCGCAGCTTCAGCGCTGCGGGGAAGATCCAGATATAGGAGATGAGCGTCGTCGAGATGGCGATGTCGAGCACGACCTGGAACGCGCTGTCCTCACCGTTACTGAAGAACGCGACCGCAGCGATGCAGAAGATCGAGCTGACGACGCCCGACATCACGTTCACGCGGACGGGGGTGCCGAGCTTGCGGTTGAACACGCCAAACCACGGGATGAACGACCCGTCATAGGCGGCGACGGCCTGGATCCGATCGGAGCCGATCATCCAGACGGCACCCGAGGTGACGAGGGTGCCCACGAAGCAGATCGTCATGAACACGAGCAGGGCGTGCGAGGCGCCGCCGTACACGCCGAACACCTTCGTCACGGCGTCGATGAAGCCGCCGATCCCCGTCACGGCCTTCGTCGGCAGCACGAGGATGATCCCAAAGATGGGCACGGTGTACAGCAGCACCCCGAGGACGCCGCTGCGAAGGACCGAGACCGGAACATCGTGTTGCGGATCGTCCATCTCCTCCGCCGCGCCGTTCTGCAACTCGAATCCGACGTAGTTGAAGAGCAGCACCGGCACGAGACCGAGGAACACGGCGCGGGTCGGAGAGAGGTCGGAGGCGCCGAAGCCGGCGACACCGTGCTTGATGCCGTAGATCAGCACGGTGATCGAGAAGAATCCGAGCACGACGATGCGCATGATGGCGCCGAGGTTCGGGATCCATTTGCCGTAGCGCAGCGAGACGATCGCGACGCCGATCGAGATCCAGATGAAGAGGAGCTTGAAGAAATAGTCCCCGAACGAGCCGTGCCCGATGTTGAAGACATTCGCGCGCCACGAGTCCGTCGCGATGAACGCCAGCGAGCCGCCCACCCACAGCGGGTTCGTGACCCAGTAGAGGATGGCGGCGATGCCGCCGTGGAAACGGCCGAATGCCAGCTTCACCCACTCGTACGGGCCGCCTTCCATCGTGAACGCGCTGCCGACCTCCGCCATGACGAGCATGTAGGGAGCGACGAAGACGAACGCGAGCAGGACGAGCCAGAAGAAGCCTTCGGGGCCGTTCGAGGCCACGGTGCCGAGCGTGTCGAGACCGACGAAGGCGCACAGCGTGAAGAACACCAGGTCGAAGCGCCGGAGCGACTTGATCAGCTTGCTCTTCTCGGTCAGCGCGAACGACGTCGTCTGCCCAGCTACTGCGGCCATCGGAGCCTCCATCGAGTCGGGTTAGGTGATGCGTTTCCAGGCCTCGGCGAGGACTTCACCGAGGATTCCCACGATCTGAGCGAATTCCTCCTCGCGCGCGATGAGCGGCGGCGAGATCTGCACGACGGGATCGCCGCGGTCGTCGGCGCGGCAGATCAGTCCCCGCCTGAAGAGCTCGGGCGAGAGAAAGCCGCGCAGGAGCGTCTCCGACTCCTCGTCGGTGAACGTCTCCCGCGTCTCCTTGTCCTTCACGAGCTCGAGCGCCCAGAGGTACCCCGTGCCGCGAAGATCGCCGACGATGTCGAGATCGAGGAGCGTTGCGAGCTCGGCCCGGAAACCGGCCTCGTTCTCGGCGACACCGGTGACGATCCCGTCGCGTTCCATGATCTCGAGATTCTTCAAGGCGATGGCGCAGCCCACCGGATGGCCGCCGAAGGTGATCCCGTGCGAGTACATCTCGGTCCCGGTGTTGAACATGTCGTAGACCCGGTCGGCGACGAGCACGGCTCCGATCGCTGCGTACGAGGATGAGAGCCCCTTCGCGCAGGTGATCAGATCGGGTTTGATGTCGTACTTCTCGCTCGCGAACCATGCACCCGTCCGGCCGAAGGCCGTGATCACCTCGTCGGCGCACAGCAGGATGCCGTAGCGGTCGCAGATGGCGCGCACGCCCTGGAAGTAGCCCGCCGGCGGCGTGAACGAGCCACCCGCGTTCTGCACCGGCTCGAAGATCACCATTGCGACGGTCTCGGGTCCCGCCTGCTCGATCGAGCTCTCGAGATCCTCGAGCAGGAAGGCGGTGAACTCCTCTTCGGTCTCGTCGGTCGGGCGGTGGTAGCGGTTGGTATTCCGAACGTGCACGACGTCGGGCACGAGCGGCTCGAACGGCGCGCGGAGGGCAGCGATCCCGTTGATCGAGAGGGCACCCATGGTCGTGCCGTGGTAGGCCGTGCGCCGAGCGATCGCCTTCCAGCGTCGTTCGCCGTTCGCCGTGTGGAACTGCCGGGCGAGCTTCCACGCCGATTCGACCGCTTCGGACCCACCCGAGACGAAGAAGGCCCGGTTGATGTGCGGCGGGGCGAGGCGCGCGAGCTCCGCCCCGAGCTCGATCGCGCGTGGATGGGCATAGGACCAGTTCGTGTAGAACGGCAGCTCGCGCATCTGCGCGAGAGCCGCCTGACCGATCTCCTCGCCGTAGCTGTAGCCGATGTTCACGGAGAAGAGACCGGCGAGCGCGTCGAGGTAGCGCCTGCCGTTGTCGTCCCACAGGTAGCAGCCTTCCCCGCGCACGATCACGGGAGCCTCGTAGCCGTGCGTCCGGGTGAAGTGAAGCCAGAGGTGGTCGCGCGCCGCAGAACGGAGATCGGTCACAGCCATCGCGCGAGCATATGCGGTATTCAGGTATTCACGAAGCGGAGCGTGATTCCGCGACCGCGATCACGAGCGCGAGCACGACGCCGCCCACGAGCACAAGCGCCGCCCACCCTCGCGCATCCGAGAGGCGCGCGGCGAGGAGGGCCGCTCCGAGGACGGCGGCGATCGCAGCGAGCGCAAGCGAGCCGGCCCCGACGACGAGCCCCCAGATCTCCGCGACGACCGCGCGGATCACGCGCGGCACCGGAATCCCGAGCGGACGGCGTAGCCACCGGGAGAAGGCGAGAAAGAGCGTTGCGTAAAGGGCGACGAGCAAGAGGATGCTGAGGTCTGAGTGCCACCAGTCGACACCGATCCCCTCACCCGCGAAGAACGTCCCGAACGCCGAGAGCATCACACCGACGCTCGCTTTCATCAGGTTCTCGGGCACGCGAGTGAGCGGCGCGCGGAGCATGAGACCGAGGACGAGCACTGCGGCGAGCGCGATGACGGCGCCGACGGCGGCCCCCGCGCGATGACCGACTCCGCCGAGCGCGATCACGATCAGGACGACCTCCACCCCCTCGAGGAGCACACCGTTGAAGGCGGTCGAGACGGCGACCCAGTGCTCGCGTGTCGAGAGCTTCGCCTGAGTCGCCTCGAACTCCTCGGCCTCGTCGTGCAGCGCCTTCAGACCCGCCGCGCGCAGGATCGCCTTGTGCAGCCAGCGCAGGCCGAAGAGCAGCAGGAAGACGCCCACGACGACCTGCGCGTCGGCGACCGGGAACGAGTCGATTGCTGCGCCGAGCGCGATCACGATCGCGGCCAGCACGACAGCTGCGATAGCGGTGCCGGTGAGCGCCGCGCGCCAACCGCGATACAGGCCGACCGCGAGCACTATCGTGAACGCCTCGACCCACTCGACCCCGGACGCGAGAAAGGCCGAGAGGACGACGAGCGGGCTCACGCGATCAGGCTACTCGCTGATGCCGTGATCCAGCACCCGGTCCGGCTTGACCCGCACGATCACGCGGTTCGTCGGAGTGTGGAAGTCCTTACCCTCATACTTCAACGAGAGGTCGTTGATGTGCTCGCCTGCCCCGCCCTCGTCCAGCGAGGCATCGCCCTCGACCTCGAGGTACTTGTAGGGGTCGTCGTTGTCCCAGATGCTGATGCTGACGCGCGGGTTCGAGCGCAGATTGCGACCCTTGGCGCGGGCATTGGTCGTGTTGAAGACGACGTTCTCCCCGTCGGTGTCGACCCAGACGACGCTCGTCTGCGGGTGGCCGTCGTCGCCCACCGTCGCAACGACGCCGAAGTTCTTTCCATTCAGAAGATCCAGGTGCTTCTCCGTGAGTGCTGCCATCGAACCGTCCTTTCGATCGTTCACGAGGTACTCGTCCGCAAACGCGGACGGGGGCGTTCGTCATCCCGACCGCCGAGATGCCACGTGCCCTCGACGGTCGCCCGACGAGGGTCATGCGCGGTCGGCAGTGTGGATCCGCCCGAAAGGGCGGCTGGCAGATGGCGCGCGCGCTGGAGCTTCGCCGCTGTCATTTCACCGTCGTCGGGATGTTCGTGATCTTGCCGCTGACGATCTTTGCCTCGACCTGCTTCGTCTTCGCCTCGATGCCCTTCGGCGCGCGCGGCGAGAACGCACCGAGGCCGACCCCATTCTGCTCGAGGCCGTAGATCGCATCCTTGCCGCCCTTGAACCGGCCGTTCTTCGCGTCCTTGATCGACAGGTAGACAGCCTCGTCGACACCCTTCAGCGCCGAGGTGAGGATGTAGGAGCCGAGGAAGCCCTGGTCGGCATCGACGCCGACACCCCATACGCCCTTCTCCTTGGCGGCATCGAGTGCGCCGAGCCCGCAACCGCCGGCGACCTGGAAGACGACGACCGAGCCCGCGGCGATCTGGTTCAGAGCGATCTCCTTGCACTTCGCCTGAATCGAGAAGTCCTGCGAGTACGCGTTCGGTGTCTTCACGGCCGGGAACGCAGCCTTGGCGCCGGCCTGGAAGCCCGCGATGTAGCGGTCGACGGGCGGCTGCTTCTGACCGCCGACCGTCGAGACCGCGGTGCCGCCTCTGACCTTGGCCGCGAGGCCGGCGGCGTACCCGGCGAGGTACCCGACCTCTTGCTCCCTGAACAGGAGCCCCTCGACGTTTCTCGCATGACCCTCGTCGGCGTTCGCGACATCGACGATCGCGAAGTGCGTCTTCGGGAATTGCTTCGCGACCGCCGCCATCGCCTGGATCTCCGTGAATCCGACCCCGACCACCAGGTCATAGCCCTGCCGGGCGAGCGAGCTGAGGTTCGGGATGTAATCGGCGGGCGAGGCGGACTGGACGACCCGGGTCCCGACGCCGAAATCCGACGCCGCCTTCTTCAGCCCGACGTAGGCCAGGTGGTTGAAGCCACGGTCATTGAGGCCGCCGAGGTCCGTGACGAGCCCGACCTTGAAGCCGTTCCTTTGGACGGTGGAGACGGTCGTCGCCGTCGTCGTGCCGGCGGTCGTTCTCTTCGAGCCGCAGCCCCCCGCGACGAGCGCGAGCGTGACGACGAGCACGACAACGGGGGATAGGTTCTTCACGGCACACTCCGGAGGTTTTAGACTGCGGGACGAAAACCGTGGCCGATTCTACTTCGCACACCATCCTCGGTGTGGTGCTGCGCGTCCGTGGCGGCTGCCTGGAGGCCTGCGTCCGGAGCGCGAAGCTCCGTCACGGGGAACAACTCGGGCCTGCGCTCGCGCGCGCCGTCCCCGTGTCGATCCTCGCTCACGTCGAGCAGCTCGAGACGCGGGTGCTTCCGGACGGTTTGGTCGCGACCGCCTACCTCGGCCTCGTCCCGGCCGAAGCGACACTCGCCTGCGATTGGCGGAGCGCCTCAGAGGTCGCCGAGCACGGCGAGCTCGTCGTCGCCGCGCAGGCGAGGCTGCGCGCGAAGCTGTCGTACACGAACGTCGGCTTCGCGCTCGCGCCGGCGACCTTCACGATCTCCGAGCTGCGCGAGATCTACATCGCCGCGCTCGGCCACGACGTGTCGGCGACGAACCTTCAGCGCGTGCTGGTGCGCCGGCGAATGCTCGTACGCGTCGACGGGCGCCGGCCCTCGGGAGCCGCAGGAGGCCGTCCTGCCGCGCTCTTCCGCTTCGCGGCGAACCGGCTGGAGATCACCGACGAGTTCGCCGCGCTGCGACCGCCGCGCTGAGGGTCATCCGCTCGGCTCGTGAGGACGACCCCACGTGATCGCCGCGCTGACGTCGAGGTCGAATCGTCCGAGCCTCGCCGGAACGAGCTCTTCGACAAGGGCCGTGAGCTCGCGATCGAACGCTTCGACATCTCGCATCTTCTCGATCACGAATCCATTCTGGGAGTGATGGCAGCCGATCAGCTCGGCCAGGCTCGGGGCCCAGGTCACGGTGCCGGTTCGGTGCGCCCCGAGACGTGTGAAGAGCCCGCGCCGTTCGAGCTCATCGATCGGCGAGAGCGGAGCGAAGTCGGGGTTCGCCCCGTGGCGGTCGTAAACCTCGACGAGACCGGCGAGCACTGCGGGATCGGAGATCCAGTCGCGAGTGACGAGCGCGAGCACCCCACCGGGCGCGAGCGCGCCGGCAAAGATCGCGATGGCTCGTTCCCAGTCGAACCAGTGGACGCTGTCGCCTGCGACCACGAGTGCGTACGGCGGATCGAGCGGCGCAGCCTCGATCGGGGCATGGATCCAGCGCAGGTTCCCCGCATCGCCCCCGGAACACCGCTGCCCGCTCGCGATCATGGTGCGCGAGCGATCGACAGCATCGACGCGATCGACGAGAGGAGCGAGGCCGCGCGAGGTCGCCCGTGCCGCAGCCCGCATCGAGGACGTGCCTCGGTGCGCCGACGGTGAGAGACGCGAGGACGTCGAAGGTCTCGTCGGGATACGGCGGTCGTAGGCCGTACCGGCTCACGACTGACGCCTCATCGAACCAGGCGGCATAGGTCGCCGACCAACCTTTCGGCTTCGGCTCCACGAGAGGAACGCTACTGCGGCTGCGCCACGTCGACGAGGATCTCGCGCCAGTGGCTGAAGAGGAGCTGATGGGTGTCATCGACGAGGCGCAGGGTCGAGAGCGGCAACCGACGGAGGTATTCCTCGGCGATCGACTGCGGGCATACACGATCGCGCTCACCGAACCAGAGCGTCACCGGCGAGCGTACGTCCGTGAGCTCGAAGCCCCACGGCCGGCCGAGGTAGGCCAGCTCACGCGCGAGCCAGAGCCCGCCGCCTCGGAACGACTCCGTTCGCCCGCGGGCGTAGGCGGCGTCGGTTGCACACTCGCCTGTCGGAGCAGGCGCGCGCCTTCCCCACACCTCGAGGCGCCGCGCAGCGACGCGTGGCAGGTAACGCGCCAGCAGCATGCTCCGTCGCACGTCGCGAGGCAGGACTGCGATCCCGTCGGGCGGCGGCATCGAGGCGACGAGCGCGATTCGGGTGACCCGCAACGGCGCAGCGACGGCGACGGCAAGTGCATGCGGCCCCCCTGCCGACCAGCCGATCACGCCGAAACGCTCGATCGCAAGTGAGTCGGCGAGCTCGACGACCTCATCCGCCCACGATCGAAGGGTGCGCCGGGCAACGGCCGGGCCACAGCGGTCGACGGCTACGAGCCGCACGCCGAGCTCCTTCGCGATCGAGTCGTCGGGATGGCGCGAGAGGCGCGAGTCTCCTCCGCCGTGCAGGTAGACGACCGGGACACCGGCGGGATCGCCGACGTCGTCGTAGCTCAGCGCGAGACGACGATCGTCGCGCGCATGCCGAGCGCTCGATGATTCGCGACGGAGCACCAGAGCGAGTATCGCCCGGGGGCGAGCCGCAGTGACAGGTCGGCTCGCTTGCCGGGAGCCACGACGGGGAGCCCGGCGATATGGCGCGCCCCTGCGCGCTGAAGCCGAAGGTCGTGCAGATCCTGGCCGAAATTGGCGAGCTCGATTGTCGCGGCGCCTGCTTTCAGGTGCGTCCGCGACAGGTCGAACGAGTACTCCTTCGCGACGATCTGCACGCGTGACGGCGTGGAATCGCCCAGCGCGAGGCCGACGACCGCCAGTCCGGCGACCCCCGTCGCCAGGAGCACGATCGCCCTCACTTGACGAGGTGCGGCCGGCTGAACTTCGCAACGCCTGGAATCACCCGCGACGCATCGAAGTCGAGCCACTGCTCGAGGAGCGAGGCGTAGACGCCACGGAAGTCCGACGTCGCGCGGACGTTGCCGTCCGCGTCGAGGCCGGTCGAAAGACCGGGAAACTCACCCACCTGTGTGCCTGCGGCACGCGTGCCGATCAAGAACGCGGCCCCCGCAGCGCCGTGGTCGGTTCCGCCGCCGTTCTCCTTCGCGCGCCGGCCGAACTCCGTCCAGACGAGTGTCAGCACACGATCGGCGACGCCTCGCGCCTCGAGGTCGCGCTGAAACGCGAACAGTGACGCGGCGGTCGTCGTCAGGGCGGGCGTGAGGGCGGTCGCCTGCCCTGCGTGCGTGTCGTATTGGCCGGCCCCCTCGAGCGCAACGCACCGGAGCGGCAGGCCCGCGGCGATCATCGCGGCGAGTCCCTGCAGCTGCTTCGGGAACGAGTCACCCGTGGGATACGGGACGGCGGGGACGACCGTGCCGCTGCTCGCGAAGGGCTTCAACTGGCGCCGCAGGCGATCGGCATGCGCCGTCACGCTCGTCGCGGAACTCAGTGCGGGATCGTGCGTCGGCACGCGGCCGAGTGCACCGATCGCGTCGAGCATGCGTGTCTCGACCTCTCCCCAGACGCCTGGCACCCAGAAGCCGTACTGGTCGGGCCCGTCGATCGCTGCTACGGGAACCCGGGCGGTCGCGAGCGTGGGCTGCAGCGAGCCGGTGAGAGACAGCCCCTGGAGGGGATTGTCGAGCGTTCCAACAGCGTCGAGGTAGCGGCCCATCCAGCCCGAGAGCAGCGAGGCGTTGGTCGCGCCCACCTCCCAGAAGTGGCGTGAGGTGAAGTGCGACTGGTCGGGATGGTCGTACCCGATCGCCGGCATCACGGTGACCTTTCCTTCCCCGTGCAGTTGTGCGAACGGCGACAGCGCGGGGTTCCAACTCAGCCGGGGGTCTTCGGCGAACGGTGTGCCGCCGCTGACCGCGAGCTGCGAACGGAACGTGCGGTACAGAGGGTCGCCCTCCGGATAGAGCATCGACAGCGCGTCGGCGCCACCCTGCAGGAAAACGGTGACGAGGATGGGCGACTGCGGGCCCGTGGCAGCGGCGGCGATGCCCTCCTCGAAGAGATTCAGGCGCCCGACACCGTAGACCGACAGTGCGAGACCGAGCGAGCGCGCTACGAAGTTGCGTCGCGTGAGTCCGGTGCCTGCAGGCGTCGGCATCCCCGGCTCGATCGCCGGGAGCCCGCGGCCGGCGACCGCACGCAGCACATCGGCGCGGGAGCATTCGTCGCAGGAGATACGGGTCACGAGGTCTGCATGTCGGGTGAGACGGCGATCAGCTGGCGGAGGGCGTTCTCGACGAGGATGGGGTACTGCTGGCGCTTCCACTGAGCCTTGCCCGCGTCGGCGATCGCCGTCTGCGCGAACTGGAGCAGCGCGGCGTGGGTGCCGGCGGTGAGTGGCGGCTTCTTCCAGAATGCGAGCGCCTTGTCGAGCACACCGCTCGCGTCGCCCGGTTGATGCGCCGGCGGATGGCCCGGGTCGAGCTTGCGTTCGTCGAGGATTCGCTGAACGCCGATCCAGCGGCCGCGATACGTCGCCGTGTCGAGCCAGCGGCTGTCGTCCCAGCCTGCGACGTTCGGCGGATAGAAGAGCTGCTGTCCGGAGAGTTGCCCGATCCACGCCCAGTCCGTCGTCGTGATCCCCGCGTCGAGGCGGCGCAGCAGCCCCGCAAGGTGCACGATCGGCGGCTTCACCATGCGGGGGCCGTCGTAGAGGGCCGGGTGCTGGAGAATCGCCTGCACGACCGGGCGAACCTCGTAGCCGTTTCGGTAGAGACGCTCGAGTGCAGTCTCCGTCGCACCGCCGGGAGGGGTCGGGATGAAGTAGCTCCACAGCTTGCGGACGAAGAACGACGCGTGCTGCGGCTGCTCGAGGCAGAGCTTGCAGGCTCCGTGCCAGTCGAAGCGGCCGGCCTTGTGGAAGACACGCTTCGTTCCGGTGTCGTGACGCGTCGAGTCGAAATGGAAGTCGTAGACACCCTTCCCCGGCTTCCATCTGTTCGTGAAGCCGGTCAGTGCGCGCGCTTGCTCGCGCACGTCACGCTCCGTATAGGCGCCGCGATCGGCGCCGAGCGTGAACAGCTCCATCATCTCGCGCGCGTAGTTCTCGTTCGGAGCGTCTTTCGTGTTTTGGGTTCCGTTCAGCCAGACGAGCATCGCCGGGTCTCTCGTCACGTCGACCAGCAACTGCTCGAACGAGCCGAGCCCGTGGCGACGAAAGAGGTCGTTCTGATGGAGCATCAGCTTCTGGTCGCCCACGCCCGAGTTCGACGTCGCGAACCAGTCGTGCCAGACGAGCGTCATGCGCTCGACGAGCGGACGCGAGGTACGCACCATGCGATCGAGCCACCAGCAGTGGTCGTGGCCCCACGCGTCGGCGGGTGCGAGGGGATGGCCTTTCGCGTCGTGCGGCGCGGGACCGACCAGGCGCTCGTTACCTGGATGGAGAAGCGAGTGGACGGCCCTCGCGAGGCCGAGCTTCGCGAGTGCCTCGGCCTCGCCCGGGCGTGGGCCGAAGCCGGCGCGCCAGAGCAGCCGTTCGGCATGCAGCACGTCGAACTGCCCCTGGTAGACAGGTACCCCCACGCCCCTAACGTCGGTCGGCCACGCGCGCTCCCATATCCCCGAATGGGGGAACTCGTTGAGGGGGGGCGGTGGCGAAGCCTCCGCGTGCTGTTCGCCAGGCTGTGTTCGGCAGGCTGTGTTCGGCAAGCTGTGATCGGCAAGCTGTGATCGGCAAACTGTGATCGGCAAGCTCAGGGTTCCTGGTCGCGGCTCCACTCGATCACGTCCGGCAGCGCGATCCGGCCCCACTGCCCGAACGTGTAGCCGAGGAAGAGACTCAGGATCGTCGCGTGCGTGACGAGGACGGCGTCGTCGACGTTGTCGAGCGCCTGGGTGAAACGCATCCGCGCCGCTGCGGCGGGCTCCCAGCCGTCGATCGTCTCGCCCTCGAGGTAGCGGCGCACCGCGACGCGATGCGCGGCGTAGTCCGGAAGATTCGCCTCACGTCGTACCTCGCGCAAGCGGGGATCGAGCTCCACCGAGACCATGGACCCCGCTGCGATCGCCTCGGCCGTGCCGACGGCCTTCGGCTCGGGGCTCGAGATGACCCAGCGCACCGGCGCAAGCCGCGCCCCGATCGCCGCAGCCTCGGCGCGCCCGTCCTCGGTCAGCTGCCATGTCGATGCGGGCCGCTCGAGATCCAGGTCGACCGCGGCGTGGCGAACGAACCAGAGCATAGGGTTTCAGCGTATGCGGATCCTGATCCTCGGAGGCACGCAGTTCCTCGGACGCGCCGTCGTCGAGGCGGCCCTGGTTCGCGGCCACGACGTCTCGCTCTTCAATCGGGGTCAGACCCGGCCGGAGCTCTTCCCCGACGTCGACAAGTTGCGCGGCGACCGCGATGGTGACCTCACCGCCCTCAGGGGACAGCGTTTCGACGCGGTCGTCGACACGAGCGGCTACGTCCCGCGCATCGTCCGCGCAACGCTCGAGGCACTCGGCGACGTCGAGCACTACACGTTCGTCTCGTCGATCTCGGTGTACGCCGATCTGTCCACGCCGGCGGACGAGGAGGCGCCGGTCGCACAACTGCAGGAGGCGACCGAGAATTTCCGCAGCGAGGCCTACGGTGCGTTGAAGGCGCTCTGCGAGGATGCCGTCCTCGAACGCCATCCCGATGCGCTGATCGTGCGGCCCGGCCTGATCGTCGGGCCCTGGGATCCCACCGGCCGCTTCACCTACTGGCCCGAGCGCCTCGCGAAGGGCGGGCAGGTGCTCGCGCCTGCACCCTCCGGGGCAGCCGCACAGGTGATCGACGTGCGCGACCTCGCAGACTGGATCGTCGGGTCGGTCGAGCGCAGGCTCGCAGGCACGTTCAATGCAACCGCGCCCCCCACGACGATCGGCGAAGTGATCGAGACATGTCGCCGTGTTGCCCGCCCCGACGCGGAGATCGTGTGGGTCGATTCCGAGTTCCTCGTCGAACAGCACGTCGAGGAATGGATGGAGCTGCCGCTCTGGCTCAGCGATCCCGCGTACCGGTCGATGCAGCAGACGCTGGTCGCCCGGGCGAGCGCCGAGGGCCTGCGCCCCCGGCCGCTCGAGGAGACCGTTCGCGACACGCTCGCGTGGGTGAGGAGCGGAGCCGCGCCGTCTGACGCGCCTGCCGGCCTCGATCCGGTCAAGGAACGGAGCGTGCTTGACGCCTGGCTCTCGAAAGAGTAGTTTCGAAACATCTCTTTCGATGCATTGAGACTCGTAGATCCACGGGCGATGCGCGCGCTCGCCCACCCGGTGCGGCTCGCGCTGCTCGACCACCTGCACACGGTCGAGCAGGCAACGGCCACCGAGTGCGCCGCAGTCGTCGGCGACAGCCCGTCGTCGTGCAGCTACCACCTGCGGGCGCTCGCCAAGTGGGGTTTCGTCGTGGAGGCAGAAGGAGGAGTCGGACGCGAACGGCCGTGGCGGGCAGCCGCGACGCGTATCGAGTTCGGCTCCGACGGGCTCGAGGCGATCGTCCTGCGCGACGAGCTCGTCGCCCGGCACCAGCAGCGTCTCCGCGATGCGTTGCGCCGGGAGCACGAGCTCCCTCCGCGCTGGCGTCGAGCGGCGCAGACCTCGTCGGCCACCCTCGAGCTGACTCCGCTCGAGCTCGAGGAGCTCGGTGAGCGGTTCGAACATCTCCTCGACGAGTTCCGTGGCCGCGACCGGCGCGGCACACGCGCGATCGCGGTCTCGTTCGGTGCGGCGGCCGAGACGTGAGCGCATGACGAGGCGGGTCATCCGGCGACTCGAGCCTCTGACGCTCGGGTCGGTGGCCTTCGTGTTCAGATGGCCTCGCTCTCGGCCCTTTGCCGCCCCGGCGCCATGGGAGGTTCCGGCTGGCGGGAATGGCGTCGGCCGGCTTCTTCACTCGGTCGTCAATGCGCCCGTGCGCTCGTGATGCTTCGGATCCCATGCGAGGTCCGGACGCAGGGGATTGCGGCGTTCGGATCGGGGCGTTCGTCCCGAGCGCACTCGCCGAGCGCTCGGCCCTGCCTGCCGCGCCCATAGACTCGCCCGCGTGAACAGGCTCGAGGGCAAGCACGTCGTCGTCACCGGCGCGGGTACCGGGATCGGCCGTTCGATCGCTCAGCGACTCGCACGAGAAGGTGCGCGTCTAACGCTCCTCGCTCGTGACGAGTCGCGACTACGGGACGTGGTTGCAGGCGCGACGACGCGTTCGGTCGACATCCGCGATCGGGGCGCGGTCACCGCGGCGTTCAGCGAGCCGCTCGACGCCCTCGTCGCAAACGCCGGAATCGGCGGCCCGAATGCGCCCGGCGACGACGACCGGTGGCACGACATCATCGAGACGAATCTCCATGGCACCTATTGGTGCGCGCGCGCTGCCGAGCCGCGCCTCACGGCCGGAGGCCGCATCGTCGTCACCTCATCGATTCTCGCCCGTCTCGGCGTCTCCGGATACACCGCCTACTGCGCGTCGAAGGCAGGGCTGCTCGGCCTCGTGCGATCGCTCGCCGACGAGCTCGCTCCGCGCCGGATCCAGGTGAATGCGATCTGCCCCGGTTGGGTGAACACCGACATGGCCTGGCAGGGGCTCGACGCGGTCCAGGGCATGACACGCGATCAGGCCTTCGAGGCCGCGATGCGCGACGTCCCGCTGGGACGCATGAGCGAGCCCGACGAGATTGCCGGCACGGTCGCATGGCTGCTGTCGGAGGACTCCGTCGGCGTGACAGGGCAGGCGATCGACCACAACAACGGCGCGTTCATGGTCTAACGACTTCGCTTGTCCGTCCGACGTAGGTCCTAGTGTTCGCCGCAATGATGGAGCGCGACTATCTGCGGCGAGGCCTGGCCGAGTTCATCGGCACGTTCGCCCTGATCTTCGTCGCCGCCGGCGGAGCCGCGTTCGCTCGCACGCCGACCGACCTTGCGCTCGCGAACGGGCTCGTGATCGCCGTCATGGTCTCGGCGTTCGGTTTCATCTCCGGCGGATTCTTCAACCCGGCCGTGACGCTCGGGTTCCTCGTCACCAAGCGGATCGCCCCGATGCTCGCCGGCTGGTACTGGCTGATGCAGTTCGCAGGCGCCACGCTCGCAGCGCTCCTCCTCAAGTGGGTTCTCCCGAGCGGGCCCGAGAGCGCAGGGCACCTCGGCGTTCCATCGCTCGGCTCCGGTGTCGGCGCAGGGCCTGCCGTCGTGATCGAGGCCGTGCTCACCTTCTTCCTCGTCTGGGTGATCTTCGCGACGGCCGTCGACCCCCGCGGCTCCTTCCAGCAGATCGCGGGGCTCGCCATCGGCTTCACGATCGCGTTCGACGTCCTGATGGCCTACGGCCTGACGGGTGGCGCCATGAATCCTGCGCGGGCGTTCGGGCCGCAGCTCGTCGGCTCGCACTGGGCTCACTTCTGGGTCTGGTACATCGGCCCGTTCGCCGGCGCCGTGATCGCAGCCTCGCTCTACGAGCTGCTCTACCTCCGGCCGGGCCGGCCGATGCCGGTCGGCCCGGCCGAGACAGGCGTCCAGGAAGCTCGCCCCGGCGACGCGGCAGCCTCCTGACCCTCGTTCCGGCGAGCGCTGGCACCCGAATCCGATAGGTTCCGGCCCCGATGCTCTCTGTAGCACTCGTCGTCGCCGGCCTGTCCACCGGCCACAAGACCGGACTTGCCGTCACCGGTGTCTCGTTCATCGTCTTCGCGCTCGTGTGCTCGTTCGTGCTCCCGGGCCGCAACCCGAACTTCCCCGGCAAGCACGTCGGCTGGTTCGTCGCTCTGTGCGCCCTGTTCTTCGTGGCAATGATCACGGCCGTCCTCGTCTTCGGGATCGAGAAGAAGGAGACCGACGCGAACGCCGGCAATCCTCCGCGGACCGAGACGCAATCGAGCTCCCTTCCCGGGCAGACGACATCGAGCCCGACGACGTCGACACCGGCGGCCACCACGACACCCGCCGGCGCGCAGGGCGATGCGGTCGCGGGGAAGCTGGTGTTCGCCTCGGCCGGCTGCGGGGGCTGCCATACCCTCAAGGCTGCCGGCTCGAGCGGCAACGTCGGCCCGAACCTCGACATGCTGAAGCCGGACGCTGCCCGAGTCGCGCACCAGGTCGAGGTCGGCGGTGGCGCGATGCCGTCATTCAAGACGTCACTGAGCGCGAAACAGATCCAGGATGTCGCCGCGTTCGTCGCGACCTCCACGCACTCCTAGTCGGTGAAAAGGCGCTCTGAATGTGCGAAACCCGCCCGGGGGAGGGGCGGGCTCGCCGCAGTCGGTCGCCGGTTGTCAGGGGGAGCCGGCACGCGCATCCTGCACGCGGAGCCGACCCGTGCGCATCATCCAGAAGGGTGATCTTCGGAGCGTAGTCCCGCTCGCCGGGCCGGCGCGTTCGACGGAGAAGGAGGGATTCGAACCCTCGAGGCAGGGATTTCCCCACCTAACGCCTTAGCAGGGCGCCGCCTTCAGCCACTCGGCCACTTCTCCGGGCGCGCGCATCGTACCGAGAGTCCCTGGCACCGCGAAAGCCCGCGCGAGGCGGGCTTCCGCATGCAGCGGAGAGAGAGGGATTTGAACCCTCGATGCACCTTTCGGCACATACGCGATTTCCAGTCGCGCTCCTTAGACCGCTCGGACACCTCTCCGTTCGGGCCGTTCGCAAGGGTAGCCGGGCCGCGAGGAACGAGGGGTGAAACGAGCTGCTCAAGGAATGAGGCGCGGCTGTCGACAACGATCACACTCTCGATGCGAAGGGGGGAACGACGCTGAGCGATCCGGTGATCGACCACGGGAACGACACGGAGGCACGGACAGCCTTGGGGACGCTCCTCATCGAGGCCGGTTTGATCGACGTCGAGCGTCTGGAAGAGGCGTTACGGATCGGCGCGGATACCGGTGAACGGCTGGGCGAAGTCGTCGTGCGCATGGGGTGGGCGAGCGAGGACGAGCTCGCGAAGACGCTTGCAGACCAGTGGCACCTACGCTACGTCGAGCGGTCGGCGATCTCGTTCGACGACGACGCAATGAGCATGATGTCCCGGGAGGAAGCAGCGAGGCTCGAGGCCTTGCCCATCCAGGTGAGCGAGGACGGCACGATCGTCGTCGCGGTCGCCGAGCCGACGGACGCACGCCTGCTCGCGCTGCGCTTGCTGCTCGGCGAACGGATCGACTGCGTCGTGGTCGCGAAGACGGCGATCGCCGCCGGACTGGAGAGCGAATTGGTGACGAAGAAGGAAAGCAGCGTTTCTTCGAATCCAGTGGCGGAGCCGGCGGGCGGGGCGGTTCAGGCAGCCGACGAGCCGCGGGAGCATGTTCTGTCCCTCGTGCACGCCGAGCCCGCCGAGCCCGCCGAGCCGCGCGACGGTCCCACCACATCCGACTTCGACCTGCTGGCGACGTCCCTCAGCGAGGGACTCAACGCCCAACTCGGATCGCTGCGTGCGATCGTCGTCGAGGCTGAGGCGGCGCGGTCGCGTGA
>JBBSEJ010000051.1:0-21451 GCA_038239825.1 Gaiellales bacterium
ACCATCTCCACCTGCAACGTCGCCGCCTGGCCCTTCACCTGCCCCATCGCCATCCCGCACCCCCTGCTCGACCGACGGACGAGTCGAGCATAGGACCCCGGTCGGACCTCACCCGGCCAGACTTTTTGGACAGGCCCCTAGCGCGGCTCGAGCCAGGTTCGGTGCGCCAGACGCCGGTTCCCCTTCCTGCTCGGCCCACGCGGTCGGTCCGTGCCGTCACGGTCTCCGGGACCGTGCTCGCCGCCGCCTCGAGCCTGTGCACGACGTCGCAGATCGTCGTCGGCGGATCCCGAGCGCCGCCGCGAAACCGGTGAGTCACCGCTGCCAATGCACGTCGATCCGGCTGAGGGGCGTGGCCGCTTCGAGTCGCCGCCGGCCGTCAGGCGGATCTGCGGATCTGCTCTTCGAGCCCGAGGAGTGGGAGCTTGAAGGTGTCGATCGCATCGGTGTTCGAGACGACGTTATCGGCGCCCTGGAGCATCGTCACCTGGTCGGGCGAGAGCGGCGCCTTCGGGAGCCGGCGTGTGAGCTGCGCCCCTGCACGCGCGATCCCGAACGGGACGTGCACGAGGCGCCGCCGCTTTCCGAGCACGCGCGCGATCGTCAGGTAGAGCTCGTTCCAGTCGACCGTGTCGGGGCCGCCGAGCTCGAACGTCCGGTTCTCGGCTTTCGCGTTGCCGACGGCGTCGGCGAAGAACGACGCCACATCCTCCACCCAGATCGGCTGCGAGCGCTGAAGACCGTCGCCGATCACCGTCACGGCCGGCGAATAGCGCACCTGCTTGATGAAGAGCGGTAACGCTCCACCACGTCCGAAGACGAAGCTCGGGCGGAAGATCGTGTACGAGAGGCCGGAGGCGAGCACGGCCTGCTCCTCCGCCCATTTCGCCGCGTAGTAGGGAACCGTCTCCCTGGACGCCTCGCTCGTGCCGAGTGCGCTCATCAGGACGAATCGCTCGACACCGGCCGCGGTCGCTGCAGCAACGAGGTCTTTCGTGCCCTGCGTCATCACGCGCTCGAAATCGGCCGGGCTGCCCGTGAGGATCGCGACGAGGTGCACGACGTGCGTGCAGCCGGCCGTCGCCTCGCGGAGGCTCGCCGGGTCGGTGATGTCACCCGTCACGAGCTCGGCGCCCCAGCCGGCGAGCTGCGTGCCGTCCTCAGCGCGCCGCACGAGCGCGCGAACGTCGCGATCCTGGGCGCGGAGCGCGTGCACGATCCTCGGCCCGATGAAGCCGGTCGCGCCCGTGACGAGGATCTTCAGGTCGTGTCCTCGGCCGCGGCGAAATTCTGCCAGTAGCGGGACGGCGTGGGGCCACGCTGTCCCTGGTACTTCGAGCCCAGTGACGAGCTCCCGTAGGGCGTCGAGGTCGGCTCGGAGAGTTGCATGAAGGAGATCTGCCCGATCTTCATTCCACGGTAGATCGTGATCGGGAGATTCGCCACGTTCGAGAGCTCGAGCGTCACATGGCCGTCCCACCCGGGGTCGATGAAGCCGGCGGTCGAATGGATGAGCAGGCCGAGCCGTCCGAGGCTGCTCTTGCCTTCCAGCCGGGCGACGAGGTCGTCCGGCAGTGACACGCGCTCGAGGGTCGAGCCGAGCACGAACTCGCCCGGGTGGAGGATGAACGGGCGGTCGTCGCCGATCGCCACCTCCTCCGTCAGCTCCTCCTGCGGTTGCTTCACGTCGATGAACGGATAGCGGGCGTTGTGGAAGACGCGGAAGTAGCGGTCGACGCGGACGTCGACGCTCGACGGCTGGAGCAGCGCATCGTCATACGGGTCGATTCCGATGCGGCCGTCGGCGATGAGCCTCGCGATGGTGACGTCCGACAGGACCATGCGGTGATTCTTCCATCAAGGCGTCGGCGAGCGCGCGCATCCCCTTCAGGAACGCGCGTCGCTCGTCGGCAGCGAGTGCGGCGAGTGCTGCTTCGAGGGGCTGGTTGCGCCGGTCGAGCCAGTGCTGCACCTGCGTCGAGGTCGCCGGGTCGAGGCGGACGACGGTGCGCCGCCGGTCCTCCGGGTCCTCGCGCCGGCTGACGAGGCTCGAGTCCTCGAGCTCGCCGACGAGCTTGCTGGCCGCCGGGAGCGAGAGGCCCAGATCGCGTGCCACCTCGCCGACCGTCCGTTCGCCCTCGGCCGCAACGTGGGCGAGGATGCCGACGTGCCGCCGGCCGAGGCGTGGTGCGCCGGCGACGAGGCCGAGCAGTTCCACCGTGGGACGCCGCCGCGACCAGATGCCGCGCATCACCCGGCGAAGCGCGTGGCGAAGCTCGACGAGATCTTCGGCGGGAATATTCTCCATCTGATAAAAGTTGTTATAAGATAACTATTGTTTGAGCGACCATGAATGAAGGAGGTGAGACACTATGTGTTCATCACATCACGAGGAGGGACGGGGCCGCGGCCACCGTCACGGCTTCCGCGGCTTCGGCCGCCGGGGCTTCCCGAACCGCGAGGCGCTCGTCGAGCGGCTGCGGGCCTACCAGGAGCATCTGGAGAGCGAGGCGAGAAACGTCCAGGACCTGCTGGGGCGGCTGGCCGACGCGCCTGAGGCGCCCACCGAGGTCGAGTGAAGCCGCGCGCGGGAACTCGGCGAACCTGGTTCGAACCGCGAATCAGGTTCGCCTGCGCGTTTTCGGCTCAGGTAGGCGCCTGACCCGCCGGGCGGTAGTAGCGCTCGGTGTACTCGATCACTGCG
The DNA here is from genome assembly GCA_038239825.1 of Gaiellales bacterium. Classification (GTDB taxonomy): domain Bacteria; phylum Actinomycetota; class Thermoleophilia; order Gaiellales; family Gaiellaceae; genus PALSA-600. The sequence continues at coordinate 2,705 of JBBSEJ010000051.1, forward strand.
CGCTGCATCGAGAAGAGCGGCCCGAGTTCCGCGATCGAGCTCTTCATCAGCTCCACCCAGCGGTCGCGATCGGCGAACGCGGGGAGCACCTGCTCCTCGAGCACGGTGTAGAGCCGCTCTGCGTCGGCCTCGTCGTCGAGGCCGACGAGGGCCCACCCCACCGCCGGGCTGTAGGCCTCGGCCCACCATCCGTCGAGCACGGACAGGTTCGGCACGCCGTTCACGGCGGCCTTCATCCCGCTCGTCCCCGAGGCCTCGTATGGCCTCCGGGGGGTGTTCAGCCAGATGTCGCAGCCCGGAATGACCGCCTGGGCGAGCGCGAGGTCGTAGTTCTCGAGGAAGACGACGCGACCCGCGAGGCCGGGGTCGCGTGAGAGCTCGACGATCCGCTGCATCACGTCCTTGCCCGGGCCGTCCTCGGGGTGCGCCTTTCCGGCAACGACGATCTGCACGGGCAGGGCGAGCAGGCGCTCGAGGTCGGAGAAGACGAGGCCCGCCCGCTTGTAGGTCGCAAACCGCCGCGCGAAGCCGATCGTGAGCCGTTCGGTGTCGAGTCCGGCGAGTCCGGCGAGCCTCCCCCGTAGCTCCGCATGTACCTCCCAGAGCGCCCCTGGGTCGAGGTCGCGGACCGCAGTCCAGCGTCCGTCTTCCGGCGGGGCCTCCGGCCGAACACCAACGCTTCTGAGCAGGGCGTCGAGCTCGGGCGCGAGCCACGTGCCGAGGTGGACGCCGTTCGTCACGTGTCCGATGCGCGGCTCTTCTCCGGGCCAGAGCGGCGCCCACATCTCGCGTGCGACCTCGCCGTGCAGCTCGGAGACGCCGTTTGCAGCCGCAGAGAGGCGGAGGGCGAGCGGGGTCAGCCCGAACCCGTCGGTTCCCTCGACGTGGCCGAGGGTGAGCAGGTCCTCCCCCGACAGGCCGGCGCGTCGTGCGAGCTCGCCCGCGTAGCGCAGCACGAGCTCGTCGTTGAAGACTTCGTTGCCCGCGGGAACGGGTGTGTGCGTCGTGAAGATCGTCGAGGAGCGCACGCGCTCGCGTGCGCGCGCGGTCTCCTCGCCGCGCTCGACGAGCGCTCGCACCCGTTCGATCGTCAGGAACGCGGAGTGGCCCTCGTTGACGTGGTAGGCGGTCGGCGCGATCCCTAGGGCGGCGAGCGCGCGCACTCCGCCGACCCCGAGGAGGAGCTCCTGGCGGATGCGGTGCTCCCGGTTGCCGCTGTAGAGCGCGTCGGTCACGAGGTCGACGTCGAGCAGGTAGAGCGGCACGGTGTGACGTGCAGCGCGAACGTCGTAGCGCCAGATCGCTGCCGTGAATTGCTCCCCGTCGAGGTCGACCTCGACCGAGGCCGGCTCGCGGTGCAGGCCCGCTGCCTCGGGGTCGATCGAGACGTAGTCCTCGGTCTGGCGCCCGCCCGAGTCGAGGCCCTGGACGAAGTACCCGCCGCGGTAGAGGAGCCCGACCCCCACCAGGGGCAGGCCGAGGTCGGCGGCAGCTTTCAAGTGGTCGCCGGCGAGCACCCCCAGCCCCCCCGAGTAGATCGGCAGGCCGGGATCGACCGCGAACTCCATGCTGAAGTACGCGACGAGGAGGTTGCGATCGGCTCCCTGCCGGGCGCGCGTCCACCATGTGGCGTCTGCCTGCGGCGCGTCGTTGAAGGTGTCCGAAGAGGTCAGTCCGAGATCCAGGTCGTGGCGAGGAGAGCCGCGAAAAGCTACCAACGAGCCCCGCCGGCGGCAGACACCGGCAGGAAGCAGGTCCTCGTTCGCCTGCGCTAACCTCGGCCTCGTGGCCGTCACCCGCACGATCCGTCTCGAAACCGCCATCCCCGGCCCGCGGTCGCGGGCCGTGCTCGACCGTCTGGCGGCGAGCGTCGCGTCACCGCTCGCGATCACGTTTCCCGGCGTCGCCGCCGAGGCCAGGGGCGCGACGATCACCGACCTCGACGGCAACGTCTTCATCGATTTCGCCGGGGGAGTCGGGTGTCTCAATGTCGGCCATTCCCATCCTCACGTTGTCGCGGCGGCCCAGGAGCAACTCGAGAAGTTCTCCCACACCGACTTCACCGTGGTGCCCTACGAGGTCTACGCCGACCTGTCCGAGCGGCTGCTCGCGCTCGCGCCGTTCACAGGCCCTGCGAAGGCCGCGTTCTTCAACGCCGGCACCGAAGCGGTCGAGAATGCGGTCAAGTTCGCCCGCGCCCACACGGGCCGCCACGCCGTCATCGGCTTCGAAGGCGCCTTCCACGGCCGGACGATGCTGTCGCTCGCGCTGACGTCCAAGACGCATCCCTACAAGGCAGGGCTCGGCCCGTTCGCGCCCGAGGTCTACCGTGTCCCGTTCCCGAACGCCTACCGCGGCCCGTCCGCGGCCGAGGCGTTGGCGGCCCTGCGTCGCGCGTTCCTGACCGTCGTCGCGGCAGAGGACGTCGCAGCGATCGTGTTCGAACCGGTCCAGGGCGAGGGCGGGTTCATCCCGGCATCGCGCGAGTTCGTCGAGGGGCTCCGCGCGATCTGCGACGAGCACGGGATCGTGCTCGTCTGCGACGAGGTGCAATCGGGCTTCGCGCGCACCGGGCGGTTCTTCGCGATCGAGCACTTCGGCGTCGAGCCGGATCTGATCACGGTCGCGAAGTCGATCGCCATGGGCCTGCCGCTCTCGGGCGTTCTCGGGAAGGCAGCGATCATGGATGCGCCGGTCGAAGGCGGGGTCGGCGGCACCTACGTCGGCAACCCGGTCGCCCAGGCTGCCGCACTCGCCGTCCTCGACGTGATCGAGGACGAGGGTCTCGTCGAGCGCTCGACCGCGCTCGGCGAGACGATCAGGGCGCGCCTGGAGACCTGGCAGGAGCGATTCCCGCAGGTCGGCGACGTGCGCGGGCTCGGCTCGATGCTCGCCCTCGAGCTGGTCGCGGGCGACGACTCGGAGAACCCGGCCGCCGAGCTCGCCTCGGCGGTCGTCGCAGGGGCGCTCGACCGTGGGCTCCTGCTCCTGAAATCAGGGGTGCACGGGAACTGCATTCGCGTCCTCGTGCCGCTCGTCATCTCCGACCAGGAGCTCGACGAGGCGCTCCAGGTCTGGGAAGACGCACTCGCCGCCGCGCTGTAGGCCAACGGTTCGGGGGTACCTTACGGGCGTGTCCGGAAAGCCGAGCAGGGCGTCTGACAGACGTCGCGTGCAGCGGTGCTGCGTCCTCGGTCCCGCCGGTAGGCCCGTGAACCTGCGGGCCTCCGCGTTCTCGCCTCGCGGCACGTGCCGGGAGGCGGCCACCCTGCCCCCCTCCCGGGCGTGCCCTTAACGACCGATGGTCGGCGAAGTCCTCTCAGACCGCTACGAGCTGCAGGAGCTCGCCGGCACCGGTGGCATGTCGAGCGTCTACCGCGCGCACGACCGGCTGCTCGAGCGCACGGTCGCCCTGAAGGTCCTCCATCAGCAGTACGCCTCCGACGAGGACTACGTCGAGCGCTTTCGCCGGGAGGCCCGCTCGGTCGCGACACTCTCCCATCCGAATATCGTCTCGGTGATCGACCGTGGCGAGCACGAAGGGCGCCAGTTCATCGTGTTCGAGTACGTCGAGGGAGAGAACCTGAAGCGGTTGATCGAGCGCCGCGGCCCGGCGCCGGTGGCGACCGCGCTCGAGCTCGCGATGCAGATCGCACGAGGACTGTCGTTCGCGCATCAGCAGGGCCTCGTGCATCGCGACGTGAAGCCTCAGAACGTCCTCATGAACGGCGACGGGCAGGCCAAGGTGACCGATTTCGGGATCGCACGGTCGCTCGACGTGAAGCACGGCATGACGAAGACCGGGACGGTGCTCGGCACCTCCGACTACATCGCGCCCGAGCAGGCGCAGGGTCAGCCCGTCGACGAGCACACCGACGTGTACTCCCTCGGCGTCGTTCTCTACGAGATGTTGCTGAACGAGGTGCCGTTTCCCGGCGAGAACTTCGTCGCAGTCGCGATGCGCCACATCAACGAGGATCCGCCGTCGATCCGCGACAAGCGGCCCGACGTCCCGGTGCGTGTCGAGGCCGCCGTGCACCGTGCGATGGCGAAGGACCCGGAAGCTCGCTTCCAGACGATGGCGGAGTTCTGCCAGGAGCTCGAGGCCTGCCTCGCGGAGGAGCAGGGCACGCAGGTCGTTGCGCGGGCGGTTCCCCCGCGCCGTCCCGCGCGGCGGCGGCGACGCGGCCTCTCGCCGTGGCCGTTGATCCTCGTGCTACTCGCGCTGATCGCGATCGGGGCGGTCGTCGCCTACTTCGCCGTTCACGGCGCGCCGAACTGGGGCACCTCGCGCGGCGGCGGCGCGCCCGCCGGCACGGGCCCCGCACCGACCTTGAAGGCGGTGACCGCCTACGACCCGTTCGGGCACCCCGAGGGCCAAGAGCACAACGCCGATGCTCCGAAGGCGACCGACTCGAGCACGAGTACGTACTGGGAGACCGAGAGCTATCACTCGAGCTTCGCGGCGATCGGGAAGAAGGGCGTCGGCCTCGTCCTCGATGCGGGGAGGCCGGTGCAGCTGCACCAGCTCGGCATCGTGACCCAGACCCCCGGGTTCACCGCCGTGATCCGTGCGGGCGACGCCGCGAGCGGGCCGTTCCCGGACTTCGTGAGCAGGGCCGAGGTTGCGACGAGTGCGACCCGCTTCACGTTGCACGGCGCCACGCGCCGCTACTACCTGATCTGGATCACGAGCCTCCCGCCGCGCCTCGTCGTGAAAATCAACGACGTGAAGACCCAGTAGAGATGGGCCGGGGCGAGGCTAGTACCGCAACTGTGAGCGCCGTTCGAACCGCTCGACAGCGAGGTCGGCGAGTTGCCCGAGCAGATCGTCGTAGGAGATTCCCGAGGCTTCGAAGAGCCGGGCGTAGACGCTCGTCGAGGTGAAGCCGGGGATCGTGTTCAGCTCGTTCACGAGCACCTTGCCGTCGTCGCGCACGAACAGGTCGACGCGCGCCATGCCCTCGCAGTCGGTCGCGACGAATGCGCGAACGGCAAGCTCCTGCGCCCTCGCGATCTGCTCGTCGGTCAACCGCGCCGGGACGACGAGATCCATCTCGCCCTCGTCGTACTTCGCCTCGTAGTCGTACCACTCGTTCGCCGTCACGACGATCTCGCCGGGAAGCGACGCCGTCGGCGTGAGATTCCCGAGCACTCCGACCTCGACCTCCACGCCTGCGACGAATTGCTCGACGAGCACCTTCTCGTCGTGCTCGAAGGCCAGCGCGACCCCGGCCGCCAGCTCGTCCGCGTCGTGCGCCTTCGTGATCCCGACGCTCGAACCGAGTCGTGCGGGCTTGACGAAGCACGGATAGCCGAAAGGGTTGCGCGGCGCATCGCCGAGCCGCAGTGTGATGTTCGCCGTGACGGGGACGTCGTGGTCGCGCAGCACGGACTTGAACACGTCCTTGTCCATGCAGAGCGCAGAGGCGAGCACGCCCGCGCCGACGTAGGGAACGCCGGCGAGCTCGAGGAGGCCCTGCACCGTCCCGTCCTCGCCGAACGGGCCATGGAGAACGGGAAAGACGACGTCGACGCCTACGAGGGTTGTCGTCACTTCCCGTCCCGGCAGCCGCTCGAGCGCCGCTCCCTCCTCGATCGTCGAACCCGGCTCACGAGCTCCGAGCTTGGGCCGCGACTCGAGCTGCCAGTCTCCCGAGCGGCCGATCTCGACCGTGACGACCTCGTTGCCGCTGCGCTCGAGCGCGTCGATCACGCTCGCGGCGGAGGCGAGCGAGATCGCATGCTCGCTCGAGCGACCGCCGAGGATCACGGCGATCCGCCGGCTCACGGCGTGGACGCGGCCGGTACGGTCGTCGTCGTGCCCGGCACGGTCGTGGTCGTGCCGCCGTCCCCGCCCGGCGTCCCGCTCTGCAACTGTCCGATGGTGATCGACACGATCTCGTTCGGGGTCGCGTTGGTGCCGCCGACCGGATCCTGGCTCAGCACGATTCCGTCCTGGGACGGATCGCTGACTGGCTCGAAGATCACCGCGGGGGTCAGGCCGGCGCCCGCGAGGAGCGTCTCGGCGGCCGCCTGGTTCTGGTGTGTCACGTCGGGCACCGTCGTCGACGAGGGGCCTTTCGACACGGACAGCGTGACCTTCGATCCCTTCGCGATCTGGGTGCCCGGCGGGGGATCCTCGGCAACGACGACGCCCTTCGCCGCCGCGTCGGACTGGACCTCGACGCGTGAGACGACGAACCCTTGACCGCGGAGCGCCGACTCGGCATTCGCGTAGGGCTGCCCCGTCACGTCGGGAACGGCAATCGGTTTCGCCCCACGCGACACGTTGATGCGGACGTCGCTGCCCTTGGTCACGCGATCGTGCGGGGCAGGATTCTGACCGGTGACCGTGTCGGGCTGCTCGCTCGAGAAGACGCGGGTGATCCGCGGATTGAGCCCGAGTTGGGCGAGCGCAGTCACTGCGTCGGTGACGCTGCGCCCGCGCACGTCGGGCACCAGCACGCGCGGTAGGCCGCTCGACACCGTCAGAGTCACGGTCGACCCCTTGCCGATCTTCGCGCCGCCCCCGGGATCCTGTGCGGAGACCTGGCCTCGTGGCACGCTGTCGTCGGCCTTCCTGACGAATCGCGGGGTGAGACCCGCCTGCTCGATCTTCAGCTTCGCCAGGTCGCGCTGGAGCAGCGTCACATCGGGAACCGCGACGGGGCGGTTCGTCTTCAGCTGATCCTGGATCTTCGTGTAGAGGAACCAGCCGCCGATCCCACCCGCGATGATCAGGCCGAGCGCGAGCAGCCACGGCCAGATCGAGCGTCCTCGCGGCGGCTCGTCGTAGTCGTAGTACGGCGTCGGTGACCGGTACGCGGGCGGCGCGGGCGGCGCGGCGACAGCGCGCGGGCGCGTCACCATCGTCTGTGCGGCGGCGATGCCGACACCCGCGAGCACCTGCGTCATCGCGTCTTCCGTCTCGCGCGACACCGCGACGCCGCGGGCGACCCGTGCGAGATCGGCGTCCATCTCCTCGGCCGAGGCGTACCGCTGATCCGGATCCTTTGCGAGGGCGCGCATCACGACGGCATCGAGGTCGTGCGGCACCTCCGCGCGCAGCTTCGACGGCGGTTCGGGCACCTGTGACAGGTGCTTCATCGCGATCTCGACGGGAGTGTCGCCCGTGAACGGGACCTTGCCGGTGAGCATCTCGTAGAGCACGATCCCGAGGGAGTAGAGATCGGAGCGCGGATCGACGGGAGCGCCGCGCGCCTGCTCGGGCGAGAGGTACTGCGCAGTGCCGACGATCGAGCCGGCTTCGGTCATCTGCGATGCACCCGAGCGCGCGATGCCGAAGTCCGTCACCTTCAACCGTCCGTCTGACCCGACGATGATGTTGTGCGGCTTGATGTCGCGATGGATGATCCCGTTGCGGTGGGCGAACGAGAGCGCGCCGAGGATCTGGCGCGCGTAGTCGATCGCGATCGGGATCGGCGTGGGCCCGTTACGGACGAGTAGCTCCTTGAGTGTGCGCCCTTCCAGGTACTCCATGGCGATGTAGTAGGTGCCTTCCGCCCGGCCGCGGTCGAAGATCGACACGATGTTCGGATGGTTGAGCCCGGCCGCGCTCTGGGCCTCGCGCCGGAATCGCTCCACGAACTGATCATCGGAGGCATGCCGCTCGTCGAGGAGCTTCAGCGCCACGCGGCGGCCGAGCTCCTGGTCTTCTGCGAGGTAGACGTCGGCCATTCCGCCCGAGCCGAGCTTGCGCTTGATCACGTAGCGCCGGTCGAACGTGCGGTCGATCAGGGTGTCTGACATGGTCATGCGGGGCCGGCTTATCCCTTCGACACACCAGGCAGGATCGCCTGCATCAACTGCTTGGCGATCGGGGCGGAGACCGAGCCTCCGAACCCGTTCAGCTGGTGCTCGAGCACGACGGCGCCGGCGACCTGCGGGTTGTCGGCAGGGGCGAAGAAGATGAACCAGGCCGTATAGACGTGGCTCTGGCTCGTCTCCGCCGTGCCCGTCTTGCCCGCCACCTTGACGCCGGGGATCGCCGCCGCACGGCCCGTGCCGCCGGTGACGACCGCCTGCATGAACGTGTTCAGGATCGCCGCGGTCGCCGGCTTCATCGCGTGCCTCCAGACCTGTGGATGCACCCGCGTCACGAGTCTCCCCGAAGGGCCACGCACCGTCTTCACGAGGTGCGGCTCCATGATCGTGCCGTTGTTCGCGACGGCCGCCGCGACGAGTGCCATCTGCATCGGAGTCGCGAGCAGGTGCTCCTGGCCGAAGGCGAGCCGGCCCGGATCGACGAGCTTCGGGTCGTCGTACAGGGTCGCGCTCTTCCGTCCGAAATGGTACAGCCCACTCGGGGACACTTCGTTCGACGGCAGGCCGAGCGGCGGGGTTGAGTAGAAGCCGAACTTCTTCGCTTGGTCGAGCACACGCCTTGCGCCGAGGGTCTTCCCGATGTTGCAGAAGACCGCGTTGATCGAGTGTTGATAGGCCTCGAGGAAGCTGACGTTGCCGTAGCGCTCCGCTGTCTGATCCGGGTTGAGCGCATTCGACACCCTCGCCTTGTACTCGGTGCAGTAGCCCGGATCGTCGAAGCGCGACTTCTCGTTGTAGACGCCGGTGTCGAGCGCCGCGGCCGCCGTGACCGTCTTGAAGGTCGAGCCAGGCGAGTAGAGGCCCGAGGTCGCCCGGTTGAGCAGCGGAGAGCTCGAGCCGGGGCAGGCTGCGGGGGAGTGGATGATCGACGCGTACCCGTTCGGTGACTCGATCTTGTTCGGATCGTAGGTCGGCGACGACGCGCTCACGTAGACGGCCCCGGTCTTCGGGTTCATGACGAATGCGGCGCCGCATTTCCCGCGGAGCGCGGACTCGGCGATGCGCTGCGCGTTGACGCGCAGGTTGAGCACGAGTGAGTTGCCCTTGATCGTCGTGCCCTTCAACCGATCGCCGAAGGTGTCCCAGATCGTGCCGAGGTTGGCGTTCGACGCCGTCAGGTAGGCGTTCTCCTGGCGCTCGATCCCTGCTCGAGAGCGGCCCTGCGTCGAGTAACCGAGCGTCTGAGCCGCGAAGCCGCGCGTCGGGTACGTGCGGAAGTACAGGGTCTGACCACCGGCCTTCTTCGCGATGTTTCTCGCGAGCACCGTCTTGCCGTCCGAGGCGTAGATCAAGCCACGCCTGATCCTGAACTGCGCGACGCGCTCGATCGCATTGTCCTGCCGTGCCGCGAGACCCGCTGAGGCCCACACCTGCCAGTACGTGGTCGCGACGATCAAGGCCGACAGCAGGAGCAACGCCACGAGGGCGATCCGCGAGATCTGCCGGTTCATGCGTTCGCCCGGTCAGAGACGAGCAGGAGCCCGGCGAGCAGGACGAAGTTCGCGACGACGGACGAGCCCCCGTAGGAGACGAACGGAAGCGTGATCCCGGTCAACGGGATGATCCTCAGGACACCGCCCACGATGATGAACGTCTGAAAGGCGAAGCCGAACGTGAGCCCTGCCGCGAGCAGCTTCGAGAATCCGTCGTCGGCCTGCAGCGCGATCTTCATCCCGCGCGCGACGAACAGCATGAAGACGAGCAGGAGCGCGGCGACGCCGACGAGGCCGAGCTCCTGCGCGAGCGCCGAGTAGATGAAGTCGCTCGAGACGAATGGGATCAGCGCATGCCCGTCCGTCGTCGTGAACGTTCCCTTGCCTAGCCCGGCGCCGCCGAAGCCGCCGTTGCCGATCGAGTACAGGGACTTGACGAGCTGGTAGCTCTCGCAGTCCTGCCGGAGCGCGAGCGTCCCGGTCGACGGGCAGAGCACCTTCTGCGTCGTCCAGGGGTGCAACCAGATCGTGACCCGCTCGTGGACATGGGCGATCTTCTCGTAGGCGCCGACACTCCCGACGGCGAAGAGCGCGACCCCGACCAGCATGAACGAGAGCCGGGCGGTGGCGATGTAGAGCATCGCCAAGAAGATCCCGAAGTAGAGGAGGCCGGAGCCGAGGTCGTTCGAGGATGCGAGCACGAGCATCGTGCCTCCCCAGATGACGAGGAGCGGGCCGACCTCCTTCGCGCGGGCCTGCGCGAGCACCTCGCGCTTCTCGCGCAGGTACGCCGCGAGAAACACGATCAGGCAGATCTTCGCGAGCTCGCCGGGCTGGAACGTGAACGTCCCGACGTGCACCCACAGGCGCGCGCCGTTGACCGTCGTCCCGAGCCGAGGTAGCCGCGGCAGGAAGAGCAGCACGATCGCGGTGATGCCGAACAGGTACTTGAACCGCTCGAGCAACCGGTAGTCGCGGCGCAGGCCGAAGAGCGCGAGGGCGAAGAGGGCGACCCCGATCACGATCCAGAGCCCCTGCTTGAACGCGTCGCTCGGCCCGAGTCGGTAGATCTCGGTCACGCCGACCGCGGTAAGAAGACCGGCCATGGGCAAGAGGTACGGGTCGGTGTTCGGCACGGTCAGTCGTGCGACGAGGTGCGCCGCGAGGTACAGCGCGAGAAAGAAGAGCGCGTAGCCGAGCGAGCCCCAGCTCACGACCGCCTGTCGCGCGATGTAGACGGACGCAAAGCCGATGCCGGTGAGCACGCCGACCACGCCGAGGTAGAGGAGCTCTCTGTTCCGCGGGGTCAGCGGGCGAGCCCCCACCAGACGAGCACCGCGATCACGGCGGCGAGCAGTGCGATTACGGCCAGCGCGAGCAAGCGTCGCCCGACGCCGGGCCGGCGCGTTGCCGAACCTGCGCGATCGGCGAGGCCGGCCTCGATCTCGGCAGGCGGCACGACCATCGTGTCGACCGCGGCCGGCGGCAGGACTCCGTCCTCCGGATGCAGCGTGTCCTCCTCGTCCGGGGAGATCACCTGACGCTCGCGTGTCCGCTCGTCGGGTATCGCTGCGGGCGTGCCGTCGCCCTCGACGATCTCAAAGAGCACGGCGGTGATGTTGTCGTCGCCGCCACCACTGTTGGCCGCGCGCACGAGCGCCCGCGCCGTTGCGTCGAGGTCGGAACGATGATCGCGCAAGATCTCTTCGATCCCGGCGGCAGCGACCATGTCCGAGAGCCCGTCCGAGCAGAGCAGGTACAGATCGCCTGGCTCCGGACGAATCGAGAACGCGTCGACGTCGACATCGGGATCGGTGCCGAGCGCGCGCGTGATCACCGACCTCTGCGGGTGCACCTCGGCCTCCGCGGGCGAAAGCTCGCCACGACGGACGAGCTCGGCGACGAGCGAATGGTCGTCGGTGATCTGCTCGAGCCGCCCGTGGCGCAGCCGGTAGGCGCGTGAGTCACCGACGTGGCCGAATGTGATGCTGTCGTCACCCTCGATGAGGGCAACGGTGATCGTCGTCCCCATGCCGCTCGTCGACGGGTCGGTCGATGCGCGCTCGTGCACGCGGCGATTCGCCTCCTGGATCAGCTCGGTGATGCGCGACTCGCCGCCGCCACCGGCGTTCGACTCGCTGAGAGCGCCGGCGGCGAGCGCCGAGGCGATCTCGCCCGCCTGAGCCCCGCCCATCCCGTCGGCGATCGCGAAGAGCGGTGGCTGCACGACGAACGAGTCCTCATTGTGCCGGCGTTTGCGTCCCGGATCGGTGCGACTCGCATGGCCGCCCAGCTTCACGGCTCGAACCTCAGGTCCGTCTCGCCGATCCGGACGACGTCACCTGCGACGAGCTTCCGCTCGCGCGTCACCCGGATCCCGTTCACGAACGTTCCGTTCGTCGAGCCGATGTCCTCGATCCAGACGCCGTCCCGGCGCGGCTCGAACCGTGCGTGCCTGGTCGATGCATACTCGTCTGCCGCGAGCGCGACGTCGTTGTTGGAACCGCGTCCGATGGTGAGAGGGTGCGAGTCGAGCGTGAACGCGTCGCCGCCCGAGAGCACGGGGCTCTGGAGGACGACGAGGCGGCCGAGCTCACGAGCGGAGGGCTGCGGCAGCAGGCCGGCCGCCGCCGCCTGGTGCGGGGCGAGGATCATCGACTCCTGGGGGAGCCGCAGGTCACGGACGGCCGAGCGCACGATGCGCCAGATGAACAGGTAGAGGAGGACGAGGAACCCGATCTTCAGGCAGAGGAGGGTCGTCTCCACCTGCGCAGACGCGAACGTCACCGCGTGATCTCCCGCGTGAAGGTGATCTCGGTCGAGCCGATCGTGAACCGGGTGCCGTCCTCGAGCTTCGCGCGTCTCACCCGCTTGCCCTTCACCTCGACGCCGTTCGTCGAGTCGAGGTCGATCAGCCAGTACGTCGCCCCCTCCTGCCGCAGCTCGGCGTGACGGCGCGACGCATTGGGATCGGCGACCTGGAGGTCGGCGTCCTTCGAACGGCCGAGGACCACACGCCGGGCGCTGATCTCGTGCCGTTGGCCGTCCCACGCGAGCACCGCGATCTCGCGCTCGATCCCAAGGTCGACCGGTGAGGCCGCCTCGGTCGGCTGCTGGATGGCCGCGGATGGCTTGTACACCATCGTCGCACCGGGCTCGGGCTGATTCCGCGGCTCGTCCGCCTGAGGCGTGCCGCTCTGCACCATCCGCGTGGCGATGCCGAAGACGCCCACATCCAGATCGCCGTCGGTGTCGAGCTCGACTCTCGGCGAGGAGAGCATGACGTAGCTCTCGCGGCGCGCGTGCTCGGCCAGGTACTCCTGAAGCTCGTCCTTCAGCTGCGCCTCGTAGCTCGAGAACTGCTCGCGATCGCCCGGTGAGAGGAAGACCGTGTACTCGTTCGGGACGTAGACGCGGGAGACGGACACGTTGCGGTGGTCGTCCATCTCTTTGATCAGCTTGCGCGCGAGCTCGACCGGCTGGACGTTCGTGCGGAACGCGCGACCGAAGACACCCTCGAAGAGCGATTCGAGCTTCGATTCGATGTTCCGGAGGACCGACATAGGCGGGCCAGGGTGTTCCCGGCTTCGGCAAGTCTAAAGGCGTGGTTCGAAGGCGAGAGCCCCGGCCGTCAGCCAGGCGGCCGCGACGAGCGGCAGCACGGATGCCGCCGGAGCGACGAGTGCGGTCGCCGCGAGCAGGGTCGCGCCGAACACGCAAGCCGGCCACGGTCCGCGCCGGCGAACGTGCGGCAGGATCGCAGCTGCGATCGCGAGCACGCCCGCCTCGATGACCACGATCGGATGGGCGCCCAGTTGATTCCCGATCGCGTGTGCGACGGCGGCCGGGCGGGTCGAGCCTGCAACCCCGAGCCCGAGCGGCGGCATCGACCCCTCGAAGGGCAGGGTCGCTCCTCGCAGGCCGGCGACGACCGCGGCGAGCAGCACGGCGGCGCCAGCCGTCAGGGCACGGCGGGCGCGGCCGCGCGCGAACTGGGCCGCGACCGGCAGGAGGGCCAGGGCGGCGACCGGGGCGAGGAGGGGGCCCGTCGCGAGCAGGAGCCCCGCCCGCGCATCCTTCCAGGTCAGGACCGCCCACCCTGCCGCCAGAGCCCCGTAGACGAGCGCGAGCCCGAGCGAGATGTTCGCAAGGGGGAGGACTGCGACGGCGAGAGCGAAAAGGAGGCCGGCCCGAGGCGCGGCAGAGCCGAGCCCGAAGGCCGCGACGGCGAGGCCGAGCGGCCAGTGGGCCGGATAGAACGGCAGGCGTGTCGCAACCCAGCCGGAGGCGATTCCGGCCAGAGCGCCCGGGACGAGGCGCTCGGCGACGGCAGCCTTTCTCGCGCGGGCCGGAGCCTTCGGCGTCGGGCCGCCTTTCGACGTGCGGCGGCGCTTCGGGAGCGACCGGAGCTCCTGCACCAGGCGCTCGGCGCCGGGCCGCCGCTTCGGGTTCACGAGGAGCGCGCTCGCGACGGTCTCGAGGATCTGAGGGGACAGGTCGGGCCGCCTCGATTCGAGCGGTGGCGCTCCCTGCTCGATTCGTCGCGAGGTCTCGACCATGTCGCCACCCCAGAACGGATGCTCGCCGGCGAGCGCCTCCCAGAGCAGGACGCCGAGACCCCAGATGTCCGCAGCCGGCGTCGCAGTGAGACCGTGCAGTCGCTCAGGCGAGATGTAGGCGAGCGTCCAGGGGATGTCGCCGAGCGCGGTGAGGGTGTCGAACTCCTCCATCTGCGCGAGCCCGAAGTCGAGCAGCCGCACGTCGATGTCGTGTGACTCCGCAAGGAGCACGTTCGACGGCTTCACGTCACGGTGCACGATCCCCTTGCCGTGGGCGTGCGCGAGTGCCTCGGCGATCTGCGCGGCGGCCTCGATCGCGCCACGATCGTCCAGCTCCGACGTCCTCATCGCCTCGCGCAGGGTGCGGCCCGGGACGTACTCGTAGGCGATGTATACGTGCCCCGTGTCGCGGGCGAGGGAGAGGATTCGCTGGCAGTGCGGGTGCCGTAGCGCCGCCGCCGCGCGCGCCTCGCGTTCGGCTCGGTGACCGGACTTCCCCTCACGGGCGACGATCTTGAGGGCGACGTCGAGGCCGCTTCTTTCGTCGCGGGCAAGCCATACGTGACCCATTCCCCCGGAGCCCAGGGGCCGCAGCGGCCTGTACCGGCCGAGGATGAGGTCGTGCGCGAGCGCGGCCGAGGACACTGCGGGGCTTCTACGTTGCCGCCGTCGGAATCCCTGCTCCGACCGGAGAAGGCGGTAGATTCGACCTGGAGATGGACGCGCGCGGCGACGACGACATCCAATTCGACTTCTTCGACGACGAGCCGGCGACCAGGGAAGCTCAGCCGACGTCACGCGTGCGCATGCCGCGCCGCGGTGGGCGCGGGCCCGGCTCGGGGGCCCGCGGGCCGGTCGGCCCGCCTCACGGCTTGACGCCGCTTCTGCGCCTGCTGGCGCTGATCGCGATCATCGTCGCCTTGCTCGTCTTCTTCGGCCTGCTCCTCCAGTCGTGCGCGTCCACGTCGAAGCACGACCGCTATCAGCACTACATGAGCAAGGTTGCGACGATCGCGCAGAGCTCGGAGGACGACGGCACCGCGGTTGCGAACGCGCTCGTCACGCCTGTCGCCAAGGCGGCGAGTCTCGGCGGCACGCTCCGTGGGCTCGCCGAGCAGGAGCGCCAGAACGTGACGGCCGCGGGCCGTCTCGACCCGCCGGGGCCGCTCCGCGACGAGAACGAGCGCATGATCGAGGCACTGCAACTGCGGGTCAGCGGGGTTCAGGGCCTCGCCGATACCTTTGCGGCGAACCCGTCCTCGAAGGCGACCTCCGAGGCTCAGGTGCTCTCCGAGCAGGCAGACAGGCTGCTCGCGAGCGACGTCGTCTGGGACGATCTCTTCAGCGGCCCGCTGCAACAGCAGCTGACGCTCGAGGGCGTCACCGGCGTCTCGGTGCCGGACTCGAACTTCGTCGCGAACCGCGACCTCACGACCGAGCGGTCGATGTCGCTGCTCCTGTCGCGCCTGAAGGGAGCATCGACGAGCGGCACGCCGACGGGCCTGCACGGGACGAACATCGCGAGCGTGAAGGCGACGCCCGGCGGCCCCACGCTCTCCACGTCGAACAGCCTCAACACCGTCATCGCCTCGTCCGGGCTGGGATTCCAAGCCGTCGTGCACAACGGCGGCAACTCGCAGGAGGTCGGCATCGCAGTCACGCTGACGATCCAACGCGACCCGGCCACCGGCCGGACGCTGACGAAGACGCAGCGCATCCCGCTCATCGACCCGGGCGCCGACGTCACCGTGACGTTCAAGAATCTCGACGTCGCCCCGTTCATCGCCGTCAAGGCCCGGCTCGACGTCGACGTGGCGACCGTGCGCGGCGAGCACGACACCACCAACAACAAGGCCAGCTTCCCGATCATCTTCTCGCTCAGTTAACGTCGGCGCCGTGCATGTCTCGGCGACAGCCGCCCTCGCCGTCGCGATCTCGGCCGTGGTGGTGGGTGCGATCGGCCTCGGGCTCGCCTGGTGGGCGTGGATCAAGGTCAGGCGTGTACGGGACGCGCAGCGAGTGGTCGTCGGCGGCGGCCGGAAGGATCTGGTCGAGTTCTCGGTCTCGCTCCAGGGCCGCATCGACGATCTGCACCGTGCCGTCGACGAGGTCGCAGCCGGTCTCGCGCGCGTCGATCGCCGCGTCGACGCCACGGTGATGAACACCTCCATCGTGCGCTACGACGCCTACGAGGACACCGGCGGGCACCAGTCGGCGTCGCTCGCGCTGCTCGACGCGGCGCGCTCCGGGGTCGTCGTCACCGCCATCCAGGGCCGCGACTACGCCCGGATCTACATGAAGGAGCTCGACCGCGGTCGAGCGTCGGTCGCGCTCTCGCCGGAGGAGCAGGAGGCGGTCGAGCGGGCCATGGGCCGCTGAGGCTCCCCGGGGGGCCGCCCGCACCCGCCGGCGCCCGGCTCCGCGGCCGCCCCTTCGACTCCCCACGCACGCTCCTTTCGCGGCCGGCTGCAATCCCGTTCGGTCGGGTACATTCCGGGCAGGGTGCAGCAGGTTCTCGTTCTCAACGCGAGTTACGAGCCGCTCAACGTGTGCTCGCTCCGCCGCGCCCACGTGCTCGTCTTCAAGGGCAAGGCGGAGGTGGTCGAGGAGCTCAACCGACCACTCCGCTCGGCGACCGACACGTTTCGGTGGCCGCATGTGATCAGGCTCGTGCACTACGTGCGCGTGCCCCGCCTCGTCCAACGAAAGATCTCCCGACGCGCCCTGTTCGCCCGCGACGGGTGGCAGTGCGTCTACTGCGGGACTGCCGGCGGCCGTCTCACGCTCGACCACGTGATCCCGCGGTCGCGCGGCGGCGACTCGAGCTGGGAGAACGTCGTCACCTCATGCGCGCCCTGCAACCTCCGCAAGGGAAATCGCCTGCCGCACGAGATCCACATGCATCTGACGATTCGGCCCCGTCCACCCGCGCCGGTCCTCTTCATCCGCCTCGCGACGCCGAAGATCCCGCAGCGGTGGGAACGCTATCTCGCCCCCTACGCGACGTCGACGACGAAGACAGCCGCGACGGCCGCGTAGCCGCCGGCGTACGGTGCCAGGCACCGTTCCGGGGAGGTGACGGAACGCCCACAGGCTTCGCGAAACCCTGCGTTGATCGGCATCAGTGAGGTCGTCGGCGGATGACTGCTCGTGCCAGGCACCGGTACGAGACTGTGACGAACAGAGCGCGCCGCCGCCCGGGTCGCGGGCTTTTCCGTCAATCTGCCGGCGCTCATCGAGAGAGAAGCCGTACCTCAGGCCGGCCCTTCGACCGGCAGTTCCGGGTGCTGCTCCCACTCCGACCAGGACCCGGGAAAGAGCCGACCCTCACGCCCCGCCAGGTGTAGGCGGTGTAGCACCACGCACGCCGTGATGCCGGAGCCGCAATAGGCGACGAGCTCGCCTGCCGGTAGCTCGGGGAGTGGGGCGTCCCACGGCGCATTCAACGCGTCGGGGATGCGACCCGGGATCAGATCGACCGCGTTCGCGGCGCCCCGGAAGCGCTCCGGGCTGCGGGCATCGACGATGACGAGCGCCCGCATCGCTGCGGCGAGCTCGACGCGCTCGATCGTGTCGCCCGACCGCTCACGTGGGCGAAACTCGCCCGGTTCGAACCTCTCTTCACCCGTGCTCAGCCGCCCGTGCCATGCCTCGAGGCCGAGGACGGCGCAGGCGTCGTGACCGTAGTGCCGCAGGAGCCACCACAGCCGCTCGGCCCCACCGAGCGATCCGTAGGCGACGACGAAGGCGTCGTCGCCGATTCCGGCGCGGGAGACTGCCGCCGCAAAGTGCTCGACGGATGGGAGCGGGTGGCGGCCGGCCCGTCCGGCGGGGGCGGCGAGCTCGCCTTCGACATCGAGGAATGCCGCGCCCGGGCTGTGACCGTCCAGGTAGGCGCGGCGACCGAAGCCGGGGTCATCGAGCGACCAGCGGCAGTCGACGAAGACGTATCTCACGCTCGGAGCAAATCAGGTGTCGTTGGCGGTCGTGTGACGGAGCACCCGGGTGGCGGCGTATGGGAGTCATGAGACGCTCACTTCCACTCGTGCTGGCCGCCGCGGCCGCGGCGTTCGTCGTCGTCGCCCTCGCGGGCGTCGGCCGTCCAGAATCTGCCCGCGGGGACACCGCGATTTCCGACACCGTGTCGACGACCGGCCACGGCGTCGTCTCGGTCGTGCCCGACGAGGCGACGGTCATCGCCGGCGTGCACACACAGGCCGCGTCCGCCTCGGACGCACTCGCTCAGAACGGCAAGCGGATGAACGCGGTCGTGGCCGCGCTGAAGCGTGGCGGAGGCACCGAGCTTCAGACCCAGCAGGTCTCGCTCTACCCGCAGACCGACGGGCAGGGGACGGTGACCGGCTACTCCGCCGACAACTCCGTGTCCGCGAAGAGCGCGATCGCGCACGCCGGCTCGCTGATCGACGCCGCGGTCGGCGCCGGCGCGAACACGGTCAGCGGTCCGACGCTCGATGTCTCGGGGCGCGACAAGCTCTACCGTGACGCCTTGAAGAAGGCGGTCGCCGATGCGCGGGCCAAGGCCGTCGCACTCGGGGAGGCCGGGGGATTCGGTGTCGGCCCCGTCTCGACGGTCACCGAAAGCGGTTCGGCGCCGCAGCCCGTGTTCGCCGCTCAAGCCTCCGCCGCGGCCAAGGACTCGACGCCGATCGAGCCAGGCAGCCAGGACGTGTCGGCCGACGTCACGATCATCTTCCGCATTCAGTGACGACACCAGGGTGACCGCTCGGTCACCGCGCGAGGGTCAGACGGAGGGGCGGGGGGGGGGGCCGCCCCCCCCCCCCCCCTCCGTCTGACCCTCGCGCGGTGACCGAGCGGTCACCCTGGTGTCGTCACTGAATGCGGAAGATGATCGTGACGTCGGCCGACACGTCCTGGCTGCCTGGCTC
>JBBSEJ010000052.1:0-21325 GCA_038239825.1 Gaiellales bacterium
CCTGAAGGCACAGCTGCTCGCCTTCATCGAGCACTACAACCCGACCGCCAAACCCTTCGCCTGGACCTACGCAGGCACACCCCTGACTCAATGAACCCTATTCATGAGACGCGGTACTAGGCTCTGGCCCGGGCCCCTGCGGGCCATGGCAGCGACCCCGCCGACCGACCCCCTCGGCCAATGGCGCATCGAGACATGTCTCGTCGCCAAACGAGCGTGACGGAACCGTGCCGGACAATCCACAGGCGGGGTTAAGAAGGCGTGTGCGCGCGCCCAGTTGGCCTCCGAGACATGTCTCGACGCCAAACGACGGTGTTCGAAGTGTGACGAGCGCCCCTTGATCGCGTGAGGGGGTCTACGCGTCGCGGCGCTGGGTCCAGAGTCGGCCCGCGGTCAGGAAGACCGAGGCCCAGGCGAGCAGGACGACGATTGCGGTCGCTGTCCCCATCGCAATCGCGGCGTCGTCGACACCAGCGGGGAGGAAGTGATCCGCGGCGGCGACGTCGATGAACGTTCGTGCGCCGCCCAGGCTGTGGATCGAGATCAGCAGATGGCTGACGATCGCGTTCCAGGCGATCAGCACGCTGACGACGACCCGCGAGCTCGCGAAGGCGGCGAGCCCGATCGCAAGGACGATGTCGATGCCGCACAGTGCCACGAGATAGATCGCGTAGTGGACGACCTCCCCGCCCGTCGGCTGGGGTTTGCCGCCCGCGAAGCCGTACGCGCACGCGACCGCGATTCCATACGCGACGGCAAGCAGTGGCAGAAACACCGCGAGCGCACCCGGCACGCGCACGCTGAAGAGCGTGGGTCGTGGACGGCCCGTGACGACGAGGTCGCGGAAGACGCCCGCCGAGACGTCCTGCGATCCTGCCGCCGAGCCGATCAGGATCGCGGCGACGTTCCCGAGCCCGCCGAGCAGGAAAAGCAGGTTCTTCAGGTTCTCGGCACCGCCGGCGGCCCCGTGCTTCGACGGATTGGCGGCATGGAGTGAGAGCAGGACGATCTCGGCGACCACGACGGCGCCGATCGTGAGGAGGGCACACCAGATCATCGTGCCGCGCCGCCTCCGGAGCTTGAGGATCTCGGCTTGCACGAGTCTCACTCGTTGCCCTCCAATCGCGATGTGATGGCGAGAAACTTCTCCTCGAGGCTCGCACGCGCCGGCTCGAGCCGCGAGACGGCGATTCCCGCGGTGACGAGTGCGCGGTTGACCTCGCCGGAGTCGAGCCCCTCGGCGAGGGTGATGCGCAGCTCCCTCCCCTCCGCCTCGATGTTCGTCACGCGCGGGTCGGTGGCCAGCACGCGCCGCGCCGCGTCGGCGTCGTCGACGGCGAGGAGCACCGTCGGATCGCCCGTCGCGGCGATGTCGGACACGCCCCCCTGGACGACGACGCGGCCACGGTCGACGATCGCGATCTGATCGCAGGTCTTCTCGACCTCGTCGAGCAGGTGCGAGGAGAGAAACACGGTGCGGCCCTCCTCGACGAATGCGCGGATCAGGTGGCGCATCTCGAGGATGCCGGCCGGGTCCAGGCCGTTCATCGGCTCGTCGAGGATCAGGAGCGCCGGATCGGCGATGAGGCAGCGAGCGATGCCGAGGCGCTGTCTCATGCCGAGTGAGTACGTCTTCACGCGGTCGTCGGCGCGGTGAGCAAGCCCGACTCGCTGCAGCGAGTCCGGGATCCGAGTGTCCGCGGCGCGGTCGCGTGCCGCGGCCACGATCTTCAGGTTCTCGCGGCCCGTCAGGTGGGGGTGGAACCGCGGCTCCTCCACGATCGCGCCGACCCGGGCGAGCGCCTCGCGGCGCTTCGATGGCTGCGGCAGTCCCAGCAGCGAGACCTCCCCGGACGTGGGCTGCGTCAGCCCGAGGAGTGTACGGATCATCGTCGTCTTCCCCGCGCCGTTCGGGCCGAGGAAGCCGAATGCCACGCCCGCGGGCACGTGCAGGTCGACCCCGTCGACCGCGGAGCGGCTGCCGAACTTCTTCGTCAGCGCCTTCGTCTCGATGACCGAGTCCATGCTCTGCACGTTAGACGGATACGACGAGCGGGAAGTAGGGAGGAGAGAGCAGGTAGCCGATCTGGCGTGCGCCTCTGGCGCGTGCGATCTCGAGCGCGGCACCAAGGCTGTGAGTGGGGACGAAGCCGAGCTGCCGCGCAGTCGTGGCATCCCGGCACCCGGCAACGAGGACTGCACCGAGGCGACGGGCGGCGACGTCGCAGGCGCTCCATTCGACGAACGGCTGCAGCGGGTGGCACGCGTGGCCGGAGCGGTAGTCGTCGATCGCCTGCTCGTCTCCCAGCGCCGCACGCTCGGCATCGCGCATCGCGTCGACGTCGTGGGCATTGCGCTCCGCGTAGAAGAGTGCGCGATACGGAGCCTGAGTGGGGCGCGGAAAGCGTCGAGGGAACGGGTGCAAGAGGATCGCCGTGCCGTCGGCGGCGATCGGCGGCGCGTTTCGCCAGAGGCGCAGAGCGAGGCCGAGGCCGAGATACGCGGCGCTGATCGGGTTCGGTCGCTCGCGAGGGATGAACGGAGTCGTCGGAGGGATGCCGATCACGAGCGCATCGACGGGAGCGGCCAGCTCGGTGCCTCGGAAGACGGTGCCACGCAGTAACGCCTCGGCGTGCGCGACCGACGGAGTTCCGCCGTAGGCTGCGGCCGCGGTGAGCTCGCGCGGGAGGTGTTCGAGGATTCGCTGTCGCAGGCGCCCCGGCGCGAGCTGGAACGCCCGCCGGATGCGTGAGCCGAGTAGCCGGTCGATCGCCTCCTGGTCGTGTGGATAGCCGGCGAACGGGCCGGCGATGCGAGGCGTGTTGAGCACGAGCGAGACGCCGGTGACGGCAACATGCTGCGCGACGAGTCGCTCGGTGGCCACTGCGAGCCGCCAGCCCTGCGACGCGCTCGTCTCGAGCAGTGACTGCGCTCCGGCTGCACGAAGGGATTCGCGGCCGGTGGCCGCGAGAAGCGCGGCCGGCCCGCCGTGCAGAACGGTCTCGGCGGCGGTGACCGTCACGACCAGATCCGTCTCGACGAGCGCCGGATTGACGCGGAGGGCGAGGTTCGCGTCGTGCCCCAGCTCGACGAGATCTTCCGCTTCCGCGTCGTGCACGATCACGCGGCCCTTGAACCGGCGGCGGAACTCGGGTGGAACGAGCGTGCCGATCTCGCGGGGTGATGTGCGTCGCGACAATCCACCCGCGACGAGGATCGTCACCCTGGCGACGCCGAGTCGCTCGAGCTCGTCGACGACCGCAGCGATCGCGACGTGTACCGGGCCGAGCGCGGCGCCTGGAATCGGCAACGAAGGCTGCTCGATCACGACCGTTGCGGTGCCTCCGCGCTTCACCAGGCGCTCGAGCGACTCGCCGGCAAGGGGGAACTCGAGCGCCGAGGCGACCGCGGCCGAAACGTCCTCGAGCGCCTCGCGCGCCTGCGGCGGGCGCAGGATGATGTCGGAGTCCTCGACGTCCGCGACGACGATCCGCGAGTCCGACAGGAGGGGCACGCGCAGCATGCGCTCAATGGCTCCGGTGCGCCGCCGCGGCGGTGATACCGAGCGCCACGAAGATCCCGCCGGTCGCGAAGCCACGGAGCCGCGCCGCACGGCCGCTACGCCTCACGCGTCCCGCGAGTGCGTCGGCAAGCACGGCGTAGGCAATGTCCGAGAGGAACGCGATCGATGCGAAGAGCAGGCCGAGGATTGCCACCTGGAGCGTGACCGATTTCTGCCGGTCGACGAACTGCGGCAGGAATGCGAGGAAGAAGAGCGCCGTCTTCGGGTTGAGGACGTTGACGATCACCCCCTGGCCGTAGAGCCGTCGCGCCGGGGCGCGCTCGGCCTCGACGGTCGTGTCCCGCTCATCGCGGGAAAGGATCCGTCGAATCCCGACGGCGATCAGATACACCGCACCGACGAGCTTCACCACCGTGAAAGCAGCCGCCGACGAGGCGATCAGTGCCGAGAGACCGATCGTGGCGGCCGCGACGTGAACGAGGCCGCCGCTCGCGATCCCGAGCGCCGAGATGATGCCCGCGCGCCGTCCTTCGTCCACGCTCTGAGTGACGATGTAGGCGACAGCGGGGCCGGGCACGATCGCGAGGGCGACCGCGGCGAGGCTGAAGAGCGCGATCGTCGGGGCCGAGGGCATCAGGAGACGGCCCGCTGGAGGCGGAGGTCATGAGGTCGGAAGCAACGCTTGGGCCAGAAGCGGGAGGCCGGCCGCCTGACGACCCGCCGGCCGGTCGTGATCGAGGTGTGGCCCTTCTCGTGCGCCCAAGCGCTGACGGCCACAGTCAGCGCGAGCCCGGCCCCCGAGCCGCGCACCTCCGAGAGCGTCGCCGCGTGCGCGAGACCGATGGTGTCCGCAGGCACTCGCGGGCCGCCGAACGGCCGGCTGCACAGCAGCGCCTCGCCGACGATCCCGCCACGTTTGGCGACGAACGGCCGGCAGGTCTCCGCATCGTCCCGGTGGGCGCTCCACTCCGTCGCGATGTCCGCTTTCACCTCGCCTGCCAGACCGGCGACCGCGTGCGCGCCCCGGGTCGCGACGAGGCCGACGCACTCGGGCAATCCGCGGCCTCGCCCGCGAAGCTCGGAAAGTGGATGAATCACGAGGCTCGGCACCGGCGTCGGACGATACCGTGGAGGTGTGCCGAAGACCTTGACCGGGGCCGAACTCGAGCTCGACGACGGGCCTGCGCGCGAAAGCGATCTTTTCGTCGTCGACGGCAACAACCTCGCCTATCGCGCGTTCTTCGCCCTCCCGGAGGAGCTTGCAACGACGGAAGGCCAGCCGACGAACGCTCTGCTCGGCTTCACGAACATGCTCTTCAAGCTGCTCGCCGACTACCGGCCGAAGGGTGTCGCCGTCGCCTGGGACTCGAGGCCGGTGCACCGCACTGCGGTTGCGGCAGCGGAGGACGTGGTCTACAAGGAAGGCCGGAAGCCGATGCCGGACCTCCTGCGCGAGCAGTTCGCGCACTTCCGCCCGATCGTCGAGGCGTTCGGCTATCGCAACCTGGAGTTCGAGGGCTGGGAGGCCGATGATGTGATCGCGACGCTTGCCACTCGCGCCGACGCCGAGGGGATCAAGACGTGCGTCGTCTCCACCGACCGCGACGCCTTCCAGCTCTGCAGCGAGAACATCTGCCTGATGATGACGCCGCGCGGCGTCGCCGACGTGAACGTCTACACACCGGGGCGCGTCGAGGCACGCTACGGCGTCACACCCGAGCAGGTGCCTGACTTCATCGGCTTGAAGGGCGACTCGTCCGACAACATCCCCGGCGTGCCCGGCATCGGCGACAAGACGGCCGGGCAGCTGATCGCGCAATACGGCTCGGTCGAGGCCGTGATCGAGCACGCCTCGGAGCTCTCTCCCGCGCGCGCCCGGAACATCACCGAGAACGCCGACATTGCCCGTCTCTCGAAGCAGCTCGCGACGATGCGCCGCGACCTCGATATCGATTGCGACCCCGCCCAGCTCGTTCTCGACCCGCCCGATCGAGCGCAGTTGAAGGAGATCTTTCGCCGCTTCGAGTTCCGCAACCTGCTGAACCGTGTCGACGAGCTCGACGTGGCCGTTCCCTCGGCACCGATGAAGGTGACGGGCATCGAGGTGGCTTGGCGAGAGGGCCCGCTCGATGTTCGCGGCGTCGTCGGCTATGCCGCCGACGGCGACCGGGCTGCCGTCGCCACGGGCCGAGAAGTCGTGATCGGGCCGCGGCCGACGAAGGTCGACGCCGATCTGGTCGTCCACGACGCGAAGAGACTGCGCGTCGAGGCGCGCGAAGACACGTTGCTCGCTGCGTACCTGATCGATCCGGGCCGCGCCGCCTACGATCTCGACGACCTTGCTGCCGAGTACGGCGTCGAGCTGCTGCCGACGCCCGCCGCCGACGAGGACACAACCGCGCTCGTGCGCCGCGCCGAGACGCCTCGACGGCTGATCGGCCCGCTGCTCGAGCGCCTCGAGGAGCGCGGTGTGACCGATCTCTACCGCTCGATCGAGCTGCCGCTCACCGTGGTGCTCGCAGAGATGGAGGCGGCGGGCGTGAAGATCGATACGTACCGCATGGGTGAGATCACGGCGCGGCTCGCCGATCGTGTCGAGGAGCTCGAGTCGCTCGCCTACGAGCTCGCGGGGGAGGAGTTCATGATCGGCTCGACGCAGCAGGTCGGGCGGGTGCTCTTCGATCGGCTCGGGCTGACGACGGGACGGAAGGGCAAAACCGGCTACTCGACCGACGCGAAGGTGCTGCGGTCGATTCGGCACGAGCATGCGCTGGTGCCGGTGGTCGAGGAATGGCGCGAGTACTCGAAGCTCCTGAACACCTATCTCGGACCTCTCCCGTCGCTGCTCTCGGAGCACGATGCGCGGTTGCACACGACCTTCAATCAAACCGTTGCCGCCACGGGGCGCCTCTCGACCTCCGATCCGAACCTCCAGTCGATTCCGATCCGCACCGATCTCGGCCGCGAGATTCGCTCGGCGTTCGTGGCCGAGGAGGGCTACCGCATCCTCTCGGCCGACTACTCACAGATCGAGCTGCGGATCCTCGCGCACGTCTCGGGCGAGCCGAAGCTGCGCGAGGCATTCGCGCGCGGCGAGGACATCCACACGGCGACGGCGGCTGAGGTGCTCGGCATCGAGCCTGCGAAGCTGACGTCGGGTCAACGGTCGATCGCGAAGATGATCAACTTCGGGATCGTGTATGGCATCTCGGCGTACGGGTTGTCCGAGAACCTCGAGATCCCGCGCGACGAGGCGCAGCGCTACATCGATGCGTACCTGTCGCGGTTCCCGCACGTTCAGGACTTCATCGCGCGCACGATCGAGCAGGCCGCCGCCGACGGCTACGTGACGTCGCTGCTCGGCCGCAGGCGACCGGTTCCCGAGATTCGCGCCTCGAATCGCCAGACGCGCGGCTTCGGCGAGCGAATCGCGGTCAATTTCGTCATGCAAGGCTCGAACGCGGACATCATCAAGGTCGCGATGATCCGTATCGCTCGGCGGTTGCGCGACGAAGGCCGGGGCGCGCGCCTCGTGCTCCAGGTTCACGACGAGTTGCTGCTCGAGGTGCCGGACCCCGAGGTGTCGAAGGTGCGGGAGCTCGTCCGCGCGGAGATGTGCGGGGCCTACGACCTCGATCCGCCGCTCGCGGTCGACGTCGGCGTGGGGGACAACTGGGCCGACGCGAAGTCGTGAGGGCCCCGGGCTCGGATCTCGCGGGCCTGAACGGTTCGCCGAGCGGTCATGGCTATACTTCCCGGCCGCTTGGCTAGCAACGACATCATGGAGCGGGAGCCCGGGGTCTGGGTCGAGGGCCCGGACGGCGAACTGATCCCCGACTACGACTCGACCTTCCCCGAGATCAACGAAGGGCAGGTCGTCCACGGGACTGTGGTCCGGGTGGACAAGGACGAAGTCCTCGTCGACATCGGGTACAAGTCGGAAGGCGTCATTCCCGTCTCGGAGCTCTCGATCCGCCGCTCGGTCAACCCGGCCGACGAGGTGTCGATCGGCGACGAGATCGACGCGCTCGTGCTGACGAAGGAGGACGCCGAAGGGCGCCTGATCCTCTCCAAGAAGCGCGCTCGGTTCGAGCTCGCCTGGAAGAACATCGAGCTGGCTGCGGAGTCCGGCGAGCCGGTCAACGGTCGCGTGATCGAGGTCGTCAAGGGTGGGCTCATCCTCGACCTCGGTGTCCGCGGTTTCCTGCCCGCATCGCTCGTCGACATCCGCCGCGTGCAGGACCTCGACGAGTTCCTCGGCCAGGAGTTGCGGGCGAAGGTGATCGAGCTGAACCGCTCGCGCAACAACGTCGTGCTCTCGCGCCGCGCCGTGCTCGAGGAGGAGCGCAAAGAGCAGCGGCAGCAGATTCTCGACAAGCTTCAGCCGGGCGACGTCGTCGAGGGCCAGATCTCGAACATCGTCGATTTCGGCGCCTTCGTCGATCTCGACGGCATGGACGGCCTGATCCACATCTCCGAGCTCTCGTGGTCGCATGTCAATCACCCCTCGGAGGTGCTCGAGATCGGCCAGGACGTCCAGGTCAAGGTGCTCGACATCGACCGCGACCGCCAACGGATCTCGCTGGGGCTCAAGCAGACCCAGAGTGATCCTTGGCAGCAGGTGATCGACTCGTATCACGAGGACGACGTCGTCGAAGGACGGGTCACGAAGGTCGTGACGTTCGGTGCCTTCGTCGAGATCCTCCCGGGCGTCGAGGGTCTCGTCCACATCTCGGAGCTCGCGCAGCATCACGTCGAGAACCCTCGCGAGATCGTCGCTCAGGGCCAGCCGGTCAACGTCAAGATCATCGAGGTCGACGGTGAGCGCAGGCGGCTTTCGCTCTCGTTGAAGCGCGTCGAGGAGACGGATGAGGTGCAGCCGCGTGCCGATGGTGGCGAGTCCGTGCACACCGCGCCGCGACCGACGATCGACCTGTCCGAGGAGGTCTTCGCCGACGAGCCCGTACCGGACGAGGACGATGCCGCGCCCGAGCTCGACGACACGGCGCCGTTCCGCGCGGAGTCGGTCGAGGCCGAGCCGACGGCCGAGTCGGACGCGACCGGGGCGGGTGTCTCGCCCGGCAACGAGGAGCGCGCCGACGAGGAGTCCGCCGACGAGGAGCCCGTGGACGACGAGCCTGCCGACGAGGCAGACCACGCAGCTGCGGCGGAGCCGCAAGCCTCCTCCAGCGCGGAGTGAGGCCGCTCGCCGTCGCGATCACCGGCGGCATCGGCGCAGGGAAGAGCGAGGCGCTCGCTGCCTTCGCCCGCCACGGGGCTGCGACGGTCTCGAGCGACGAGATCGTGCATCATCTCCTCCGCCGAGACGATGTCAAAGAGAAGCTCGTCGAACGACTCGGCAACGGCATCGTCTCACCGGACGGCGAGCTCGACCGCGGTGCACTCGGGACCGTCGTTTTCAATGATCGCGAGGCCCTCGACTGGCTCGAGTCGGTGCTGCACCCACTCGTGTCCGCGGAGTACCTCACGTGGCGCGAGGATCT
This sequence comes from Gaiellales bacterium, assembly GCA_038239825.1. Lineage (GTDB taxonomy): Bacteria > Actinomycetota > Thermoleophilia > Gaiellales > Gaiellaceae > PALSA-600. The sequence continues at coordinate 9,028 of JBBSEJ010000052.1, forward strand.
GGCCGCGCTGCCGAACGCGCCGAGTGTGAGCGTGACCGAAGTGCCGCTTCTCTATGAGACCGGCGGGCAGGCGCGTTTCGACAGAGTCGTCGTGATCACTGCGCCTGCGAAGTTGCGTCGTGCGCGCTCTCACGTCACCATCGAGGATCGTGAGTCGCGCTTCCTCCCCGACGCCGAGAAGGTGAAATTGGCCGACTACACCTATAAGAACATGGGCTCGATCGAGGAGCTCGACGCCTTCGTGGCGTCGGTCATGCGCGACCTGTCGGAGTGAGGCGGATCCTCCTCGCGGTCGCACTCGTCGCGCTCGCGGGCGGGGCGATTCTCGTCGTCGACCGGACGAGACCGCCCTGGTACGAGCGCATCCGCTACCCGCTGCGCTACTCGGAGTTCATCCGCGTTCACGCTCACGAGCACGGCCTCGATCCCGCGCTCGTCGCCGCGGTCGTCTATCAGGAATCGAAGTTCGACAGTCGCGCGACGTCGGCCTCGGGTGCGATCGGGCTGATGCAGCTGACGCCCGAGACCGCGCACGGCATCGCGATCCGCACGCACGGCAGCGCGTTTCACACGCGGGATCTCTACGACGCCGAGATCAACATCCGCTACGGCGCGTGGTACCTGAAGAATCTGTTCGACAAGTACGGCAGCGAGCGGCTCGTGCTGGCTGCCTACAACGCGGGCCAGGGGAACGTCGACCGCTGGCGTGCGAGGCGTGAGCCGATTCAGTTCTCGGAGACGAAGGCGTATGTCAACCGCGTCGAGCGCCTGAAGCGGATCTACCGGGACGCCTGGGGCGGGAAGCTCGCCGGGTAGCCTCCGGCGGGTGGATCCCATCCTCGAACTGGCCGAGAACGCGAACGCGTACACGCCCCTCGGGTCGCGCGACGAGCGCGATTTCACGGAACGGTATGTCCTGTGGATGGGTGACGGCGGCGAGCCTGCCTGGAACGTCGCCCAGCGCTTCCGGCTCCGGGACGCGGAGGTCGAGGCTGTGCGCGCCGAGATCCATGCGCGCCTGCGTGCCAAGGGACGCTCGGGTTGCACCTGGGAGATCGGCACGAGCGCGACACCACACGACCTCGTCGACCGGCTCCTCGCGCTCGGCCTCGTGGACGACGAGCCGACGGCGCTCGCCGTCGGCATGGTGCTGACCAGCCCGCCCGCCGCCGGACCTTCGCCGGGCCTAATGGTACGCCGGGCCGAGACCTACGACGAGCAACTGGCCTCGGCCCGGATCGCCGCGGTCGCCTTCGGCGGCCCGGTGCCCGCCGAGGTGGCTCCGCAGCGCGACCCGGACAACGTCGCCTACCTCGCATACGTCGACGGTGAGCCCGTGGCTCGTGCTCGGCATCGTTCTCCCCGCACGGTGTGACCCTTTTCGGTGGTGCGACGGTACCCGAGGCTCGTGGGCGTGGCGCCTATCGCGCGCTCGTCGTGGCTCGCTGGGCGGACGCGGTCGCGCGCGGCACTCCGGTGCTCGTCACGCAGGCCTCGCCGATGTCGAGGCCGATTCTTGCGCAACTCGGCTTCCGCGAGGTCTGTGAGATTCGGATCCTGCTCGACGCGTTCGGCTCGTAATGAAACATCAGGAGCTCGACCGGCCGGTGTCGCGAAGCAGCACGGGCAGAATGGGCGTATGAGGGTCTCGGCGAAAGCCGACTATGCGATCCGGGCGGCGCTCGAGCTCGCGGCGGCGGGAGAGGGCGCCGTGAAGGGCGAGCGGATCGCGCAGGCACAGCAGATCCCGCCGAACTTCCTCGAGAACATCCTCGGCGACCTACGGCACGCCGGTCTCGTTGCGAGCCGGCGTGGCGTGGACGGCGGTTACTGGCTCGCCCGCCCGGCCGGGCAGATCTCGCTCGCGGACGTGATTCGCGCCGTCGAGGGGCCGCTCGCGAACGTCCGCGGCGTTCGGTCCGAGCAGGTGGTCTACACCGGCAGCGCAGAGCGCCTCCGCGACGTCTGGGTCGCGGTGCGAGCGAGCCTGCGCAGCGTGCTCGAGCAGGTGACCCTCGCCGAGCTCGCCCGCGGAGAGCTGCCGCCGCAGGTCGAAGCTCTCGCGGCCGATCCGGATGCCTGGCAGCCCCATTGAGAGTGGCCGAAGCGGGCACGTCCAGGGACTGTCCCCGGCCCTGGCCGAAGCGGGCACGTCCAGGGACTGTCCCCGGCCATGGCCGAAGCGGGCACGTCCAGGGACTGTCCCCGGCCATGGCCGAAAGGGTCAGGCGAAGGTGGTCGTCCGCGTGGGGTGGACGTACACGATCTGACCGGGTTCGAGCTCGAGGTGCTCGGCCTGATCGCGCGTCGGCTGCACGGCGAGCTGCCGGCCGTCGTCCCGGGCGAGCTCGACGCGCACCTCGAAGCCGAGGTGGACGACCCGCTCGATCATCGCCTCCCGGGCCTCGCCGTTCGGCCCCAGCGCGAGCTCGAAATCGTGCGGACGCGCCCACCCGTCACCGAGTCGGTTCGCCTGGCCGACGAATGACATGACGAACTCGTTCACCGGCGAGTCGTAGAGCTCGCGAGGCCCCGCCACCTGCTCGACCCGGCCGTGGTTCATCACCACGACGCGATCGGCGACCTCCATCGCCTCCTCCTGGTCGTGCGTGACGAACACGGTGGTCGTATGTGCCTCCTCGTGGAGGCGTCGCAGCCAGACACGCAGCTCGGCACGAACCCGCGCATCGAGCGCGCCGAACGGCTCGTCGAGCAACAGCACGCTCGGCTCGGGGTGTGAGGTTTGGCGCCTCGCCGGGCGAGAAAGGGAGTGGCGATGAGATTCCGTCCGGGGGCCCGGCTCGACCCGTCTCAGGTGCAGGACCGGCGTGGCATGGGCGGGGGCTTCGGCGGCGGGCCGATCGTCTTCGGGGGCGGCGGCCTCGGGGTCGTCGGGATCGCCGTCTACCTGCTCTTCGCTCTGCTCGGGGGCGGCTCGGGCGGCACCTACGGTGGGCTCGACGGCCAGACCGCCGGCGGGACGGGACAGTCGCAGTCGCTCTCGGGCTGCCAGACGGGTGCGGATGCAAACGCGCGCCAGGACTGCCGGATCCTCGGCGACGTGAACAGCGTGCAGGCGTACTGGCAGGGATGGTTCCGTGCGCACGGCAAGACCTACACGCGCGCGGAGACGGTCTTCTTCAGCGGGTCGACCGGGACGGGGTGCGGCACCGCGTCAACCGACGTCGGCCCGTTCTTCTGCCCCGTCGACAAGACCGTCTACATCGACCTCGGCTTCTATCAAGACCTCCACGATCGTTTCGGCGCGCAGGGCGGGCCGTTCGCCGAGGCGTACGTGATCGCGCACGAGTACGGCCATCACACACAAGACCTGCTCGGCGACCTGAAGGCCGGCGGCGCGAAGGGTGCGCAGGGAAGCTCGGTGCGCACCGAGCTCCAAGCCGACTGCTACGCCGGAGTCTGGGCTCGCCACGCGGTCGCGACCGGCTACGTGATCGACCTGACCAAGGCGGACATCACGCAGGGTCTCGACGCCGCGGCGTCCGTCGGCGACGATCGCATCCAGGCACGCACGCAGGGTCAGGTCAACCCCGAGACGTGGACTCACGGCTCGTCCGCGCAGCGTCAGAAGTGGTTCCTGCGCGGGTATCAGCGCGGCGAGCCGACGGGCTGCGACACCTTCAGCGGATCGATCTGACGGCGCACGTCCTCGGGGAGCTTGCGCCCCACGGGACACACGGGTTAACGTCCGGCCCATGAGCGCTTCACCGGGCCGGCGCGCGCTGGCCGAGGCGCTGCGGCACGTGGGCGTCCGGGAGTCCCCTCCCGGTTCGAACCGCACGCCTTTCGGCCGGTGGTTCGGTGTCGACGGTGTTCCCTGGTGCGCGATCTTCGCGTCGTACTGCTTCGACGTCGGCGCGCACATCGTGCTCTGCCGCGGGTGGCACGGGGCGGGCGTCAGGGCGCGCGGCGTCGCGTACGTGCCCACGCTCGAGGCGTGGTTGCGAGCGGACGGACGTTTCATGGAAGACGATCCGCAGCCGGGCGATCTCGTGCTGTTCGACTGGGACGGGGGAGTCGCCGACCACGTCGGCATCGTCGTGCGGTCGCTCGGCGGTGATCGTTTCGCCACGGTCGAGGGCAACACGGGTCTTCGGTCCGATTCCGACGGCGGAGAGGTGATGCGGCGTGAGCGGCGGCTTCGGCAGGTGAGCGGCTTCGGGCGGTTCGTCTAGGACTAGACCTGCATCGCGAGTCACGCCCCGGCGCGTTCGGCCCTGCGCAGGCCACGAAGCGCCCACACGCCGAAGAACGCGAGCAGGCAGGCGGCCGCGAGGAACGCAGCCCCGACCTGCGTCGGCTCGCCCTCGATGAACCCGCGGCCGGCTTCGAGGATGAACGTGAGCGGATTCAGTCGCGCGACGGCATGGATCCAGCCGCCGAGCAGCTGCAGGGGCACGTAGACCGGGGCGAGGAAGAGCGCCATGAAAACCGGCGTCTGCATCAGCGGCCCCGCCTGCACGGAGCGAAACCGCATCGCGACCCCGCAGGCCCAGAGAAGGCCGATCTGATTCACGAGGGCAGCCAGGAGAAAGAGGCCGAAGAGGTCGACCCCGCCGCCGCCGATCTGCATGCCGGCGATCAGGGCGACGATGGTGAGCACGACGACGATCATCAGCCAGCGAGTGAGCGCGGCGAGTGCGTAGCCCAGGATGATCCCACCGCGCTGCGGCGCCGAGACGAGCAGCCTGCGTGCAAACCCGCGTTCGAAGTCGCGTGCGATCCCGAACCCCGCGAACACGCCGCCGAAGACCGCCGACTGAAGCAGGACGAAGACGAATTGGAAGGCGGTGTACCCACCGTGGAAGTCGAAGCCCGGCACGTGACGCAGACGTGAGAGACCGCCCGCGAACGCGATGAAGTTCATCAGCGGGAAGAGCATCGGCGGCAGGAACAGCGACGGGTTTTTGAAGAGGATCGTCAACTGCCGGTACGCGAGCGCGAAGGCGACGTCGAGGCGGCCCCTCATGTGCGGGTCATCCTCACGTTCAGTTGTTGCACGGCGAGCGTCATCGAGAGTGCGATGAGGCCGAAGGCGACGGCGAAGCCGAGCAGCAGTGCTTCCGGGTCCCAGCCGGCGATCACGAGCGAGCGTAGCGCCTCGATCAGGTAGCTGACGGGATTGGCCGTGGCGACGTCGCGAAACCAGCGCACCTCGATCAGATTTCGCGGCAGGTTCATGCTCGAGATGAAGAGCACGAAGAAGAGCAACGGGAATTGCGACTGCACTCCCTCGCCCGAGCCGGTACGGAGCGCGATCCACAAGCCGAGCGTGCCGAAGCCGACCGCGATCAGCAATGCGAGCACGAGGATCAGTGCTGCGCCGCCGACTCCCGCGCGGATGTGAACGCCTGCGGCGAGGCCGACACCCAGAAAGAGGCAGGCTTGGATCGCACCGAGACCGAGTGCACCGCCGATCTGGCCGAGCAGCAGCGCCGAGCCGCGCACCGGCGTGAGCGCGAGGCGGTTGAGAAAGCCGGTGTCGATGTCTCGCGCGAGGTCGGTGCCGGCGATCCCGGAAGCGAAGAGCGCACCCTGCATGAACGAGAACGGCAGGAAGAACGCGAGGAACGAGTGCGTCGGGAACCCGGGCAGATGGGTCGCGGCGCGCAGGCCGTTCGAGTTCACCGCCATCAACATCAGTGGAAACGTGAGCGGTGGGATGAACACACCCGGCTGCCGCATCGTCCGCACGATCGACCGACGCGCGATCAGACCGACCTGCTGCACGATCACCATCACTCGTCCGCACCTTCGAGCGTGCGCCCCGTCTTGGCCAGAAACACGTCGTCCAACGTGGGCTGGTGCAGATTGATCTCGGCGGCTCGAACGTTCTCGGCGTCGAGCGCGCGGATCACGGCCGGGAGATCGCCGTGCCCGTTCAACTGCACGGCGAACGCGCCCGGTCGCGACGCGGTCTCCGCGCCGAAGCGGCCGAGTAGATTGCGAAGCCGACCCAGGTCGTCGTGCTCCTCCGGCACGACCTCGACGGTCGGCCTCCCGATCTCCGCCTTCAGCTGCGCCGGCGTTCCTTCGGCGACGATCTTGCCCTGGTCGATGATGCCGACGCGATCGGCGAGGACGTCGGCTTCTTCGAGGTACTGGGTCGTCAGAAAGACCGTGACCCCTTCGTCGCGCGCAAGCCTGCCGACTTCCTCCCACAGGGCGTTTCGGCTCTGTGGATCGAGACCGGTGGTGGGCTCGTCGAGAAAGAGAATCGACGGATCGTGGATCAGCGCGAGGGCGAGATCGAGCCGACGCTTCATGCCGCCCGAGTACGTGCGCACCTTGCGGTCGGCCGCGTTCGTCAGCCCGACCCGATCGAGCAGCGCCGCCTGAAGGCGCTTTCGGGCATCCCCCTTGATGCCGTGGAGCGACGCCTGGAGTCGCAGGTGCTCTCGGCCGGTCAGGAATGGGTCGAGCGCTGCCTCCTGCAGGGCGGCGCCGATCGACGCGCGAACCTTCGCGCCCTCGCGCACCACATCGAAGCCGGCGACGGTGGCGCGGCCCGACGTGGGCGGGAGGAGCGTCGTCAGCATGTGGACGGTCGTCGACTTGCCGGCGCCGTTCGGGCCGAGGAAGCCGTAGATCTGACCGGGCTCGATGCGAAGATCGATGCCATCGACCGCCCGAACGTCCTTGAACTGCCTCACGAGGCCCTCGACCTCGATCCCCTGCTCACGCCGGGCGCCGCTTCCACCGTCCCGGCCGACCTTGCCTTCGAGCCTCATATAGGAGAACCTATCGAGACGCCCGGTGCCCGAACTCATCGATGCCGCCTCGCGCGCTACACTTGAGGGCGCAACTATGACGTCCCCTGCCACGCCCACCGAAACGCCACCCCAGCAGCTCGAGTCGTGGGTCTCGTTCCTGCGCGCCCACGCTGCGCTCACGCGCGAGCTCTCGGCGCAACTGTTGCGCGAGCACGGGTTGACGCTAAACGACTACGAGGTGCTCCTGCACCTCTCGCATGCCGAGGGCGCGATGATGCGCCGCGTCGACCTCGCAGGCAGGATCCTCCTGACCGCGTCCGGGATCACCCGGTTGCTCGAGGGTCTCGAGCGCTCCGGCTTCGTCTGCAAGGAGACCTGTGCGTCGGACGCGCGCGTCTCGTACGCCAAGCTGACCGACGAGGGGGCGCAGAAGCTGCGCGACGCCGCCGTGACGCATCTGCGCGGCATCGACGAGCTCTTCACGAGCCGTTATTCCGGTTCGGAGCTCACGACGTTGGCCGAGCTGCTCGCGCGGCTGCCCACTACGGGCGAGGCCTGCAAGTCGGCGACACCGCCTTGCAGCTGAAGCCCCGATAGCTCGGGCTCGGCGCCTTTCATGTCCTTCGCCAGGCGGCGGAACGGACCGTCCGTCGCAAGGAGCTCGTCGAAGGTCCCGCTCTGGGAGATGCGCCCGTGCTCGATCACGAGGATCTCGTCGGCGCGGCGAACCGTTGCGAGGCGGTGCGCGATGATGATCGAGGTGCGTCCGCGCAACAGCCGGTCGAGGGCGTTCTCGATCAGGATCTCCGTCGGTCGATCGATGTTCGAGGTCGCCTCGTCGAGGATCAGGATGCGCGGATCCGCCAGGAGTGCCCGCGCGATCGAGATCAGCTGCCGCTCCCCGGCGGAGAGGCCCGAGCCGCCCTCGCGCACCACGTGCTCGAGTCCCGCGTCGAAGCGGCGCCCGATCCTGTCGACTCCGACGGCGTGCGCGACGTCCTCGACCATCTCGTCGGTCGCCTCCGGTCGAGCAAAGCGGATGTTGTCGGCGATCGTGCCGGCGAAGAGGAATGGATCCTGGAGGACGACGCCGAGCTGACGACGGTATGCGCGCAGCTCGAGTGACCGCAGATCGTGGCCGTCCACGAGGATCTCGCCTTCGTCGGGGTCGTAGAAGCGGCCGACGAGCTTCGCAGTGGTCGACTTCCCGCCGCCGGACTCCCCGACGAGTGCGAGGCAGCCGCCAGGCGGCACGTGGATGCTGATCGAGTGCAGAACCGGATCCCGCCCGTAGGAGAACGTGACGTTCTGGATGCGCAGGTCGCCCTCGATCCGATCCGGCTTGCGCGAGGCTGCGTCATCGTGGATCTCTGCCTTCGTGTCCAGCACGGTCGTGATCTTCTCCATCGCGGCCCCGGCCGACTGCACCTGACCGTAAAGGTCTGAAAGCTCCTGGAGGGGCTGGAAGACGAGGTTCAAAAGAAAGACCGACGAGACGAGCGTCCCGATCGTCAGCGATCCGTGGGTCAGCATCTGGCCGCCCACCCAGAGCACCGACGCCATCGCGACGATGCCGAGGAACTCGATTCCCGGGAAGAACAGCGAGTTCAGCCACTGCGCGTGGGTGTTCGTCAGCCGGTTGGCGTCGTTCGCCTGGTCGAACTCGTCGAGGAATGCGCGCTCGCGGTTGAACGCCTGGATGACCGCCATCCCGGAAACCGACTCCGCGATCTGCGCCGTCAGCGAGGAGATCGTCTCACGCACCCTGAGGAACGCCGCGTGCGAGCGCACCTGGAACCACCGGGTCAGCACGAGCGTCGGCGGCAGGATCACGAGTGCGACGAGGCCGAGGCGCCAGTCGAGGACGAAGAGCCCGACGATCGCAGCGAGGAGCGTCAGTGTGTTGACGACGAGCGTGGTCAGCCCTTGCGAGAGGACGTCGGAGAGCGCATCGACGTCGGAGGTGAGCCTCGAGATGATCCACCCGGCCTTCTGCTGGGAGAAATAGCGGAGGGAGAGCGTCGTCAGGTGATCGAACAGGTCCTCGCGCAGCCCGAGCACGACGTCCTGCCCCACCCGGGCGAGCCCGCGCACGAGCGTCGTCTGCAGCACCCATGCGGCCGCGTTGATACCGAGGTACACGACGACGTCCCGGCCGAGCCGGGCACGATCGTGCGCACGCATCCCCTTGTCGATCGCGTCCTGCACGACGAGAAGTGCCGTGACGGGCGCCGCCGCGGATGCGATGCCGACGACGGACAGCAGCGCGACGCGCGACCATCTGCCGGCGAGGTAGCGGCTGAGGCGAGTGAGCCCGACTCTCGGCTTATGCGGCAGCGGAGATCTCCTCTCCGAAGAGCGCTGCGAAGACACCGCCGTGGGCGAGCAGTTCCGCAGGTGAGCCCGATTCGACGATCACGCCCTCATCGAGCACCACCGCACGATCGGCGACCTCGACCGTGGACAGGCGTTGGGTCGCGATCAACACGGTGCGTCCCGCGAGCGCGGGGCGGAGGTTCTCGACGAGGTGACGTTCGGTCTGCGTGTCGACGGCCGACATCGGATCGTCGAGCACGACGATGCGCGCTCCTGCCACGAGTGCTCGCGCGAGCGCGACCCGTTGGCGCTGGCCGCCCGACAGGTTGACTCCGCGCTCGCCGATCAGCGTGTCGTAGCCATCGGGAAGCTCGGCCGCGAAGTGGGCGACACCCGCCGCCTCGCAGGCCGCGACGACCTCGTCCCACGGCGCGTCCGGGCGCGCTTGCGTGAGGTTGTCGCGCAGCGGGATCGAGAAGAGGATCGGCTTCTGGGTGACGATCGCGACGGCGGTGCGGAGGTCGCTCAGCGCGAGGTCGCGCACATCGATCCCTCCGACGAGGACGCGGCCGTCCGTCGGGTCGTAGAAGCGCGGCAGGAGATTGAGCAGCGAGGTCTTGCCGGCGCCGGTCGGGCCGCACACCGCGATCACCTCGCCCGGGGCGAGGTCGAGGTCGACACCCGAGAGGACCTCCGAGCCCGAGCCATAGCTGAAGCGCACACCCTCGAAGCGCACGTCGAGCGCCGAACCGCCGGGCAGCGCCACGGTCTGTGCAGCCTCGGCGACCGGCTCGATGCCCTGCAGCCATGCGAAGCTGCGCGAGGCCGAAGCGGTTGCGCGCTGAGCGAGGGAGAGGATCCAGCCGAGCGCCTCGAGCGGCCACACGAGCTGCAGGAGCAGCTGGTAGAAGAGGAAGAACTCGCCGTAGGTGAGGGTGCCCCCGATCACCCCGCGTCCGCCGAAGAGCACGACCGCCCCGATGGAGAGCGTCGGCAGGAAGAGCAGACCCGGCAGGAACGCCGCCTCCACGCGCGCCTGGCGCAGGACGCCGTCGCGGACCGCCTCGGCCTTGCGAGCGAAGCGCTCCTGTACGTCGTCCTCGCGGCCGAATGCCTGCACCATCTCGATCCCGACGACGGCCTCGTCGGCCGCCTCCGTCACATCCGCCTTGAGCTGCTGCACTTGGCGCGAGATCGGCATCACCTTGCGGGCGAACGAGAATGCGAGCACGAAGACGGCAGGCATTGCGACGAGCGCGATCGCGGCGAGCGTCGGGTTCACGAGGAAGAGGACGACCGCGATCCCGCAGATCATCATCACCGACTGGAGGCCCTGGGTCATCCCCCAGCCGATGAAGTACCGGACGGGGTAGAGGTCGTTCGTCGCACGCGAGACCACCTGACCGGTGGCATGCCGGTCGTAAAACGCGCGCGGGTAGCGCAGGTAGGCCTGGTAGAGCAGCTCGCGCATCCGCGCCTCGACGCGGATGCCGGTGCGCGCGGTCGCATAGCGCCGCGTGAAGTTCAGGGCGAAGCGGGCGACCGCGAGCAGAAGCACGGCGAGGAGGTACGGCCAGAGGGCCGCGTGGTGGCCGCTCCTGGGCGCGATCGAGCTGTCGATAGCGTGGCGAACGACGATCGGGATCGCCAGCGAAAGTCCGCTGTAGACGAAGGCGCAGGCGAGCCCGATCGAGACGAGACGCCATTGCTCGCGCCAGAGACGGGCGAGCCCCCTCGCCGTCGGCCAGAGGCTGAGATCCGGAGGATCGACGGAGAGGAACCGCTTACTCACCACGGAAAGCTACCAGCCGGAGTGTCACTAGTTAACGAGGTTAAGGGCCTGGCGGCAGCGCCTTGCCGGTGCGCTCAGTGGCGCCCTCTTTCGAAGATCACGAGCACGGTGAGCTGCTCGTAGCCGACGAAACCGTGCTTCGTGCCGGCGGGGACGAACGTCGCCTCGCCTTCGTGGAGCTCGACGCGCTTATCCTCGACCTCCAGGGAGCCCTGACCCTCCAAGACGACGTAGATCTCGTCGTCGGGGTGGGGCTGTTGGTGATCGGGCTCCGGTGCCACGAGGACGTAGACCCCGATCTCGAGGCCGGGCGAGGAGTGCACGATCTCGTACCCGCCTTTCTCGGCGAGCCGAGACCTGGCACCCGCGATGTCGAACGCCTGAGCGGCCTGCAGCTGCGCACCTTGCTTCTGTACACCTGGAACGTTCAAGCGCGGCACCTCCTCGGTCGACGTCGCCTCGATCCTATGCACGAGGGAGACGCAGTCGCCGGTCGCGGCCGCATATCCCTTCGGGCTGGGGCTCAGCGGACGGTCACGGTCAGCGTGAGGACGTTGTCTTCACCGATCGTCTTGACGCCCTTCATGTAGTCGTCCCCGGCCTTCGTGATCAAGCGATACGTGCCGGCGTGGGGAAACGACAGCGTGATCCTCGCTCCGATGTGCCTCATCGCGTGCGAGCCTGAGAAGACGACTGCGGGGCCGCTCTTCACGATCAGTTGAGCCTGGGTCGGGAAAGCGCCCGGTTCACGAATTTCTGGAGGAGCGCGTCCAGCGAGAGCCCGGCGTTGAGTGCGACCGTCGCGGCGAAGGGGGCGCGGAGGCGACGCTCGGGATCCGGAATCGTCACCCGAGGAGGCGTAGTCAGGTCGGTGCCTGGACGCGAGCACGAGCAGGAGACTGCCCAGACGGCTGCGCCGCTCGCGATCCATCCGGCGCGCGGAGGAAGCTACGCGAAGAGCCAGAAGATTCCGTACCCCAGCACCGCGAGCCAGACGACCTGCGCGGCGGTGATCACGGAAAGGATGGTGAGATCTTGTACCCGAGCTCCGCCGGTCGTGCGAGCGAGAAGATGCGGGTCGGCCCGTTGCTCTGGTTCCTCGGTTGCGTCGCGTTCTGGATCGCGGTCGGATACGCCTTCTTCATGCTGGCGTTCTAGGGCGCCCGTAGGCAGACGTTCGGCGATTGCCGCCGTGGTGGTCATGACTCTCCCCTGGTGCTCTCGCGGTACTTCCCGGGGAGCCTGCGCTCGTTGGGGTGTCGAGTCAACTCGCGAACGTAAAATGTGTGTTTGGTGATCGCGCTCGGATCTGCCAGGATGCTCGGGCGGCCCGGCTGATCCCTCTCTCCCGGCATCGCCGTGCCCGGACGTGGGGGGGGGGGGGCGGGCGCCGGGCGGGGCCCCCGCGGCCGGGGGGCGGAGCCCCGCCCGCCGCCGGGGCCCCCCGGCAGCCAGG
>JBBSEJ010000053.1:0-21010 GCA_038239825.1 Gaiellales bacterium
ACAGGCTGAACCTCATCGTCGACCTCGGCTTTCTAAGGAAGGGGCGAGCCGTCGATGATCGCCGCGACGCACGTAGCTGTCAATCGCAGAAACGCCACGACCGGTGCCGGCGGGCGTCCTACAGCTCCGCGCCCTGCCACAGGAGCGCCCGCCCGCTGACTTCCATCGCCGGGATCGACACCGCGTCGGGCTCGTCGCGTTCGTGCACCGGCGTCCAGACACCCCAAGAGCGTCGGTAGTAGAGGAGCGGCGGGTCGAGCTCCGGCTGCACGCCTCCGGCCTGGACGCGCGCGACGAGGAGAACGTGATCGCCGACCTCGACGTCGTGCATGGTGGTGCATTCAGCCCAGGCGAGGGCGTCGTCGTGCAGCACGGGGAGGCCCGCGCTGCTCGGCGTCCAGCTAACCCCTTCGAACTTGTCCTCGACCTTCGACGCGAAGCGGAGGCACAGGGGGCTGCGGCGCTCCCCGATGAAGTTGACGACGAAGTGCCGGCTCGTACGAAGCGCCGCGAGCGTGCGTGAACCGAGGTCGACGCACACGAGGACGGTCGGCGGGCGGGCGGAGACGCTCGAGACCGCCGTCGTCGTCAGCCCACGCGGAGTGCCGTCGGCGTCGAGCGTCGTCACGATCGCGACACCGGTCGGGAACGAGGCCATGATCTCGAAGAACGCCTGCCGGTCGATCGTCATGCAAGCCTCTAACCGCTGAGCCGCGTGGCGTACTGCTCCGTGTAGTAGCGCTGGTAGTCGCCGGACTTGATCGGCTCCCACCAGTCGCGGTTTCTTCGATACCACTCGACGGTCTCCTCGAGGCCACCGGCGTCGAACGAGTGCTGCGGCGCCCAGCCGAGGTCGCGCACCTTCGTCGAGTCGACCGAATAGCGACGATCGTGGCCGGGCCGATCCTCGACGTGGCGCACGAGGTCGGGGCTCGCCCCGGTCAAGGTCAAGATGCGGCGCACGACGTCCATGTTCTGGCGCTCCTGGCCGCCGATGTTGTAGACCTGGCCCCGCTTCCCTTTGCGAAGCGCGATCTCGATCGCGGCGCAGTGATCGGCCACGTGCAACCACTCGCGACTCTGCTTGCCGTCGCCGTACACCGGCAGATGCTTACCCTCGAACGCGTTCGTGATGAAGAGCGGCAAGAACTTCTCGGGATACTGACGAGGCCCGTAGGTGTTCGCGCCGCGGGTGACGAGCGCATCGACACCGTAGGTGCGAACGTAGGCGAGGACCTGCAGGTCTCCGCCTGCCTTCGACGCCGAGTACGGGCTCGAGGCACGAACCGGCGCGTCCTCGGTGCACGGATCGCCGTCGGGCGGGATGTCGCCGTACACCTCGTCGGTCGACACCTGAAGGTGGCGGAGATGGTGCCGGCGCGCGTGGTCGAGCAGCACCTGTGTGCCGAGCACATCGGTGAGGATGAACTCCGCCGGGCCCATGATCGAGCGGTCGACGTGCGTCTCCGCCGCGAAGTTCACGATCGCATCGCACGCCGTGGCCGCATCGGCGACTGCATCGGGATCGGCGATGTCTCCACGATGGAACTCGTGCTCGACCCCGTCGAGGTTCGAGCGGTTGCCGGCATACGTCAGCTTGTCGAGGACGACGACCTGGTCGCCGGACGAGACGAGACGGCGAGCGAACTGCGAGCCGATGAAGCCGGCGCCGCCTGTGACGAGCACGCGCATGGCCGACAGGGTACCGCCACCCGCGCCGCTGGTCAGCCGGCCGGGAGCCGATCGAGGCACTCGCGTAGCCCGAGACGCCAGTGGGGGAGCGTCGGCGCGGCGCGCTCGCTTTCGAGCACCGAGTACGCCGGACGCTGTGCGCGCGCGCCGAACTCCGCGGTTGTGATGTGCCGCACCCGGGTCGGGAGCCCCGCCTCCTCGAAGATCGCCTCAGCGAACTCCGCCCAGCTGCACTCGCCCGCGGCGGCGACGTGGTAGACGCCGTAGGGCAACCCGACGACCTGCTTGGTCGCAGCGGCGAGATGACCGACGTAGGTCGGCGACCCACGCTGATCGCCGACGACGGCCACCTCGTCGCGCTCGGAGCCGAGGCGCAGCATCGTGCGCACGAAGTTCGACGACGTCGGCCCGAAGAGCCACGAGCTCCGGACGATCCACGCCTGCTCGCCGGCTGCAGCCTCGCCGTGCAGCTTGGTGCGGCCGTAGGCACCGAGCGGTGAGGGCGCATCCGACTCGACGTACGGGATCCGTTTCGCACCGTCGAAGACGTAGTCGGTCGACCACACGACGAGCGGTACCCCGAGCGCGGCGGCGTGTTGCACGCCGCCGACGTTCACCGCGGCGGCGCCTTGCGGGTCGTCCTCGGCGCCGTCGACGTCCGTCCACGCGACCGTGTGCAACACGAGCTCGAAGTCTTCGGTGCCGTCCGGGGCGGGCTGCGTGACGTCCCAGTCGGCGCGCGTGAGCGCGCGAGCGCCCGGAAACGCCTCGCGAAGCGCCTGCCCCAACTGGCCGGCCGCGCCCGTGATCACGATGCCGCCGCTCAGGTGACGGCGCGTTGGTCGCGTTCCGACAGGATCGGCGCCTGCGTGCTCCACAGGCCGGCGACGCGTGGGTCGTTCCACGGGACGCCGTGCTCGTCGGGGCTCGCCGGGTCGTACTCCTCGGTGACGAAGTAGCAGAACAGGCAATCCGAAAGCGCCTCGTACCCATGCGCATGCCGGCCCGGAACGTAGACGGCAACCGGGTTTCGATCGCCGATGTCCTCGGTGAACGTCTCACCCGTCTGGCGATCGAGCACGACGACGCGCACCATCCCCTGCAGACACAGGAAGAGGTCGTCCTGGCCCCGCTCGTGGTAGTGCAGGCCACGAATCACGCCCCGCCGCGAGTGGGCGAGGTTCGCCTGCCGCACGGGCTTCGGCAGCTCGCTCGCGCGCATCAGCTCGGCGAACCAGCCGCGATCGTCCTCACGCCGCACGAGCGGGAAGCGCGACACGATCACTTGTTGACGCCCGTCTCCTCGATCAGACGGCCGACGTCTGCGAGATCCGCCCAGTGCTTGCCCCCGTCGTGCCACCACCCCTCGACCGCGCGAACGTCGAGATCGCCACGCTGGGCGTAGACGCGATTCACGTCTGTGATCTCGAGCTCCCCGCGACTCGACGGCGCGAGTCCGTCGATGATCTCGAAGACGTCGGGTGGGTAGCAGTAGAGACCCACGACCGCGTCGTTCGACGGCGGAACGTCGTAGCGCAGGTCGACCCGTCCGGCCTTCTCGACGATGTCGGTGACACCACCGTCGTCGCCGTAGGCGATCACACCGAAGTTCTCCGGGTCCGGGACGTCTTTCACGAACACCATCGCTCCCGCCGTCCACGTCGTGATCTCGTTGGAGTGGCCGAACTCGAAGATGTTGTCGCCAAGGCAGACCACGAGCTGATCGCCGCCCGCGAATTCGCGGGCCATGCCGACGACCTGCGCGATCCCTCCGGCCTCCGTCTGCACCTTGTACGAAAGATCGACGTCGAAGAGCAGCTCCTCTCCTGAACGTGCGCGCACCCGACCGTCTCCGAGCAGGTCGATGAACTGACCCGCGTGCTGCTGTCCCGTCACGATCAGCACCTCACGCACCCCGGCTCGCTCGAGGAGCTGTAACGGGTAGTAGACCATCGGCCAGCGACCGACCGGGAGCAGATGCTTGTTCGTGACGCGGGTCAGCTCCTCGAGCCGGGTCGCGTTGCCGCCGGCTGCGATGAGGCCTCTCATGCGGCCGATGCTACCGCGGCTTCTGCATCGTGTCCGCGCGCAGCGAGAAGCCCGGTGACTCCGGCGAGCACACCGACGCCCGCAACGCACATCCACATCGTGGCGTCGCCGTAGGCGTTGCGCACCTGGAGCCCGAGGAACGGCGTCAACGCCCAGCCCACCGACCACGTGCCGCCGAAAGCCCCCATGTACGCGCCACGAATGTCCGACGGCGCGAGCGCGGCGACGACTGCCTGCGACGTCGGCACCCAAAGCATCTCCCCGATGACGAACAGCACGATCACGATCGCGATCACCGGCGCCGAGCCGTTCACGTTCAGCAGCAGGAACGGGACGCCCATCAACGGCATCGCGACGCCGAGCTTCAGCGATGCGGGGATCGCGGAGGTCCAGCGTGTGACCCGCAACTGGAAGACGGTCACGGCGAGAGGATTGAGGATCATCAGCGCACCCCAGGCCGCGGGCGCGAGATGGTGGGTCGTCGTCACCGAGATCGGCAGCAACGTCTCGGTTGCGATGTAGGTCATCGTTGCGAGCATCGACGCGACCATGAAGAGCAGGAACGGCGAGTCGCGGACGATGACTCCGAAGGATCCTCGCTGCGGCGGGCCGACCGGCGCATAGGCACCCGTGCTCGGGATGGAGCGAACGGCGATTGCGAATCCCACCAGCGAGAGGACGAGCGTGCCGAGGAAGAGATGGTTCCAGTTGCCGCCGATCAGCAGGAGCCCGCCGAGCGGCGGCCCGATGGTCACGCCCAGATTCGACGCGACGCGGACGGATGCGTACGCGACCTCCTGGCGGTCGGGTGGGACGAGGTCGGCGACGATCGCCTGATCGGCAGCACCGCCGAGCGAGCCGAAGACCGGGAGGAGCACGAGCAGCGCGAGCCCGGCAGCCTCGTGCCGCCCGACGGCGATCAGAAGCAGCGGCACGATCGCCTGGAATCCCCACCCGGCGAGGATCATCGGCCGGCGGCCGACCCGGTCCGACCAGTGCCCCGCCGCGTAGCCCATGACCCCGGCGAGCACCGCGCCGATCAGGTAGGCGAACGCGAGCCGCGACTGGGCGGCGTGCAGGTGCTTGATCGCCCAGATTCCCATGAACGGATAGGCGGAAGACCCTGCAATCGAGCCGACGAGGCTGACGGCCAGCACCGGCCGAAGCGCCCGGTCGACGTCGCCGCCCCACACGGCCCGGAAGAGATGACCGAGGGCGGTCAGGTGGCGAGCCCGAGGTGAGTGACGAGCCAGAATGCGGCCTCGACGGCGGGGCCGACCAGGAGGGCGAACACGAGCGTCCCGACGCCCACCGTGCCGCCGAGCCCGATCCCCGCAACGAGGGCCGAGCCCTCGAGCGCGGCCCGGACGCCGCCGATCCGCACGCCCGACCGCAGCGCGCCGACGAGCATCAGCGAGTCCCGCGGCCCTGCGCCGAGTGCAGCGCCGATGTAGAACGCCGATCCGAGCCCGAAGAGCGCGAGCCCGACCGCAAGCAGCACGATCCGTGCGACGAGCGGCCACGTCGCGAGCTGCTGCACCACCCCCAGGGGCTGGACGAGCACGACGAACAGGCCGATCAGGGCGGCATTCGCGATCGTCCCCGGCCCGGGACGTGAGCCGAGCCGCCACGCGAGAAAGAGGATCACGATTGCGACGACCTCGTTCGCAAGGCCGAACGAGAGCGGCGTGTGCCGTGCGATTCCCTGATGCAGCACATCCCAGGGCGGGAGCCCGAGCCGCGATTCCAGAAATGCGATGATCCCGCACGCGCAGAGGAAGAGGCCGCCGACGAGCCAGGCCGAGCGCGCGGCCCGCCCGCCGCGCAAGACGGGCGCCGCGTGCATCGGCTCCAGGGTACTGGTGGCGCTCTGGGTCCGCGACTCTCGGCCGTCTGGCCGTCGTGAACTACGCGGCGGCCCGCTGACGGCGGCCGAGAGCGAGGCCGAGAGCGACGAGGATCGAGCCGGTGACGGTGAAGACGAGCGGTGGCACCCAGCCGCGGGAGCTGTGCCCTGCAGGCCCGAGGAGCGGAACCGTGACCGACGACCACTCGAGCGTGAAGTGTGTCGCCGCGGCCAGCAACCCGAACGTCCCGAGCACCGCCCAGCTCGACCGCTCGAGCGCTCCGGCGACCCGGACGAAGACGAGCGATGCGACCACGACGAGAATCCAGTCCAGCGTTCCCGAATGCCAGAAGAAGATCAGGCTTCCGCCGATCGTGAGCCCCGCGGCGACGTGCAGCCAGAACCCGTAGGGGCGTCTCGGGCCCGCGTCTGCCGCGAGCGCCCAGGCGAAGAAGACGAGCCCTGCGAGGAGCGTCACGACCGCCGACCAGTCGCCACCACCCGACAGCAGATCGGTGAGGAACAACCAGGCGAGAAGAACGACGGGGAGCATCAGCAAGGGGTGGCGGAACGCGCGAACCGCCGCCGCCGAGGCCCCGAGCGTCAGGAGCTCGACGGCAAGCCGCCCGGCGTGGAAGCCGGCGAAGGTCGACGAGGAGCCCTCGTGGCCGAGCCAGCCGAACCACGTGAAGAGCGCCGCGACGAACGCCGCGAAGCCGACCACGGCGGTGAAGGCGAAAACGCCGGCGGACACGCGGTGGCCGCGCCGAAGCAGCGCGTAGGCGGCTCCCTCGAGGAGCGCGTAGACGAGGAGCGCCCAGAACGCGTAGGCGGCGGCGCCGTGGTGCACCGAGAGGTACGCGAGCCAGGCGCCGGCCGCTCCGAGCGTGGTGAACCCTCCGGCGTACACGAGAAACGACGAGGAGGCAAAGCGCGGAACGACGACGTCCATGCCGTGATCTTCCGCCGGGGGTCGGACGTGACCGCCCCGCCGACCTCGACCCCGCCCCTGCGGAACGTCCGTGGCACGTCGGAAGGCGGTGGTCTGACAAAGGGAGGTGGCTGGGGGAGCGCTGTCACTTCCGTGCAGAACCGCTGCAGGCAGGCGATTCGGGTGCGCGACCGTCGGAGCGCCGGTCACACTTCTGTTGCGCTCGTTTGGCGACGGGACGTGGCCGTGGCGGACGCGGTCGCGTGAGACCTTTCACCGGGGTACCGTTCACGGCCTGCATGGCCCGCCGCGACGTCGACAAGCTCCAGGAGGAGATCGAGGAGCTCTTCGCGGACCTCTGGCAGGTTCCGCGCTTCTCGGGCCTTCGCCACGGGTTCCGGCCGAATCTCGATTGCTTCCACACGGATGACCCGCACGCGCTGACCGTCGTCGTCGAATTGCCCGGCGTCGCCCCGGAGAGCATCCGGGTCGTCGTCGGTGAGCGCGTGCTCGCGATCGCAGGCGAGCGGACGCGGCCAAAGGTGCCCGGCCGCACCTACCAGCAGATGGAGATCGAGTACGGCGCGTTCGAACGGCAGGTGCGGCTCGTCGAGGACGTCGACCCGGAACGCGCACGCGCACGGTTCGAGCAAGGCGTCCTCACCATCGAGCTGCCGGTCGTCGACCGGCCCCCCGCGGCAGGGCGCATCACGATCGTGGTGGAGCGCGCATGAGCGAGGTCACCTTCGAGGCACCGGAGCCGCAGGAGCAGCAGCTCGAGTTTCCCGCAGCGCTGCCCGTCCTCCCCCTGAAGGAGACCGTCGTCTTCCCGCAGTCGATGTCGCCGCTCGCGATCGGCCAGGAGCGCTCCGTGCAGTTGATCGACGACGTCGTCGCCGGTGACCGCCTGCTCGCGCTCGTGACCGCGCGAGACGGCTCCCTCGACGCACCCGGCTTCGATGACATCTACGGCGTCGGGACGGTCGCACTCGTGCACAAGATGATCAAAGTGCCCGACGGGACACTCAGGATCCTCGTCCAGGGCCTCGACCGCGTCCGGCTGATCGACAGGCTCGACATCGACCCCTACCTGCTCGGCGAGTTCGAAGCGCTCCCCGACGTGCTGCTCGAGACGCCCGAGCTCGAAGCCCTGACCCGCAACGTCCAGGGCCTCTATGGGCGCATCATCGGCCTCGCCCCGTACCTTCCCGAAGAGCTGCAGCTCGCAGCGGCGAACGTCGACGATCCGAGCGCGCTCTGTCACCTCGTGGCCTCGACTCTTCGGACGATCAAGACCGAGGAGCGCCAGGTGATCCTCGAGGAGGTCGACGTCGAGGCGCGCCTCCGCACCGTCTCGGCGATCCTGAGTCGAGAGCTCGAGGTGTTCGAGCTCGGTTCGAAGATCCAGTCACAGGTGCAATCTGAGATGCAGAAGGGGCAGCGCGAGTACTTCCTCCGCCAGCAGCTGAAGGCGATCCAGCAGGAGCTCGGCGAGGACGACCCGGATCAGGCCGAGATCGCCGAGCTCCGGGGGCGCATCGCTGCGCTCGGGGAGCTACCCGCCGAGACGCGAAAGAGCGTCGAGCGAGAGCTAGGACGACTCGAGAGGCTGCCGTCGGCCGCCGCCGAGTACGGCGTCATCCGGACCTATCTCGAATGGATCATCACCCTGCCCTGGGCGTCGTACACCGACGACAACCTCGACCTCGAGCACGCTCGCGCGGTGCTCGACGCGGATCACTTCGACCTGGAGAAGGTGAAGGACCGAATCATCGAATACCTCGCCGTGGCGAGGCTCCGGAACGAGATCTCGGGTCAGATCCTCTGCTTCGCCGGCCCGCCCGGCGTGGGCAAGACGTCGCTCGGGCACTCGATCGCGAACGCCCTCGGACGCAAGTTCGTACGGCTGTCGGTGGGAGGCGTGCACGACGAGTCCGAGATTCGCGGCCATCGCCGCACGTACATCGGCGCCATGCCGGGCTCGATCATCCGCTCCCTCCGCGACGCGGAGTCGGCCAACCCGCTCATTCTGATCGACGAGATCGACAAGCTGGGTAGCGACTGGCGCGGCGACCCGGCGAGCGCGATGCTCGAGGTGCTCGACCCCGAGCAGAACGTGACGTTCCGCGATCACTACCTCGATCTGCCGTTCGACCTCTCGAAGACGCTCTTCATCTGCACGGCGAACACCCTCGACACGATCCCCGGCCCGTTGCTCGACCGCATGGACGTGATCCAGCTCTCGGGTTACACCGAGGACGAGAAGCTCGGGATCGCGAAGCGCTACCTGCTGCCGAAGCAGATCAGGCAGCACGGTCTGCGAAAGTCTCAGCTCTCGCTCTCGGACACGATGCTACGTACCGTGATCCGGGAGTACACCCGCGAGGCGGGTGTCCGCAACCTCGAGCGCCGGCTCGCCGACATCTGCCGCAAGGCGGCGACGGAGGTCGCCAAGGGGCGGGCAAAGAAGCCTCGCCTCGACGGAGCCCTCCTGCGCGAATGGCTCGGCCCGAGACGCTTCTCGAGCGAGGCTCGCAAGCGCACCTCCGTCCCCGGCGTCGCCACCGGCCTCGCCTACACGGCGGCCGGCGGCGACGTGCTCTTCATCGAGGCCGCCGCCTATCCCGGCAAGGGCCGGTTGACGGTGACGGGGCAGCTCGGCGAGGTGATGCAGGAGTCCGCGCAGACAGCCCACTCCTGGGTGCGCTCCCACGCCGGCGAGGTCGGCCTGCCGGAGAGCTGGTTCGAGGAGCACGACGTGCACGTGCACGTTCCGGCCGGAGCGGTGCCGAAGGACGGCCCGTCGGCCGGTGTGACGATGGCGACGGCGATCGCGTCGCTCGTGCGCGGCGAACCGGTCTCGGCCGAGGTGGGCATGACGGGTGAGATCACGCTCTCGGGCCAGGTGCTGCCGATCGGGGGGCTGCGCGAGAAGTCGCTGGCGGCCCAACGAGCCGGCCTCAAGCGCGTCATCTATCCACGGGACAACGGCCCCGACCTCGACGAGCTGCCGCCCGAGACGCGCAAGGCGCTCGAGTTCATCCCGGCCGACACGATCGAGGACGTCTTCGCACATGCCCTCGACGGGGCGAGACGAGGGTCGTCCGCACGTCGGCCCCAGTCCGTCGAGCGGGCCGCCGCACTCCCACTGCGCCGCTAGGCGGCCTGCAACGCCAGGCCGGCGATCAGCCGCTTGCAGGGGTGATCCGAGCCGGAGGCATCGCGCCGACAGAGGAGCTGCAACTCGCTCAGGCCGCGCAGGACGAACGTGTACTCATCGACGTGCCCATCGACCCGCACGTCGTAGCTGTGCGAGCGAATCCCGCCTGCGGTCACGTTCTTCATGCTGGTGATCTGCCCGTGAACCTGACGGGCGACCTCCCCCATGCGAGCATCGAGCTCCTTCGTCACGCGGTCGAAGAGCGCCGGAGTGTAGGGCTTGAGCAGCGGGAACGTCGCGACCTGCACCGTGGTCGACCCTTGCGCGGCGGTCACGCGCAGCTTCGTGCGCGTGACCTTCCATTCGCGCGGTGCCTCGAACGAGAATCCCGGTCCCCGCACGACTTGCGGCTTCGTCGCTCCCGCACCGCCGCAGCCTGAGAGAATGAGAACCGCCACGACGATCAACTGTTTGCGCACCCGGTGGTGGGGTATCAGGGGCGAGGTAACGAGGCGAAAGGATTCGACAAGCATGGCGAGGACAAAGGACAAGGTCTACGACGCGGCTGGGAACGTCAAACCCTACGTTGAGCGGGCGATGAACGACGATCAGCTCCGGGATGACGTGATGAGTGCGTTCGCCACGGCCAAAGAGCTTTACAACGAGCTCGTCGGCGGCCGCAGCGCGGTCACGCTCGCGACACGTGTCGCGACCGACGAAGACGTACGCGACAAGTTGAAGGAAGCGATCGACGACCTCCGGAGCGCCGCCGATCGGTTGCAAGGGAAGAAGGATCACGGCAGCCGGAATGCCACGCTGCTCGTCGCCGGCATTGCGCTCGGGATCCTCTTCAACCCGGTCACCGGCCCGGAGACACGCAAGTGGTTGAAGGACACGATCGGCGGCGGGGACGACTTCGGCGGCGATTACTCCTCCGGTCAGTCGAACGGCTCTTCCTGACGGTTCGAAGAACTCGTCGCTAGCCGCGGCCGAGATCGCTCTTGGGAGCGGCGGTCGTCGGCACGAGGGTCTGCATCAGCGCTGACGACTTCAGTGGCGTCAGCGCACGCTCGAGCGAGGCCGGATCGAGACCGTCAGCGGTCGAGATGTCGCTCATGCCGAGGAGGATCGCGCCGGGCTCCGGCCCCGACCGGCCGCCGGGAATCGTGGGGACCCAACCGGGTGCGATCGGGAACGGCAGGTCCTTCTGGTGCTGCCACGCGTCGAGGTACGGCGTCGGGTCGACCGCACCGTCATAGCCCAGATAGAGGAACGACACCGGGTGCACCTCGAAATGCACGTGGTAGGGGGTTCCTTCGGCGTCGCCCGTCCTCCCCATGAACCCGACCACCTGTCCGGCCTTCACCCGGGCGCCGTTCACCGCCGCCGCCGAGAACGCTGAGAGATGTGCGTAGTAGAACTGGTTTCCCTGCTCGTCGAGGAGCCAGAGACGGTTGCCGCCGACCTTGTTGAAACCAACCGAGAACACGGTTCCGTCCGAGACCGCGAGCAGGGGCTGGCCGAGCTGCCCGAAGATGTCGTCGCCGTGATGAAAGCTGACGTCGGAGCGTGCCGCACCGAACGTATCGATGTACGACGATGGGCCGTACACGGGAAAGACGTAGCGACCCGCCGTCAGCTTGGGCTGCACCTTAAGGGGCCCGCCCTTGATCTTTCCGCCGTGCTTGGGACGGAGGCTCGGCCGGTCGCCGACCGGCGCCTCGTCGGTGATCGTCGGCGTGGTGCCGCCTGCGTCCGGCGTCGTCGTCGTCGCGGCGGTCGTCGTCCGCGGCGTCGTCTCGGCCGGGACCGACGGCGGTGCCGTCTGCACTGCCACTTGCGCATACCCGATCTGGATGTCGCTCCCCGCGAGGAGCCCGCCGTGATCAGCGGTCAGGTGCACGGCGAGCTCGATCACGGTACCGCGGTAGGCACGCACTCCGGTGGGGGCGGTGCGGTCGACGACCTCGTCCCCGGTAGAGAGCTGGCCCCAATCGCCGAGTGCGGCGTGCGGCCCGTCGACCGGTTGTCCGTCGACCTTCAGATTCGTGATCGTGCTGCCGTTCGCATTCCCGCCCGCGCCGGAGTACCCGGTACCGGCAGAGGTTCGGGCCGTCACGGCGTCCACGGTGATTTCGCCGGCGAACAGGGAGATCCCGGTGACGTCGCTCTCGGCCCTGGCCGAGGCGTTCGCCTGCACACTCGTCGTCGCGGTCGCGGTCGTCGACTGCGCCGAGACGACCGAGCCGTCGGACGGGTACGAGAACGGCCCACCCGCTGCAGGAGCCGCATCCGGGGGCGAGGTGACCGTCGGCGTGCTCGTCCCGGAACCCGCCGGAACGGAGACGGTGATCGCCCACGCGGTCGCGGTCGCCTCGGGCGTCTGCACCGTCCCCTCGGCACCGGCGGGACCGAGGAGGAGCAGCGGAAGCAGCATGAGCAGGCCAAAGCGACGGAGCACCGTCCTGCCCATTCTGCCAGGGATACGCGACACCTTCCTGCACCCTGCCGGTGAGGCCGGGCGGGGCGCTCGTGCCCTACCCGAGCTGGTTCCTCGCGAATTCCCGAAAACGGGCGCGTGCCGCCTCATCCGGTCCCATCGGCTCGTCGCCGGCGTAGCGCGAATCCGTGCCGACCTCCTCGGCGACCGCGCGAACCTCCGCGGCGACCGCGGCGGCGTGCTTCGGATCACGAAGGAGCGCGTCGATCCACGTCTCGGATCCGTCGTAGCCGGCCACGTCGTTGTCGACGAGCAGCTGGCCGAGTAGGAGGCCGACCCGGATAGAGGCGAAGGTGCGAAACGCGAGGATCTTGTGCGGGCTCGAGATCAATCGTTCGAGGTCGGGATGGTCGGCCTGTACCTGGGCAACGATCGAGCCGATCGGCTCGTCGACGAGCGGGATCCAGAGCTCGTCGGATTCGGCCATCCTCGAAGTCTTCACGATCGGCGGTGCGCCCGCCACACGATCTGTCCGGCGATGCTGATCAGGAGCACACCGAAGAGACGGCGGAGCACGTCCTCCGGCAGCGCCTCCGCCACCAGCACCCCGACCTGGACACCGGCGATCGCCGCGAGCCCGACGATCAGCGACGCCCGCAGGTCGACATTGCCGTAGCGCAGCTGCCGCCACGAGCCGACGAGTGCTGCTGGGAGAATCGCGAGGAGCGACGAAGCCTCGGCGTGCAGCTGGGTCAGGCCGAGCCCGAAGACGAGCGTGGGGACGAACAGGATCCCACCGCCGACGCCGAAGAGACCGGCAAGCACACCCGCAGCGAGACCGATGAGTGCGACGAGCACGAGCGTCATACGAGGAGCCGTGCTCCGACGGCGGTGAGAAGGATCGCGAAGCCGATCGTCAGCCGCTGCGCGGGGATGTGCTGCTGGAGAGCGGCACCGATGACCACACCGGCGACAGCGGGAATGCCGACGAGTGCCGCGGCGCCGGGCTTCACCTCGCCGTGGAGGGCGTACGTCGTGGCCCCCGCTACCGACGAGATCAGAATCGCTGCGAGCGACGTCGCCGATGCCCGGCGCTGATCGAACGCGAGGAACAGCACGAGCAGCGGGACGATCACGATGCCGCCTCCGACGCCGAAGAGCGCCCCGAAGAAGCCCGAGAGCAGACCGATCGCGACGAGCTTCGGCACGACGTCCTTACTCTACGCGGCATGGATGCTCTTGCTTCGATCGCTGCCGAGCCGGAGCAGGCCGCCCTCTTTCTCGACATCGACGGCGTGCTCGCCCCGATCGTCCCTCGTCCCGTGGACGCACGTGTCCCCGACGGGACGCGAGCAGTGCTCGCGCGGCTCGCCCGCCGCTACGGGCTGGTGGCGTGCGTCACCGGGCGGCAGTCGAGCGTCGCACGGAAGATCGTCGGGGTGCCCGAGCTGACATACGTCGGAGAGCATGGGCTCGAGCTCGACGCGCGCGCTCAGGCCTGGGGCCCGCGCATCCATGCGTTCGCCGCGGAAGCGCCCTGGCCCGAGGAGCGCAAGCCGCTCAGCGCAGCGTTTCACTACCGCACGGCGAAGGATCAGGAGGAGGCGAGGGCCACGCTCGAAGGGATCGCGACCCAGGCGCTCGCGCAGGGCTTCCGGACGCGCTGGGGGCGCATGGTGCTCGAGGTGCTGCCTCCGCTCGACGTGACGAAGGGGACGGCGGTGCGGAGCCTGCTCGACCAGACGGGGCTTCGGCGTGCGCTCTACGCCGGCGATGACACGACCGACCTCGATGGGTTCGCGGCACTCGACGGTCTCGAGATCGCAGTTCGCGTCGCGGTGGTGTCAGCCGAAGGACCATCGGAGCTCGGCACGCGGGCCGACCTGATCGTCGGCGATCCGACCGCATTCCTCGGGCTGCTCGAGCGTCTATAGGCCCAGCCGCTCGCGTAGCTGACGCGACTGGCGGCGGGCGACGTCGAGCTCCGTCTCGACCGCATCGGCGAGCTGCAGCCGGAAGCGGTCGGCCGCCGGGCGGCGCACGCCGACGACCTTGGTCAGATTGACGATGTACGACCGGTGGATGCGCGCGAATCGGCTGCCGGGCAGACGCTCCTCCAACTCTCCGAGAGACGCAGTGCAGAGGTACGAGCGGTCGTAGGTATGAACCCTGGAGTAGTCACCGTCGGCCTGCACGTAGTGCACCTGGTCGAAGTCGAGGAGCTCGGTCCCACCACTCGCGACGACGGGGATCTTCTCGACCGGAGGCGCGACCGCGGCCGACCGTTCGCACAGGCGCTCGATCACCCGTGCGAGGCGTTCCGGATCGACCGGCTTCAAGAGGTAGTCGAACGCCTCGATCGCGAAGGCGTCCACGGCGTAGCGCTCGTGAGCGGTCACGAAGACGACCGCGGGAGGATTGCGGCGCTCGCGCACGAGGGGTGCGGCCTCGACACCCGTCAGGCCCGGCATCTCCACATCGAGGAAGACGACGTGGTAGGTGAGATCACGGGCGAGGTCGAGCGCCTCGGCGGCACCGGCGGCCTCGCCGACGACGTTCACCTCGGGATGGCCCGCGAGGAGGTAGCGCAACTCCGACCGGGCCGGTGCCTCGTCGTCGACGATCAGCGCCCGAAGCTGCGTCACCGGACGACTCCGACACGCCTACGTCCGCCGCCACCGGAGACTCCGTCGAGCCTACGTCTCATTGACCGGCACCTCGAGCCGGACGACGGTGCCGAACGGGAACGACCTGAGCCGCACGCCCTCGCCGTAGTGCGCGGTGAGTCGCAGGTTGACACTTGCGAGCCCGAGGCCCGTCCCCTCGCCCACGCCCTGCTCGAGCACACGATCGATCGCCTCCCGCGCGATCCCACGGCCGTCGTCGCGCACGGTGACGCGCAGCTTTCCCCGTCGGACGCGCGCACGCACGAGGAGATGCAACGGCCGGTCGGTCTTGCCATGCTTGACGGCGTTCTCGACGAGCGGCTGCACGAGGAGGTGCGGCAGGCGCACCTCGAGCGCATCGGGCGCAGCGTCGACCGTCACCTCGAGCTGAGCGCCGAAGCGCGCTTGCTCGAGCTCGAGATAGCTGCGAACGTGTCGGAGCTCCTCCCTCAGTGTCACGAACTCACCGGGATGCGCAAAGCGCCCGCGCAGATGATCCGCGAACGCGAGCACGAGCTTGCGTGCCTGCTCAGGATCCGTGCGGATGAACGCGGCAATCGTGTTCAGCGCGTTGAAGACGAAATGCGGCTCCATCTGTGCCTGCAGCGCAGTGGTCGTCGCCGTCGAGAGCTCCGACAGCTGTAACTGTGCGGAGAGCTGGTCGCCGAGCGCCTCGAGGGTCGCAACGGCGGTCTCGTCGAGTGGCGAGCCGGCCGTCGCGTAGGCGACGACGGCGCCCGCAGGCGAAGCGGAGAACGACAGAGGGACGACGGCCGCCGCCCCGAGCGGGCAGGCAGGATGGCCGCACTCGGTGCGGATCCCGAGCGGCGCAAGGAGCGGCCGTCGTTGTGAGAGCGCCTCGTAGACAGGGCGAATCGGGCGGTCGCCCGCCGCGTGGTGGTCGGCGCCTGCGCCGACGAACGCGAGCACCCGATGGGTGTCGGTGACCGCGACCGCCCCGTAGCCGAGCTTCTCGAAGAGCTGGTAGGCGACGGTGCGTGCGGCACTCCCGGTGAGCCCGCGGCGGAGCTCCGGCAGCGTGGCCTCGAGCAGCTCGAGCACCGGTGTCTGCCTCCTCGGGCGCCGCACCCGAGGCATCAGCGGCGGAGGTCCTCGCCGACGGCTTCCCCGACGTGGATGTCGTTCGTGTCCAGCAGCGTCAGCCTCACGGCGCGACGAGCTCGAGCACCTCGGGGATGGAGGTGATTCGCGGGCCGTCCCACTCGTGGAGCTCGGGCCACAACGGGCGTTCGCCGGGCCGGTGGATGAGGATCGCCTCCATCCCGACACGTCGCGCGCCTGCGAGCTCGTCGTTCGCGCCGTCGCCCACGAAGACCGCTTCGTGCGGCTCGACCCCGAGCGACCGACAGCACGCGAGGTAGATACGCGGATCCGGCTTCGAGACGCCGAGCCGGGACGAGAAGATCTCTGCATCGAAGAGTCCTGAAAGCTCCGAATCCTCCCAGAGCGTCTCGACGTCCTGCGTACACACCGTGATCAGCCCGACGAGCTGACCCCGTTGCCTCAGCGAGCGCAGCGTCTCGATCACGCCGGGTCTCGGGCGCAATGACTCGCGCACGTAGTCCAGCCGGATCGCGCAGATCTCGTCGAGCGACTCGGGGGGCGCGCCCGCCTCGGTGAGCGCATCCCTGATCGGCGTCGTGTAGCGCGTCATCGCACGATCCCAGCGATCGGCGAAGCCGTCGCCGCCGACGACCGCGGTCACGTCGGCGAGCATCCGGGCCGCCGCGTCGCGATCCCAGTCGATCAGCGTCTCCCACAGGTCGAAGATCACCGCACGCAAGCGCGGAGCACCTCCCACGAGCGGCGAACGTCGTCCTCGGTCGTTCGCGCGTTGCCGATCGCGAGCCGGATAATGTCCTGGCCGCGCAGCCGTGTCGCCGCGACGAAGAGCTCGCCGGTCGCAGTCGCGGCGTGTGCGAGCTCGAAGTTGTCGCTCGCCGTGTGCCTGAAGCACACGGTCGAGAAGGGATGCGGTGCAGATACCTCCCAGCCAGGCTCGGCCTCGACCCAGGCGGCGAAGAGCTGGGCGAGCCGCACGTGCTCTCGGATCAGCTCACGCAGTCCCTCGGCCCCGTAGTGGCGGAGCACGGCCCACAGCTTCAGGGCGCGGAAGCGACGGCCGAGAGCCGGGCCGTAATCCTTGAGATCGATGGCGGACCGGGTCGAGGCGAGATAGTCGGGCGAGAGGGCGAAGGTGTCGTGGAAGACCTCCGGTCGACGTGTCCACAGCGCAGCGCAGTCCATCTGCGTGAAGAGCCACTTGTGTGGGTTGACGACGATCGAATCCGCGTCCTCGACGCCGTCGAGACAGAATCGCAGCTCGGGGCACACCGCGGCCGAGCCTGCGTATGCCGCGTCGACGTGCAACCAGACACCAGCTTCCGTACAGCGGCGGGCGAGCTCCGGCACGGGGTCGATCGACGTCGTGCCCGTCGTGCCGACGGTCGCCACGACCGCCGTCGCATCGTGAAGCGGGAAGTCCGGTCGCATTCGGAACTCGGCGTCCACCTCAACCTTCCGGAATTCGAGCCCGACCAGGCGCGCCGCCTTCTCGACGCTGAAGTTCGCCTGCTCGGAGGCGTACACGACGCCGCCCGGCCTGAGCGTTCGCGCAGCAGCCAGCGACGCGACGGTCGCAGTCGACGCGGTGTCCTCGATATGGCCGTGCCACGAGCGCTCGAGACCGAGGAGCTGCGCCAGCCAGTCCAGCACCGTCAGCTCGAGCTCCGTTGCCGCCGGAGAGGAGAGCCACGTCATCGCGTTGACGTTCAGGGTGGCGATCAGCAGCTCTGCGAGGATGCCCGGCTCGGAGCCCGTGTTCGCGAACCACGCGAAGAATCGCGGGTGATTCCAGTGCGTGATGCCGGGTAGGATCACCTCGTCGAGATCGCGGAGGAGTGCTTCGAACGGTGCTCCGTGCTCCGGGGGCGACTCGGGCAGAAGCGCACGGACTGCGCCGGGCGTGACCGACGCGGCGACCGGCAGATCGGCGACACGCGCGAGGTAGCCGTCGGCCCAGTCCGCGGCGCGGTCGAGATCCTCGCGGAAGGTCACGGGCGCTTCTTTCTCAGCTTCTCGATCTGCTTCCACGTGCGCGTGTTCAACACGTCGCCGCGCTCGAGCCACGCCCGGCGAGCGAGGCCCACGCCGAGCTCGACGTAGTCGAGCGCGCCCACCTGGTGGCTGTCGGAATCGATCACGAGCTTCAGGCCGGCGTCGCGCGCGGCGCGCGCGTGCACATCTGAGAGATCGAGCCGGTCGGGCTGCGAGTTGATCTCGAGGAACGTACCGGTTGCGAGCGCCCGCTCGACGACCCGCTCGAGATCGACGGCCGCCGGCTGGCGCGTGCCGATCTTGCGGCCGGTCAGATGGCCGATGCAGTCGACATAGGGGCTTTCCATGGCCGCGAGGACGCGATCGGTCGGGTCGTGGTCGAAGCGCGAGTGCACCGACGCGACGACCCAGTCGCGCGTCGCGAGAAACTCGTCGGAGACGTCGAGTGAGCCGTCGGGACGGATGTTCACCTCGATCCCCTTCAGGATCCGGAAGGGGGCGACGAGCTCGTTCAACGCGTCGATGTGCTCGGACTGCCGCGCGAGGAGCTCGCCGCGCAAACGCTGCGCGTGGTCGCAGATCGCGTAGTAGTCATAGCCTCGCCCGACGGCCGCCGCGACCATGTCCTCGAGCGAGTCCTTGCCGTCCGACCAGGTCGTGTGGGTGTGCAGGTCGCCGCGCAGGTCGCCGAGCTCGACGAGGTTCGGAAGCTCGCCCCGGCGCGCGGCCGCGAGCTCACCACCGTCCTCTCGTAGCTCGGGTGGGATCCAGTCGTATCCGAGGAACCGATAGACCTCCTCCTCGCGTGCGAAGCGGTGCTCCTCGCCAGAGTCGGAGTCCGTGACCGAGTACTCAGAGACGGAGAACCCGCGGCGAACCGCGTCCTCGCGGAGGGCGACGTTGTGGTTCTTGGAGCCCGTGAAGTGCTGGAGCAGGTTGCCGTAGCTCTCGGGTGGGACGACCCGCAGGTCGAACCGCAGCCCGTCGTTCGAGACGACCGTTGCCTTCGTCGCACCCTTCGCCGCCACATCGACAACCCAGTCGAACGAGCAGAAGTGGTCGACGAGAGCCTCGGGATCGGTCGCGGTGGCGATGATGTCGAGATCGCGCACCGTCTCGCGCATCCGACGTGCCGATCCGGCGATCGAGACCTCGACTGCGGCGGGATGGTCGCGAAGGCGAGCTGCGAGCGCTCTCAGCTTCGGGAGCGTCGTGCCGAGGAGCGCCCGGTGTGGGCCCTCGACCGCCCGAGGCTGTGCGAGGGTCGCCGCGATCTTCGCCTCGGTTCCCGGCCCGATGCCCGCGTGACCGCGCAACTGCTCCGACTCGGCGGCGGCCTTCAGGCCGGCGACGGTCGTGATCCCAAGCTCCTGCCAGATCCTGCGGGCGGTTTTCGGTCCGAGACCGGGCAGGCGCATGAACGTCGCGACCTCGGGCGGGACGACCGCCTTCCGTTTCGTCAGGGCGTGGATCTCCCCGTCGTCGACGGCCTCCACGATCTTCGCCTCGATCGTCTTGCCGATGTCCTGCAGCGCCTTCGCCTTGCCGTTCAGCGCCAGCTGCGCGACCGAGGACGGCGTCTCACGGATCCGAGCGGCCGCCCGCCGGTAGGCGCCGACCCGGAACGAATCGGCGCCCTCGAGCTCCATCAGGTCGCCGAGAAGCTCGAACTGGTCTGCGAGCTCGTTGTTGCGCGGAAGTTCGGCCATGCAAGCGATCATAGGCGCGCCGATGCGCGCCACAATCTGCCTGCCGACCTACGACGAGCGCGCCAACCTCGAGCCGATGATCGATGCCCTCCGCACCGTCCTCCGCGCAGGCGACCGGGTGCTCGTCGTCGACGACAGCTCACCGGACGGGACTGGGCAGATCGCAGACCGTCTCGCCGCTGCGCTCGATTTCGTCGACGTGCTCCATCGCCCGCACAAGGAGGGCCTCGGCCCGGCATACCTGGCGGGCTTCGACCGGGCACTCGCCGACGGCGCCGAGCTCATCCTCGAGATGGACTGCGACTTCTCGCACGACCCGCGGGACGTTCCACGGCTGATCGCAGCCGCCGAGGAAGGAGCCGACCTCGTGCTCGGATCGCGCTACGTGCCCGGCGGCCGGGTCGGCAACTGGGGCTTTCTCCGCCGGGCGATCTCCCGCGGCGCATCCATCTACACGGGTCTCATCCTGCAGATGGGCGTCCGTGACCCGACGGGTGGGTTCAAGTGCTTCCGGCGAGGAGTACTGGAGGCACTCGACCTCGACGCGATCACCGCGAAGGGCTATGCATTCCAGATCGAGACGACCTACCGGGCGCAACGAGCGGGATTTCGCGTCGTCGAAGTCCCGATCGCATTCGTCGACCGCACCGCAGGCCACTCGAAGATGTCGCGAGCGATCGTGCTCGAGGCGATCTGGCGGGTGCCGCTCCTCCGCGTGGGGCGCTAACGTGTCCGGGGAATGAGGGATGTCACGGACGAGACCTTCGCCACGGATGTGCTGCGAGCGTCGAGGCCCGTCGTCGTCGACTTCTGGGCGCCGTGGTGCGGCCCGTGCAAAGCGATCGTGCCCATTCTCGAGGAGCTCGCCGCCACGACGGACAGGGTCGACTTCGTGAAGCTGGACATCGATGCGAATCCCGAGACGGCCGACCGCTACGGCGTGCTCTCGATTCCCACGGTCATGCTCTTCGAGGGGGGCGAGCCGCGCGAGAGCGTCTTCGGGGCGCGCCCCAGGAAGCACTTCGAGAAGTCGTTCGCGTCCTATCTCTAACTGACACGAGATCACCAAAATGGTGCCACGGTAACTCGCTCGAGTTGCGAACACAGGCGGCTTGTCGACATCTCGAGATCGCGATTCGAGTCCGCGCCCACGCACCGAGGTTGCACATCCCGCCGCCCGACTTCGTCAACGTCCGTCCCGAGGCATCTCAGTTCGACGTCGGCTGGGTGGGTGAGGTCGATGGTGAGGTCGTGAACTCGGGCCCCGGCTTGACCCTCTCGAACGCCCTGCTCTCGATCGTCGTCTTCGACGCCGCCGGGAACGTGCTCGGCGGCGGCACGGGGCGACCTTCGCGGCCCTGCGGTCGGGCTCGAGGTTCGTGTTCACCGCTCTGCCGACGGACTGAGCGGCGAGCGCCGTTCGGTCGGCCGAGCCGACC
>JBBSEJ010000054.1:0-20035 GCA_038239825.1 Gaiellales bacterium
GCAGTCGTCTCGGCGGCGATCGAGCCCGCGACCATCACGAGCTGCCGCTCGGCGATCGCGGTCGCCATCCCGAGGTTCTGCTCGATCAGAAGGACGGCGAGCCCTTCCTGCTCGAGCGACCGAAACGTCTCGATCAACTGCTCGATGATCGACGGAGCAAGCCCTTCCGAGGGCTCGTCCATCACGAGCAGGGAGGGGTTCGTGATCAGCGCGCGGCCGATCGCGAGCATCTGCTGCTCGCCGCCTGAGAGCTGTGCGCCGCCGGTCCGGCGCCGCTCGGCGAGGCGCGGGAAGAGCTCGTAGATCCGGGCGACGGTCCAGCGCTTGCCTGCTCCGCCGCCGCGGCCGGCGAGCATTCGCAGGTGCTCGTCGACCGAGAGCGACGGGAAGAGCCGGCGCCCCTGCGGGACGTAGCCGATCCCGAGCTTCGCAATCTTGTACGACGGTCTGCCGACGAGCTCGGTACCGCGGTAGCGGATCGACCCGGTGACGCGCGCGGGCGGGATCCCGACGATCGCGTTGCAGAGCGTCGTCTTACCCATGCCGTTGCGCCCGACGATCGACGTCGCTCCGCCGGCGATCTCGAACGACACGTCTTCGAGCGCCTGTGCGGTGCCGTAGAACGCGTTCAGACTCTCGACCTGGAGAAGAGGCGATTGCTCACTCATCGGCAGTGTTCCCGCGACCGAGGTACAGATCGTGCACCGTCTGGTTCGCCCGGATCTCCGCGGGTGTTCCTTCGACGATCACCCGGCCGTCGTGCATCATCGTCACCCGGTCTGCGACACGCAGAGCAACGTCCATGTCGTGCTCGATGATGATCAGCGTGATCGCGGGGTCGAGGCCGAGCAGGAGCTCGGTCAGCGCGACACGCTCTCCTCGTGACAGCCCCGAGGCGGGCTCGTCGAGCATCATCAGCCGGGGGTTCGAGGCGCGCGCCATCGCCACCTCGAGCTGGCGCTGCTCGCCGTGTGACAGCGAGCCGACGAGTGAGCTCTCGCGACCGGCAAGGCCGACGGCCGCAGTCAGCTCGCGCGCACGGTCGCGGAGCGCACGATCGTGCTTGCGCAGGCCGACGGGCCGGAAGTGCCCGCTGCGCACGCCGAGCACCGCGAGGTACAGATTGTCCTCGACGGTGAGTCCGAGGAACGATCGGGACTTCTGGTAGGTCCGCCCCATGCCGAGCTTCGCGCGCGACCGCGACGGCAGCAGGCTCACTTCCTCTCCGAGGAACTCGATGGTGCCCGAGCTCGGTGCGACGTCCCCGGAGATGACGTTGAAGAGCGTCGTCTTACCCGCACCGTTCGGCCCGAGGATCGCGCGCCTCTCGCCGTACGCGACGTCGAGGTCGACGTCACGCACGGCGTGCAGGCCGCCGAAGCGCCGGCCGATCCCCCGCAAGCGGAGAATCGGCTCGGCGTCTTCGGGTAGTGCCGCTTCGGTCACGCCTTCCTTGTCAGCCCGTGACCGGCGGGTGGATCGTCTTACCGATCCAGGGCAGGCTCCGCTTGACGCACTTCGGATCCGTGCGTCCCGGTGCCGGGGTCGATGGGCTGAACGTGCCGCCGAACGTCTGATCGACACCCGGGATCTCGCCCAGCGTCTTCGTCGCCAGCTTGCCGTCCTTGGTGAAGAGCTGGCCGTAGAAGACGTTGATCACCGCCTGGCGGTTCTTGTCCAGGTGGAGCGGGCCGTACGGTGTCGCGAGCTTCACCTTCGAGATGGCCGCGTGCAGCTTCTTCTGGCCACCCGAGATGTCGCCGCCGACGGCCTTCAGGCCCGAGAGCAGGCCCCACGTGTTCACGTAGAAGCCGTAGGTGAAGGTCGACGCTGCCTGCGGCGCGGCTGCGCCGAAGGGCGGGATAGTCGTGAACGTCTTACCGACCTGGGCGTTGTAGGCCTTGGCGGCCTTCGTCGCCAGGTCGCCGGCCGTTCCGGCCCCACCGAAGTAGACGCCGGAAACCCGCGTCGAGAGCTGCTCGAACTGGCCGGGCGTGCCCCAGAACAGGTTGCCCATGAACTTCTTGCTGTCGATCGGGCCGTGCGCCTGCTCGTAGGCCTTCAGGAACGGGATCAGCCCCGCCCCGCCGACGGCGACGAACGTTCCGTCGACGTTGGTCGGGAGCTGCTGTGCATACGACGAGTAGTCCGTCGTGTTGAGCGGCGGGAACACCCGCTTCGTGACGTCACCGCCGACCGCGCAGAACTCGGCGATGAAGCCGGCCGCCGACGTCCAGGCGAAGCTGTAGTCGTCGGCCACGACGGCCGCCGTCTTCCAGCCCAGCTTGTTGTAGGCGAGGTCGCCGAGACCGGCGTTCCACATCGCGCCGTCTCCGTTGAAGCGGTAGAAGTTCGGCGCTCGGACCTTCAGCGTCGTGTCCTGCGCGCCTGCGGATCCGTCGACGAACGTCTTCGTGGGATGCTGCTTCGCGTACTGGGCGACCGCGATCGACTCGTCACCGGAAAGCGGACCGACGAGGATGTCTGCGCCCAGTTGCTCCATCAGGCGCTTCGTCTCCTTGATCGCCGTGTCTGCCCGGTCGTTCGAGCAGCCGACCCCGACGAGCTTCAGCGGGTGGCCGTTGATCGACGCGCCGACCCAGCCGTCACGCGGCTTGTTCTTGTTCTTGGCGTGCCCGCCCGCGAACTGTGCCATCGCGGTGACGACACCGGCCAGGTCCTGGTTGTCGAACGACCCGAACGCGCCCTGACAGTCGGACAGGACGGCGACCTTGATCGTCGATGCATTGCTGCGAGCGGTCGCCGACGCCGCGACGAGTGCGGCCGCCACGATCACGAGAGCTGCGATCGGGACGAGCTTCCACTTGCGCTTGAGAGCATTCATACGTATGCCCTCCTCCTTTCGAACCGTTGATGTGGTCTGTGCTGGGGGGTAAAGTTCTGGGCAAAGCTGACCTGGGGGGTTCGGTACGTGCCCTGACGCCTGTTCCGTCGAGGCCTCCTTTCAGACGCTCGGCTCCGCGCGGCCCAGATCGATCGGATTTCGATCGGTGGGTTCCCGGCGTCGCCCCGAGGAGAATGTCACCACGCGCTCCCAAAGGCCAACGAGCCCTCCGGGAGAGACGAGCACGATCACGAGGAAGATCGCGCCGATCAGCGTGTGGAAGCGCGGCCCGATGAACGAGATCTGCTGCGAGTAGTTGTTGATGATGACGAAGAAGAGCGCGCCCACCCAGGCTCCCTCGAGCCGATAGAGGCCGCCGACGACGGCGATCACCAGCACGTCGATCGTGGAACCGAGGTCGATCGACGCCGGGTCGATGTGCCCGTTCCACCAGACGAAGAGGACGCCGCCGACGGCGGCGATGAACGACGCGAACGCGAACGCGATGGTGCGGTGGGCAACGACGTTGTAGCCGAGCGACGCCATCCGCACGGGGTCGTCGCGCACGCCCTGGAGCGTCAGGCCGAACGGTGTCCGCGAGACGTAACGCAGCAGGACATACACCGCGAGCGCGAGCACGAGCGTCACGTAGTACAGGCGATTGGCATGGGCATCGACGGGGCCGACCCCGCGCGGCGCCGAGATGCCGCTGATCCCGCCGAAGCCCGAGATGTCGGTCACCTGTCCGAAGACGAGGTTCGCGATCACGGAGTACGTGAGCGTGATCATGAGGAAGTAGATCCCGACACTTCTGCTCGCAAGCGCGCCGAAGACCATGCCGGCAACGACGGCGAGGAGGAGGCCGGCGACGACTCCCCACCAGGGGCTCCACCCGAGGTTGAGCCCTTTCGTGTTCGTGGTGGTCGCGTTCCCGACCACGAAGCCCGCGATCCCGTAGACGGAGACCTGCGCGAGGGACACCATGCCACCGTAGGCCGAGAGGAAGATGAGGCTTGCGGCGACGATGCCGAGGAACAGCATCTGCGTGAGGAGCGTCCCCACCCAGTAGGACGAGACGTAGAAGGGAGCCGTGACCGCGAGCACGAGCGCGAGCACGCCGACGACCCGATCGGGTGTGACCTTCCTCATGCCGGCCTCCCGAAGAGGCCCAGGGGACGCACGGCGAGCACGATCGCAACCAGGACGAACGTGAAGATGATCGAGTAGTACGTATAGCTCGACGGCAGGTAGGCCGCCGAGAAGTTGCTCGTCAGCCCGAGCAGCAGGGAGCCGATGGCGGCTCCGCCGAGTGATCCCAATCCTCCGATGATCACTACGACGAGCGAATAGAGCAACCAGTTTGCGTCGACCCCCGGAGCGAGGCTCGCGAACGACCCGCCGATCACCCCGCCGAGCCCGGCGAGTGCCGAGCCGACCGCGAACGCGAGCGCGAAGGTGAGCTGGATGTTGATGCCGAGGGCGGAGACCATCGCGCGATCGTCGACGCCGGCCCGGATCACCATGCCGGTGCGTGTGCGCTTCAGCCAGAGCCAGAGGAGGACGCCGATCCCGATTGCGATCCCGAGGATGATGAGGCGCGTCTCGGTGTACTGGATCCCCTGCACCCGAACGTTCACGAAGGTGTCCCAGTTGCGCGGCCAGGCGATGTCCTCGGCGACCCCGCCGAAGTGGGCGAGCATCTGATCGGCGAGGATGATCGAGATCGCGATCGTGATCAGGGCCTGACGGAGGTCCTGGCCCTGGTTCCAGCGCAGGAAGACCTGCTGCATCGCGAGCCCCATGGCGGCGATCACGACCGTGCCGAGGAGCGCCGGCAGGATCCAGTGGGTCAGGTTCACCTGCCCGCTCGTCAGCCCGAACGAGCCGCCTTCACCGACGAGGTTCCGTTGCAGCTTCAACGCGACGTACCCCCCGAAGAGGAAGAACGCGCCGTGCGCCATGTTGACGACGCGCATCAGGCCGAAGATCAGCGTGAAGCCGCTCGCGACGACGAAATAGAGCGCCGCGGCGGTGACCCCGTTCAGAACCGTGATCAGGAAGTCTTTCGGATCGTGCACGGCGGATCCGAACGCCGTCGCCCACTTTCCGGTCGTCGGGGCGAAGAAGAGGATCCAGAGGGCCGGTGCGATGACCACGACTGCGATCAGGCCCCAGCCCGCGACCTTCGTGAGCCGGGCTTGCAGCGCGAGTGAGCGAGCGCGTCTACTGACGCCGCCGAGCTCCGGCGCGCTGACGCTCATGCGATGCTCCGATCGAGATAGAGCACCGCGCGGCGCGACTCGGTGGTCTGGGGAACGACCTCCGAGAGTCGCCGCAGCTCGGGGTAGCGCGAGCGTTCGAGCGTCGAGGCGTCCGGCCAGTTCAACTCGATCAGGTTGCCGGCGGGATCCCGGAAGTAGAGCTGCACCTGCCCCGAGGGAAGCTCGACGAGCTCGGAGCCCCACTCCGCGGACGCGAAGGACGCGATGGCGTCGTAGGCCGCGGCGAAGTCGTCGACCGTCAGCCCGATGTGGTGGCGCGCAGGCGCCGTACCGTCTTCGTCGAGGAAGAGGTGCAATTGCAAATCACCCACGCGAAGCCATTGCACCGGCGTCTCGAACACGGGGGTTGCGATCCGCTCCATTCCGAAGATGGTCTCGTAGAACCGCGTGGAGACTTCGAGATCCGCGGCCGAGATGCTGACGTGGTTGATCCCGGTCGCTCGCACGCTGCGAGTCTCACGGGTTTACCGGCATAGGTCAAGTACCCTGTTGACCACTAGGTGCGATAGGTTTTCTCTATGACGTTCCGTCAGCTCGAATGCTTCATCGCCATCGTCGACGAGGGCTCGTTCACCCGAGCCGCGCGGCGAGTCGGGATCGCACAGCCGTCGCTCTCGCAACACATCAAGTCGCTCGAGGAAGAGCTCGAAGGCGCCCTGCTCGACCGTCTGCCGCGCGGCGTCTCGCTCACCCCGGCGGGTCGCGCGCTCCTCCCCGAGGCGCGCCTCGCGGTTCGTGCGCTCGAGCGTGGCTGGCAGGGCGCCCGCTCCGCACTCGCGGTCGAGCTCGGAGTCCTCGAGATCGCGACCGTGCTCTCGATGGCGGTCGGCGTGCTGCCTGCACACATCGGGATCTGGCACGAGCGGCACCCGAACGTGGCGATCCGCCTCCATGAGTTCCGGCATAGAAACCTCCTCGAGGACGCCGTCGAACAGGGGGTCGCGGACTTCGCGGTCGGCCCCCGGCCGCTTCGCCGCTGGGACGGCCCACTCGAGAACGTCGCCTGGGAGGAGTTCGTCCTCGTCGTTGCGGGCTCCGACCCGCTCGCGGGCTCGCGTGCCGTGACGCTCGGCGATCTCCGCGAGCGCGAGTGGGTGCTCTACCACCCGGATCACGGCCTGGCCGGGATCGTCGACGACATCTGCCGTGGGGCCGGCTTCCGGCCGCGAGGCACGGTCCGCACCTCGCAGGCCGAAGGCGCCGTGCGGCTGGCGGCGGTCGGCGTGGGAATCGCGCTCGTTCCCGACAACATCGTCGGCCCGGGAATCGACTGCGCGGTGCTGCGGTTCCA
The DNA here is from genome assembly GCA_038239825.1 of Gaiellales bacterium. GTDB lineage: Bacteria > Actinomycetota > Thermoleophilia > Gaiellales > Gaiellaceae > PALSA-600. The sequence goes on from JBBSEJ010000054.1 coordinate 6,419, forward strand.
GCCTCGCCTGATCCGCGACGTCGCCGTCTACGCGCGGAGCGACTGGTCACCGACCGCCGCGGCGTTCGTGGACGTCCTCCGCTCGAGCCCGCGCCCACGGCCGGCGGGCGCAGTGACGATCGAGCTCTGAGGCCTGCCTCTACCATGCGCCGCGTGCGCCTCCCGGTCATCGTCGTCGTCGCATCCGCCGTCCTGTCGGGCTGCGGTGGGCCGTCGCACTCGAGCGTCTCGAGCAGCACTCCCACCCCAAGCACGGGCACGGCGCCCTCCGGCGGCGCGGTGCCGAGCTTCGCCGCCGCCACCACCCGGACGACCGCCCCGGGCACGGCCGGGTTCACGCTGAAGATCACCGCCCTCGTCGGCGGGACACGGATCTACTCCGAGGAGAACGGCACGGTCTCGTTCCGTGAACGGCGCGCGCACCTCTACAAGCAGATTCCAGGCTCGACGGTGCCGCAGGAGCTCGTGTTGCGCGGCCCGTTCACCTACACGAACGGCAACGTGCAGGCGGCTCTCGCCGATCCGACGGTGAAGCCGTGGACGAAGCTCGACACTCGGCGTCTCAGCGCCAAGCAGCGGGCAGCCCAGCCGGACGAGCTCGCCCACGTCGTCGCACCGGCCTATCTGGCGCGCGGCGTCGCGTCGCCGAGACACGCCGGCCGGGCTCCGGACGGCACCGCGCGCTTCGACGGCGTGGTCGACCCGTCGAGGCTGGCCCGAATGCTGCCCGCCGGGGTTCGTGCGTCGATCGCAACGGCGGTGCGGAACGACTACGCCGCAAAGCCGTTCGCGGCATCGTTCTGGCTCGACGGCCGCGGGCGGATCCGCCGCGTGAGGGTCGATTACCGGACAGCTCAGGGTTCGCGAATCACGATCGATACGACGTACTCCGACTTCGGGTCGAAGGTCGCGGTCGCGTTGCCCGCCGCAGGCGACATCGCGGACATCAGTCCGTAGCGCCCACCTCCACTTCCCACGCGAGCGCGGCGGCGAGCACGACCTCGTCCCGTGGGGCGGCGAACTGAAGGTCTCCGATCGCGATCGCGGCCCAGCCGAGCACATTGAAGGGGCGCAGGAATGCGGTCGCGGGAATGCGGATGTCGAGCTCGTCACAGTCGACCGGTGGCAGCTCGGTGCCGAGCACGGGTGCGACATAGAGGTCGACATCGGGCTCGAGCCGGCGCCACGCGTCCACCGAGCGGCGCGCCCGCTCCACCTCGGCAGGGTCGACCTCCTGTGCCAGCTCGAGCTTCGTCCGGACATTCGCGCCGTACTCGGCCGCCCGATCCGGGAACGTTGCACGATGGGCCGTCGCGGCCTCGTGGAGAAAGAGCGGCCACGTGTCGTCCGGAGGCTCGGGAATCGAGGCCTCGACGACACGCGCACCAAGCCGCTCGAGCCGGCTCACGTACGCCTCCGCGGCGCGATTCTCGGGCAGAGCCGGGCCGCCGACCGAAGGCGGCCTCGTGAGCACGCCGACGACGAGCCCGGCAAGCCGAGGCGCTGGCAACGACGCTTGCGCAAGGATCGACCACATCGTCGCCACCTCCGCGACCGTCGTCGCCATCGGCCCCACCGTGTCGAAGGTCGGGCAGAGCGGGAACACGCCGTCGACCGGGATCCGGCCCCAGCTCGGTTTCAGCCCCACCACGCCACAGCACGACGCCGGTAGGCGGATCGAGCACCCGGTGTCGGTGCCGATGCCGATGTCGCAGAGCCCGGCCGCGAGCGCCGCGGCGTTCCCGCCCGAGGAACCCCCGGTCGTCCGTCCGGGATGGCGCGGATTCTGCACCGTGCCGTACCACGGATTCTGGCTCGTGACGCCCCACGCGAACTCGTGCAGGTTCGCCTTGCCGACGACGACGGCTCCGGCCGCGACGAGTCGCTCGACCGCACTCGCGGTGCGGGCCGGGACATGGTCGGCGTAGATCTGCGAGCCGTAGGTCGTTCGAATCCCGGCGGTGTCGATCAGGTCTTTCACGAGCAGGCGCCGCCCGTGCAGCGGGCCATCCGCCGCGCGAGCCGGATCCACCTCGGTGATGACGGCGTTGAACGCGTCGCTCATCTGAGATCAGCTCGACGGGATCAGTGCGACGGCCTCGACCTCGACGAGCGCGCCCGGGATCGCGAGGCGGCTCACCTCGACGAGCGTGCTCGCAGGGCGGGTGTCGCCGAAGACCTGCTGCCGCACGCGATTCACCGCGCGCCGGTCGTCGACGTCGACCAGGAACACCGTCACCTTCACCACGTCGTCGAAGCTGCCACCGGCCGCGGCGAGCACGGTGCCGATACACGCAAAGACCTGGCGCGCCTGCGCTTCGACGTCGCCCGGGACGAGATTGCCGTCGCTTCCGACCGGCACGCACCCCGAGATGAAAAGCAGCTCACCGGCCCAGACCGCATCGGTGTAGTGGCTGATGGGCTCGGCGAGTCCCGGCACCCGGAGCTCCCGGCGCCCCTTCAGCTCCCGGCCGGTCACTGACCGCCCTCCGCCGCCGCGCGGATCGCACTGAGGGTCGTGCGCGGCGTGATCGCCTCCGGATCGACGCGCAACGCGATCACGGCCGGCACGCCCGCTGCCAGCGCGCGCTCGAGGGCTGCCGGGAAGTCCTCGGTGCGCGCGACCTCCTCACCGTGAGCTCCGAACGCCTGTGCGTAGGCCGCGAAATCGGGGTTCACGAGGTCGGTACCGACCACACGGCCGGGGAACTGCTGCTCCTGGTGCATCCGGATCGTGCCGTACATGCCGTTGTCGACCACGATGATCACGATCGGCAGCCGGTACTGAACCGCGGTCGCAAGCTCCTGCCCCGACATCAGGAAGTCGCCGTCCCCCGAGAAGCAGACCACGTCGCGCTCGGGATGCAGGGCCTTCGCGGCGACGGCGGCGGGAACGCCGTACCCCATCGCTCCGCTCGTCGGTGCGAGCTGGCTCGGAAAGTCGTGGAACCGCCAGAAGCGGTGGACCCACACGGTGTGGTTGCCGGCACCGTTGCAGACGATCGCGCCCGGGACGCGGCCTCGCAGACGCGCGACGACTTCGCCGAGGTCGACGGGCCCGGGCATCGGCAGGTGCTGCTGCCACACCTCGTACTCGGCTCGTGCCTGCGCCGTCGCAGCGCTCCAGCGTGGCTCGACACGCAGGCCGGAAACGGCAGCGGCGAAGTGCTCCATCCCCGCGAGAATCGGCAGCTCGGCCTGGTAGACGCGCCCGAGCTCCTCCGCTCCCGGGTGCACGTGCACGAGGGTCTGCGCCGGTCGCGGCACCTCGAGCAAGGTGTAGCCGGAGGTCGTCATCTCGCCGAGACGCGGGCCGACGACGAGCAGCACGTCAGCACGCCGTACTCGCTCGGCGAGCGACGGATTGATGCCGATGCCGACGTCGCCGACGTAGCTCGGAGAATCGTTGTCGATTGCATCCTGGCGCCGGAAAGCCGCACCTGCCGGGAGCGCGTTCGCCTCGAGGAAGCGCTGCATTCCGGACGCGGCGGTGGGCGTCCAGCCGCCACCGCCGACGATCGCGAACGGTCGTTGGGCACCTGCGAGCACGTCTCGTAGCGCGTCGATGTCCGCGGGGGCGGGGCTCGGTTGCACGCGGTGGAACGGCGGGGCGTCGCCGGCGTCGCTCGTCCCGGCGAGCATGTCCTCCGGCAGCGCGAGCACGACGGGCCCGGGGCGTCCCGCGCACGCAGTCGTGTAAGCGCGCGCGAGGAACTCGGGGATGCGGTCGGCCCGGTCGATCTGTGCGACCCACTTCGCGAGCGGGCCGAACATCCGGCGGTAGTCGATCTCCTGAAACGCCTCGCGTTCGGCCTGACCGGACGACACCTGCCCGACGAGCAGGATCAGCGGTGTCGAGTCCTGGAACGCCGTGTGCACGCCGACCGCGGCGTGTGTCGCGCCGGGCCCGCGCGTGACCATGCACACCCCGGGCCGTCCGGTGAGCTTGCCGTACGCCTCCGCCATGTTCGCCGCACCGGCCTCGTGCCGGCACGTGATCAACCGGATGGGCGATGAGTAGAGGCCGTCGAGGAGCGCGAGGTAGCTCTCGCCGGGCACGCAGAACGCGACCTCGGTGCCGTGGACGGCGAGCTGGTCGGCAAGCAGCCTGCCACCGGCGCGCGTCACAGGGCGTGCTCGAAGTAGACGCGCGCCCGCTGAAGCCTCGGCTTGGCGTCGTCCGCAGGGTCGACGTAACGGATCGTCCGCTTCCCCTCCCACTCCCGCGGCAGCAGGAGCACGCGAACGAACGCGGTCTCCTCGGTCTCGGCTGCAGCGGCGAAGACGGGGTCGGGGCCGGTCTCGTACCACCACTCGAAGGGGCCGTACTCGCGGGAGGTTCCCTCGGTGTCGATCCGGATCCTCCCGGCGAGCAGCACGCGCAGCCCGGGGCCCGGGTGCGTGTGTAGGTGGGCGACGCTGCCGGGCGGGAAGTCGACGCGGTCGCAGCGCACGAGCGACTCGCCGGGCGGCCGCTCGGTCAGCCTCCAGACGAGCGCGTGCCCGTCGACCTTCCCGGCCCCGAAGAACGCCCGGTCGAAGCCGACGTCGTAGACGACATGGTCTCCGTGACCGGTCTCGATGCCGTCGCGATGATCCTCGAGCTCGAGGATCAATGGAAGGTCTGGCCTCCGTCGATCACGATCGACTGGCCGGTGATGAATCCCGAGCCCGGCCCGCAGAGGAAGACGACCGCACCGACGACATCCTCGGGTACCTGGTCGCGCTGGAGCGTTCGCGCCGTTACAGAGACGTCGCGCAGTTTCTCGACCACCTCCGGATGCGCGGTGACGCCTGCGGACATCGTGAATCCGGGTGCGACGCAGTTGACGAGCACGTTGTCACCCCCCACCTCCTTCGCAAGTGCGCGCGTGAGCGCGACGATGGCGCCTTTCGAGGTGACGTAGTGGAGCAGGAACGGCACACCGCGGAACGGCGTTCCCGATGAGATGTTGACGATCCTGCCGCCGCCGCGCCCGCGCATCACGGGCACGACTGCGCGGCAGGTGAGGAACATGGAGGCGACGTTCACGTCCATCACCCTGCGCCACTCCTCGAGCGGAATCTGCTCGAAGGGGCGCATCTCGAGCGAGGCATAGAGGCCGGCGTTGTTCACGAGGATGTCGACCGAGCCGCATCGCTCGACGACGGTGTCGACGAGACGCCCCACGTCTGCCTCGTTCGCGACGTCGGCGGTGATGCCGACGCCGCCGTCGAGCGAGGACGCCGCCTCCTCCGCCCCGTGCAGGTCGGCGATGACCACGCGCGCGCCGGCGGCCGACAAACCGTCGGCGATCGCCCGCCCGATGCCCTGGGCCGCGCCGGTGACGATCGCGACCTTGCCGTGCATCAGCTGATCGGCGAGAACGAGGTCGGGATGAGAATGCGGTTCTGCTGCGTGTGCAGGAGCGGCTGCAGTCGCGCGAGGAACTCCTGCCACGCGTCGTCGGTCTGCAGGCTCGCGCGCCGCTCCTCGCGCTCGGCGTAGCTCGCATAGCTCCACATCGACGTGTAGGTCGAGAGGGCACCCACGTCGGTGGTGAAGGCGCCGATCAGAGTGCCGAGGTGGCGTTTCTGCACGACGATTCCTTCGGTCTCGTACAGGCGCACGACCTCGGCCAGCTTGCCGGTAAGGACGTGGTAGTCGCGCTGCTCGACGATCACGAGTCGATTCCAGCCAGGCAGAGGTACTTCAGCTCGAGCCACTCCTCGATGCCGTATTTCGATCCCTCCCGTCCGATACCCGACTCCTTGACGCCACCGAAGGGAGCGACCTCGGTCGAGATGACACCGGTGTTGATCCCGACGATGCCGTACTCGAGTCGCTCGGAGACGCGCCAGACGCGCCCGAGATCGCGGCTGTAGAAGTAGGCGGCGAGGCCGTACGGCGTGTCGTTCGCCTGCCTGATCGCGTCATCCTCGGTCGTGAAACGCGCAATGCCGGCAACCGGGCCGAAGGTCTCCTCCACCGCCATCGCCGCGTTCGGCGGCACCCCGGCGATGACCGTCGGGCGATAGAAGAGCCCGCCCAGATGCTCCCCACCGGTGAGGAGCTCCCCGCCGCGCTCGAGTGCATCAGCGACGTGGCGAGAGACTTTGTCGATCGCCTGCTGCTCGATCAACGGCCCGATCCGGGTGTCGGGCTCGAGCCCCGAGCCGACGACCAGCGTCGAGGCCTGCGCGGTGAGCTGCTGCACGAACTCGTCGTAGACAGATGCCTGCACGAGGATCCGGTTCGCCGAGATGCACGTCTGCCCCGAGTTGCGGAACTTGCAGGTGAGCGCTCCGGCCACCGCCTCCTCGATGTCTGCGTCGTCGAACACGATGAACGGCGCGTTGCCGCCGAGCTCGAGGGACACCTTCTTGACCTGTCCCGCACATTGGGCCATCAGAAGCTTCCCGACCTCGGTCGAGCCCGTGAACCCGAGCTTGCGCACGATCGCGCTCGACGTCATCGTTCGCCCGATCTCCGGCGCGTCGTCTGCGCTACCGGTGACGATGCCGAGCACTCCTGCAGGCAGCCCGGCCTCGAGGCCGAGCTGTGCCACCGCGAGCGCCGTGAGCGGCGTCTGCTCGGCCGGCTTCAGCACCATCGTGCACCCGGCGGCGAGGGCGGGCGCGGCCTTGCGGGTCACCATCGCCGCGGGAAAGTTCCACGGCGTGATACCCGCCGTCACGCCGACCGGCTCCCTGGTGACGACGATGCGGCGGTCGCGCATGTAGGTGGGAATGGTGTCGCCGTAGACGCGCTTCGCCTCCTCGCCGAACCACTCGAGGAACGAGGCGGCATATTCGATCTCGACGCGCGACTCGGCGAGCGGCTTGCCCTGCTCGGTCGTCATCAGCCGTGCGAGTGGCTCGGTGTTCTCGAGCATCAAGTCGGCGAAGCGGCGCATGATCCGCGCACGTTCCCGCGCGAGGAGGCCGCGCCAAGCCGGCAGTGCTTCCTCGGCGGCGCGCAGCGCCCGCTCGGTCTCCGCGGCGCCCATGCGTGGCACGTCGTGAACGGTCTCGCCGGTCGCAGGATTGTCGACCGCAAAGGTCTCTCCCGAGTCGGCGACGAGCTCCAGCAGGGGCAGGTCTGCTACCGCGGTCACCTTCGAATCATAGGCAGGGTCAGCCGCGCAGCGCCGCCGTGATGCCGGCACACGACTCGACGACGGCGACGTTCTGCATCGCGTAGCTCAGGGCCACGTGCTGCCACTCGTCGTTCACCGTCGAGGTGCCGTCGGACGCGACGATCGCGCGATACCCGGCATCGGCCGCGTGGCGCGCGGTGTGCTCGATCGACATGTTCGTCCATGCGCCGCTGATGATCAGGCTCTCGACCCCGAGACCGCGCAGGAGGATGTCGAGGCGCGTGTCGTAGAACCCGTTCATGCGCATCTTCTCGACGACGTGATCGCCCGGCTGAGGCTCGAGCCCGTCGACCGCCGCGGCGCCCCAGCTGCCGCGTACGAGGGCGTTCGCGCCCTTGACACCTTCGAAGAGCGGCGCGTTCTGCTTCAGGCCCGGCGCTCCCTCCTCGACGATGTACCAGACATGGATCACCGGCACGCCCGCGTCGCGGCACGCGGCGGCGAGCCCCTTCACGTTCTCGACCACGTTCTGACTCGTCGCATGCGCCGGGGCGCCCGAGTCGGCAAAGGCACCTCCCTCGATGATCACGTCGTTCTGCAGATCCTGGATCACCAGGGCAGACGTCTTCGGATCGATGTCGTCCACGACTCCTCCTAACGCATGTAATCGAGTGTGTTGCCCGCGACTTTCATCCGCACGCGATACACCGAGGTCGAGGCCGGGATGTAGAGCGTCCGCCAGTCTTCGTCGCCCCAGTTCACGTTGCCGACATTCTCAGGGACCTGGATGACGCCGAGATGCTCGCCGTCGGGCGCGTAGATCCAGACGCCCCTCGGGCCGGTCACATACACGTTGCCGCGCTCGTCGAGCTTCATCCCGTCGACAAGCTCACCACTCGCGAGGTCGCCGGTGCCGATCCCTTCCGCGAAGACGCGGCCGTTCGAGAGCGCATGATCGGGACCGACCTCGAAGACCCGGATGTGGGCGTGCACAGTGTCGTTGATGTAGAGGAGCGACTCGTCGGCGGTGAGACAGAGGCCGTTCGGCTGCGCGAAGTCGTCGATCAGGAGCTGCAGCTCGCCGCTGCCTGCCGGAATGCGGTAGACGCCCTGGAAGTCGAGCTCCTGCTCGCGTTCGAGGCCGAACCCGGGCATTCGCCCGTAGGTGGGGTCGGTGAAGAGGATCGAGCCGTCCGACGCGACGATCACGTCGTTCGGGCTGTTCAGCTCGCGCTCGCCCCAGTGCGAGGCGATCGTCTCGCGTGCCCCGTCGGGCGACTCGCGGACGACCGAGCTCGTGACGTGCTCGCAGACGATCAGGTTGCCGTCGTTGTCACGCGTCATCCCATTGCACTTGTTGCTCGGGTCGCGCAGGACCTCGACACCCTCGGTCGGATGCCACCGCCGACGCTTGTCGCCCGGCATATCGCTGAAGTGCAGCGACCCGTCTGCCATCCAGATCGGCCCTTCCGTAAACGTGAATCCCGTCGCGATCTGCTCGACCTCGGCGCTCTCGTCGATCAGCTCGCGCACCTTGTCGGACTCCACCGAAACCGGCACTGCCTCTCCTTTACCTCGAGGTGGCGGGGCCGCTCGGCCCGCGAGCGAAGGTAACAGTCCCAACGGCCATGTCAAACCCGGACACGGCCGGGGACAGGCCCCAGACACGCCCACCACGACCACCGCCCAACCAGACACGGCCGGGGACAGGCCCCAGACACGCCCACCACGACCACCGCCCAACCAGACACGGCCGGGGGGGGTCAGCGTTCGACGTGGATGCGGCCCGCGGCCTCGCGCAGCGGGCCGCCGAGGCGGCCGGCGCGGAGCGCGAGCGCTTCGGCGAGGATCGAGACGGCCGTCTCGGCCGGGCTCTCCGCGCCGATGTCGAGCCCGGCCGGGCCACGCAGCCGGTCGAGCTGCCGCTCGGTCAGACCCACCTCGAGGAGCCGCTCGCGCCGTTTCGACTGCGCACGGCGACTGCCGAGCGCGCCGACGTAGAACGCATCCGACCGCAGCGCCACCGCGAGGGCCGGAATGTCGAACTTGTCGTCGTGGGTGAGAACGACCACCGCGGTATCCCGGTCGGGCCGGATGTGCTCGAAGGCGGGCTCGGGCCACTCGACGACGATCTCGTCGGCGCTCGGTACCCGCTCCGGCTTCGCATACTGGGCCCGCGCGTCGACGCAGATCGTTCGCCAGCCGACGCGTTTCGCGGCCGCGCACAGGGCTTCTCCCGTATCCACCGCGCCGACGACCACGAGCCGTGGCGGCGGCCCGAAGACCTCCACGAACACCTGAAGCCCGTCGTGCTCGAGAAGGCCGTTGCGACGATGCTCCCGGGCGAGCGGCACGAGTCCGAGCGGATCCTCGCCCACGACCTCGTCGCGGTCGAGGAGCACGAGAACCTTTCGCCCGAGCTCCCGCTCGCCGGCAACGACGGTGAAGAGCACCGCGCGCTCGTCGCCATGCGCCAGAGCGAGCAGCACCTCGGTGAGTGTCAATCCAACCGCTCGAGGAAGACGTCGATCTCGCCGCCACACGGCAGGCCGACGCCCAGCGCCTGGTCATCGGTGATGCCATAGCTGACCAGCCTCGGCTCGCCCGACGCCATCACCTCGAGCGCTTGGAGTGCGACATCGTTCTCGACGCAACCGCCCGAGACGGAGCCGCACAGCTCACCCTGCTCGGAGATCGCGAGCTTCGCGCCGACCGGGCGCGGCGCTGAACGGCGCGTCGCGACGACCGTTGCAATCGCGACCTTCTCGCCGCGCGCGCGCCACCGCTCGACTTCCTCGACGATCTCCTTCATGCCGCGTGCCTCCGTTCGATGCCCGCGAGGACTGTACCGAGCGTCTCCAGGCTTGCGAGATCGTGCCCGGAGACGAGCCGATCGACGTAGGTGGATGCCGCGCGCATCCCGCCGGCGAGGGGCTGGTAGTCCGGATGGCCCTTCAGCGGGTTCACCCACACGACCGCGAAGGCCTGGCGCGCGAGACGCTCCATCTGCGCGGCCACGAGGGCAGGGCTCCCGCGCTCGCAGCCGTCCGAGAGCACGACGACGACGGCGCCGCGCGTCAGCGCGCGCCGCCCCCACTCGTCGTTGTAGGCCTTCAGCGACTCACCGATGCGCGTTCCACCCGACCAGTCGACCACGCGCGCGGCTGCTGCTGCGAGTGCCGACTCCGGATCGCGGACTCCGAGCTCCGGCGTGAGACGGGAGAGTCGCGTGCCGAAAGCGAATGTCTCGACCCCGCGTCCCGAACCGCGCGCCGCATGGAGGTAGAGCAAGAGCGCTCGCGCGTATGCGTCCATGGAGCCGGAGATGTCGAGCAACAACACGAGCTTGCGCGGGCCGTGCGCCCGGCTGCGGTAGGCGCGCCTGACCGGATCGCCGCCGGTCGCGAGCGACGCGCGCACGAGCGCACGCACGTCGAGCGTGCGACCGCGGCGGTCGGCGCGCAGGCGGTGGGTGCGACGCCGGGGGCGCCCGACGGCGATCTGCCGGATCAACTCGCGCGCGCGCGCGAACTCCTCCGGGCTCATCGCGGCGAAGTCGCGAGTACGGAGGAGCTCGTCGTGGCTCCACGCGCCGACCTCGATCTCGCCGCCGTCGAGCTCCGGGCCGACACCGGGCGCACCCCCCTTACGTCTCTGGCCGGCGCGCGGCGACGGATCGGATTCTCGCGCGCGTGGCTGCGCCGGCGCACGCAGGAACCACGCGTCGAACACCCGATCGAACGTCTCGAGCTCCTCGCGGCGCGCGACGAGCGTCTGTCGAAGTGTCCAGTACACGTCCTCCTGGCGGGCAAGGTCGATCGCGTCGAGCCCACGGAGGGCGTCCGCGATGCGACGCGGCCCGATCTCGAGGCCCCCTTCCCTCAGCACTCGCCCGAAGACGACCACGTGCCGTGTGACGGCGTGCGGGGAAGCGTGTCCCGCGATCAGCTCAGCCACGCGCTGTGACGACGAGGTCGGCGAGCGCTTCGTCACGGATCGAGAGCAGATCGTCGTGATATTTGAGCAGCGATCCGAGTGTTGCCTCCACATTGTCGACATCGAGCTCCTGCTGGCCGAGCGCCGTCAGCGCACGCACCCAGTCGATCGTCTCGGCGAGACCCGGCGGCTTTTGCAGATCGAGCGAGCGCAGCTCCGCTGCAAAGCGCGCCGCCTCCTCGGCAAGCCGTTCGGGTACGCCAGGCACGCGCAGCTCGACGATCTGGATCTCGCGTGCGACCGATGGATGGTCGATCCAGTGGTAGAGGCAGCGCCGCTTGAGTGCGTCGTGCAGCTCGCGTGTCCGGTTCGACGTGAGGATCACGTAAGGCTTCTGCTTCGCCTCGATCGTGCCGAGCTCCGGCACCGTCACCTGAAAGTCGGACAGCACCTCGAGCAGGAACGCCTCGAACTCCTCATCGGCGCGGTCGATCTCGTCGATCAGCAAAAGCACCCGATCGTTCGACTCGATTGCCTCGAGGACGGGCCGACGGATCAGGAAGTCGCGACCGAAGAGCTCGGCCTCATCGACCGTTCCGGCCTGTGCGGCTCGAATGTGCAGCAGCTGACGCGCGTAGTTCCACTCGTAGACGGCGTGCGCGATGTCGAGCCCCTCGTAGCACTGCAGGCGGATGAGCGGCGCACCGAGAGCACTCGCGATCGCCTTCGCCGCCTCGGTTTTGCCGACGCCCGCCTCACCCTCGAGGAGAAGTGGCTTCTCGAGGGTGAGCGCGAGGAAGAGCGCGGTTGCGAGCCCACGGTCGGCGAGGTACGACGCTCTCGCAAGCGCAGTATCGAGCTCATCGATCGACGCGAAGGCCATCTGGCCCACACAGTAGTCGTGTTCGTTTTCCGCGCGCATGTTCTCGGCTGCTTAGAATCGCCGCATGACAGCCGACGTGCTCTTTCCGACATCCGCCGACGAGGCGAGCTCGCTGTACGGCGACGGGACGGACATCACCGTCGTCGGCGGCGGGACGATCCTCCTGCCCGAGATCGCCGCCGGCCGGGTGCGGCCCGGACGGGCGCTCATGCTCCATCGGGCGGGCCTCGACACGCTGCGCGTTGACGGCGACCGAGTCGTGATCGGGGCGATGCTCCCGATCGCAGCGCTCCTCGATGCGCCAGACGAGGCCCTCTCGAGGGTTGCTCCCCACCTGGCCGACCGCGAGGTGCGACAGGGCGCCACCGTCGGCGGGAACCTCGCAGCGCCTGCCGCTTCCGATGCCCACCGTGGGGATCTCGGCGCGCCGCTGATCGCGCTCGGGGCGCGCGTTCGTTCGACCGGCGCCGGTGGCGACCGGCTCGAGCCGGTCGAGGAGTACCTGACAGGCGACCGCGACCGGCGGCTCGTCCTCGAGATCGACTACGCCCGATTCGAGCGGCGCACGGGCACGACGAGCCTCCGCCGCCGTCACGCTCACTCCTACTCGATCGCCGCTGTCGTCGCATGCGCGCGCCCGGACGGCAGCGACCTTCGCGTTGCGGTCAGCGGCGCAAGCCCGACGTCCGTGCGCTGTCGCACCGTCGAAGCGACCCGCGACGCGAACGACGTGCTCTCGGATGTCGAGCCCGTCGACGACGCGGTCGCGTCGGCCGAGTACCGCCGAGCGGTGCTGCCCAAGCTCGTCCGTGAAGCCCTCGACCAACTGGAGCTCGCATGAAGCTGATCGTCAACGGCGTCGAGGAGGCGATCGTCAGCCCGCCCCTCACACCGCTCCTGCATGTTCTCCGCGACGAGCTCGACATCACGAGCCCGAAGGCCGGCTGCCAGCAGGGCGGGTGCGGCACATGTACCGTCCTCGTCGACGGCGAGCCGCGCCGCTCGTGCCTGACGGCGGTCGCCACAGTCGACGGCGCAGCGATCACGACGGTCGAGGGCCTCGGCGACGATGGAGCATTGTCGGTGGTGCAGGAAGCCTTCTACAACCACTATGCGGCCCAGTGCGGCTTCTGCACGCCCGGCATGGTGATCGCGGCGACCGCGCTGATCGACCGCAAGGGTGGGGAGGTCGACCGCGACGACGTGCTCGAGGCGCTCGGCGGCCACTACTGCCGCTGCACCGGCTACATCAAGATCGTGGACGCGGTGATCGGCGCCTCGCGCGGAGACGTCGAGGGCGTCCGAGATGTGCCCGTCTCGGTCCCGGGTGAGCCCGAGGTCCTGCCGAAGGGAAGCCCGGCATGAAGGCCGTCGGCGCACGCCTCCCGCGCTACGACGGCGTCGGCCACGTCACCGGACGCACGCAGTACGTCGACGACGTTCGGGTCGGCAAGACCCTCTGGGTGAAGGCGCTTCGGTCGCCGCACCACCACGCCGCCATCACCTCACTCGACACGAGCAAGGCAGAGGCGCTGATGGGCGTGCGTGCGATCGTGACGCACGCAGATGTCCCGAGGAACGTCTACGGGCACCTCGAAGGCCTCGGTGTGCCGGGGGACGAGCCTCTGCTCGCCGACGGTGAGGTTCGCTACAAGGGCCAGCCGATCGCGGCCGTCGCGGCCGACTCGGAGGCCGCCGCGATGGCGGCGGTCGAGGCGA